>JBEKZH010000115.1:0-10184 GCA_049510065.1 Bryobacteraceae bacterium
AACTCCTTCGTCACCGCCCACCGGTTATGCCGGTGGGCCTTTTCGCGTTCGTCTGACCAGCGCCATCAGTCCGCTCTGGGCACGTTTTTCGCAAAAATGACTTTTGCGCCAGAAAGTAGCTATTTTGGGCAACAGTACGTTGTGCCGGCGTGCTGAGCGGGCAGCCCGCACAAGACGAAGGTCCCCGCGGAGCCGGAAGGGTTGACCTCGAGGTTCTCTAACCGCCACCGCGGTCGTTAACGCCGCTTCGCTGGAAGTCGAGGAGGAATGAAAACAATGCCGGCAGTTCTCGGAAACAGGCTGTTCCCAGTGTTGGCATTCTGGGAACGAAATAGAATCTTCTGCCTCGCACTTATCGTTGCCCTCGCGCTCGTGCTCTTGGCCCTATCGCAGAAAGATCTGCCTTTCGCCGGTCGCTGGGATCTGACCATCACGGCGCCCGACGGCACTTACCCATCCTGGCTGGAAGCTACGGGCGACAAGGACAAGCCGGGCGTTCGGGTGGTGGGCCGTGCCGGCAGCGTCCACCCGGTCAACGACCTGAAGCTGGTCGGCTTGCAGATGTCGTTCTCAACCCCGGAGGAGTACAAGGGACAGACGACGTTCACTTGGAACCTTCGGGTTAAAGGCCGTCGGATTTCCGGAACACAGACGCGCGGGGACGGCAATGTCGGACAGATCGCAGGGGTTCCGGCGCCGCCTCTGTATCGCCCATATGACGGAGCCTGGACCGGTCCTGAGCCGATCTTCGACGGTAGCGACCTGAACGGATGGGAGCCGGACAATCCCTCCGCAAACCACTGGAAAGCAGAGAATGGGGAACTGATCAACGCTGAACCCGGCTCCAATCTGCACACCACGCGCAAGTTCCAGGATTTCAAACTGCACATCGAATACAACTGCCCGAAGGACGGCAACAGCGGTGTCTATCTGCGCGGACGGTATGAGGTGCAGGTGGAGTACGAGGCTGCCGGCTCAAATGACCAGTTCCACGGCATAGGCTCGATTTACGGGTTTCTGGCTCCCGAAGCGGCTGTGAAGCCGAGGCCGGGCGAGTGGGAGAGCTATGATGTCACGCTGGTGGGTCGGAATGTGACGGTGGTGCGCGACAAGGTGCTGATCGTTGATCACAAAGACATCCCTGGAATCACGGGCGGGGCCATGGACAGCCACGAGGCGGAGCCGGGTCCGTTCTGCATTCAGGGCAACTACACCGGCGCCCTGCGATTCCGGAACATAACGGTTTCCGTGCCGAAATCCTGAGCGGATTCGGCCGCCACTCAGCCGTGCGGCGGTTTCTTCTCCGGCGACGTCGCTTCCGGCTTCGGAGCCTCCGTGTTTGCTGTTCTTGCTCCCAGTCCTGGTGTTCTGGGAACTGCGGACACTCCCGGGATCATTGAGGATCCCGAGGTCAACCATTCCGTCTTAACACGGCGGGGGCCTTCGTCTTGTGCGGGCTGCCCCCGCTCGGCACACCGGCAGCTTGGACACAATTAGGCAGATCACTGTGCCACGCTGGACTGGGCTGTCGTGGCCGTTCTCAAGTCTACGTCTCCAATTCCGCCACGACCGCTTGAATACGCCATCCTGGACCGCGACAGCAAACTCAGCGCCGAGGTACTGGATATGCTGAGGGCCTCCGGCATCGAGCCAGCGCGCGCGAGCGTCCGGAGTCCATGGCAAAACGGAACGGCGGAGCGATGGGTTGGCAGTGCTCGTCGCGAGTGTTTCGACCACGTGATCGTGCTCAATGACCCGCACGAGCGGCGGGTCGCTATCACGAAGACCGCACCCACCTCGGGCTCGGCAAGGACACTCGGCTTCGCCGACCCGTCGAGTCGAAGCCCGACCACGCCCGCGTGGACTCGATGCGGCGGGTCGGCGGATTGCATCATCGGTACATCTGGAAGACAGCAGCCTGAACCCTCGCTGCGATTGACAGCGGCCGGGGCACAGCCAGCGGTGTGCCGGGACGTTGCGTTTCGCAGTCGCGACGGTGCATTCTCAGCACGCTTGCAGAGTTCTCTCGTTTGCAGACCAACGCGATTAATTCGTGTACCCAGTGGACACCCCGGCGGTTTCAGGCTAACGACTGACGTCGTGTCCCGTCTGAATCAGTGTGAAGTGGTCTTCATCAAATCGGATCACCCTCGGCGGGGTAGTACTTCTCCTTACCGTTCTTTCTCTCCCCGGCGTGCGCCGTGAAGTCTGTCCAGCCCGTTTCTGCCGTTTCATGGAGTACTATCAGGCCGCAAAAAACACGAACGCTCCCTTAACCTTCCGGGAGCGTGTCATGTACAGCCTTTCGCAGGCCGATGCCGCGGACAGGCCGCGGACCGAAACTACTTCTTTGCGGCGGGACGCTTTCTGACCGGCGTGTGGCGAACCGGAGCTTCCGTCTTGCCAGTCCAGCCTTTTATGGCCGCCTTCTCCGCGGTGAAGGTCACCATGAACGGGGTGACCGTGTAGCTATCCGGAATGCCCTGGAAGGTGATGGTTGTGTCGCCGTCGGCCTTACCGGGTAGCGCTGAATCCAGGTTGATGGTGACGTCCGGTGTCGTGCCGTCCGCTATAGCCAGAACCAGCGTCTTCGGCTTGGTCTCGGGAGTGGCCGAAATCAGCTTGCCGGTGAAGGCGGGCGTCTGGGCGCCCTTCATGTTCTGGGCGAAGTAGCTTGCGCCATCGGGGCCGGTCAGCGCGGTGCGGACGTTCAGCCAGAGCGCCAGACTCGGGTTGTCTTTGGCGAACTGCTGCTCCTTCGCGAGCTTCTCTTTCTCGATATCTTCGGCACTCTTGATCTTGAAGTCGGCCGGCGGGAGCGCCGAGGCCTTCGTCGCAGCCAGGACGTCATCGAGCCCGTCTTTGCTGCCGTGATAGGCGGCGTAGACCTTGTCGAGGTACTTTCTCACATCCGCGCGGAAGCTGGCACTCAGGGCGCCCGGGCCATCGTAGGCCGCGGCGCGGGCGATATCGTACAGCGCCGCAACTTGTTTGGCCGCGTCCTTCTGCGCGAGGATCACCGTGCCCAGCCAGTAGGAAACCTGGCCGGAGGCCGGACTCAACTGCAGGCTCTTTGTGAACTCCTGTTCGGCCTTCGCGTTGTCCTTCCGCTGCATGACCACCCAACCGAGGGTGGTGTGAGCCAGTGCTTCGGTGTCGCTGCGGGCCTTGGCCCAGTCTTCAGCGGTTACCTGAACAGGTTTTTTCGCCGCGGCGAACTGGTCGTCCAGAGCGCCCAGCAGGCCGTTGGCAGCCTTCTCACTGTCGTCCAGAGCCCCGGCGCCGATGTCCGCCGCCTGCAGCGTGAGCATCGTCAGGAAGTAGAGCCCGGTGAAATCCTTCGGATTATCGGCCACAAGCTGCTTCGCCGAGACGATCGCATCCTTGGGGCGGTTCAGTGCTGCGTAGGTGGTGATGTAGAGGTTGGCGCGCTCGGCCTTGAAGTCCGTGCTCGGGTACTTCGTCGACCACTGGTTCAGAAGGTCCAGCTTCTTTTGCCCATTGGTCTCTTTGGTGATGTTGGTGAACAGGTCGTACTCGTCGCGGTCCTTCCAGTTCTTCTGAACCGCCTGGCCCTGAGCCTGGGGGGCCGGGGAGCCCGCAGCAAGAATCAGGGCTGGTGAGACGAGGCTCACAATCCCGCATACCGCGACAGC
Source organism: Bryobacteraceae bacterium (assembly GCA_049510065.1). GTDB lineage: Bacteria > Acidobacteriota > Terriglobia > Bryobacterales > Bryobacteraceae > CAWACP01. Next base: position 3,657 of record JBEKZH010000115.1, read on the forward strand.
CAGTCGTAATGTTGTCGTTTTCACAAAACTGTGCCTCCCGATCGTTATCTCGTGTTCGCTGCCGACTCCTCGGATGCAACCGAGCCGATCCAGCTCCCTTTTACGGCTTTGATCAATGCAATGCGGAGTATAGCGAATCATGGAAAGACTCGCAACCGCTTGCATGCCGGATCGTTCACACAGCAGTCTATCAGAGGTTTGGATGTCCGGGACAGGGAAGTTGTTCCCGGCCGGCTAAACCTTTTTCGACCCCCCGTCAACCCAGATAGAAGAGGCTGAGGCGGGGCAGGCCGGCATCTTCGAGCAGACGGCGCTCCAGGTACTGTTTTTCCAGCATGGCCACCTGTGGCGCGCTCATTTTGCCGCGATACGGCTTCAGTTGCTGGTCGAGGTCGCGGCGCGCGCGGAACAGCGCGTCCTCGGCCTGGCGGGATCGGGCGATGGCGATCATCTTGTCTTCGAGGGCAGTGAGATGCTGCTCCATCTGTTCCAGATCGCCGTACAACGCGTCCGCCCCGGAGAGAAGTTTCGCCAGACCGGCGGCCACTTCCTCGAACCCGGGCGAGGCGGCCAGCGCGCGCATGTTGCGCTCCAGGTACTGCTCGAGCTCTTCCACTTTGAACGGCGCCGCCACTTCCTGCCGCTTCGACCGGACGTCGGCGGCGCCGGCCATCTGCTCGGCTTCGCTCATCACCGCCTGGGAGCAGTAAGCGAGGCCGTTCACCATTTGCGTCCGCGTCTTCCTAGATCGCCACTTTTCGAACGCCGCGTCGATACCGCGCAGGACAGCCTCCAGCGGCACGCCGGCGTTCTTCCAGCTCTCGATCAGGGCCCAGTCGAGCGGGGAAAGCAAAAACAGGCCGGTGCCGCGGGCGCGGCGGAAGTGGTCCTCGATTTCGGTGAAGTAGTTGAAGTACGTGGACGGCCAGTCCTGGTCATCATTCACTGGTTCTGGGTTCACCGGCGTCGACTGCGATCCCAGGCGATGCGCAGGCCCTCCAGCGTGAGGTCTTCGTCCAGATGTTGCAAGCGCTTCGAAGACTCGAAGATCAGCTTTGCCTGTCCACCGGTGGCGACGGTCTTCGTGTCCGGCCCGAGCTCGGCGATGAGTTTCTCCAGCAGGCCGTCGATCAGGGCGATGTAGCCCCAGAACAGGCCCGATTGAATGCTGCCGACGGTGTTGGTTCCAATCAGCTTGCCGGGGTCGCGGAGATCCACCATGGGCAGGCGCGCGGTGCGGGCAAACAACGCCGCGGTGGAGATGCCAATGCCGGGGCAAATGATTCCGCCCAGGTACTCGGCCTTCGCGGAGATGGTGTCGAAGGTGATGGCGGTGCCCAGATCGACCACCACGCACGGGCCGCCGTACTTCCGGAACGCGGCCAGGCTGTTGACGATGCGGTCCGCGCCCACCTCGCGCGGATTCTCGTAGCAGATGGTGAGGCCGGTGTCGGTGTCTTCGCCGATGAACAGCGGCTGGACGTGGAAGTAGCGCTCGGCCATCTCGGCCAGCGGCGTGCGAATGGGCGGCACCACGGTGGAGATGGCAATGCCGTCGATGGCGGCCACGTCGAGCGAAGACATGGCCAGCAGGTTGAGAATCAGGATGCCCCACTCGTCCGCGGTCTGGTGGTGCACGGTACGCAGGCGCCAGCGTGCGATCAGCTTGCGGTCCTCGTCGAAGACCCCGATGGTGACGTTGGTGTTGCCGGCGTCGAGAGCGAGCAGCATCAGGCTGGGCGAACTCCTCCGGCTATGATTGTATGCTCTTTGCCGCGATCGTCGCGGATCAGGAGAAAGCCGTCGGCGGTGAGTCCGGCGGTGGTCCCGGTGAGGGTTTCCTCTTCGGAGATTTCGACAGTGACGCGGCGGCCGGTCACGTAGCTGGAGGATTTCGCGAAGACGCGCAGGATGGGCTCCCTGCCCTCGCGGGCGAGCAGGCCGCACCGCTCGTCGATGACGGGCAGCAGGCGGGTGAGTAGCTGCTCGCGGGAGTGGGGGCGTCCGGCGGCGAGGCGCAGGGACGTAGCGATGCCGGCGATGTCCGGGGGCAGTTCCGGCTGGTTCACGTTGATGCCGATGCCCGCCACTACGGCGCCGCTTTCCATCTGGGTGAGGATGCCCGCGCACTTGCGATCGGCGATGAGCAGGTCGTTGGGCCAGCGGAGGTCGCAGACGATGGCGGTGGCTTCGAGGATGGCTTCGCGAACGGCCAGGCCGAGGGCTAGCGTGACCAGCGGGGTGTCGGCGGCGGCGAGCGGGAATCGCAGGATCACTGAGAAGTACAGCCCGGTTTCCGGCTGCGAGTGCCAGTGACGGCCGAAACGGCCCTGGCCGGCGGTCTGTTCGTCGGCGCCGACGACGGTTCCGGAGGAAGCACCGGCGGCGGCCAGCAGCGCGGCTTCGTGCATGGTGGAGCTGACAGACTGGTGCCAGTGGATGTCGCGGCCGGGAAGGGAAGCGCACACGGCGGCGAGGTTAAGAGGCATGGGCGGTAGTAAGGCGCCGGCTGAAAGCCGGCGGCAGCTTTGACCACAGGCGAAAGACGAATGCCGACATTATCCGCGGATAAGGAGACCACTGCGGCTTCGCCCGGGTCAAGGCTGCCCCACAAGACGGCAGAACCGCAACCGAACGGCAGGGATTGGCGGGGCTGACAGCCCCGCGCAGGATGCCATCCTGCCCCACATTGTCATGAGAGTTCCAGGCGGAAGTTGATGTCGACGGCGGGGGCGGAGTGGGTGATGGCCCCCACGGAGATGAAGTCGGCGCCGGTTTCCGCGTAGGCTCGCGCCGTTTCCAGCGTGATGCCGCCGGAGAGCTCCGCAGTGGCGCGGCCGTCGATGACGCGAATCCACTCGGCTGCTTCGGCGGGCGTGAGGTTGTCGAGCAGGAGATGCAGCGCGCCCGCGTCGAGCGCTTCGTCGAGCTCCAGGCGGCTGCGGACTTCGATCTCCGCCGGCATGCCCGCCTTCTGCACGGCTTCGAGCGCGGCGCGCACCCCACCGGCCGCAGTGATGTGGTTGTTCTTGATGAGCACCGCGTCGTACAGGCCCATGCGGTGATTGGTGACGCCGCCGGCGGCCGCGGCCATCTTCTCCAGACGGCGCAGGCCGGGGGTGGTTTTGCGCGTGTCCAGGACGCGGCAGCGGGTGCCCTCCACGGCGCGCACGTACTGGCTGGCCAGCGTGGCGACGCCGCTCAGCCGCTGCAGGAAGTTCAGCGCGACGCGCTCGCACGTCAGCAGAGTGCGGGCCGGGCCGCGCACCTCGGCGATCTTCACGCCCGCTACCAGGTTGGAGCCGCTGAGGCGGTGGATGTCGATGTCGTCCACGCCGCCGTGGGCCTCGTAGATGAGTGGGAGCAGTTCCACCCCGGCCAGCACCACCGGCTCCCGCGCGAAGAAAGCACCCGTGGCGTGGCGTGCGGCGTCGACGGTGAGCTCCGTGGTGATGTCACCCTGGGCGATGTCTTCGGCCAGCGCGCGATGGACCACTTCCCGCACCTCGGGATGCGCAACGTCAAAGAGCATCGAGGGAGGCCTTTGCTTTGGTCAGTTGCGCTTCGTAGCCGGCGTGCTTCTCGCGCAGCGAGTTGACTATGTGTTCGGGCTTGCGGCTGAGCGATTTCTCGTCGGCAAACTGCGCGTCGATTCCGGCGATCAGCTTCTCGAGCTGCACCATGTCTTTTTCCAGCCGGGCTCGCGTGGCCGACTTGTCCGCTTCGGGAAGCTGCAACGCCAGCTTGAGAATACCTCCCTCGCGCAACTGCAGCGATAGGTTCGCGAGCTTCTCGATGATGGGGAGTTCGCGCCGGACAACCTCGATGCTTTCGGACGGACAGTCGAACGTGCCGTTGAGGTGAAGCTTCTTGTCCAGCTTCTGGTCGGCGCGGTATGTGCGAGCATCGATCACAACCGCTTGGATCATGTCCATGTCGCGCGTGTTGCCGGCCGGCCCGCCCGGTGCAGGATATGGCGCGAGCGCGATGGAACCAGCCGAGGTATCGAGGCGATGCCACAACTCCTCGGTGATGAACGGCACCAGCGGATGGAGGAAGCGCAGGATACAACTGAAGCTGTAGAGGAGGCTGTCGCGGTTGTCCTCCACGCGCAACTTCTTCACCTCGATGTACCAGTCGCAAAAATCGTCCCAGAACAAATGCCACAGCTCCTGGGCAACCTCGTTGTAGCGGTGCTGCTCGAAAAGCGCCGCGACGGCGGTGGCGGTCTGGTTGATGCGAGTGAAGAACCAGCGGTCTTCGGCGGTGGCGGCTTCGGGCTGCTGGAGTGGCGTCGTCTGCGAATCCGCGACGGTGAGCGAGATCAGGCGGGCGGCGTTCCACAGCTTGTTGGCGAAGTTGCGCGCGGTGGTGAGGCGGTCCTCGGTGTAGACGATGTCAGTGCCCGCGCCGGTGCCCATGAGCAGCGACATGCGCACGGCGTCGGTGCCGTACTTTTCGTTGCTGTCCAGCGGGTCGATGGTGTTGCCGCTCGTCTTGGACATCTTCTTCTTGTCCTTGTCGCGCACGAGGCCGTGCATGTGCACCTCGCGGAACGGCACCTCGCCGGTGAGCTCGAGGCCCATCATCATCATGCGCGCCACCCAGAAGAAGATGATGTCGTAGGCGGTGATGAGGACCGAGGTGGGGTAATACGTTTTCAGATCCGCGGTGCGACGGGGCCAGCCGAGCGTGGCGAAGGGCCACAGACCCGAGCTGAACCAGGTGTCGAGGACGTCGGTGTCCTGGGTGAGTTCGTGCGAACCGCACTGCGGGCATGCCGCGGGCGCGGTGCGGGCCACGGCGATTTCATGACACACGCCGCAATGCCAGGCGGGGATGCGATGGCCCCACCAGAGCTGGCGCGAGATGCACCAGTCGCGGATGTTGCGCATCCAGTTGAAGAACGTGGCGTTCCAGTTTTCGGGGACGAAGCGGATGCGGCCGTCTTCCACCGCCGCGATCACTTTCTCCGCGAGCGGCTTCGTGCGCACGAACCATTGCGTGGAAACCAGCGGCTCGACGATGGTCTTGCAGCGGTCGCACTTGCTGATGGCCAGCGCGTGCGGTGCGACTTTTTCGAGCAGGCCGAGCTTCTCCAGGTCGGCGACGATGCGCTTGCGGGCCTCGAAGCGGTCGAGCCCGGCGTAGGGGCCGGCCTCGGCGGTCATGTGGCCGTTCTCGTCGATGACCTTGACGTGCGGCAGGCTGTGGCGCTTGCCGGCTTCGAGGTCGTTGGGGTCGTGCGCGGGGGTGACCTTGACCACGCCGGAGCCGAACTCGGGGTCGGCCAGATCGTCGAGGATGATGGGGATCTCGCGGTTCATCAGCGGGAGCGTGACGGTGTGGCCGTGCACGCCGGTGTAGCGCGGGTCGCGCGCGTTGATGGCCACGGCGGTGTCGCCCAGCATGGTTTCGGGGCGCGTGGTGGCAACGGTGAGGAAACGGTCCGTTTCGTTGACCGGGTAGCGGATGTGCCAGAGGCTGCCCTCGGTGTCCTCATGGACGGTTTCGAGGTCGGACAGCGCGGTGTGGCAGCGCGGGCACCAGTTCACCATGTAGGTGCCGCGGTAGATGAGGCCGCGCTCGTAGAGGAGCACGAAGGCTTCGGTGACCGCGTGGGAGAGTTCGGGCGAGAGGGTGAAGCGCTCGCGGGACCAGTCGACGCTGTCGCCGATGGCCTTCATCTGTTCGGTGATGCGTCCGCCGTATTGGCGCTTCCACTCCCAGACGCGCTGTTCGAAGGCCTGGCGGCCGAGCTGATGGCGGGTGATGCCGTCTTTGGCGAGCTCGCGCTCGACGACCATTTGCGTGGCGATGCCGGCGTGGTCTGTGCCGGGCAGCCAGAGCGTGTTGTCGCCGCGCATGCGATGCCAGCGGACGGCGGCGTCCATGATGGTGTGGTCGAGCATGTGCCCCATGTGCAGGGAGCCGGTGACGTTGGGCGGCGGGATGACCATGGAGAATACGGGGCCGGGGCGGTGCGCATCGGCGCGGAAGAGGTTCTGGTCGATCCACCACTGGGCCCATGCCGGCTCGAAACGGCGGGGCTCGTACACTTTGTCTGGCTGCTGCATTGGATGACGGGGAAGAATTTCAGTTTAGCAGGGGGGGGTGGAAGGAGGCTGGTGGGAAGAGGAGCGGCTGTCCGATGCAAGCGCTGGAGTGCTATCAATAAAGCATCATGGAGATTGCGAGCGGATTGTCCGCGCTCAAGACTGCAGCGGATTTGGCGAGAGCGTTGCGCGACGCGGCGAAGGCCGGCTCGCTTAAACCGGATGAGTTCGCGGGTCGTATAGCAGAGGTGTACGACTACATTGGCGATTCCAAAGAAGCTCTGTTGAGCGCTCAGGAAAACATTTCGAAGCTGCAGGCAGAGAACGAGAGGCTAAAGACATATGTGTTCCATCACTGCTGTCCGGCTATAAGTCCCATAGATTCAGTTGGTTGACAATTAGCCCTGATTTATCCTGATTATCTTCAGGCTGAAGGGCCTGTAAAATGGGCGCGCGCTCGAAAATGGTGACG
>JBEKZH010000116.1:0-9877 GCA_049510065.1 Bryobacteraceae bacterium
AGAACGCCTCCTCCCTCGATAGTTCACGCCCGCGCGCCACTTAGTCGACCGGCTCCCGAATCGGTAAGTAACATGCCGCGACACTGCGCTGATTCATCCCGATTCAGTTCTGGCGACCGACAGGTCTTTCGGACAGCGGAATCTACCTGCTGGAGTGGAATATTAAAGTAGCCGCCTTTAAGGAAACTGCAAACTGAGGGCATAAAGGTCCCGAATCCCGGCATCGCGTACAAGCAGAGGCGAATCATCCGGCGCGAGACCAACCCAGTAGCCAACCAGAAACGGCGCCTGGTGAAAGTTCTTCAGGTCCGCCACTACCTCGATCTTGTGATCGCGGAGCCTGATGCGAGTCACCCGGTCCCCTCCCGGCAGTTGGTGCAGAAAGAACATGGAGTCACCGCTATGCGACCATTGCGGATAGCCGAGTGACATATGCACCAGCTCCGTCCACTCACGGGTGCTGAAGTCGAAGACGAACAGCCTGTTCCCGTCATTAGACATGGCAGCAAGGCGTCCTCCCGCGGGGGACCACCTTGGTGACCACAGACCCTGCGACCCAGGCACAACAGAAGTTTGATGGGTCTGCAAATCCAGTATGCGGATGGAATTCATACGGACGGCATCTCCTTCGGGCACTGCCTGGCTGCCAAAAGCCAACGAGCGTCCGTCCGGGGACCAACTGGGGTCGGCCTCGTCGCGTTGTTCCGGCGCCAACTGCTCCACTGTGCCCCCCTCCGCGTCCACGACGAACACCTGCCAGGGTTTGTCGGGCAATCGCCCCATGAACGCGATCCGTCTTCCATCGGGGGACCAGCGGGGCATGAAGGCCGACAGCGGTGGATACGTCAGCTGCAGCTGCTGGCTGCCATCGGGCCGGCTCCGCCACAGCGTCCCATCCGAATAGCTCATATAAGCAATCCATTTGCCTTCTCTGGAGAAGTCAACGGCGGATGCTTGAATGCCCGCTCGGTCTCTCGGGAAGAAGGAGTGGAACTCACCCGACTTCGCATCAAATCTCACCAGCTCCCCGCGCGATTGAACGGCCTGTACGAAAACCTGGCTCCCGTCGACACTCGGCAAAGGAGCAAGAGTATTTGTCGGGCCGGACGTTAATTGAACAGGCTGGTGGTTTACTCGCCGGAAGACGCTATCGGCCTCACGGACGGCCCAGACGTTAGCCGTCCCACCGCGGAACGACTGGAACACAAAGTACTTCCCATCCGGCATCCAACTCCCGCAACACTCCGAAGGGGGGGTGTTCCAGCCGGCCAGTATCTGATGCAGGCCGCTGCCGTCCGGCGTGATTTCCCAAATGGTGGAACCTCTCTGGTCGTTCAGCGTGAAACGCAGCCGCGTCCCGTCGGGTGACCAGCGCGGCCAGGAGACAACACCGGCCAGACTTGCCAGCTTATGAGGTTTCGTACCGTCGCCATTTGCGACGTAGACATCCTGGTCCGACGCGTACGCGATTCGGTTCTCTACCGGAGACCATGCCGCATCAGTGGCCAACACGCTACCCAGTCGCCGTGCCGTACCGCCGAGAACTGGCAGGGTCCAGGCGGCCCCGCCCTCTGGTACGAAGCTGTTGGTCAGGACGAGGAGCTGGGACCTGTCTCTGGATACATCGACAGGAAATACGTCCTTGGCGGATTGCTTTAGAGGAACAATCTCCCCTCCTGCTTTGGAGACCTCATAAAGCTGACCGCCCTCTGAGAAGTAGAGTCGAGCTCCGTCAGTCGCCATTTCCGATTTTTCAAGGCCATCCGTGGTGATCTGCTGTGACCCGACCACTCTGGGAGGAGGCAACGCTGGCCGCAGAACAAAGGCGATTACGCCAAGGCCCGCGATTATGAACGCACTGAGGAGGTGCCGTCGCCAACGATGGAGGGGTGTCCTGGCCGGCGTCAGTAACCCTAAACCGCTTACCCTCGATGGTGTCGGAGTATCTGCCACGCCAGCGGCGGTTTGAATCGCCGCCGTCGTTCCTGCGGTGCGGCCCGACTCGACATCCCGCTTCAGGCGCTTCAGGTCACTTCGCAAACCAGCCGCACTCTGGGTGCGCAGTTCCCGATCCTTCTCCAGCGTTTCGTTGATGATTTCCTCCAGCCTGAGGGGCATGGCGGAGTTCAAACTGGTCACCGCTGTAGGGGTCTCGTGCAGGATCGCCGCAAAAACAGAGGCTGTGGTCTTTCCGTTGAAGGGTGTCCGACCTGTGGACATTTCGTAGAGGACCACGCCGCAACTGAAAATGTCGCTGCGGCCGTCGAGGTTCTCCCCGCGGGCCTGTTCGGGCGACATGTACGCGACCGTTCCCATCGCCATGCCTGGGCTGCTCAGGTGATTGGCGGGGACAGCCACAGTGGGCTGTTCATCCACGGTTACCGGTGCGACGTGGTCCGCTCCAGGCGAGACCGGACCAGTCCCGGGACCGATGGACTTAGCCAGGCCGAAATCGAGAATCTTAATCTGGCCACGAGCTGTGACGAAGATGTTCGCCGGTTTGATATCCCTGTGAATGATGCCCCTCTGATGCGCGCCATCCAAAGCATCCGCCATCTGGATGGCTAGGCTCAGCAGTTCGTTGATTCCAAAAGGTCCGGCCGCGATCCGCTGCTGCAGGGTCTGGCCCTCCAGGTACTCCATCGCAATAAAGGGCTGTCCGCTGGCTTCGTCCACCTCGTGAATCGTGCAGATGTGCGGGTGGTTGAGCGCCGACGCGGCGCGGGCTTCGCGTCTGAAGCGCTCGAAGGCCTGATGATCCTGTGTCGTGTCCGCAGGCAGGAACTTGAGTGCAACCAGCCGACCGAGCCTGATGTCCTCGGCCTTGTAAACGACCCCCATACCGCCACTGCCCAGTTTCTCGAGAATCCGATAGTGCGAGACTGTAATTCCTATCATGGCGCCAGAAGGGCGAGTGGCTGAATGATATCGTCGATGTGTTCGTCAAGTCAAGACAGCCTGATGTGTGTCTTGCTGCCGAATACCGCGAATCGGCAGCCGGGACCCCGTAGTGCTGCGGCTCGGGTTTCTGGGCGCGTTCCGGCGATCCGAGTTAGCTGCGGTGCAATGGGAAGACCTCGAGTGGCGCGACGTGGACGATGCAGGGACGCCTACCGGACACGGTTCCAGTTTAGGCAAACGCAGGGCGAACAACAGTGGGGCCAAGCTGCCGAGATAGCTGCCGAGATAGCTGCCGAGATAGCTACCGTTATTGCCCCTTAACGCCGCCGTAGCACTCCGCCGACTTAGCATGGTTGATCTACTCGGCCCGCAGAGCCTCCACCGGGTTGACCGAAGCGGCGCGACGTGCCGGCACAAAGCTGGACAGCAGGGTGCACATCGTGAGCACCACGGCCACGATGATCAGCGTTGGAGGATCCCAGGAGCGGACACCGAACAGCATCGAACAAAGCAGCGTTGCCGCCCCGAGCGAACCCAGCAGACCTAGGGCAATGCCGGTCGCCACCAACTGCCAGGCTTCACCAACGATCAACCGGTATACCGTTCCACGCCGCGAACCCATCGCCATACGGACGCCGATTTCGCGAGTCCTTGCCCCGACCGAGTACGCCACAACGCCATAGAGCCCACTAGCCCCACTATACCGAGCAGCAGCGCAAGCAAGATAGCGTGCAGGCCCGAAGATTCAGTCCTCGCCGTCCGCCGTCTTGAATGGTAATACGGAATCCCCGTCCCGAGCACCCGCGGATGGGCGAGGTGAGGTGTGTACGCGGTGGCCGGGCTATCGCTCAGCCGGCGCGGATGCGCTCGGCGCGGCCAGCTTCTTGATGGCGCTTAGAAGATCGGCCATTCCCGAATTGAAGTTCTTGTCCCAGGTCTTCCCGCGCAAGGCGCCCTCCACCGGCTGTGTAATCCTCCATAGCAGGAAGTGATTCCGCGCGTCGAGGATGGACAGGTCCAGTTGGGGGGCATAGTTGTCCACCGATTGAGTGCTGGTCAGCGGGGCGATAAAGCGAATCTCGAACACCAGGTCGGCGGCGGCGGGATCACCGACGAGTTCATAGCGGCCCCAACTCTTCATGGCCGCGTAGAACTGGTTGTAGGGCAGGTTTTCGTCGCCCAGCCGCTTGAACACCGCCAGCGGGTTGCCGTCCGATCCGGCGTTGGAAACAAATACCTTCTTGCCGGCGAGGATCAGCACGGGCACGGGTGCGGCGGGCGTCGCCGGCGCATCCTGAGCCGCCAGACAGGGCATCCCGAACAGGGCGGCCCACAGCGCCGCGCCGCAGACTCCGCCGCGGAGGCCGCGCCGTACGCTCTGGCCCAATTGCGTCATCTCAACCGGAAATTCCATTTTGGGCCTCCAAATCTCATCCAGTATAAGCCAAAGTGCCATCCTCTGCTCCCCGAGCCGCACTCTTCGACGCTGTCGAAAGTAGCCGGTAACAGATGATCGTCATCGGCCAGAAGAATGGACATCAGCCAATTCGAGCCCTTGAACGTCACCAGCCTGCCGGCACCCGGCTGATTACCGCCGCAGTGAATCATCTCTTTGAAGAACGCTCGTTTCTACTCGTGGACCACCGGCCGCCAGTATTTGCCGGGATTGTATCGCGCCATCTGGCGGGCCTGCAGAGCCGTCCCTGCCCCCAGATCCCTTTCGTACACCACTCCATCGTGATTGATGATCAGAGTCCGGATTCCGGACACGCCATACTCCGCGGGCCACGCGACCAGAGCGAAGCCGCCAATCATCTTGCCGTTCACCACATAGTCGAGGGCGCCGCCGGCGGCGTCCGGACCCTGCGATTTCATCACTCGGAAGTAGTATCCGTGGTACGGTTGTGGCTTCTTGCCCCCTGTAGATAGATTCGCGGCTGCGGCCTCGGCGAAAGCTCGCGAAACCAGACTATCGGGAATGCCATCCGAATACAGCCCATCCTGCTTGCCCGGTGTGCTGACGATCTTCTGCGCATATTTCAGCGCACGATCTCCGTCGCGCGCCGCTGCGGCGTATTCCATTTGCGCCTCTGCATAGCCCCGGCAAACCTCCATTGCGTTCAATTCGTTCCGGCCAATCCTGCGTGCCAGAATCTCGATCCTCCCGCTGGCCGAATCAAGTTGCCATCTTCCGTCCCTGCGAATCACAGGAACCGGAAAGGGCCACTCCTGCGCCCCCACGGTAAAGGTCACCCTGTCGGGCGTCGAGCGGTCTTCGTCAGTCTGGAGCTTGTCGTGAGCCGACCGCGCAAACTCGGCGCGAAGTTCCTTGTCTTGCGCGGGATCGCCGGATTCGACAATGTCCTTGCCCTCAGGTCCGAAAAGCTGGAGGAGGGCCGCCGTGTCATTGTGCTCCGCGGCATCGATAGTCGCCTGCATGGCCTCCTGCGGGGTCGCAAATGTCCGCTGGGCGTCCTTTGCGGCGGATTGCGATAGAGCTGCCCCAAACACCAGGCCGATGGCCAGGAGCCACGGGCTGAATTTCAGGTTAATACGATTAGATTTCGCCATGATTTCCTTTCGCTGCCTAGCGATGACCACCACCGCTGCGGGCGCCACCTCCCCCGCCACCACCACCACCTCGGCTCTGTCCTCCACCACCGCTCCGGCTCTGCGCTCCTCCACTACCCCGGCTCTGCGCTCCTCCACTACCCCGGCTCTGCGCTCCTCCACTACCCCGGTTCTGCGCTCCTCCGCCACGCGAGGCGCCGCCGCCACTCCGGGCGGGCCCAAGGCTCGAATATCCATGGTCGCTGTGCGTCCGCGCCGCTCCGCCATCCCGAACGCCGCCGAAAGCGCTACGGTTCCCGCTGGATGCGCTCGGGGATATCTGCCGATTGCCCATTCGCTGGGCTCCGGATTGGGAGTTGGCGCCTCGACTCTGCGCTTGTCCGGCAGGTCCGCGCGATTGCAGACTTTGGCGCGCGTTGCCGCGATAACGGTTGGCCAGGGCAGCGTTTGAATACGGTACACCCTGGCGATGCGAGGCATCGTGAGACCATGCGCTTCTTCCATTCAGGCTGGCGCTGCCTCGCGAGTTGAAATTGTACCGGTGAATGAAGTTGTTATTGACCATAATGTTATGGCCGCCCCAGCCGGGTTGCCAGCCCCAGCCGCCCCAACCGCCCCAGCCGCCACCAAAATATACTCCCATAGGGATGCCGAGACCGAAACCGAAGTAAGCGCCAGGGTAATACCAGCTTGCATATGGATAGTACAGAGACGGCCCCCAGATGTATGCGGGATCGTAATTCGGCAGGTACATCATTTGCGGATCGGCGGGCTCGATCGCGATGACGGGTTGTCCGGAGTCGTTCGTAGTGACGACTCTTTGCTGGCGCGTCGAAGACAGTTTCCCCGCATGCTGCGCCTTCAACCGCATTCGCTGTACGGCGTCCATCACGTCGCCTTGCTGACTCAGGAACGCGTTCCCAAGATTTGTCGTCCACGTGATGTCCTGGTTCAACCGTTTGACGAGGTCCGGAAACACCACCAGGGCCTGTATGCTCGGGTCCCAGTTCTGCTGCTCTGCCGCCTGGGTCAGGGCAGCGCCCGTGAGCCCCGGGCTTCGTTGGAGCCACTGCGAGGCCTGGACGAGTTCCAGCGGATAGGTGGACGCCACCAGGATCTGGCTTATCAGCGGATCCGGGTAGAGTGCGATCGGCGCGACCAGATCGTCGAGTTGATCGGGCGCCAGCGCCTGACTGGGTGGGGGAGGTTGCGGAGGCGGCTGGGCAAGCAGTAATTCACCCTCCGGTACAAGCAGCAGCGCGCCACAGAAGATGGCCCGCATTGGGAAGGACGACAAACAAGAGCGCTTCATGGATTCCGATCCTCTCGGGTGTGCTTTCACTTCTGGAGACCCTCTCCGCGGGCCCGCAATTCTTGCGCGGCATGGAACCAGTCTTCTTCCGGCGATCCCTCCGGACAGCCTCTGGCTTGCCATAGCGCATAAGCCAGCGCCTCGATGTCCTCGTGCCCAAAGATCGCGCGGCCGTGTTCATTCACGGCGTCCCGATGCGCCTGCTCGGCATGCTGGTAAGCCTGTTGGGAGTGCTCAAGGGCTCGTCTGGAGCGCTCGTGCCCAGTTTGGTGATCTTGTTTCTCATGGGCTTCCGCGGCACTACGATGAGCGTGGGCGGCGCTATCGTGCAACTCGGCGGCTCGTTGATGATTTTCGTAATGCGATCCGTTGTTATAACGAGTAGACATCTATAGACTCACTATCTGCCCTGACTTTGTGTGAGCTTCCTTTGCCAGCTTGTACGCTTGATCCGAGTACTCCAGCGCTCGTTGCGAATGCCAGATTGCCGCCGCGTAGTCCCCTTTTTCGTTATGTTCTGCAGCAGTACGATGGGCCTTTGCCGCAAGTTCGTGCTGCTCGGCGGCTTTCCGGTGTGCCTCGTGCATGGTGTTTCCTCCCGTGGAAGCGCAGGCAACCTTCCTCTCATGTGCACGAGGCGGACCAATCTTCTCTGGATCGCAGAGGTCTCTCTGGAATGGCCCCGGATCGCCGCAATCCTGACGAGCGGGCAATCGGGTGGCGCCAACGAATAGCCACCGGTGGAATGGCAGAACGCGCGCTGAGGGCCACCGAACGTAGACCGCCGCTCGCGTTGAAAGAGCCCGTCACCCTGACGACCTCATTCAGTTGCAATAACGCCAGAGTCGTTTGATGCCGGTTTGACGACCGGCCTCCCGGTGCGGACTTTGCACTCGCAATGGCAGTTTCTGCACCTTCACGGCCTGGCGTCTGTGAGTTTTCGGCAGTTAACCGGCTAAAACGTTGGCAGGTGCGGGTGTCCAGTCGGAACGCGGTATTCTTTTCCAGTCGGGATTTTGTCCGAGAGGTGAAGGCTCCGCCTTCGGCTTCGGTCCTGGCAAGGTCATCGCGGCCAGCGGAGCCCCCACGGTCACGATTCTGTTTATCCCACTTTCGCTCGCCCAGAGCAACCTGGAAGCCGATTGGGTCGCGGCGGACGGAGGACCGATCCTGCGCATCCCAGGATCTTGTCCTGCGAAAGGCAATCTCCTACTAGTCCCACATGCAGGCGGACCTCCTGCAGTTCGACTTGCGACGTAATGACGTGCGCAACGGCTCGGGTGACTACCGATAAGGCCGCTTGACGGACCCGCGGGGTTCGCCAACTAACAGTCTGATGTTCTTGACGGAGGACAGTAAAGGCGCGATAGAAGTGCGGCGCCGTCCGTTGGGCTACCGATAATGCGAAATAACGCTAGTCGGACGGTTGCGGTTTGTGAGCTCCTTGTGCCTGTCGGACCGTACCAGCCAGACCACCCCGTTCGTCCTGCCCCGGAATCCGCCAGGTGGCCGCTTTCATGGCGAATGCGATGTCGGGGCCGGGAAGCGTTGAGGCTTCCAGGGAGTGAGCATCCGTTGGGTGTCGCGTGCGATCTCCAAGTCGCGCTTGAGGCCCACGAGGCCGCAGGAAACAGTCGGTCCGGTGACCGCGGCCGCAAAGCCTGCGCCGATGTTCGGCATGGGCTCCGTTCCGTCAGGCACCCTCAAGAATGCGGTGAACGATCTCGGCGTTCTCGCGGATCTCGTCCTTGAATCGGGGAAACATGCCCACGTAAACCCCGTCGGTGGGCTTGATGCTGTCGAAAGCAGTGCGGAAGGCCTGCTCTATGCCACGTTCGGGGACCCGCCCGGCGGCCAGAATCTTGAAGGCGAAACAGGGCTTCTTGCTCTGCCGTAGAACCTGATACATGCGCGGCGGATCGCTCTTCATGTAGATCTCGTTGGGCATCTCCATCATCTCGCCGTTGAGCACCTTCTTCCATTCGTCCACGGTGCGCCGCCGGTTGTAAACGCAGCCAGAGAAGAAATCGATGTCCCAGTTCTCCGACTCCACTTGCGCGACGACTTCCGGGATGTGCGTGCCAACCCCGACCATCACTCCCAAATCCCGCGTCTTCTTGCACCACTCCTTAACGCTTCCCATTTCGCCGTTCTGATAAGCGGTATCGACCACTTCGCCCTGCCTTTGCAGCGCCAGCGGCTTGAGGGTCTTCACCAGCATTTCCGAATCGACGCCGGCGGTCACCTGAATGATGAGGTGCATCTTGCCGCCCTCGGCCACGAACCGCTGCCAGTCTTGCGGCCCCCTGCCGAGGTGGACGTAGTTAAAAGCATTGATGCCGAAGCCGTTGGCTTGGTGCATCACCTCGCAGACTTTATCCTGGGTGTACCACTCCTTCATGGCCGAGCCGAGGTTGTTGTTGTAATGGGCAAAACCGTAGAAGGGGTTGACGCCCAGGACCATCCGGCTGATTTCCACGCCGCCGAAGTTCATTTTGGGGACTTGGATCTTCGCGGCGGGCGTGAGCGGTCCGGACCGCCGGGCCGGAGTTTGCGGTGCGCCGGAAGGCATGTTAGCTGGTGCCGCGCCGGACTGCGCTTCCATTTTGGATGTCACACCTGTAAGGCCGGCAGCAAGTGCCACGCTGGACTGTAGAAAACCCCTACGCGAATTCGACATGAAGATGATTCCTTGTGGCCATGAATTGACCGGATCAAGCATATTGGATCTTATGGTCCGTTTCAAGGGGACCATGAGCCTGGGACCATGAGCCCGGTGTCCCAGCAAAGCAGTAATGTCCTCTCCGTCGTGATCCTGACGCTTCACGGGACGCTTCCGATAAGATGGCGGGGCTTCCGGGCCTGTCGGATCGGCGCTGGAAGTGGCGATTCCCCTTTACGCTTTCCTTGAGAAGTGGCTCGGCTGACGCCCGGCTACCTACCGATATCCCCCGTTAACGCCAGCCAGGCGCACTTGCTGACCCACGGCGATTCGGTCGGACTGGAAGAGCCTGAACTGAGCGTTTTCGTCCGTACCTATCGCTTGGCCCGCCGAAGAATGACCGGCTGCGGCGCCAGAACGCGTGCTATGTC
>JBEKZH010000117.1:0-9853 GCA_049510065.1 Bryobacteraceae bacterium
CGCAGCGCTGGCTTGCAGCGTTATTACGTCAAGCGCCTTCAGCAGCTCGGGCTAACTGTCGCAATCGAGCCAAAGAGCGCTTCGGCCTGAGATCGCAGGTCGGCAGTTTTCGGGAGAGCTGGCCGGAGCCTCCGTCTTCCGCTCACCATACGTAAGTGGCGAGAATCCGGGGACGACCGGCAGTACGGTTCACGACGGGAACGCGCAGTACAATTTCCAGGTTCTTCTTTTGCCAGCCCGCGGGAAGCTGTCGGGCAGCCTCCGCGAAGTATTCCGGATTGCTCAGCAGCTCGCCCGCCCCAATCGTGCCATACTGCAGGAGGCCCGCGACAACTACGAGCTGACGATCAGTGGTGGGGTCGAGAACATGCGCTACGATTGCATAGTCAATCGGAACATCTGTCTTCGGCCAGGAATTCGCCACTTTCCAGCCTGCATTTTCCGGATGCTGCCGGTCCAGCACCATATCAATATCATGTTCGCTGTCCCTGCGGAACGTGAAGCGCAGTGGGCCGACCGTACGGAGGGTCCACGCGTTGTCGAAAGCGCCGATCAGCACGGTCGGGGCATCCCGCAGATCCGCAAACGACGTGGACGGCTCGGCACGGATGCGGAAGTCTTTGTGATAGCGCCCCAGCAGTGAGGTCAGGTGCGCGAGACAGACCGCGTCGTCGACGGTTACGTAGCGGTCCCGGATCAGGATGAGTTCATCCTCGCGAATTGCACGATGGTGGCCAGTCTCGCCAGAGGGCGGCGCGATTACACCTTCAACCGCGTCCTGAACCTCAGGTGATAGGGGGCTGTAGGCCGCCTGCAGACCTATGCAGACCAGGACCGGACCCGGAGCTTTCAGTACCGGTTCCCAGAACCGGTCGAGGTCGGAACGTTGCCAATTCAGCGATAGCGGGTTGAAAGCCAGAATCAGAAGACCGGCCACGACGATGAGTCCTATCGTCAGCACATACCCCTTGCGCGGTCGCACGAGCGCGGCGGCGGCCACTTCTCCCGCCGGCGAGAAGTGGAATTCGGCGACATACGATCGGGAGGGCACTTCGATGTGGACGTCCGACTGGTGCCCGGCTTCCTGATAGTACTGCGCCAGTTTCTTCCGGACTTCGGAGGCGCTGGTACGAACCACGGGATCCTGGCTGGTGTCGTAGTCTGGCGTGCGGCCAAAGACCTCGATGCCAAGGGTACGTTCCTTTAAGGAATCCGTGTCACCGGCCAGCGTCTGCTCCGTGATGCGCCGCAAGAGACTCTCGCAGCGATGGATGCTTCGGAACAGGGCGCTGGCGAGGATCCGCTCGAGCTCTGCCCGAGCATCCGCGGCTCGCTCCGGTGGCAGACAAGGCGTCGGAGCCTGCAACACAGCCTTCCGAGACATTCCAGTTACCGATAACTGCAATGTTAACACAAAAATCGAGGTAGTGCACATGTCTAAGAACGCCCGGACGACGCCCGTAAGATCCTGATTCCAAAAGGACTACTTGTATGGCTCCGTAGTGTCCTTACTCTGGCCGGCGAATCCCTGCATACTCTCGCCGACCCGCCTCAATGTGCCCTTGCTCGGTTATTGAGGTACCGGACTGGCGTAGTGAAGGGCAGGAGGCCGATACGAGTGGTTAGTCTCAGGCTAGGTGTGCTGTGTGCGCTCCTAGGGAGCTTTTCAGATTTCAGCAACGGGAGGCTAGATGCGAAAACTCGCTTTAATTGTTGGGCTGCTTCTTCTGGCGAGCGCAGCCGCGTTCGCTCAAACCGCAACTATACTCGGCACCGTGGTGGACCAGTCGGGAGCAGTGGTGCCTACTGCAACTGTCACCATCACCAATACGGCCACCAGTGTCCATCGCGTTGTCGAAACGAACACTTCTGGCAACTACCTTGCGCCCGAACTGCCTGTTGGGCCGTATTCCGTGAAGGCCGGCGCAGCAGGTTTCAAGACCTACGAGCGCACCGGCATCAGCCTCGACTCCAATACCACGGTCCGTGTGGATATCGCTCTGGAACTTGGCTCGGTCACCGAGAATATTACGGTCGAAGCCGCCGCGGTCAAGATCCAGGGGGATACGAGTGAGATCAGCGACACGTTGGAGGGTAAACAGGTGGCCGACCTGGCCATTAACGGCCGCCACATCGCCGCCCTGGCGATCCTCACGCCGGGCGCATCCTCCGACCTGCCCGATTTCAACCTGCCCATCGGCGTGGGCGGCAGCACCAATATCAGTTTCAACGGCGAGCGTGAGGAACACAACATTTGGATGATCGACGGTGGGGAGAACTACGACCGCGGTTGCGGCGGTTGCGTGACCATGATGCCCTCGGTCGACGCCATCTCCGAGTTCACCGTGCAGACCAGCAACTCCAGTGCCGACTGGGGACTTGGCTCAGGCGGCACCATCAACCTAATCATCAAGTCCGGAGCGCGCGATTTCCACGGCACCGCCTATGAGTTGTTCCGTAACCAGGCCATGGACGCCAACAACTTCTTCGCCAACGCCAGCGGATCGCCGAGGCCGGAGCTGCATTCCAACATATTTGGCTTCAACGTCGGCGGCCCGGTCTGGATTCCCAGAGTCTACAACCGGGACAGGAACAGGACCTTCTTCTTCGTGAATCAGGAGTGGCGCAAGTTCGTGATTGGAGCCGAGGCGACCGCCACGGCCATTCCGGCAGCCCAGCGCACGGGCGACTTCAGCGCCCTCAGCAGTGCCGTCCTGGTGCCCAACACCGGCGACGCGACGCAGAACGCCAAATTCCAGGCGCTGGGACTGATCCCCGGCCAGCAATTCCCGGGTAACAAGATTCCGGCTTCCCTTCTCGATCCCAACGCCCTGCTGCAGTTGAACTCGGGCGCCTTCCCGCTCCCGAACCTGGGCGCCAACCGCTACTCGGGATCGGCGGGCGCGCCCACCAACGTGCCGGAGACCATCGTGCGCATCGACCACTACTTCACCCCCAATCTGTCGTTGATGGGGCACTTCGTCCACGATGGCACCGACCAGCACACGAACACCACGCTCTGGACCGGCCAGAGCTATCCCACACTGTCGACCGATTTCAAAAACCCGTCCTGGAGCGCCGTGGCCAAGCTGACCTGGACCATCAGTCCCACGCTCCTCAACGAGACCTCGTACAATATGAATGGCAATAAGATCTACCTGACGCCGGTCGGTATCTATGCCAAGCCGTCAGGGTGGAACAGTACTCCATTGTTTGGCAACGACAGCCTGAACCGCATGCCGAACATCTACCTTCAGGGCTCCTACGGGATTAACTACGACAACGGGTCGTGGCCCTGGAATAACGCCGCGTTCGACCACCAGTATCGTGACGACGTCTCCTGGACCCACGGTTCGCACAACTTCAAGTTCGGCGGCCAGTATATGCGCTACGCCAAGAACCAGGAGATATTCGGCCAGACGCAGGGGAGTGACACCTTTGATGGCACCTTCACCGGCAATGCGGTCGCCGATTGGCTGCTGGGGTACGCGAAGAGCTACAACGAGCTGGATATCCAGGACAAGGGATACTGGCGCAATAACTCCTATTCTGTCTATGGAGCGGACAACTGGCGCATCACCAAGCGGCTGACTCTCAATCTGGGCGTGCGCTATGACTTCATCCCGCGCGTCTATGAGTTGCGGAACCGGATGTCGAATTTCTATCCGGACCTTTACAATCCTGCCAACGCTCCCACGTTCAACCCGGACGGCAGCCTGGACACCAGCGGTCCGGGTTTCACCACTGTTTCGGGAGTCCCGCTTTCCAACATTCCCTTCTATCTGAATGGCGTGGTCCAGGCGGGCAAGGCTGGGACGTCACGTGGCATGGTGAACAACGACTACGCCTCGGTGGGTCCGCGAGTCGGTTTTGCCTACGACCTGACGGGCAAGGGCAGAACCGTTGTGCGCGGCGGTTTTGGCATGTTCTACGAGCGAATCCAGGGCAACGATGTGTACAACGGCGGTCAAAACGTCCCGTTTTCGTTCAGTCCGAACCTCAACAATGTGTTTTTCTCCAATCCGAGCGTCAGCGTGATCAACGGGCTGAAGGCCGCCGAGCCGATTTTCCCGGCCAGCCTTTCACTTGTCCTGTCGAAGACCGATTACAAACTGCCCACCTCCATGCAGTGGAATTTCGGCGTCCAGCACGAAGTCACCAGGGGCGCCGTGCTCTCGGTGCAGTACGTGGGAAATGGAGATTACCATCAACGGGACCAGCTGGAGGAAAACCCAGTCCCGTGGAGCGATCCCAACCGGCTGGCCATCTCGCAAGGGAAGTACAATCCGAATCTGGGTCGCCCGTATCTGGGTTACAGCAACATCACCATGGGCCAGGACGCGAGCAATGTCCACTACGAGGCGTTGGAGGTCAACTTCCGGGTGGAAAACCAGCACGGGCTGACATTGCAGACGGCCTATACCTGGTCCCATAACCTCGGGGTCGCGCCCGCTGGCGGTGGAGACTTCAATACCCTCTCCGACCCGTTCAATCGCTATTACGACTACGGCCCGACCGGTCTGGACCGGCGGCAAGTCCTGGTCCTCAACTACATTTACCAACTGCCAATCCTCAGGGACAACAAGGGACTGGCAGGCTCACTTCTGGGCGGCTGGGAGTTCTCCGGTATCACGCTTATTCAAACCGGCAACCCGGCAAACGTCAACCTGGGTTACGACAACCTGGGACTCGGCGGCAACGTAACTGACCGGGCGAATATTGTAAGTTCGGTGAGCTACCCGAAGACCGTCGACGAGTGGTTCAATCCGGCCGCATTCGCCAAACCGGCGCCGCTGGCTTTCGGTTCGGCCCCGGAAGGAGTCATTACGCTGCCAGGCCGCGTGAACTTTAACTGGTCGATGTTCAAATCCTTCCGGATGCCCCTCGCGAACCGTGCCGAAGGCGCACGCCTGGAGTTCCGCGCCGAGGCTTTCAATGTGTTCAACCATACGCAGTTCTACGGAGTTGACACTGGCTACGGCGATTCGAGTTTCGGCAAGGTCACGAGTGTCCACGACCCGCGTGTGCTACAACTGGGGTTGAAATTCCTGTTCTGACAGTACATGCTAAGCACGCGGCAGGAGCCGGGTACACCTGGCTCCTGCCGCTTCTTCTGACGGTCGGCGTGGAGGCACAGCAGCCACGCTGCATCGCCGCAGGTGATTTGAACGCGCTCGCCAATGCGGGTCTGACGCTCTCACGCGTCGGCCAGTACGTTGCGGCTGCGGATTGCTATCGTAAGGCGCTCGCGATCAACTCCAGGGTCCCAGAAATCCAATTGAATCTTGGCCTGGCGGAGTTCAAGCAGGGACATTTCCATGAGGCAATTGCGTCTTTCCGTGCCGTTCTGATGATGGAGCCGGACCATTCCCAGGCCCGTACCCTCCTGGGCATGAGCTATTACGGGGCGGGAATGTACAAGGATGCGGCACAAGCTCTGGCCCCCTCCCTGACCGCCCAGCCGGCCAATTCTGAGCTGCGCTACGTCCTTGCCCAGAGTTGCCTGTGGGCTGGCCAGTACGATTGCGCCCTGAAAGAGTTCGAGCAGTTGGCTCGGGAAAAGCCAGACTCCGCCGGCGTGCACATCCTGGTTGCCGAGGCGTTGGATGGGCAGGGCATGCAAAACGAAGCGATCGCTGAATTGCAGGCGGCTGCCGCGATTGCCGCATCAGAACCAAACGTGCATTTCGGCCTGGGCTATCTTCTTTGGAAGCAGGGGCGCGATGATGAGGCCGAGCGGGAGTTCCGCCTGGAACTGGCGCACGATCCTTCTCACGCGAAGGCCTATGCCTGGCTGGGGGACATCGCCCTCCGCCGGGGCGATGCGCAGGCCGCGAAACCGCTGTTGGAAAAGGCCCTGCAACTGAGTCCTGAGATCCGCGTCGCGCGGCTCGACCTCGGGAAGATCTACGTGCAGGAGGGGAAGAACCAGCAGGCCATTGTCGAATTGCGCGCCGCCGAGCGGCTTGATCCTGCACGTGAGGATGCACACTATCAGCTTGCGCGGATTTGCCAACAGATGGGCCGCCGCCGTGAAGCGCAGGCCGAACTCGCGATTGTCACGCGCTTGCACGAGAAGAAGGAGGCCCAGGAGAAGCTGTATAAAATATCGAATCAACCTCCCGCGCTACCAGCAAGCGACGAGAACTCCAGGGCGCCGGGTCGATAGTGCTGCCGCGGGCGAGGAAGAAAAGATCATTGCTAAGCCGTGTGCCAGAAGACAGCACCCACGGCTTGAAAGGGGACATAAAATATGCCAAAGAGAGCGCATACACGTTTGAGTCTGGCTTTCATGGGAATCGTCTGGGCCGTCTGTGCCCAGCAGCCTCCGTACCTGGATCCGAGCCTGCCTGCCGAACAGCGAGCGGCCGACCTGGTGCACCGGATGACCCTCGACGAGAAGGCCTCGCAACTGGTGAATCAGGCGCGAGCCATTCCGAGGCTCAAGGTGCCTGCCTACGACTGGTGGAGTGAGGCGCTTCACGGCGTGACGCGTGACGGAACAACAGAGTTTCCCGAACCCATCGGTCTCGGCGCCACCTTCGATCCTGAGGCCATCCACAAGATGGCGGTGGCGATCGGCACCGAGGGCCGCATCAAGTACGCGCAGGCCCTGAAGGTCAACCGTGGGTCCAGTAATATCTTCCAGGGCCTCGACTTCTGGGCGCCCAATATCAACATCTTCCGCGATCCGCGCTGGGGCCGCGGACAGGAAACCTACGGCGAAGACCCATACCTCACCGCGCGCATGGGCGTCGCCTTCGTCACCGGCATGCAGGGCGACAATCCGAAGTACTATCGCGCTATCTCCACGCCCAAGCACTACGCGGTGCACTCCGGCCCCGAGACCACGCGCCACAGTGCCGACGTGACCGTGAGCAAGCATGACGAACTCGACACGTACCTGCCCGCCTTCCGCGCGACGGTCACTGAAGCAAAGGCCGGCTCTGTCATGTGTGCCTACAACCGCATCAACGGTGAACCCGCCTGCGCTAATGAGTTTCTGCTTCAGGATCAGCTCCGCGGCAAGTGGAACTTCAAAGGCTACGTGGTCTCCGACTGTGGCGCGGTCATCGACATCTACCAGGGCCACCACTACACGCCTACGCAGGCGCAGGCCTCGGCCATCAGTCTCAAGCGCGGCATGGACAATGAGTGCGTCGACTTCACTTTCAACGTGAAGGACAATCACGACTACAAGCCGTACCTCGATGCCGTCAGGGGAGGCCGCCTGAATGAGAGCGACATCGACACCGCGCTGATCCGCCTGTTTACCGCACGCATGAAACTGGGCATGTTCGATCCGCCGGAGATGGTGCCGTACACGAAGATCGATGAAAGCCAGCTGAACAGCCCTGAGCACCGCGACATGGCGCGCAGAATCGCCGACGAATCCATGGTGCTTCTTAAGAACGATGGGACGCTCCCGCTCAAAACCAGCGGCATCAGGATCGCTGTCATCGGGCCTCTGGCAAGTCAGACCAAGGTCCTGCTCGGCAACTACAACGGTACCCCCACGCACACCGTCTCCATCCTTGAAGGTCTGCGCAAGGAGTTCGCGGGCGCCAGCATTCAGTACGTGCCCGGAACGCAGTTCCTGAGTCACGAAGCGGACCCCGTTCCCGCCTCCGCGCTGACGGCCGACGGCAAGCCCGGCCTCAAAGTCAGCTACTCCAAACTCGACATGACCAACATCAACAACCCGGAGGCCATGAAGCCGCTGGCGCAGCGCAGGGCGCCCACGCTCGATGCCTCTGCCCAGCCAGTGCCCACGGAAGCCGCCGGCGTGCGTCCGCTGGTCATCCGCTGGGAGGGCGAGCTGACGGCGGCGGAGACTGGCGACTACAACCTCGGCCTCAAGGCCGAGGGCTTCTTCCGTATCTACCTTGATGGCAAGAGCGTCACCTCCTCTTATGGCGGCGATCCCAACGAGGCCAAGCTGGGACATGTGCATCTCGAAGCCGGCAAGCCCGCCGCTCTGCGCGTGGAGTACACCCCGCCGGAGAACAGAATGCCCAACGCCAGGCTGGTCTGGTCGAAGGTCGATCTCAAGCCGCAGCCTGAGGCCATTGCCGTGGCCAGGGACGCCGACGTCGTGATCGCCGTCCTCGGCATCACCAGCGAGCTTGAAGGCGAGGAAATGCAGGTGAGCGAGCCCGGCTTCAAGGGTGGCGATCGCACCAGTCTCGATCTGCCCAGGCCTGAAGGCGATCTGCTGGAGGCGCTCGTTGCCACCGGCAAGCCTGTTGTCCTTGTCCTCACGAACGGCAGCGCGCTGGCGGTTAACTGGGCACAGGAGCACGCGAACGCGATTCTCGAAGCCTGGTACCCCGGCGAGGAGGGTGGCACGGCCGTGGCTGAAACCCTCTCCGGAAAGAACAATCCCGGGGGACGCCTACCCGTCAGCTTTTATACCGGCGTCGATCAGCTTCCGCCCTTCGAAAGCTACGCGATGAAGGGCCGCACTTACCGGTACTTTGAAGGAACGCCGCTCTATCCCTTCGGATACGGGCTGAGTTACACCACCTTTGCGTATAGCGGACTGACGGTCCCTGTGGAACCCGTTTCTGCCGGCAGTCCGGTCCGGGCGGAAGTCACGGTCACGAACACCGGAAAGGTCAGTGGCGATGAAGTGGTCCAGTTGTATCTCAATTTCCCCGGCGTGCCGGGCGCGCCCCTCAAGGCGTTGCGGGGGTTCCGGCGCGTGCATCTCGACCCCGGAGCGTCGGAGAAGGTGCAACTCGAGTTGCAGCCTCGCGACCTCAGTGTGGTAACCGAAGCCGGCGAAATCGTCGTGCCGGAAGGGGAGTTCAGGCTGTCGATCGGCGGCGGCCAGCCCGGCACCGGAGCACCGTATGTGACGCACACGTTTCGAGTGAAAAAGAGCCTTGTGCTGCCGGAATAGCAAACGGCTGGCTTGCGTCGGCTCTCGTCAGGTTCTGGTTTGGTCTCGAAATTAAAGCGGGAATTTGGGTGAGGTGACGTCTACGTACGATCCGCGTACCATGCAATTCAGCGGGAAGTTGATCTTTTAGGATCCCGCCGCTCCGTCACGGGGACGCTTGTTATCGCGCCTTGCATTGATGGAGTAACGATTCCGGCTTGCGGGGAATATCTCATCTCCCTGAGCCTTCGCAAGCCGGAACTCGACTTAGTAACATGAGCAATCATGAAACTACCCGCCGCTGATTCTCTACTTTTTCTGTTACTGCTGGGCTCGCTGGTCTTTGCCGCCGAGCCGGTCCCACTCTATAAGCAGTCGAGTGCGTCCATCGACTGGCGATTCCGACGAAGGCGAACGCTGATTCCGAAGGGAACGCGAACGGCATTCCGGGCCGAAGGCGAATGGTTTTCGGAGCGTAGCGACGCTGGCACTTCGATTGTGCCGGAGGTGTTCGCGTTCGTCAAGGAAAACCGTCCAGAGCGAAGCGGAGGCCGGCTGCCGCTGGCGGAGAAAGGGGTGCGGGGAAAGGACTCCCCTGTCGGTCGCCAGAACTGAATCGGGATGAATCAGTGCAGTGTCGCGGCATGTTACTTACCGATTTCCTGGCGGTCGCCTAAGTGGCGCGTGGTGCGTGAACTATCTGAGGCGGAGGCATTCTGTTCGGTTTGTGACTATCAGAGCGGTGTGCGGGCGTCACGAGACACACGATGGCACGGTTCTGCGCGCAGGCGGTACACTCACGGAACTCCGGATTCGGTTCAGGAATTCAGGCTGCGGTTTTCCAGCAGTTGTCGGTCGCCAGAACTGAATCGGGATGAATCAGCGCAGTGTCGCGGCATGTTACTTACCGATTCGGGAGCCGGTCGACTAAGTGGCGCGCGGGCGTGAACTATCGAGGGAGGAGGCGTT
>JBEKZH010000118.1:0-10082 GCA_049510065.1 Bryobacteraceae bacterium
TCGAAGCTGCCTAACCGACCCAGACGATCCGCACCCCGGGTCGTTTGGCCCAAGCCACAGGGTTTCCCCACCAGAAAGACCCAGAAAACCAATGCCGCCAAAAGTTAAGTGCCATTGGGCACTCGTGCCTGCCGCGCCGAGACTCGTCTCGGCGCTCCCGTCTGGTTTAGCCGCGCTCGACCACTGGTAATCTTCCGCGCGCGGCACGAGAGCTTGCCGAATGGTGATGAGGCAGACGGGGGTTACCTTAGCGCCTGTGGGCCCCGACCCGCCCTATCCCTTCAACCCCGCCAGCACCCCGCGCATATACGCGAACGATTTCTGCATCCCCGGCAGCGGGTCATCTGCGTCCGCCTCGTACTCCAGCATGACGCCTCCCGCATAGCGCATCCTGCGCAGTTGCTGGAACAGAGCCACCACCGGCATGACCCCATCGCCCACCGGGCAGTCCTCGCCGGCAACCGCCTTACGCAGGTCCTTCATATGCATGTCCAACAGCCGCGGCCCGGCCTCGGCGAGCGACGCCACCGGATCGGCGCCGGCGCGCAGCGTGTGCCCCACGTCCACGCACAACCCGATGCGCGGATCCATGTCCTTCACCGCGGCCAGCACGGATTGCGGCGTTGGGAACTCCTTGTCCTCGGGCCCGTGGTTGTGAATCGCCAGGCGGATGTCGTAGTCGCGCACGAATCTCTCGACGATGGGCAGTGTGCGATGCGTGGGGGCGCAGACGATCACGGGCATGCCGGCCAGCTTCGCGTACTCGAACTTGTGGCGGATGTCCGTCTCGTCTTCCTTGTCGAAGGCGATGTTGCCCCCGCCCAGGATAGTGAGCCCGGCCCCTTCGAACTCCGCGCGAGCGGCTCGGATCTGTTCCGGCGTGCTCTCGAGCGCCAGATGGAAGGACTTGATATTGACATACCGCACGTTTAGCGCGAGCGTCATCTCAATCGCCCGCGCGCGCGGAAACTTCCGAAAGGAATACGATGCGACGCCGAGTTTCAACGGCTCGCCAGGTGGAGCGGCGTCAGGACGGGAGCCGGAAACGGCGCACACGGCAGCGCCAACGCCAACGAAGGAACGTCTTGTGGGGCGGGCAATCATGCCCGCGGCCGGCCTTCCGGCCGGCCCAACGCCGCGCAGAAACGCGGCGGCAGCCAGGATTGGCTGCCCCACGTCACCGGATCTTGTCGTCGCGTTCCACCTTGCCGTCGCGGATGTGGATCACGCGCCAGGCGTGCATGGCGATGTCGTTCTCGTGCGTCACCAGCACGATGGTGTTCCCCTGTTCGTGCAGCTTCTCGAACAGAGCCATGATCTCGTTGCCGGTGGCCGTGTCCAGAGCGCCCGTTGGCTCGTCGGCCAGCAGGATCGATGGATTGTTCACCAGCGCGCGGGCCACCGCCACCCTCTGCCGCTGGCCGCCCGACAGCTCGTTCGGCTTGTGAAGCATGCGCGCCTCCAGATCCACCGCCCGCAGCGCCTGCTTCGCTTTCTCCGTGCGCACGGCGGAAGGCAGACCGGAGTAGATCAGCGGCAACTCCACGTTGTGCAGCGCCGTCGCGCGCGGCAGCAGGTTGAAGGTCTGAAAGATGAACCCGATCTCCTTGTTGCGGATGCGCGCCAGCTCGTCGTCGCTCATCTCGCTGGCCAGGTTGCCGTTGAGATAGTACAGGCCCTTCGTGGGCGTGTCCAGGCAGCCCACCAGATTCATGAGCGTCGACTTCCCCGAGCCCGACGGCCCCATGATGGCCACGTATTCGCCGCGGCGGATCTCCACGTCCACCCCGGACACGGCATGGATCTGCTGGTCGCCCATCACGTAGGTCTTCCAGAGATCGTAGGTGCGGATGACCACGCCCTGGCGGCGCAGATCCTCGCCGCGGTCGAGCAATTCCTGGGATGCGGTGGCCATGGGAATCAGGACGCCGTCTCGGTCTTCTCCGGAGCCTTGTTGTTATCCACCTTCACCTTCGCGTCGTTGCGAATGGTGCGGATGGTCTTGTAGCTGCCGGTGATGATCTCCTGACCCGGCTGCAGGCCGTTCAGGACCTCGATGTCGGTGGCGCCGGTGATGCCTGTCTCCACCTTCTGGAACGCCGCCTTGCCGGCCTTGACGATGAACACGCCCTGCAGCTCTTCCTTCTTTTCCTTTTCCTTCTTGGGGTCCACGGTCGCCGCCGCCTGCACGGTGCCGGAGCCGCCCGGCTTTACCTTTTCGAGATCGCCCTTCTGACGAATGGTCAGCGCCTGCAGCGGAATCGTAATCGCGTCATGCCGCGTCGCCGTAGTAATCTTCGCGGTGCAGGACAGGCCCGGACGCATCTCCTCGGGAGGATTGTCCATGGCGATCACCACCTTGAAGTCCTTCGCCTCCTGGCTCGACGTGTTGCTCTGCGACGCCGCCACGCCGGTGGAGCGCAGGATGGCCGTGTTGCCAATCTCCGTCACGTGGCCTTTGAAGGTCTTGTTCGGGATGGCGTCCACGGTGATATCGGCGATCTGCCCGATGTCGATATTCACGATGTCGGTCTCGTCCACCTGCACCTCGGCGGTGATCAGGGACATGTCGGCAACGGTCAGGATGGTGCTGGCGGCCGAATTCTGGATGCCCGGCACCACTGTTTCGCCCACGCGCACCGGGAGATTGGTGACCATGCCGTCCAGCGGCGCAATCACCGAGAACTTCTGCAGGATATCGTTGATGCCCACCAGTGAGGCACGCGACTGGGCCACTCGCCTCTGCGAGGAAGCCACCTGCTGCGTCGACTGGGCCTTCTGCGATTTCGCCTGGGCCACGCGGGTCTGCGCCTCGGCCACGCCCGCCGCGGCCGAGTCGTATTCGGCCCTCTTCTGGTCGTAGTCCTGTTTGGCGATCAGTTTGTCTTTGAAGAGCTGATTCGCCCGATCCATGTTCAGCCGGGTGCGGTCCAGCTCGGCTTTCGACCTTTCCAGGGTGGCCTGCGCGTTGGCGATGGCGTCGTCCATGGACTTCTCGTTGGCTTCCGCCGCCGCCGAATCCGCCAGAGCGCTCTGAATCGCGGCCTGCTGCGCCTGCACGCTGGCCTGCGCCTGGGTGGCCTCGATCTGCGCCACCACCTGGCCCTTGCGAACGTGGTCACCTTCCTTCACAAACAGGGCTATGATCGGCCCCTGCGCATTGGCGCCCAGGTTAATGTAATTACGGGGTTTGACCTCGCCCGAAGCGGTCACCGTGGACACCAGATCCTGGCGCACCACCTTGCCCGTCTGTACCGTGACGATTCCTCGCTGGTTATACTTGATGCTCGCTATAATGCCCCCTGCCACCAGCAGCAGGAGTGCCACTACGAGTACGATCTTCCATTTCGTTTTCACGAGAACACGTCTCCAGGAACACAAGACGTAAAACGGCCGGCCTGAGTTCGATAAATCCAGCTTAGCATGACCTTTTTCCGTTTCTCCGCGACGGCTACAATGGGTGCGGAAGGCTTACCGGGCTGGTGTCTGGCACGGTCTTCAAAACCGTCGAGCGGCCCTCACGCCGCTGGTGTGTTCGATTCGCACAGCCTTCCGCCAGCCTCGTCCAGCAGCCGCCGCGCGTGCAGCTGGATGTCCCGGGGCCAGTAGCGGATCAGCTCGTCGAAGCGCCCGCGGTTGCTGGCCCAGAGTGCGCGGGTGGCCTCTTCGTAGTCCGGGAAGTTCCCGGCCATCGCCGACAGGAAGCGGCCCACCGCCTCCACCGCCTGGCGCGCGCGCTGCTCGGCGGGCTGCCGTCTTCGTTCCAGGTCGATCAGCCGGCGCAGCGCCGCCGACGCGCCGTTCGGTTGCCGTTCCAGCCACTCCCATTGCCGCGGCAGCAGCGAGACTTCCCGCGAGACCACACCCAACTTCGGACGGCCCGGTCCGCTGCGCGGCAGCCTCAGCGGCAGTGCGCGCTCCAGCACCTGTTTCAGCGTGCCGCGAAGGTCGAAGTCGAACTGCTTGCCACTCTGATCCTCGAACACCAGCACCAGCTCGCTGCGCCCCTGGTCAAACCTCGCCTTCAACACCCGGAGTACCGCCGCGAGCGTGCCCGAAGCGATGAGAGTCTCGCCAACGAAGGCGGTCCAGGTTTGTTCGTCTTCCATGGAACAATTTTACCCGGCTAATATTCGTTTCGTCAATATTAGCCGGGTAGAATTATGGGTCTTGACAGCCGGCCGCCCTTCCCGGCATACTCCTGTTGGAGTTCAACATGAACGAACGGAAAGCGGCTCTGCTGCTGGGCAGCCTGGACCTGATGGTGCTGAAAACGCTCGAATCCCTCGGTCCGCTGCACGGATACGGCATTGCCCGTCGCATCGAACAGGTAAGCGAGGGCGCGCTCTACCTCAACCAGGGCACCATCTACCCGGCGCTGGTCCGGCTGGAGCAACGCGGCTGGATCGGCACGGAATGGGGCGTCTCGGAGAACAACCGGCGCGCCCGGTATTACTCCATCACGAAAGCCGGGCGCGAACACCTGGCCGACGAGGCGCAGAACTGGGCCTTCGCCACGGGCGTCGTGAATCGCGTGCTGGAGCAGGAGTCATGAAGCGAATTATGGCGGTGTTTGCGAAGCGGCGGATCGCGCGGGAGCTGGACGAGGAACTGCGCACGCACCTGGAACTGCTGGCCGACGAGTACATGCGCCAGGGCATGACCGCGGACGAAGCGCATCTGGCGGCGCGGCGGAGCATGGGGAATCTGGCAGGGATGAAGGAAGAGTATCGCGACGCGCGCGGATTGCCGTTTGTGGAGACCTTGTTGCAGAACGTGCGCTATGCCGGACGCGTGCTGTGGAAGAGCCCGGGCTTCACGGCGGTGGCCATCTTCGCGCTGGCGCTGGGCATCGGAGCGAATACGGCGATCTACAGCATGGCCGACGTGGTGTTGCTTCGGCCACTGCAGATTGCGAACCTGGATCGGGTGGTAAACGTGATCGGCACGGTTCCAGGTGTGCGCCTGGGCGTCGCCAGCATGTCGCCAGGCGACTTCGCCGATTTCCGCGAACAATCGCGAACGGTGCAGCACCTTTCCGTCTTCTTCGAGCGCGATCTCAATCTCACTGGCAGCGGCGATCCGCAACATGTTCTGGCAGTGGCCGTCTCGACGGACTTCTTTGAAGCGCTGCAGGCGCAGCCGCTGCTGGGCCGATTGTTCCGTGCTGCGCAGGACTACTCCGGCCAGCCCCGCGTCGCCCTGCTCAGCTACCGCCTCTGGCAAACGCAATTCGGCGGCGACCCGGGCGTGACCGGCCGGACCATCCGGCTGCATGGGGACCCGTACGAAATCGCCGGCGTAATGGGGAAGGAATTTCAGTATCCTCCCGAGGCCGACATGTGGATTCCGATGACGCTGCAGCCGGACGAGCGCGCCAACCACTACGCAAGATTCCTGACCACGGTGGGACGGCTGCGGCCCGGCGCGACCGTTGCGCAGGCGACCTCAGAAGTGGACAGTATCGCGCAGGAGATCGCCCGGCGCTATCCGCGCGAACACGAACATCGCGGGGCGAAGGCTGAGTTGATGAGCGACAACATCTCCGGCAACGCAGTCCGGCCGATTGTGACCATGCTCATGGGGGCCGCTGGATTCGTGCTCCTGTTGGCGTGCGTGAATGTCGCCAATCTGCAACTGGCGCGGTTATCGCTGCGGGCACGAGAGATTGCGCTGCGGTTTGCCGTGGGCGCGAGCCGCTGGCGTATTGTGGCGCAGTTCCTGACCGAAAGTGTGGTGCTGAGCCTGGCCGGGGCGGCCGGGGGTGTGCTTTTTGCGATCTGGGCCACGAAGGCTGCTCGCGGTCTGGTGCCGCCGGAGATGTGGAGATACATGCCGGGATGGGAACGGCTGGGGCTGAACGGTCACGTTCTGCTTTTCGCAATAGTCGCGGGTGCGCTCTCGGGCATCGTCGCGGGAGTGGCACCGGCACTGTTTGCTTCGCGCACGCATTTGGATGAAGTATTGAAGGAGGGCGGACGGGCTGCATCGGGCGGCGCGCGCCGGCATCGCATGCGCAACACGTTCGTGGCGGCGCAGATTGTGCTGGCCATGGTGCTGCTGGTGGGCGCCGAGATGATGGTGAAGGGATTGAGCCTGGTCACCGAACCGGCTCCGAACCTTGACGCCGGGCACGCACTGTCCATTTTCATTACGCTTCCACAGGCGAAGTATCCGGACGCAGCGCACCAGCGCATCTTCGAGCAGAGGGTACTCGATACCGTGAGCGCGCTTTCGGGCGTGAGTTCCGCGGCGCTGGTGCATCCTCTGCCGTATTCGAACTCCCGTTCCAGCGTGCCCGTGGTGATCGCGGGCCGGCCGGCAAACCAGCCTGCGTACGCACAGAATGGGATGGCCAGCCCGGAGTATTTTCGCGCGATGCGCCTGCCCGTTCTGTCCGGCCGCGCCTTCACCGCGCAGGACGACGAAAACGGGGCGCCCGTGGCGATTGTCAGCGAGTCGTTCGTGCGCCATTGGTTTCCGGGCGAGGATGCGGTGGGCAGGCAGATCAGGATGGGACCGCCGGAATCGCGGAATCCGTGGCTCACCATCGTCGGGGTGGCCACCAACATCCGCAACGACGCGTTTGAGCGGAGCTTTCGCGATCTGGTGTACCAGCCGATCCGGCAGATGCCGGTGGATCCGTTCTACATCCTGCTGCGTACAAGCGATCCGCATAACGTGACGGCCCCGGCTCTGGCGGCGATTCATGCCATCGACGCCGAGTTGCCTGCTTACAACGTGATGACGATGGAGAAGCTTTTTCGGCTGCAGGTGGCGCCGGTGCGGCTGATCGCGTCGGTGATGGCGTCGTTCGGCGTGCTCGCGCTGATTCTCTCGACAGTGGGGGTGTACAGCGTCATGTCGCACGCGGTGTCGGAGCGGAAGCGCGAGATCGGCGTGCGGATGGCCATGGGCGCGGAGACGCGGACACTGGTGTGGATGTTCATCCGGCAAAGCCTGACGCTGGCGGCGGTGGGGATGGCGATCGGAGGGCCCGCGGCATTCGGCCTGGCGCGCGTGCTGGAGGGGCTGTTCTACGGAGTGAGGTCGTCGGATGCGGCGGTGTTCACGATGGCCGTGCTGGCGATCGCGTCGGCGGCGGCGCTGGCAAGTTACTCGGCGGCGCGGCGGGCGGCGGGGATCGATCCGGTGGCCACGCTGCGGGAGGAGTGATTGGGGGACGGCTACAGGACGGGCCCCTTGTCGTAACGCTCGAACATCGCCGCGGTGATTTCGGGACTGGTCGGCCATTGGCCGCGCCGCTGCCCGGCGTGGGTTTGAAAGTCCTGCAAGCGGCCGGCCTCGGGCTGAATCACTTTGCCGCCTTGCAGGAACAGCAGCCCCACTTCGTCGGTGGGCATCCGGCGAACAAAAGCCTCCGCGTCATCGAGGGCTTTCCGAAGCCGCGCGGCGATCGTCTTCGGGTCGAGCGGTTCGGTGGTAGCCAGGGCACGCCATTCGGCTGGCGGGTAATTGGCGTTCCGGCGGATCTCGGCAATCAGCCCCTCCGGCGTGAAGCCAGGAGATTTCTCCACCGCTGCCCAGACAACGGCTCCCAGCGGAAGGATGGTTTCGTGGACGGTCACGAGGTCAACAAGGTCGCGCACCTCACGCCGCCCGGCCGCGGCAAGGGCTTTGTTGATGGCAAGGTCGACCGGGTGCAGAATATAGCCGAAGGTCTCGTCCCGCATCGTCGGAAAAAAGCGGAAGTCGCTATCGACGAGCCATTCCAGCTTCGTCGCCTCATCGCCGCGTTTCGCCAAAACGGCATAGATGGCCGGCTCGCGCCTCAGCCACTGCAGCGCGTAGCCATGCTGCTCAAGCAAAGCTCCATCCTGTTCCGCTGCGCGCGCCACCCGCTCCTCGCGGTCGTGGAAAACATCGATGTCCTCGGAATAGCGCGTCGCGTCGCGATTCAACGGCGTGCTGCCGGCAACGTAGCTTTCCGGATCCCGGTGTGAGGCGAGCAGCCGGAGAACATCGGCCTGAATCTTAGAGAGAGGCACGGCACGCCTCTTCGATCTGTTCCGCCAGCCGCCGGGCCTGCAGGTTGCCCTCAACCCGCAAGCTGTGCGTGATGGCCAGCGCATCGGCGGGCGTCGGATCAGGCACGGGCCGGCTGCTCCACAACGCGGACGCCCCGAATTCCACAAAGGCTCGGCGATAAAGGCTTGCGAAGTCGTCAGGTTGTGACTGTTCGGTGTTCATGATCGTAACCGTCCGCGCGCGCGGGCGCTCTCTTCCGGCGGGGCTGCGGCGCGCGATCGGCGCGGCGGCTGGCTCTCCATGGCGACGCGCAGGATGCGGTTGATGCGGGTCTGATAACCTCTGCCGTGGGACTTGAGCCACGACAGTACGTCGGCGTCAAGGCGGATGGTCAGTTGCGTTTTGACGGGTGGCCACGCAACAGTTGCCTTCGTCAGGAAAGTCTTGTCGAGAGGCGGGAGGTCCGAATAGTCGATATCGGCGTCCTTCATGCGATCAACTCTCGCTAAGTCGCTCTTGATAGATTTTTTGTTCACGCCGGTTCGCCTTTCTCATGGAGATGATGCGCGTTGCCTCGCCACGCGGGGCATGGGCGATGATAACTACCCGTCCGGCCAGCAGTCCCAGAGTGACGAGCCGTTCTTCCCCATAATCGAAGCGGCTGTCCTCGAAGGTGACGCAGGGCCCGCCAAACACCTGTTCGGCATCCGCGAAGTCCAGACCGTGTTTCGTGAAGTTGCCCCGGCCCTTCGCTGCGTCCCATTCGTATCTCACCCGAATGTAACTCCTTTTGTAGTTACATGCAAGCGGCCTTCTACGGCAGGCTGATCTTGCCCAGGATCTTCGGCCTGACGGCGCCGGTGGCCGAGGGCAGGTTGCCGGGGCGGAGGTGCCAGGTCTCCCAGGCGAGCAGCGCGAAGAGCATCGCCTCCTTGGCGTCGACGTCCACGCCCAGGTCGGCGGAGGCGATCAAGCGGGGCTTGAGGCTGTCGCACAGCCGTTCGATCAGCCAGAGGTTGTGCGCCCCGCCTCCGGAGACGATGACCTCTTCAGTGGCCGGGCGATGGTGCGGACGGTCAGCTCGGCCGCGGTGGCGATATCGATGCGCGTGCGCTCGACAAACTCCCGCCCGTACTGCTCGCGCCCGGCGCTTTTGGGCGGCGGTTGCGCGTAGTAGGGATCCTGCAGCAGCCCGGCCAGCAACAGCTCGTTCACGCGGCCCGCTCGCGCCCGCTCGCCATTGCGATCGAACGGCGGCGCCAGCGCGTCCATCACCATGTTCCCCGGGCCGGTGTCGAAAGCCACTACGTCGTCGGGCTGCGCTCCGGCCGGGATCACGGTGATGTTGGCGATGCCGCCGATGTTCAGCGCGACGCGATGACGGTGGGGGTCCCGGAACAGCCGGTAGTCGAGAAACGGTACCAGCGGCGCGCCCCGGCCACCGGCGGCCATGTCGGCCACGCGGAAATCCGCCACCACCGGCTTGCCCGTCCGCTGAGCGATGATCGCCGCCTCGCCGATCTGCAGCGTCGATTCGCCGTGATGGAAGATCGTCTGCCCGTGCGAGCCGATCAACTCCACGGTGTCCAGCCGGAACGTGCGCACGAGCGCGTCGGCGAACAACGCACCGATCACGAAGTTCAGTTGCGAGATCTCGCCGACGTGCGCGGTGGCGTTGGAGACCGCCAGAATGGCGTCGCGCACCGGGCGCGGATACGGCACGGTTCCCGACGCCACCAGCACGATGGCTTCGTCGGTGATATCGCACACCGCCACGTCGATGCCATCCACCGACGTGCCGCTGATCAGGCCGGCGACCCTCATTGTCCTCTCTATTGTCCTGCGTTAGAGAGCCGGCCTTCCGGCCGGCTGGACCCGCTGAAAGCGGGTCCGCAGGCTGAAAGCCTGCCCCACGAAGCAGCATAGCCGCAACCCAGGGGCAGGGCGGCCTGAGAGGCCGCCGCAGGCTGCGAGCCCAATGGCACTTAACTTTTTGAGAGCGGTGGGCCTCAGAAACAGAAAATCATTAAAATGTTTTAAGAGACCTGGCGCGAAGCCCGTCGGATCAGCTATAAGCTGGTGGATGGCACTGC
>JBEKZH010000119.1:0-9213 GCA_049510065.1 Bryobacteraceae bacterium
GCCGTACCACAGAGCTTCCTGCCGCTCCCTCTTCCTGCGCGTGCCCATCGCCATACGTCGATTCTAAAGGCAAAACATTTTCAGGGCCAGGTGTTTCTTGCCTTTAGACACGGGCTGTTAGCGTTGCCAGCGGCGCGGGCGCGCCGGTGCTGTCCACCACGGTCCCGGCAATCCACGCGTCACCGGCAGCAGACTGTGCGCAGCGGCAGGCAAACAGGAGGATGAATGTCCAGTTCAGGGGTGCGCGTCGGATAGGGTCTCCACAAATGAAGCGTCAGAGGATCATAGCACAGTTCACACTTTTCTTCTCTGCCGCCTCAACAACTTACATCCCGATCCGCCGCGCACCCCTGCTATAACTCAAATCGAAGCTGGCCAGCTTCTTCGTTGACGTGTCCGCCTCAACGGGCGGGTGCGAACAGGTGTCCTGGCGCTGAGTTTCCACACCGGCCGGGCGCAGCGGGTTCAAGCTCGCGGCGTCCGGCACATCGACGGAACTTCAACCCAAACCCGAGGCCGTAGTGTGTTCATCCATCTGGTATGCCGCGTGACGGCTGCCTGAGATTCATCACGCTTTGTTGCGCCGCGACAGCAACAGCATAATGACCCCGAAAGCCAGCATCGCGAGGCCGCACCACAGGTTCACTCTGGGCGACGCCAGCGGCGGGCCCGTGGTTATCACAAAAAACGCGATCAGGAGCATAACGCCCAGGATCACGAAGAACGAGCCGATCGGTACGCGAAGGTCATCCATGAGTGTCTACCAGAACCAGAGGTTGAAAAGAATGCAGGCGGTGCCCACAATGACGGCCAGCAGCACGGGCCGTTTGTACCAGGGAACGCGCTGCTCCGCTGGAATCGTAGTATAGCCGTAGACCAGGTTTTCCAGTTCCCCAACCGGCTTCGGCTTCGTTATCACGCTCACCAGGACCGTGAACACAAGGCAGGAGGTAAAGGCCAGGATGGCGATCCAGAAATTCTGCGCCATCGCCGACGGGAATGTGTGGATCGCGCCGAACCAGCCGCCGGCTCCTTCGGCGGCGGAGAAACCGAGCGTCAGTGTGGCCACAATCTCGCCAACCACCAGCCCCACAAAGGCGCCGTGTCCGGTGGTTCTGCGCCAGAACATCCCCAGCAGGAAAGTGGCGAACAGCGGCGCGTTCACGAATCCGAAGACCAGTTGCAGGAAGTCCATGATGTTGTTGGATTGCGCCGCCCAGTACGCCGCGCCGATAGAGAGCAACACGCCCACCACCGTGGTGATGCGGCCCACCTTGAAGTAATGCGCGTCAGAGGCATTCTTCTTTATGTAACTCTGGTAAATGTCGTAAGTGAACACCGTATTGAACGCGGTAACATTGCCCGCCATCCCCGACATGAAGGAAGCGAACAGCGCGGTGAGCCCGACGCCCAGCAGGCCCGACGGATAGAACTGGGCCATCAGATTGGTGAGGACCAGGTTGTAATTGAACGTGGCGCCTTTGGCTACCATGATGCCAGGTACGTTCATCTGGTGGAGGGCTATGGCGGCGATACCTGGAACAATCACTATCACCGGCATCAACATCTTCGGGAAAGCCGCGATCAGCGGCGTCAGCCTTGAGGCTGCCATCGACTGGGCGGCCATGGCGCGCTGTACCACCAGGAAGTTACAGCACCAGTAACTGCACCCCAGCACCCAGCCCAGCCCGAACAGCATACCAAACCACTCCACGCCCATCATGTTGGACGACGCGTGGCCCATATATTTCCACGTGTGCGTCATCACGTCGGGATTGTGCGCGAATGCCGGCTGCCCGGCCATCCAGGCGGAGGCCCGCGACATGACGCCCGCCCAGCCACCGGCCTTCACAACGGCCATGATCGACAGCGGCGCGAACCCCAGCACGATGAGGAAGAACTGCAGCACCTCGTTGTAAATGGCGCTGGTAAGTCCGCCTAAGTAGGTGTAAACCAGAACGATGGCCGCCGAGAGCAATACCGAGTTAGTGAAACTCCAGCCGAGCACCATTTGAAACAGGAGGCCCAGCACATACATCGAAATGCCGGACGAAAAGATAGTCATCACTGCGAAGGTGATGGCGTTGAACCCGCGCGTCTTCTCGTCAAAGCGCAGCTTGAGATACTCGGGTGCGCTGCGCGCGCGGCTGCCGTAATAGAACGGCATCATGAAGACGCCGAGGATGATCATCCCGGGAATCGCCCCCAGCCAGTAGAAATTGCAGGTGAGCATCCCGTACTTGGCGCCGGAGGCAACCATGCCAATTACTTCCTGCGCGCCGAGGTTGGTGGCAATGAAGGCCAGACTGGTGACCCACACCGGGATGGAATGGCCCGAGGTCAGAAACTGCACCCCGGTTTTGACTCGCCGTTTCACCAGCCAGCCGATGCCTAGAACGTACAGGAAGTACGTCGCGAGAATGATGTAGTCGATTGCCCCTGGTTTCATGTGTTCACCGAGTTACCGCTGTCCTTCATTCCGGCAGCCCTCGCAGCCGTTCGGCCGCAGCTTCGGGAGTAATGTCCCGCTGCGGCATGCCGAGCATCTCAAAACCGACCATGAACTTGCGCACCTTCGCCGACCGCAGCAGCGGCGGGTAGTAGTGCGCATGCAGATGCCATTCCGGATGATCGCGGCCATCCGTGGGGCTCTGGTGAAAACCCATAGTATACGGAAATGAGACGTCGAAGAGCTGGTCGTACTTCGTCGTCAGCCGCTTCATGATGTCAGCCAGCGCGTCGCGCTCCGCCGAATCCAGCCGATCCAGACTGCCCGCGTGGCGGCGGCTCACCAGCATCGTCTCAAACGGCCACACCGCCCAGAACGGCGCCAGCGCCGTGAAGCCTTCGTTTTCGCAAATGACGCGCTCTCCGCGGGCCCGCTCCATGGCGAGATAGTCGCAGAGCAGACAGCTGCCGCGCCCGGACAGCCACTCCGCCTGGGAGGTCTGTTCTTTGGCAGCCTCATTGGGAATGTGCGCCGTCGCCCAGATCTGACAATGCGGGTGCGGATTGCTGGCGCCCATCATCTCGCCGCGGTTCTCGAAGATCTGGACGTGGTTGATGAACGGAAGGGACCCGATTTCGACGTACTGGCCGGCCCACACGTCGACCACGGCACGCACCGCCGCGGCGTCCATGCGCGCGATGGTGAGGTCATGCCGCGGCGAGAAACAGACTACGTTGCAGATGCCGCGCTCGTTCTCGGCTACCAGCAAACCCGCGTCGGGGTCGGCGTGTTCCGGCGTGTCCGGCAACAGCGCCGCGTAGTCGTTGGTGAAGACGAACGTGCTCGCGTAGTCTGGATTACGCGCCCCTCCGGCCCGCTCGTTGCCGGGGCAGAGGTAGCAGTCCGGGTCGTACTCGACCCCGGTCGCGGGTTTGTCCCGTTCCACCTGACCCTGCCACGGACGCTCGGTCCGATGCGGCGAAACCAGCACCCATTCACGCGTCAGCGGATTGAAGCGGCGATGAGGGTGAGTTGAGGAGGCCACGGATTGCGACGGGGCACGCCAGATTGAAAAACGCTAACTTGAAGCGTACAGCGGCGCTCGGCGACGTGTCAACGCCACTGGCCGGTCTGCGCCCGGCAACCCAATGCGGATATGATGGTTGCGAAGCCCGACATTCAGATTGTGAGGACGCGAGTTTATGCGGAAGTTGCCACTACGGCAATCGCTGGGGATTATCGCGCGCGGATCGATGAACTGGATCGCGGAGCGGCCCATCGTCGTCTCCTTCGAGGTCACCGATTCGTGCACCTGTGACTGCCGCCACTGCGACCACGGCGGCGCCAAGGACGATTCCCACAACCTCAAGCCGGCCGACTACCGGCGCTACATGGAGGAGCTCCGGCCGTGTCTGGTGCAGATCTCCGGCGGTGAGCCGCTCATGCGCGACGATCTGGTGGACATCGCGCGCAACATCAAGGGCGAATCGGTATTGCCGTACATCATCCTCGTCTCATCGTGGTCTTTGATGACTGAGGAGTACTACCTGGAGTTGCGCGAAGCCGGCGTCGATCAGTTTTCGGTCAGCCTCGATTTCCCCGATCGCCGTCACGACGACTTCCGTTGCCTTCCCGGGCTCTACGATCGCCTGAACGACGTGGTGCCGCGATGCGCCGCGCACGGCTACGACGACATCGTGCTTAATACCTGCATCACCAGCGCCAACCTGAAAGAGATCAACGGGGCCGCCGACCAGGCTCGCAAGTGGGGCGTGAACATCTGCTACAGCGCCTACTCGCCGCGGCGAACGGGCAATCGCGAGTACTTCCCCGGCTCACCGGAGCAACTGCGGGAGCTGCGCGAGCAATTCGAACGCGTGGAGGCGCGGCGCGACCACTCCAACTTCATCGTGAGCGCGCCTTCGACGATCGAAGCGACGCGACGCTACTTCGAGACCGGCGGCGCTCCCGGTTGCAAGTCCGGGCTGCGTTTCCTTGTGGTGACCGCCGACGGCCAGTTGCAGCCCTGCTCCATGCAGTTCCATCGCTACCCGCTCAAGGAGCAGGCGCGCATGGTGCGGGAGTTCACCAACTGCAACCAGTGCGACGAGTGCTACGTGGCCATCCGCTCAAATCTGGACAAGAGCTTCCCGCAGCTCCTGCGGGAGAACGTGAGCAATTACCTGTCGTTCAGCCGGTCCACAAACAACAACTGTTGAGGGGCAGGACGAAACCCTGCCCCACACCAAGCCACCGCCTTTAGGCGGCGGCTGGTCACTTCGTTTTCTCGATTTCCTCTTCTACTTCTTTTGCCCCGTCGGCATAGAACTTTTCTTCATCGGGGGCAAGCTCGCGGAGCAATCTCAGAAACTCTCCAGCGTGTACACGTTCCTCGTCCGCGATGTCCTTGAGCACTTCCACGGCGAGCTTGTTGTCGGTTGACTCGGCAAGCTGCATGTACAACTGAATCGCTTCGTACTCTGCGGCCACCATGAAACGAATTGCTCTGACGAGTTCCTCATCCGTGAGCTTCCTTTCGTTTGATAACCCCGAAAAGGGCGTTCCGAACTCTGGCATGTTTATTCTCCTTTCATACTTCTTTCCGGGCCTCCTCCCAACACTACCCTTCAGCGGCACGCCGCTTGCGGCCCGTCCATTGTAAGGGCCTGTTTGGGATGAAACCTTGCCCCACACCCGCGACTCTATAGCAAGTCCTCGCGGCCGGCCTTCTCGAGCATCTTCACCAGCGCGCCCACGTCCTGGGCGCGGCGCCGGTCGGCGATGAGCAGGGCATCGGGCGTATCCACCACCACCAGGTCCTTCACGCCGAGCAGCGCTACCAGGCGGCCGTGCGCATGCACGTAGTTGCCACTGCTGTCGTGGAGCAGCGTCTCCCCGCGCGCGGCGTTTCCGGATTCATCGCGCGTCATCAGCTCGTAGACGGCATCCCAGCTCCCCACGTCGTTCCAGCCGATGTCGTCCGCGGCAATGCCCACCACGCCTTTGGCGCTTTCGAGCACGGCGTAGTCGATGGAAATGTTCTCGCACAGCGGAAACGTGTCGCGCAGCTTCGCCTTGAAGTTGCGGCTTTCGAAGGAGGGCAGGGAAGCGAGAACAGTGGCCATCTGCGGGCGATGGCGGCGGAGAGCGTCCAGAAGCACCGACGTTCTCCAGAAGAACATGCCCGCGTTCCAGTAGAAGTTCCCGGCTGCGAGGAATCGTTTCGCGGTCTTCTGGTCCGGCTTTTCGCGGAAGCGCAGCACCGGCGCGGGCTCCAGCGCGCCGGCCTTCGTGTCGCGCGGGAATTCGATGTAGCCGTACCCGGTCTCGGGCCAGCGCGGCTGGATGCCGAGCACCACGATCTTCCCCTGTGCCGCGCTCCGGAACGCCGCGCGCACCAGCCGCAGGTAGCGAGCTGGTCTGGCAATGTAGTGGTCCGCGGGGAACACGCCCATCACCGCGTCCGGGTCCAGCGAGTTGAGAATGTGCGCGGCCAGACCGATGCAGGGCGCGGTGTTGCGTTGCGCCGGTTCGGCCAGAATCTGCCGCGCCGGGACCTCCGGCAGTTGCCGCGCGATCTCGTCGCGCAGGAACTCATTGGTGACGATCCAGATTCGCTCCGGCGCGAGCACGGGCTTCAGGCGATCCACTGTCTCCTGGATGAGCGACCGCTCGCCCATGAATCGCAGTACCTGCTTGGCCGTTCGCCGCCGGCTGCGCGGCCAGAAGCGCGTACCGCGCCCCCCGGCCATGATCAGGCCGTAATAGTTGGATTTCATAGAAAAGGGAACAGACGGTTGCGTCCCCGTCCGCGATACCTCCAGCCCACGTCCCAGAGTGGTCGTGGACGCAATCGTCTGTCCCCGCCCTCCCTACTGCAGCGGATACCCTTCCACCAGGCGCAAGGTCCGCTCCCAGCGGGTCCTGGTAAAGAAATGCTGCGCCAGATCGATAAAGTGGTGCACGTTGTAGTCCTTCAGATCTTCGGTCGGCGCATCGTAGGACCACAGGTTGATGGCCGGCTTGCCGATGATATTTCCCCGCGGCACCAGACCCCAGTAGCGGCTGTCCAGCGAATTATCGCGATTGTCTCCCATGGCGAAATAGAAGCCGGGCGGCACCACCAGCTCGTCGTTCACCACGTTATCGTGCAGCATGGCCATGGCGCGTTCGTACATCTTCTCGTCGTAGGCGTACTCGGGCCGGCCCACCGGGAAGTTGTCGCGGTATGGATCGTACTCCGGGCGGATGTGGACGACGTAGGGTTCGGCCGGCATGTGGCCATTCAGCCAGAGCTGTTTGTTCACCAGCTTGATGTGATCGCCGGGCACGCCGATCGCGCGCTTTACATAGTTCTCGTCGAGCAGTGTGGGATGACGGAACACGATGATGTCACCGCGCCTGACGTCGTGATACGGCAGCAGATGCCGGCTCACCGCGCCCGGGGGCGAGTAGGCCAGCTTGTCCACAATCAGATGATCGCCGGTGAGCAGCGTGTTGTGCATTGACGAAGTCGGGATGGCCATCACCTGCGCGACAAAGCTGGTGGCCCAGACCAGGATCAGTATGGTCCACGCCCATTCGGCCACGAATCCGCGCGCGGGCGGCTGTGTCTTCGCGGCGGGGGCCTTCTTGCCGGCCTGCTTCGACTTTTCGGAATTAGTTGCGGTAGCCATGAATCAAGGTGAAGGTGCGGTTCCAGCGGGTCCTGGTGAAGAAGTGCGCGAATACATCCAAAAGATGCCGCACCGGGGACTGGTCGGTCAACTGCTCCGTCGGCGTGGCGTACGACCAGTAGATGATCAGCGGCTTCCCGATGATATTATCGCGCGGCACGAAACCCCAGTAGCGGCTGTCGAACGAGAAATCGCGATTGTCGCCCATGGCGAAAAAAACGCCGGGCGGCACCACCAGCTCGCCATGCACTACGTTGTTCTGCAACATGGTCAACCCCGGAGGTTCCAGGTGCGTCTCCGGTTCGCTGGGGAAGTTGTCGCGATAACCCTGCACGTAATCCGTCTTGTGGTAGACATACGGCTCATTGAGCTTCACGCCATTTCGGAAAACCTGCTTGTTGACGATGCGGATGTGGTCGCCGGGCACGCCGATGACCCGTTTCACGAAGGTCTGCTTGATATCGATGGGATAGCGAAAAACGATGATGTCGCCCCGCTGCGGCTCCCGGAACGGCAGGATGTTCCGGCTGACGATTCCGGAGGGGCCGTAGGCCAGCTTGTCCACCAGCAGGTGATCTCCAATGAGCAGCGTGTCTTCCATCGACCCGGTGGGGATCACAAACGCCTGCACCAGCGTGGTTGTAAGAAAGACCAGAAGCAGGATGGTAATGGCCCATTCGGCGATGCTGTTGCGCGTCTCCGATGGCTCGGCGGGCGGTTCCGGCGGCAGGGCGTCGAGAGGCATCGGTGGCTGTTCGAGCGCGCTGGTTCCTGTCTGCTCCATCGATTCGCCCATGGGCCGGTTCCTCCAGTGTAACAGGGCTTCGGCGAGACGCCCGGCCGCGCGCTGTTCTATAATGGTGTCAGTTTC
The DNA here is from genome assembly GCA_049510065.1 of Bryobacteraceae bacterium. Classification (GTDB taxonomy): domain Bacteria; phylum Acidobacteriota; class Terriglobia; order Bryobacterales; family Bryobacteraceae; genus CAWACP01. The sequence goes on from JBEKZH010000119.1 coordinate 7,997, forward strand.
GGTCGCCCGGAACCCCGAACAATACAGTTATGCTCATCGTGATTTTGACGGTTATACACGTGCTGGTCTGCCTCTTCATGGTGGTTGTCGTGCTGCTGCAGAGCGGCAAGGCGGCCGACCTGGCCGGCGCGTTTGGCGGCATGGGGTCGCAGACCACGTTTGGCCCGCGCGGTACGGCGACGGCGCTCTCGAAGGCCACCGCGATTGCCGCCGTGCTCTTCATGGTGACGTCGCTGTCGCTGGCGATTCTGGCGACTCGCGGTCGTGGTGGGAGCGCCTCGAGTATCCTGGACAGCACCCATGCGAAGCCCGTGTCGACGGTGCCCGTGCAGCCCCGGGGTCCGGCTGGCTCTCTGAGCGGCGCGCCGGTGGGCACTGCGCCCGCGCCCGTGAAGAAGTAAGCTCAGGCTTCGTTTTGTCCGAGCGGAGGTGGCGGAATTGGCAGACGCACTAGCTTGAGGTGCTAGCGGGAGCAATCCCGTGGGGGTTCAAGTCCCCCCCCCCGCACCAAAAAATCCCTTTGGGGGTCATTAGTTTACGGCCCCCATTTTCTCGTGTGACATTTTTGTGACTGGGTTTGTAGCCGCTGCGGTCTCGAAGTGCGCCATCATGAGCCGGTCGATGTTCGACTGCCGGCCCTTTGACCACTTACCGTAGTGCTTCCGGACGACCGCCGGGCTGTTCCCCAGGATGTCGGCCACCTGCTCGAACGTGGCGCCCTGCTCCAACAGCCGGGTCGCGAGAGTGTGCCGATACCGGTGGGCATGAGCGTCCTTTACCCCCGACTTCCTGAACACCGCGGTGAGGGTCCGCTCCGCGATGCCCACTACCGCCCGCCTCGAGGTGGTGCCGTTCCAGAAGTAGTATGGACAATCCTGCGGGGCATTCCTTGGCAGCGGGAGCGCGTCAAGAACCAGCTTCAAACTCTCGGGCAGTGGAAGGAATACCGGATCGCCGGTCTTCTGGGTGTACAGAAGAACGCGCCACCGGCGCTCCTCCGGGTCCCAGGACACAGCATCGTTGCGCAGGGCGCACACATCCGACACCCGAAGCGCGGTGTGGCGGAGAAGCATGATCATGGCACGCGCACGAAGCTGCTCGTAGCGCGCGCCGCTACGGTTGTATTTCCCGCCCCCAATCTGATCGCACGCCGCCAGTATCCGGCTCTCTTCCTGAATGGTATAGGGCACGACTTCGTTCGGCTTGAGGTTGCGAGG
>JBEKZH010000012.1:0-96796 GCA_049510065.1 Bryobacteraceae bacterium
GCAGCTCGATCCAGGTCGGTTCTTACACGCTCCTCCACCATCTCATGGAAGACATCTACGCTCACGCAATGTCCGTAGAGCTGGCGTGGTGAAAAAAAGTCCGTCCATTTCCGAATGCCGTACTTATCTAGCGGCCAGCGAATCATGGTCTCATAGCCAAACGGAATCTCTTCGTCCGGTGTTATGTTGCGCGCCTGCCAGAGGGGCATTCTCTCCTGAAACTTCGCTTGGATAAGTGCGTCGACATCGTCGTCGGAGCATGGGGCACGGAAGCCACGGACCTTCTCGATCTTAGGCTTCCCGCTCTTGGTGTAACCCTTGATGCGCTCCTCCTTGTAAACAACGCAATACACTTGATGGCCCATGCGCCCCGCCTGAGCCTGGGCTTTGATCTCGTCGCCGTCGATCGTGCGACGGCACTCCGGAAACGGGCACGAACCGTCTCCGCCCTTTACAGTTCCCGGCGAGTGATCGGCTTCGCGCTCGACAATCTCAAACCCCACCCGACCATTTCCTGGAACCAGCCGTACGCCGTGCCCGGAGCCCGAGAGCTTCCAGTTCGGCGAGAGCGGGACAAGGCCACCGCAGTATGGGCAGGTCACTGTCCGCGCCCAAAGATAGCCGTCACAGATCCAGCCATTGGCCTCCTGCGGGTATAGGTCTGCGATCTGAAGCCGGACGCGCTTGACGAACTCGGCGCCGAGGGTCTTTACACGCTCCAGCAGCGGAGCGCCATACTGAAGCGGCAGGTCCACTGTGGCCTTCAGAACGAGAGATGCCACCGGATTCAAGTCGTTTCCGATGACGTTGCAGCCGAGCCGAGCCGCCTCAAAGGGAATGCTCCCGCCGCCCGCGGTCGGATCAAGGACTGTCTGCACGGGTTGAATCGGCGACGGCAGATGTTGGAACGCCCGAGCATATCCGTACGCAGCCGCGCCCAAACGCTCGCCCTTCGCGGTGGCCGCCGCAATTCGAACCTTCCCGGCCATCGGGTCTCCGTGAATGCCAAGGTCGTGCAGGAAAAGATCGCGGTCTGCATCAGCCTCCAGCAGGCAGCCCATGATTGCCGCGCGGCTTGCTACAAGCGGACGGCGCGCAAACCATACGTGCAACCGATTAGGCGCAGGAAATGGCGTCATCGGGGTTCGCTCACGGATGCTCTCAATCCCAATCTCTGCGATCGGTAGCCAGTCCTCGATCAGCCTTCGCTTGCTCATGGCGTTGTCAGCAAAACCCTCAACGATGCGAGCACCCGTCGCGGGTGCTCCCGGTGCAGCGCCATGCCGAGCCAGTAACCCGCCTCCTCGCGCGACATTTTCTCCACTCCCTCGGCCACCTGGCGGATGCGGTCCAGGTTCTTCATGGGCGCCAGCACGCGGAACAGCAACCCCAACGTGAGCGCCACCTCTTCATCGAGTGGCCACCGCTTCATCTTTCCCGGTTTCAGCGAGCCGAGCACGATTCTCTCCCGCGCCAACCGCTTCAATAAACGGTTCTCGGCGATGCGCAAACCCGGTCCCTGAATGGTGGCAACATGCTCCGGCGATTTCAGCCGTGGCGTAGCGGGTGAGGTCGCCTGCCAAATCTCCAGGCGCCACACGCTCGTCGATTCGACGATCATGCGCAGTTCGTATTGGGGCTTCATCTATACTTTCCCGGCGACCGCTTCCACGAAGGCTTCGCCACCACCATACTGCGTCAACCTTTTGGAGAAAGCGTCGGCGGTTTCGTCCTTCACTGAGAGCGGCTGCTTGAAAGCCAGGCTGTAGCTGGCCTCGAACTGCGTTTCGCCAGCGGCCCGGATCTGCGGATCGAGGAACGATTTAACGGCGTTCGCCTTTTCCACACGTCCGGTGAACTTGACTTCGAATTCGTCAATCCCCTCGGCTTCGATGCCCACTTCGAAATGGCACGTAACGTCTGCCTCCTGAAGAGTTGCCATCGCTTGGTGCACCTTCCACGTCGCGCCGGCTTCGAACAGACGCACGCGAAGAGTGGCGATGCTGGTCACTTTGGCCTTCCGCGCCTTATCCCAAAGATCGGCCAACGCCTGGGCGAGCGGCCCTTGCGCGGAAAGTTCGGGCGGCGGCGGCTCGGCGGGTTTGAATCCCGGCAAAAGGGGTGCCTGAATCTCGCCCGACTTCTCCCGGATGGTCACCACTGCCACTGCCTGCTGCCGCTGGCCCCGGCTGTCCGTGACCTCAATGGTGTAGGTGAGCGACTTTTCGGGCCGGACGCGAAGCTGTTGGGTCGCCTGATCGGTACCGGTGGCCGCAAGCTGCGGTTCATTCGATGTGTAGTTGTAGGGCGGGACGCCGCCCTTGATGCTGACCGCGAGTTCGGAAGATCCACCGCGCTCAATCGTAGTGGGATTGGCCTGGAAGCGGAGTTCCAGCGGTTCCGCACGCGGCCACAGCTTTTTCGCTTTTGCGTCCTCGATGGTGTGTACGAAGTGGTTGTCGCTGATGTGGATGACGGGTCGCTCATCGCCCGGACCCCACAAGCTGGACCCTTCCCGATAAACGAAGAGCCCCTGCGCGATCCCGTTTCGGATGCATTCAAGCAGCGGTGTGTCGTGAAGCAGAATGGAAAGCTTCGGCGCACGCCGGTACTCTGTCCGCATCTGCGTTGTGGTCATTTCTCCCTTGACACGCAGGCCGGTCTGGTCGCGCACGAACGGCGGTGAATCCGGAATGTCGCGGGCTTCGAGCAGCTTCTTCAGATCGTGGAGGACTCGTTCCACCTGGTGCTGTCCGTTGCCAGGCGAGTCGCCGGGAGCGGAGAGTTCAATGATGGTGTACCCCAAGTCGAATTGGGCGCCTGTCATTCGTGAACTCGAAGGGTAGAAGAGGTGGCGATAGCATTGGAGAATCGCCATCGCCACGTCGAGCTTCAGCTTCTCGTATTCGGCTTTGACCTTACCCTGCTGGTAGTCCGCGAGTTCGCGCTGGTGTTCAGGCTTCTGAAGAAGTCCGAGGGCGAGGCGGCGCCGCACCAGGTCACGCATGTTCGGAATGGTGCGCTCGTCGGCCGCGACGAATACCAGGTTGTTCTTGAGCTCACGGATCTTGCGATCCGTGCCCTTGTACTCGAAGATCTCGGCGATGTCTGGCGGTGGCTGGCGGAGGTCGGATGGTACAGCGGTGGATTCGTGGTTCATCACCACGAGCAGCGGGCGTCCATCGCCGACCTCGTCGGGCACTTCGTACGGTCCGGCCGGGGAGAGCACGGCATTGAATTCACCGCGAGGAAGACTGAAAAGCTGGCGAATGCGTTCGGCAAGCTCTGTGCGCACGTCGGCTGCGTCGATGTCCCGCATGATCCGTCGGATGATCATGGTGAGGTTCGGCTCCACCATGAAGCGGAGTGGGGCGCCGGGGCGGTCGTCTAGGTAGATGGAATCGGTGACGAACTGCACGCGGGCCTGCTCGATGAATGATGGCTCCAGCGCGGGCGAACACACGGACAGCTTCAACTGCTCGGCGGTGATCCCTTTGGCGGAATCTCCATAGGCAAGGGTGTGCCAGAAGATCGTGCGAGCGACATAGGCCGTCACCGGCGGCAGACCGGGGTACTTCTGGGCGTCGATGCGCTGCGCGAGAGCGGGCTCGTCTCCTGCCACGGCGGCGACATCGGATTTGACGGCCGGGGCGTATTGGCCTTGCCCGAGTTTGACGTTGATCTCGGTGCGGATTGGCTCGAAGGCCGGGTCCATGTGGTGCGTATGGATCGAATAGGCGTCCGGCGGCTGAATCCTCCAGAGGTGGTGAACGGTGCGGGCCAGCAATCGCAGCATGCCGCGCGTGCGTTGGAACGTGCTCAGCGACGCGGTCTTCTCGGTCAGCATTTCGAGCAGTTTGGGATGGAGCGGGTAGCTGCGCGCGAACTGGTCGCGGAGTTCCGGATCGGCGGCGTCGGCGGGCAGAGCGTCCCGGTTGGTGTTCCAGACTTGGGCGTAAGCCGCGATCACCGGCCGCGCGGCGCCCAGATCGACCGTTTCGAAGAGGCGCGCACGGAGCACGTTGGGTGTCTCATCTTCCTCGGTCGGGTTCAGCGGCGTGGTGCTTCGCACCGCAACGCTTTCCGCTTCGGACATGGCCGCGGCGGCACGCTCGTTCTCCTCCTTGTATGCATCGCCGGCCTTGTCGTCCTTACCGACCGCGAGCGTGTAGACAAGCGCGACTCGCGGCGTGGATGCCACAGCCTTGAAGAGGTCGTGGACGAAGGCGGCGAACTGCTTGGATGCATCCGGGAACGCGCGCTCCACCTTACGGAGATAGACGGAGATTTCGTCGAGCAGGATCAGCGTGGGCTGGCAGCCGAATAGCTCGCGAATGGTGTCCGCGCCCGGTGCGATGTGCTTTTCGTCGCTGACGCGAACGCGCTCGTAGCCGTCGCGGCCAGCCAGGCGGTATGCCATCTCGCCCCAAAGAGAGCGGGCGAGCAGTCCCGGTTCCAGGGTGAGTCCATTTGCCGGGTCGGCGTTCTCTCCATCGAGAGCAGCAATGCGGATGGTGCCCGTCGGGAGAATCGCAGGGTCGACGAAGTCCTCAGGTGTGGAGACGCCCTTCATTCCACGAACGGCGTGGACAAGTGCGATGAGGGAGTGGGTCTTGCCGCCGCCGTACTGCGTTCCCAGTCGGATGATGGAGGACACCTCGCCTCCTTTGCCGGAGAGTCGGAGGCAAACGGCCTTCAGCAACTCCTTCATTCCACGTGTAGGGTAGCTCTTCGCGAAGAACGCGGCGGGATCGAGGTAATCGGCGGGCGCCGTCCTATTGACGACGCGTGAAAGGTCCGCCATGAACTCGTCGTCACGGATGGTGCCTGCGAGCACATCGGCGCGCGGACGGCAGATGTCGAAGATGGTCGGCAGACTCATAGGGTGGCCTGGAATACTCAAGTTTATGCTTTAGAGGGGGTTGGCACAACACGAGCCAGCCGGATGAGCTTATCAGATTGACGCAACAGCGTCCTCAAAGCGGCGGCGCTGCTCGACCCAGTGGATGTCCGATGCGGTGCCACGCAGATGCGTCTCGCGCACAGCAGATGAGCATGGTAAGGAGAGCAGATGCTCCTGGATGTCCGGCGCGAGCAGCAACAGGTTCATGATCTGCGTCAGGCGGGCGCGCGTGACGTAACCGAGCCGGGCGATCTCCGCATAGTCCTGGACCTCACGACGATCAATCATGCCCTGGAACTTGATGGCGAGGGCCATCAGGCGCGCGATACGGGGGATGCGAGGCGGATCAGGCATCTTGGATTCCGAGGTTCCGCGGCGTTGTCCACCCTGCCGGCCCTTCGCTGGGACGATGGTAATCTCCACCTCGATCGTCTGGTCGTCGCTCTTCATCGGACTGCCTCCTTCTGAACCAGTTCCTTCACTCCCGCTGACTTGAAGCTCACCGTGACTTTGCCGGTGCGGCCGTCGTAGCCGACCTTCTCCACCAGTTGGCGTAGGAGGTTCCGCTGCTCATCAAGGTTCATGGCCTTCCACACGTCCTCGAAGGATTCCATCGTGCGGCGTAACTCTTTCTCGTCGATCCGTTGCTTCTCGCGCCGCAGAATCTCCTTGCGAAGCTCCTCCGCGCGTGCTTCCCCAGCGGTGAGGTGCTCTCGGATCTCGGTCAACCGCGCCGCCTCCGGGTTTCGGAGCCGGGCGACCTGAGACTTCAGATTCTTGACGCGACCGTTTGTCGTGTTCAGTTCCCCGCGCAGGCCTGTGACGATCTCTGCCAGTCGCTGGCGCGCCGCGACCGCTGTCTCGGCGAGCACGTCTGGGTGGACGCCGACCCGCCGTATGCTCTCGACGACCGCCTCCTCAACCGATGGCGCGGACACCGCCCGGGAGGTGCAGTAGCCTTCGAGCTTTTGTTGCGAGCGGTAGCAGACGTAGTAGCGGTAGCGGCGCTCCTTGTTGGCCGAGTACGTCGAGTACATGCCGGAGCCGCAGCAGGAGCAGTAGATCATCCCGCGCAGCAGCGCGTCCATCTTTATGCGGTGCGGGTTGCCGGATTTCCATGTATTGTCCTTGAGCTTCACCTGGGCGAGTTCGAAGGTCGGCTGGTCGATGATGGCCTCGTGTTCGCCAGGGAAGATCTCTTCGCCGACCTTCACCTGCCCGGTGTAGAGGACATTAGCCAGCAGCTTGTAGATGTGGCACCGGCGTAGGGGACTGCCACCGTAGAGCTTGCCTTCCTGCGTGGTCCATTGCTTGTTGCGCCAGCCCAGCTTGTCGAACCGCTGGACAATTTCTATGACCGGCGTGCCTTCCAAGTAGAGACGGAACATCTCCCGGACTCTCTCGGCCTCCTCGGCGTTGACGGCCAACTTCCCGGCGCGCGAGTCCAGATCGTAGCCGAGCAGAATGTGCCCACCGGTCCACTTGCCCTTCTTCCGCGCGGCGACCTGCTTGTCGCGGGTGCGCTCGGAGATGATCTCACGTTCGAATTGCGCAAAGGACAGCAGGATGTTCAGCGTCAGTCGGCCCAGCGACGCCTTCGTATTGAACTGTTGCGTGACGGAGACGAAGCAGACGCCGCGCTTCTCGAACAGCTCCATCATCCTGGCGAAGTCGATCAACGAACGGCTGAGGCGGTCGACCTTGTAGACAACCACGCAGTCGATCTTGCCGGCCTCAATGTCGGCGAGCAGTTGCCGCACGCCGGGCCGCTCGATGTTGGCGCCGGTGTACCCGCCGTCGCTGTATTGGATCGGCACCAGGGTCCAGCCGTCGTGCTTCTGACTGAGGATATACGCCTCGGCCGCCTCACGCTGTGCATCGAGCGAGTTGAACTCCTGATTCAGGCCCTCTTCCGTCGATTTGCGGGTATAGATCGCGCAGCGAACTGGCTTGGGCGCGGGCGTTCCGTTACTGGTGGCTGCCATGTTTCCTCCCCGGCTTGCCGCCCAGCCCGAAGAACGCGAACCCGTTCCAGGGCGTGCCGGTCGCCTCGCGCACAGCGGAGCTCAGGGAACGGTGGATATTGCCGCCATATTCGAAGCCGTCTTCCCGGACGCGCACGACGATGTCCTTGCCTCGATAGCGGCGCACCAGCATGGTGCCGGGAATCGGAAGCCGCGGGTCCTCGGTTGGCGCGACACGCGTCTCGATGGTTCGGCTCTCGTCCAAATCCACTTTCAGGAAACTCCTCGGCGCGCGAATCCGGAGGTCTGCGTCATCGGCGATCTCCAGCGCGCGGCGGCGTGCGCGTTCGGAGAGGCCGCCCCAGGCGTTCGCTTGCATCCGCCAGGCGATGCGCCGGAAGAGGAACTGTTTATGGTTCGACCGGCTCGCTTCGCCGAAGACTTCGCGGTACTTCTGCTTGAGTTGCCCGACCTTCATGTGGCGCAGGGCTTCGATCCACTCGCGCATGGTGGTCGAGCTAACTGTCTCTTTTCTCATGTAGTTAACCCTCCGTCACATGACTCACTCTTTGTCTCGGGACAGTCAACTACTGGCGGTGGCGGCTCTGGGAATCGAAGCCGCAGGTAGGCGGTGGCGAGGACGGTGGCGATTTCGCGGACGGCCTCGGCGCGAGCTGAATCGCGGTCGTTCATGAGCGGTCTCCTTGGAGGCCACCCACGACGATGTCCGCTATGCGGTCGAGCGCCGTCTGGTGGGATTATCGACGCGGCTGTTTCCGCGTCCGACCACTATATACGCAGCGAACGTGGAAGATGTCTCATTCGGGGTCGGCGACCGCACGCGGGCGTTAACAAACGCTGGGAGACGGAACCAGAGACGCAGAGAAACGGGACGCGGGCAGGGTGGAACCAGGAAGGACTCGACGCGCCAGCCGTGGCGTGCTCGAACGGAGAGAAGGGCGGAGACGCGAAGTTCCTCGAAAGACTACGCGGACTCGCAGGGTGCCGCCGTCAACCAATGGGCACGCAACTCAGTGTGGGGAAAGAGTTTGGCTCCTCAGGTAGGACTCGAACCTACAACCCTTCGGTTAACAGCCGAATGCTCTACCATTGAGCTACTGAGGAGCAGGAGGAAGGGCTCTTTCGCTTCAATTACACCAGACCGCGGTGCTCCTGTCAATTCTCCGCGCGCGCACAAGCGCACACGGCGCCTCATGGCCGACAGCGCGCCGCCGAAGTACCATGAAGCATGGATGCGTTGCTGGCCGCGCTCGCTGACGAGCGTTCCTGCGTCCCGCTCGACGTCGCCGCCCTCGAACTCGCCGAACTCGAATACCCGCAGCTCGACCACGAACCGTCCTTCCAGATGCTCGACCGCATCGCCTCCACCGTGGCGGATCGCATGGAACTCAACGCCGACGGCGCCGAGTTCATCGCCGCCGCCAACCACGTGCTTTTTCAGGTCTGCCAGTTCCGCGCCAACGAGTCCGACTACCATGACCCGCGCAACAGTTTCCTCAACGATGTCCTCACCCGCCGCACCGGCATTCCCATCACGCTCTCGGTGGTGTACATCGAAGTCGCCCGGCGGCTGGCGCGGCCCGTATACGGCGTGGGCCTTCCCGGCCATTTTCTGGTGCGTTACGACGACGCCGGCTACGCTGCGTTTCTCGATCCCTACCACGCGGGCCAGGTGCTGACCGCCGCCGAGTGCCACGAGATGGCCCGATCGCTCACGAGCGCGGATACGACAACCGATCCCACCGCCCTGGCGCCGGTTTCCACGCGTTACATTCTGGTCCGCATGCTCAACAACCTGAAGGGTGTCTACGTCCGTCAGGAACGCTGGGAGAAGCTGCTGCCTGTTCTCAATCTCCTGCTGCACGCTATGCCGGGCAACGCCGATGAACACCGGACGCGCGGCATCGCACACCTCCATCTGCAGCGGTTCCGGGAAGCGCGCGCGGACCTGAACCGCTACCTCGATCTTGCGCCGCGAGCGGAAGACAGGGAGGCAGTCAGCGAGGAGCTGAAGAAGATCCACCGCATCCTGGCAGCGTTGAACTAAGGCAGAGCCTGCAGATTGACGGTATTCATCTGGACGGTGGGGCAGGCTTTACAGCCTGCGGACCCGCTTTCCAGCGAGTCCAGCCGACCGCAAGGTCGGCAGCCGGCAGGATTGCCCGGCCCTGAATCAGGGCAGGGCATCCACCACCTTCGCGATGTCCTCGGGACTGATATAGAAGTGCGGCGAGAAGCGAATCCATCCCTGGCGGGGAGCCGCACTGATGCCCTTGTCCTTCAATTCACGGACGATCAGGCGGCCGTCCCGAGACGGATGACGAACGCTCACAATCCCCGACGCGGTTTCCGGACGGCGGTCGCCCAGGATTTCATAGCCCTTCGCCAGTGCCCCGGCGGCGATCTCATCGGCACGGGCCACCACCAGGGGCCCAATGCGCGCCGGATCCACTTCCAGAATCAATCCGAGTGCGGCCTGCAACCCAAAACACCCAATCGTATTCAGCGTCCCACACTCGTAGCGCCCGGCATCGGCGCGCAGGGTCATGTCGCGCGACGAATAGTCGGCGAACTGCGCGGTATTGGTCCAGCCGAACTCAACCGGCTCGATTCGTTCCTGCCACTCACGCCGGACATAGAGCACGCCGCAACCCTCCGGCCCGAGGAGCCATTTGTGACCATCCGCCGCCAGAGCGTCGATGTGAGCTTCCTCCACGTTGAGGGGCAGGGCGCCGAGGCCCTGAATCGCGTCAACGAAGAAGAAACACCCGCAGCTCCTGCAGATCTCACCGAGCGCCTCCACATCCGCTCGCAAACCACTGAGGTACTGGACAAAACTCACCGCCAGCAGCCTGGCTCCCCTGCACGCCTCCGCAACGCGGTCCAGAGGGTCAGCGATGGACAACCACTCCACCTGCACACGCTTCGCCTCCAGGCGTTTCCACGGATAGTAGTTGGCTGGAAACTCCTCGCGGAAGGCCACCACCCGGTCGCCAGGCTTCCAGTCCAACCCCCCGGCAACGGCGCAAATCCCTTCGCTGGTGTTCTTTACGATGGCAATCTCGTCGCGGCTTGCCCCCATCAGGCGGGCGGCGGCCACTCGTACCCCCTCGTAGGCGGCCAGCCAGGTCTCATAGTGGATGGAGCCGAACTGGCAGGCATCGTCCGCAAGCTGCTTCATGGCCTCGGCAACCCGTCGCGGGAGCGGCGAGACGGCGGCGTGATTCAGGTAGATCAGGCGCTCGGTCACCGGGAACTCCGGCCGGCACCGCTCCCACAACGCCCCATCGGGAAACACGAAACCCATGCAGACGACTATACGTTAAATGAATGAAGGTTTATACTTGGACCTGGTCTGCGCGCGGAGAACCCATGGCACGTCGAATCCTCTCGCTCGTTTTTGGTGTGACGCTGGCGGCGACGCTCAGCACACCCGGTTTTGCTGATAACAAAGAGAAAGACCCCGAACAGATCGGTAATCGGGATGTGGGCAAAGGGGTCAATTTCTACTCTCTGGAGAAAGAGATCGCCATCGGCAAGGGCCTCGCCCAGGACGTGGAGCGGCAGGCCAAGATCGTCGACGATCCGGTGATCTCCGAGTACGTGAACCGCATTGGCCAGAACCTGGTGCGGAACTCGGACGCGAAGGTGCCGTTCACCATCAAGGTGATTGACAGCGAGGACGTGAACGCCTTCGCGCTGCCGGGCGGCTTCTTCTTCGTGAATACGGGGCTGATCCTGAAGGCGGACACGGAAGCGGAGCTGGCCGGGGTGATGGCGCACGAGATCGGTCACGTCGCGGCTCGGCATGGCACTCGCCAGGCGACGCGCGGTGAGATCGCGAATCTCGCCACCATTCCGCTGTGGTTCATGGGCGGGTGGGCTGGTTACGGCGCCCGTCAGGCCGCCAGCGTGCTGATTCCGATGGGCTTCCTACAGTTCTCACGCGCGTTTGAAGCCGAAGCGGATCTGCTGGGACTGGAGTACATGTACAAGGCCGGCTACGACCCCACGGCGTTTGTCGACTTTTTCGAGAAGGTCCAGGCGATGGAAAAGAAGAAGCCGGGCACCATGTCCAAGGTGTTCGCCACGCACCCCATGACGGATGACCGCATCAAGGTGGCGCAGCAGCACATTCAGGAGCTGCTGAAGGCCAAGCCCGAGTACGTGGTCACCACCTCGGAGTTCAACGACGTGAAGGGCCGCCTCCTGGCCATGCACAACCGCCGCAAGGTGGACGAGAAAGACGTGAACCGGCCGACGTTGCGCCGCACGCCCGGCTCAGGCACGGGCACGGTGGACGCCGACGATAACGGCAAGACCAGCAAGGGCGACGAGGACGAGCGTCCGACGCTCAAGCGCCGTCCAACCGAGTAAAGAGTTTCCTTCTCCCGCAACACGTTGGCCCGCGATTCCCGGAGTCGCGGGCCGTTTCATATAGAATCGCAGGGTGTCCTCGTCACTACGGCTGCGCTGGCTTGCGGTCACCGTCTTCGTCTTCTCGGCTGCCCTGAACTACCTGGATCGCCAGATCCTGGCCACCATGGTGGACATCTGGCGGACGTCCGGAGCATCGTCCCCCGCGAACCCCGGCTTCACGTTTAGCTATGCCGACTACGGGGTTCTGCTGTCGGTATTCTCCATCGCCTACGCACTGAGCGCACCGCTGATGGGCTGGTTTCTGGACCGCGTGGGCCTGAACGCGGGCATGTCGCTCGCGGTTGCCGTCTGGGCGGTAGCCAGCTTCGGCACCGGCACCGTTCACTCGTTCCACGAGCTGCTGTTCTGGCGCGCGCTGCTGGGCATTGCCGAAGCCGCGGGCGTTTCCGCGCAGGCCAAGGTGAGCGGCATGTATCTGCTGCCGGAGGAGCGCGCGCTCGGGGCCGCCACGCAGCAGCTCGGCATCAGCATCGGCGCCGGCTTCGCGCCCGCCTTCACCGTCTTCTTCGCGTACAACTACTCCTGGCGCTGGACCTTCTTCGCCGCCGCCACCGCCAGTCTCATCTGGATTCCGCTCTGGCTGTCCACTTCACGCGCCATCCCGGCCGCCGTGGAACAGGTGGGCGCAACGCGGAGTTCGAACGCGGCGGGGCAAATTCGCGACAAGCGGCTGTGGGCCCTGATGGTGGCCAACGCGCTCGGCATGACCGTCTACAGCCTGTGGACCAACTGGGCGCCGCCGTATCTGGTGCGCGTGCACCATCTCACTCCGCCGCAGGCGGCGCGGTATTCGTGGGCGGTGCCGGTGGCCGCGTGGCTGGGCGCGTTTGCCGGCGGCTCGCTTTCCTGGCGCTGGATTCGCGGCGGAGCGACCCCGGTGGCTGCCCGCAAGCGGGCATGCCTGGTGGGTTCGGCGCTGGCGATGATTACCGCGGCCGTGCCTCTGACGCCGACGCCCCTGACGGCCACCGTCGGCATGTCGCTCAGCCTCTTCCTGGTAGCCGCGTGGAGCACCAATCTCTACACCATCCCGGTGGACCTGTATGGCGCCGGCCGCGCCGCCTTCGGAGTCTCCGCGCTGGTGTTTTCCTACGGTGTGATGCAGGCGCTGGTGTCGAAGCCGCTGGGACAGGGGATTGAGAGATACGGTTTCACCCCGGTCTGCCTGGCGCTCGCCGCCCTGCCTCTGGCTGGGACGCTGCTCATGTACTGGCAAGTGCGCGAGCTGCCGGACTGAGTCTGCCATCTATACTCATAGGTATGGCGACGCTGGTCAGTCTCGGTCCACCTGCCGCTCCCGCCCCGGCCGTTCTCGATGCCAAACAGGAGAAGCTGCTCGCGGATCTGCGCGCCATGGGCCGCGTGCTGATCGCCTACTCCGGCGGCACGGATTCCGCGTATCTGGCGTGGGCCGCAACCCAGGCGCTCGGCAAGAACGCCATCGCCATCACCGCCGACTCCGCCTCCATTCCCGAATCGCACAAGCGCGACGCCGAGCGCTTCGCCCGCGACCACGGCATCCGCCACGAGTACATCGCCACCCACGAATTCGAAAACCCGGATTACGTGAGGAACGCCCCGGACCGCTGCTTCCACTGCAAGGACGAGCTGTTCGCCTGCCTCACCGAAGTGGCCCGCGCGCGCGGCTTCGAGCACATCGTCTACGGCGTGAACATGGACGACCTCGGCGACTACCGCCCCGGCCAGAAGGCCGCCGGGATTCACGAAGTGCAGGCGCCGCTGGTGGAGGCCGGTCTCAGCAAGGCGGAGATTCGCGAGCTGTCCCGCATGGCCGGCCTCGAGACCTGGGACCGGCCCGCCTCGGCCTGCCTCAGTTCCAGAATCCCCTACGGCACGCCGGTCACGGTAGAGAACGTGAAGACGGTGGAACAAGGCGAGGAAGCGATTCGCGCCCTCGGCTTCCGCCAGTTTCGGGTGCGCTTTCATGGCGATCTGGTGCGCATTGAAGTGGCGCCCGACGAGCTGGAGCGAGCGCTGACCGCAGAGGTGGCGCGCGCGTTCACGGCCATCTTCAAGCCGCTCGGATTCCACTACGTCACGCTGGACCTGGAGGGCTACCGGCAGGGTTCGCTGAACGCCGTGCTGGGACTTTGACGGCCAGCACGTTCATGAGTTCAGATCGAGCAGACCTTCCGGCGGGTCAATCACGATGCGCTTGCGAGCGAGGTCGATCTCACGGCAAATAGCCTGGGCGAAGGGGATCAGAATCGGCGAGTCGGCCAGTTCCAGCAACGGCGGCCCGCCGGGCTCCTGCCAGCCGGAAACCGTGCCGATGCTGCGCCCGCTGGCGCGGTGGAACACCTCGCACCCCACCAGATCGGACAGGTAGAACTCGTCGTCGGGCAGCGCGGGCCGCTCTAAAACGGGGACGTTCACCTCCGTCCCCGAAATTGCCTCGGCCTGCGACCTCGTGTCGATTCCGCGGAACTTGAGGATGAGCTTGTCGCCGTGCCACCAGACGCGCTCGACCTCATACTCAGTTCCGTTTAGCAGAACTCGCTTGAGCTCATCGAATCGCTCCCGGCGATCATTGAGCGGAACAGCCACCAGTTCGCCCTTGATGCCGCGCGCGCGGACCAGATGGGCTACGGCAACCAGTTCCGTGTTCACTCGAGGATTTCGAGCTGGAAGCGCCGGTTGAGTTTCATGCCGGCCGCCCCCAGCAGCGTGCGGATGGAGCGGGCCGTGCGCCCCTGCTTGCCAATCACTTTGCCGAGGTCGCTGGGCGCGACACGCAGTTCCAGCACCGTCACCTGCTCGCCCTGGACCTCTTTCACGTGGACTTCATCGGGAAGGTCCACCAGAGCGCGCGCAATGTCTTCCACCAACTGCTTCATGGATTCCTGACGGATGGACGTTTCTTAGCTCGCAACCGCTTCGGGAACCGGCGCCGGGTTGTTCTTCAGCAAACGGCTCACGGTATCCGACGGCTGCGCGCCGTTCTTCAACCACACCTGGATGCGGTCGTGGTCGAGCTTCACGGTTGCCGGCGAGGTCACCGGGTTATAGTAGCCCACCACTTCGACGGAGCGGCTGTCGCGCGCCCGTTCCTTATCAATTACCACTACGCGGTATGACGGCTTCTTCTTGCCGCCAACGCGCGTCAGACGGATCATCAGCATTGAACTTCTCAAATCTCCTAATCTTTATGAAACCACACAGGACGGCCGCGCCACCAGTCCCTACTGCGGAAATCCCGGGAATCCGGGCGGTAACTTCATCTTTCCCAACCGTTTACCGAGGAACGACCCGCCCGAGATGCTCTTCATCATCTTACGCGCCTGGGCGTACTGTTTCAGCAGCGTATTCACTTCCTGCACCGATGTCCCGCTGCCTTTGGCGATCCGCCGCCGCCGCGCGCCGTTGATGATCATGTGGTTGTCGCGCTCGTGCGGGGTCATGGAGTCGATGATGGCCACGATGTGGGTGATTTCCGTCTCGTCCACTTTGACGTCCTTCAGACCCTTCAGCGGGCCCATCTGCGGCATCATGCCCAGCAGCCCCTGCAGCGGGCCGAGTTTGCGGATCTGCTTGATCTGGTCGCGGAAATCTTCCAGCGTGAACTCGTTGTCGATGAGCTTGCGCTGCATCTCCTCGGCCTTCTTCTGGTCGATGGACTCTTCCACTTTCTCGATGAACGAGAGCATGTCGCCCATGCCGAGAATGCGCTGGGCGACGCGGTCTGGGTGGAACGGCTCGATGGCGTCGTACTTCTCGCCGGTGCCGACGAACTTGAGCGGCTGCTCGGTGATGGTGCGGATGGAGAGGGCCGCGCCGCCGCGCGCGTCGCCGTCCATCTTGGTGAGGACCACGCCGGTGATGCCGAGCTGCTTGTGGAACTGGTCGGCGGATTTCACCGCGTCCTGACCGGTCATGGCGTCGGCCACGAACAGGATTTCGGTGGGGTGGAGCGCTTCCTTCAACTGGTGCAGCTCGGACATGAGCTGCTCGTCGATGTGCAGGCGACCGGCGGTGTCAACGAGGACCACGTCGCGGCCGGTCTGCATGGCTTCGCGGCGGGCGGCGCGGGCCAGATCGAGCGGCGCGGTCTCCTCCGGTTTCCCTTCGTAAACGGGCAGCTTCAGATCGCGCGCGATGACGGTGAGCTGGTGGCGCGCGGCGGGACGGTAGACGTCCACCGAGACCACCAGCGGGCTGTGGCCGTTCTTCGAAAGATAGCGGGCGATTTTGCCGGTGCTGGTGGTTTTGCCGGAGCCCTGCAGGCCGACGATCAGCATGACGGTGGGCGGCTCGTTGGCGAAGCGGAGTTTGGAGGCGTGGCTGCCGAGGATCTTGATGAGCTCGTCGCGGACGATTTTGACGACCTGCTGGGTGGGGGAGAGGGCGGTGAGCACGTCCTCGCCCATGGCCTTCTGCTTGATGGCTTCGATGAGCTGCTTGACGACTTTGAAGTGGACGTCGGCCTCGAGCAGGGCGACGCGGATCTCGCGCAGGGCCACTTCCATGTTTTCGGCGGTCAGCTTGCCTTCGCCGCGCAAGTTTTTGAAGACGCGCTGGAGCTTTTCCGAGAGGTTGTCGAACATGAGTGGGTCAGGGACGCCGGAGGGCGATTGTTACTATTATACTTCCGGCGGAGAAGCGCGCCGATCATCGGGTAGTGCGCTAAAAGTGTGTCCCCCTATGAGTGTAGGGAATATTACTCACTTCGCTGATCGGCCACTTCCCGCGGCGATTCTGTTAGAGTGGCGGGGATGGCTTGGATACCTCCGTGGCGAAAAAAACGCCTCCAAGTGTTTCGCCCCGCAACCATCTCTGCGTACGGCCTCATTAGTGGCGCTTTGGTCCTGTATGCCAAATGGCTATACATCCATCCGGGCAATCCTATCATTGGTTTCGCGCTGTCGCTCATGGCCGATGTTGTTCCAATGGCCATTGCTGTCGTGGCGATAATCATGTCCTACAAAAGTCCAAAGAAAGAGCACCATCTCAGAACGACTCTGACACTCATTGTCTGTGGCTTCGTAGGCACAGGCATTCTCTCTCTGGCTCGTATCAACAGTGAGGCTTCTCACAAAGCAGAGATGGACAGATTGAATGTAAGGCTTCAATATGTTGCAGATCAGAATCAGAAGATACTGAGTGGCGCTATGTCTGGAAAGCCCGCGTCTCCATTAACGCCCGCAACGCAACCGACAGAGGTTGATAGAAGAAAAAACGTTTTGGCGCTACTGTATAATGAGTACGTCCTCTCTCATAATAATCTCAGTCCGTCACTATTGGCTGGAACAGAGCAGCCTCCGGCGCAATGGATCAATGAACGTCTAAAGCAACTTGGAGAAAGTTGGGCAGTCATGGAGAACCAACGGCACCAAGAGCCGACAGCCGAGGAGATCGCATCCGCTCTGGACAAGAGAATTACCGAACGAAACACTCCAGAGCCAACGCCACAAGACAAGTGGTCAAATAGCGATTTGAAATTGCGTGCTCAGAGCCTTTGTATGCAGATACGGAGCATGGCGGAGGCTTTTGATAGAGAGCAGCGGTCTTTGACGGATAAGGAGATGGCTGAGAGCCGACTTGATCCCCTTGACCCCAAGGACCATAGCCCGGAAAACCAGAAGGCCATGACGGATCGCTTTTATCGTCACGTTCACGAATCCGAGGATCTCAGTAATAGCCAAAAGGGTCGCTTTGTCTTTCTTAGGATGCAGGCTGTCCTAATTAGGGATCAATTGCTAAAGCGTCTCAAGCGGAACAGAAACGACAATAATACTAGGAGGGTCAACGATTTCATTGATAGCGGCTTTATGGTCGGTTCTATGTTCTTGATCGAAATCGCCGATTACCTAGATAGGATGGCTAATGAACTTCCAGATTAGGCACTGTTCTTAATATGAGTTCCTTAAACTCCATTCTCAATTAGTTCAGCCAAACGAAGCAGTATTTTACATTGCCTCCAGTAGTTCCCGAACGCTCCACACGTGGTCGGCAATCTTCGCTTCCATCGCGGGAGTCACACGGAGCGACTTGTGGATGCGGCAGAAGTTGTAGAAGGCGAACCAGAGCATGATGGCTGCGCAGTGGTTCTCAAACTTCTTACTGAACGCGTTCGTGAGCCGGGTGAAGCGCCGGGTGCCCATGCGGATGGAGAGGTTCTGGCGCTCGATATGTGACGTACAGATACGTTCGGGATCGGGTCGTCCAACGCATGGGACTACCTCCGTACTCACCACTTCGGCAGGGCTGTATCGGCGCTCGCCCTCGGGAGTGGCCCGGTAGACCTTGATGAGCTGGGCGTAGTCTACCCGATCCTCAAGAGTGTTGGACACTGCCGAGCGGTACGGTGCGAACCCATCCGTGGTGAGTTGGAAACGGCCACGGGTTGCGAGTCTCAGACCTTCGATGAAAACGTCCGTACTGGCCTGGTCACGGCGGCCAATCGTGACGTTCAGGGCGAGTTTCGTGTCCCGTTCAATCGCGACGAAGGTGTAGCAGTCGCCAAGCATCGGATCGTCGGCCGGCTTCCGCTTCTTTTCCTTCTTGCCGATGAAGCTCCAGATTTCGTCCGCCTGTACATCGCGGACAGGGACGTTCGTGAGTTTCTGCCCCATCAGGCGTTCTGCTTTGTCGCCCGCCAGTACCAGCAGTTTCAGAATCGTGGTGTGATGAACCTCGGTCAGGCGCTCGACGCTCGAAACGCTGTTCCCTTCAAGCAGAAGCCGGAGAACCATCTCGGCCTTCTCGATGGGCAGGTACATGCCGTCCAGATGGTCCTCTCGCGGCTCCAGAAACGTCCTAGAGCACTGGCGGCACTGATAGCGCTGGGCTCCCTTGCGGTCGTGCCCCTTGCGCTTACATTCGATCCGGCAGTTGTGACAGGTCACTGTGAATCTCCTTGAGATCCACAGCCGGAAAGCCGATAATGGGGTTGCAGGTCACTGCGGCTTCGGCTGTGGTGATTACAGCCCCGGTCAGTGTTTCAGCACTGACCGGGGCTTCTTGCTTCATGTACTTAGCATAATGCTTTCTGCAAAGAAAAGCAAGCATAGAGTGCATTAAGCCTTGACATGCTTGCAGGAGAGTACTATGATTCGATTATGGAGCCTGACTCTACAGTTCAATCATTGGGTGGCCAAGCTCGCGCCCAAAAGCTAACACATCAGCGCAGAGCGGAAATTGCTCGCCGAGCTGCGGAAGCGCGCTGGGCAAAGGGTGGGCCGACCATAGCGGCGCACTATGGCGCGCCGGATCGACCTCTCAGGATTGGAGAGATTGAGATCCCCTGTTATGTGCTCTCTGATGGCACCCGGCTACTCGCGCAAAGGGGACTTCAAAGCGGCATTGGCATGTCAGAAGGCGGTGGCCAAAGCGGCGAGCGCAAGATTGCTGCTTTTATGGCCCGTCTGGCAGAAAAGGGTATTGATGTCAGAGGCTTAGTCGCGCGCGCAAATTCTCCAATCAGATTCGTTCCACCTCATGGCGGGAATCCGGCAGATGGTTACGAAGCGACGATTCTTCCCGACATCTGTGCGGTCGTTATCGAAGCAGATCAAAAGGGCAAGCTAGACAAACGGTTAAAGCGGCTCGCTGAGAGAGCTGCCACACTTCAACACGGCTTCGCTACCGTTGGCATCATCGCGCTTGTTGACGAAGCAACTGGGTATCAGGAGATCCGTGATCGCGATGCTCTTCAGCAGATTCTAGACCGCTACATTGGCAGGGAGCTAGCGAAGTGGGCCGAACGCTTCCCTAAGACATTCTACGAACAGATGTTTCGCTTGAAGGGATGGACATACAATCCCAGCAGTTCAAAACGTCCGCTCCAGATGGCTCGGATGACGGTTGACCTCGTGTTTGATCGACTCGGGCCGGGGTTAACTAATGATCTCCGTGCGCGACGCGATGAGATTCAAGAGTCAACCGGAAGAACTGGGAAGTTGCATCAGGTACTAACTCCCGACGTTGGACATCCCGCCTTAGCTCACCACCTCGCTGGACTCGAATTTACTGCCAAGACCTTCCAAGACGGTGACTACGAGGGTTTCCATAGAGCGGTGGAGCGTGCGGCCCCAAAATACAATAGCACCCGCTTGTTGCCATTTCCTGATGAAGACGCGAGCGCTGCAGATCAGGAGATTCATCGGTGATCCCCTGGCGACCCGCACTCGCGAGGCCGCCACCAGGACAGGGACATGGATTTAGCGCACTACCGATCATCGGTAGTGCGCTAAGAGTGCGTCGATGGGCCGTGCGCTGGATCACTTCCAAATACTGATTACCTCAGCTTCCCGCAACACGCCACCGTCCAACCCGATGGTCAGAAGCTCCGTCCGGGTTCCCTTGCGTTCGCCATCGGAAAGGCTCCGCGTATTGATCGTAATAACGAGTTCTTCTGCTGTCCTGCCGAATTCGACGCTCTCGGCCCTAGCGATCAAGGCCGCCAACGCCGCATCGCCCAGGCTCACGCGGACATTAGCATCATAGGTGACGCTAAACCAGCCTGAGTTCGGATTCACAGAAACCTCCACGGTCCCGGAGAGATCGCTCATACGCCAAAGCTCGCCGGGGACCTTCTGAAGAGGCCACATTCCTTGATCAATGTTGGCTTTCGTAGGAGGAGAGTTCAAAAACCTGTTTGCTAACAAGCCGAAGACGTTTGCAGATGTCGGCTTGGACTGTTCGGATTGTTCGTCTGCCAACAAGGCGACTGACCCTAGCAAAAGGGCCGCGACCGCCAAAAGCCTCGCTGTAGTGTTTCTCATCGGCGAAGTCTAACAGGTTTCAGGGCACACTGGCGGAACTTCTTGAACCCGCTGGCGCAGCAGCGAGATCGCCTGCCTCAGTTTTTCGGCATGAACTTCGGTTCTCTGAAGCTCCCTTTCGGCATCGTCAAGAGCGACCCTCCAGTTCACCTTTCTTAGGGTCATCGGCAAAAAGCAAAAACGCGTCCGTCCCGAAGACGACCAGAACCTCGGCGACTGCTACACGTTCGTGGCAATCGAGCGGCACTCCAAGCTGGTTCTGCACATCGCCGTGGGCAAGCGGGACCAGGCCACAACGGGTGTGTTCGTTGAGGGGTTGCGTGATGCCATCCGGCCCACTGGCACCTTCCAAATCACGACAGACGGCTTCGCGCCGTAAAGGACTGCGATCAGCACGACACTGGGACACCGCGTGGACTTTGCCATGCTCATCAAGGTGTATGGCGCTTCTCAGGAGGGCGAAGCGCGGTACTCGCCCGCTGAAGTGAAATCCGTGGAGGTGGTCCCAGTTATCGGACAACCTGACCCTGAGCGGGTTTGCACTTCGATTGTGGAGCGTCAGAACCTCAGCGTCCGAATGGGCACCCGCCGTTTCACCCGGCTCACGAACACTTTCAGCAAGAAGTGGGAGAACCACTCGGGCGTGACGAATCCCCCGCGGGGCTTTACGGTTGATACCTCGCGGGAAGATGCTGCGACTGCAGGTAGAAGAGATCGGTAACAATCCCTTCAAATTGTCGATTTAGGTCATCCAGTTCTTCGGGTGTACGATGCTCTCCGCTGACGGTGAACACGTGCTTCCGAATGGCTCGCCTCTTGCGGATAATCGAATCGGGCTTCGATTCGCATGCGTCCCATAGTGAATGCACGAGAATGTTGCGCTCCTGCTCCGCCCAGTGAAGGCGCTTAATAAGCTCTACGATGTCGTCTGGCAGAGAATCTCTTCGGATAGTATGCAAGAACAATGCACCGAAAACCGAGACTCTCGCACGGAAGGACATCTCGCTTGTGATAATTTCGCCCACGTTTCGGCTCCGTCCAATCATTGCCGAGATGCAAATGCTCAAGCCATCTTCAATTCTTTGAAACTGGACGATGCACTCGCCGAGACGGGCAAGGCCTTCCTCCCACGAATTCAACGTTTGAACGAGTTTGTCTACTTTCCTCGACATAAACGAGCCTCGAGCGGACTCCTGTTCTTGCCCCGACGATCGGCGCGGTAGGCGCAGCGGGACGGGAGACAACGCTGCTCACCGCTCATCATCAGACAGCGTCCCATCGAACGCGCTGAACACCGAGTCTAACGTCATTTACCTGCCTTTGTACCTCCTCCGGCCAATCCGTTTCAGGAGCAATCTCGGCCCTCTCCTCGATTTTGATTCCCGCCCCGATTAGCCTCTGTATCACTTCATCGCGCGAGGTTGCTTCAGGAGCGTTGACTATGACAAGGACAACACTCGGCATTAGAATCTGCTCCTTGGGCCGACCGGCGTCGGCACCGACGTAGGTCGTGTTCATTGGGATGTTTTCGTAAATAGCAAACGTCATCTTGATTCAGTCTCCATGCGACCAACGCTACCACGTTCCGCGGATTAGTAACGTCCCGTTATGTTCAACGACCTCGCCTCTTTCCAAGCATCTGCGCGGCAATCACCATCTTTGCCGAGCGGCATGCATGGTGCAGCTCGCTCATGAGCTGCTCGTCGATGTGCAGGCGGCCGGCTGGCCCCGCGGCGGGTGACCCGGAATTGGGTTCGTTTTGTCGTGCAGGATTGCCAGTGGCCGGGGTCGACCGGACTGCCATCGCCGGAGCCTCGCGGGTGAGCCAGAATTGGGTTCGTTTCGTCGTGCAGGATCGCTGGGGCCTGGCCCGACCGGACTGCCCGCGGGAGCTCGTGGGTGAGCCGGGATCGGGTTCGTTTCGTAATACAGGCTGGCGCGAGTGTTTCTCCGAGTGCGCGAGGATCTGAGTGTCCGTGGACATTCCACATTGACGGTAGCACGGGCGGGCGGGATTCCCGGGTCGTGATGGGTGGAAGTGATTGTCAGGTATGGTGTTTGATCGGGGTAGGTTGTTGCGAACACCGTGGCAGAAAAGCGGCTGTCGACTGGCGGTGACCTACTGGTCCAGCGAAAAAGCGCGCCGTAGAGCCGCTGTCAGGGCAGTTCGATCGGGTTCTGCGAGTTCACCGAGGCGGCGCACAACTTCATCCTTTGCCAGCACGGTTAGCTTGTGAACGCGAATCGTCGAGGCTGTGTTCAAGCCGGCCTCGCGCCATTGGTGAATAGAAACATCGAAATCAGAGGTCCGCAGGCGGGAGGTTATGGGAGCGGCAACGAAATCATCGTCACCCGAGTCGAGGAGCACCACCGCTGGACGCAGTTTGCCGCCCGGCGTCTGGGGAAAGTCGATCCGAATCAGGACGACTTCACCGGGTATGAGGGTCATGGATCAGCGATGGGTAGACCGAGTCGTCGGCAGCATACGCCGCCTCGAACCGACGCCGACCCGCTACACGCCAGGCGGCATCGTCCTCCGAGATGCCCCATTGGAGTACGACCTGAATCTGTTCCCCGGGCGGAACCAGCGCTGCTATGTCAGGCGGAACGGCAATCTGCCCGTTCGGCGTTAGTTTCCCGCTGAAGTCGGCGGTCTTCATCTCTTTGCCTATCATCTCATGTGTTAGCGCGACGGGCGTCAACATGCGGCAATGGGCCGGATTGGTTGTCGGTGCGGCGTGTTGGTTGGTGTGAATTTGAATTGAGGGAACTCCGTGGCGGAGAAGCCGCGGCCACGTGTGCAGCGTTGACGTTGTCCGAAAGCTGGCGTTCGCCTACTGTTCGCTTTGCGATATTATGGACGAAAGGGAGTGACGGACTGAGGGAGTCATCTATGAAAACAAAATCGGAAGAGCTTTTTGAAAGTTTCCTCTGCGCTCAACAATGTACCCTTCCAGAAAATCGAAGAGGTTTGCGAGAAAGGATCCCACAGACCAGACTACTTGGTGAAGGTTGGCAACTTCGAATTGATCTTCGAGGTGAAGAGCCGCAGTTGGAACGTCGGGCATCCGGAACCTTGCTGTCTGACAGAATTAGGAACATGTCCGACAACGTGGTAACATGAGTCCATGCCGGACTCCCGAGTCACCTTTCGCCTTCCGGGCGAACTGAAGCACGCTCTCGACGCGGAATCGTCCACCACGGGCCACTCACCTTCGGAGATCGTGCGTGTCGCATTGTCGCGCCACTTGCGCAAGCGGCGGCCGGAGCGAACGTGTTTTGATGTCGCCAAAGAACTCGGCGTCATTGGGGCTGCGAAGAACCTGCCTGCCGACCTGAGCACGAACCCGAAGCATTTTGAAGGATTCGGTGAGAGCTGATCGCGTCCTCCTGGACACCGGCCCGCTGGTGGCCATTCTCTCAGATCGGGATTCGAATCATCGGCGGTGCGTCGAGGAGCTTAAGCGCCTGCGGGTGCCGTTGCTCACCTGCTGGCCCGTGCTCACGGAAGCGGCGTGGCTGCTGCGCGAACGACCCGAGCTCGTTCTGAAGTTGCTCGGCTTGCCCGGCACGGACCTGCTCCGGTTGCTTCCACTCGACGAGTCCGATGCGCCGGCGATTGGGACCCTCCTGAAGAAGTACCGGGCATTGGGGCTGCAACTTGCCGACGCCGCCCTGCTTCACCTTGCACATCGGGAAGAGATCGAGTCCGTGTTCACTCTCGATGTCCGGGATTTCAGCGTATTGCGGACCCAATCGAAGCACCGGTTGCGCCTCCTGCCTGCCGACTAGAACCTGCGAGTGGCCAGATGGACAACCATAAAGTATACCTCTTGGTATACCAACTGGTATCCACCGTGCTTTAATGAAGATAGAGCACTATGCCACGAAACCGGGTTCTGGTTCCCTACCCCGCCGAAGTGATCGCCGAGATCGACAAGATCGTCGCGCATGGCAAGCGGACTGCGTTCCTGGTGGAACTGGCGAAGCGCGAGCTCAAACGGCAGCGGTTGCTCGAGTTGTTTGAGAGAACCGAGCCCATCTGGAAGCCGGAAGATCATCCCGAGATCGACGATGCCGGCGAGTGGGTGCGCCGGATGCGCGCGGAGTCGGAATCTCGCATCGAGCGTGTTGAGGCCGGCCGGGAAACCGAGTGAATGGCCGCGTACCTGGTTGACACCAACATCCTGGTTCTCGCACTTCGCCGAAGACTGGGCAAGTGGGAGCTGCTGCGAGGACTGGTGGCCGCCGGGGCGACTCTGGGCTGTTCCGCAATCACCATTGGCGAAGTGTACGCGGGCATGCGACCTCACGAAAGAGCTGCGACGGAAGCGCTCTTTGCGGGGTTCGACTGCTACGACGTGACCATCGGAATTGCCCGCAGCGCTGGAATGCTGCGGAATGAGTGGAAGTCCAAAGGGCAAACGCTTTCGCTGGACGACACGCTCATTGCCGCGACGGCGATTGCGCACCGCCTTATTCTGATGACGGACAACCGGAAGGACTTCCCCATGCCGGAGGTCAATCTCTATCCACTGCCTTGAGCGCTGCCGATCACCGTCAGTGAGGAATGTGTCCGACAACGCTGCGCGGGCGACTCGGTATCAAAGTGAGACATCGAAGAACGCCGCGCCTTGGAGCTACCGTCGCATGCTATAAGAAGAGGCATCATCGATCGCCATGAAGACCACCGGCAACACCATCCTGATCACGGGCGGCGGCTCCGGCATTGGCCGTGGGCTTGCCGAAGCTTTTCACGCTCTGGGAAACCACGTCATCATCGCTGGCCGGCGCAGGCGGGCACTCGACGAGACCACTGCCGCGAACCCGGGCATGACCTCCCTTACGCTCGACATTGAAGACCCCGCCAACATCCGCTCTTTCGCGGTCGAGGTGGCGGCGCGCTACCCTGCGCTGAACGTCCTTATTAACAATGCGGGTATTATGCGGGTGGAGAAGCTGCAGGCCCAACAGGAGGATCTCGCCGACGCGGAAGCTATCGTCGCCACCAATCTGCTGGGCCCCATCCGTCTCACCGCGGCGCTTTTGCCTTTGCTCGAAAAGCAGCCCTGGTCCGCCATCATGAACGTCTCCTCCGGGCTGGCTTTCGTTCCGATGGCCACGACCCCCACTTATTGCGCGACCAAGGCCGCCATCCACTCGTACACGCAATCGCTCCGCTATCAGCTCCGGGGATCTGCGACGGAGGTTCTCGAACTCATCCCTCCTTATGTGGCCACGGACCTGCTGGACGGGGCCTCCGACCCGCGCGCGATGCCGCTCGAAAAGTTCATCGCGGAAGTGATGGAAATCCTGAAGACCCAGCCTGCGGCGGCTGAGATCTGCGTGGAGAATGTGAGGCGTCTGCGCTTCGCGGCCGAGAGCGGCCGCTACGATGCCGTCTTCCAGGGTCTCAACGGGGCCATGGGAAATGCTTCGCATTAATCGGCTGGACCCGCTGAAAGCGGGTCCGCAGGCTGAAAGCCTGCCCCACAAAGCAGTATAGCCGCGACCAGGCTTGAGATTGTAATAGACCTGTTTGTTTACCCGCGGAGCTTTCCGTGCCAGGTCACTTGCTCGATTGGTCCGATGAGGAAAACCCAGGAGGCCGTTCCGGTCAATGCAACAGCTGTCAGGATGGCGAAGGCCCAGTAAAAGTGTCCTGTGCGGTCGAGGACAAACCCGGTGAGTGCCGGGGCCACAACCCCTGCAAGATTCCCGACGAAGTTCTGAAAACCTGTCCAGCGTCCCGCTGCCTGAGGGCCCGCGAGCGTCTGTGTAATTGCCCACATGTTGGAAGCAGAAACCCCGAAGAACACAACACCCAGTATGAGCGCGGCAACGCAATATCGCGGCCCGCTCACCACCGCGAGCCCAACGAAAACCCCGGCGAGAGCAAGTCCTCCACCCGTAATGGTCTTGCGAACCAGCGTGGGAGTGGCTCCCGACAGAATCCAGCGATCGGAAAACCAGCCGGCCAGCGTGGCGAAGCAGGCCCCCAGCAGGTACGCGATGCCTCCGATCTTCGCCATGTTATCCATGGAGAAGTGCCGTTCGCGCACCAGATAAAACGGAAGCCAGGTAATTAGGAAATAGCTGACATAATTCCCGGAAAAGAGTCCGATACAAGTCCCCCACGCCGATCGCAATCGCAGAAACTCGATAAGACCTGGCGCGCCCGGGGCGCCTGCTTGCTTGGCCTCCGCCCTTTTCGGCATCCACTTCACCCAGGGGACCAGCCAGAGCAGGCTGCCGAGGCCAAGCACGATGAAGAACGGGCGCCACCCGAATCTTGCCATCAGCAGGCCACCGAACAGCATGCCAAACCCGGGTCCCAGGACGAGCCCCGCGGAGATCACCGCATTGGCAAGCCCGCGGTGCTCCTCCGGGAAGTTCAGCGCAATGATCTTCGAGTAGGAAGGATAGGCGACTGATTCGCCGATACCGAGGAGCAGCCGCAACACCAGCAGCGCCGCGAACGTGTGCGCGATGCCCGTGGTGGCTGTCGCGGCGGACCAGAGAAAAAACCCACCGGCGAATACCCAGTTGACGTTCAAACGGTCCACGAGCCAGCCGGAGAAGGGTTGCAGACAGGCGTAGGTCCAGAAGAATGCGGAGAGCAGAACGCCCAGTCGCGCCGCGGAAAGGCCAAGCTCTTCTTTCAGCATGGGAGCCGCGATGGAGAGATTTCCGCGATCCACGTAGTTGATAAAGACAGAAATCCCGAGGAGGACCAGAACCAGCGAGAGCGCGACCGGAATGCCCTTACGCGGCTGTGCCGTGGAGGTTGGCATGAAGAGGTTGGATCATCTTACCCGGCACGCCACACATTTGCAACCTGGTGCAGCTCCGGTTGCTATCCTGTCGTTGGAGACAATATGGCACTCACCGAATCCACCATGCTTGCGCTCGGGACGCCCGCTCCCGACTTTCATCTGCCCGATCTCATTTCCGGCAAGACCATCGGCCTCAGCGATCTCAGCGGAACCAAGGCGCTGCTGGTGATGTTTATCTGTCGCCACTGCCCCTACGTACAACATGTGCGGGGCGAGCTGGCGCGGCTGGGCGCGGACTACACGGAGAAGTCGCTACGCATCGTGGCCGTCTCCTCCAACGACGCCGCGACGTACCCGGATGACGCCCCGGACAGCTTGCGCGCCATGGCCACCGAGCTCGGTTTCAACTTCCCCTTCCTGTACGACGAGACGCAGCAAACCGCCCGCGACTATTCCGCCGCCTGCACGCCCGACTTCTTCCTGTTCGACGAAGCCCGGCGCCTGGCGTATCGGGGCCAGTTGGACGACAGCCGCCCGGGGAACGGCAAGCCGCTGACGGGACGCGACCTGCGCGCAGCCATCGACACCCTGCTACGCGGCGAGACCGTAGACCCGAATCAGAGGCCCAGCGTGGGCTGCAACATCAAGTGGAAAAAATAGCGTCGACCCTCCGTCAGAAGCTGTGAAATATTCGGCGTGTTGACCACTCGGTTACCCTCGTGGCTCGGTAACATCCTGCAAACTTGAGACATCGTAACCGAGCCGCGACGGTCACGGAGCGGTCCTGCTGAATGTTTCACACCTTCTCACCGTCGCGGCTCGGCAACTGCTCGATCGTTTCCCAGCCGCGAACCCAGAGAGCGGTCCTCACGGAATCAGCGCTTTCCGGATCGGCTCCACCCACGCATCCTTCGCCATGTCCCAGACGATAAAGTCGGAGTCGAACTGCCAGTAGGTCCAGGCCCATCCGAGGGACTCCGCCGTGCGCGCCAGCCATGACGTGTAGAGCACGCGCGCGTCCAGGGGGCCCTTGTCATACGCGCCAAACTCGCCCAGCAGGATGGGCCGGTTGTGCGCCTTCGACCATTGCTGCACACCCGCGAAATCGTCCACCACCCGCTGTTTCTCGGCATCGCTGCCCCACGTCACCCCGGAAAGGTGCGCGGTCTCTTTGCTCCAGCGCGCGCCCTGGTGCGTGAACTCCATGGGCAGATAGTAGTGCACGGTGACCATGAGATGGCGGTCGTCCTCCGGCAGATCGAGCTTGTCCAGAGCGCGGATGCCATTCCAGAACGCGGGCCCCACGATGACATTGCGCGTGGGGCTGGTTTTGCGAATCACCGCCAGCGACTCAGCCAGTAGCGCGTTCCAGTGCTCGTCCGTCAACTGGCCGTTCGGCTCGTTCAGAATCTCGAAAACGACGCTCGCTGGCGCATCCTTGTAGATCTCCCCGACCCGTTGCCAGAAGGCCAGCAGCTTCGTGCGGCAGGTGTCGGCGTGCTGCCCGCAGAACCCGTAGTCGTGTTCGTCGAGAATCACCGTGAGGTCGTTGGCCAGAGCGTTCTTCACCACCCAGTCGAGCGTTTTCAGCCATGCCGGGTCCAGCCGGTTCTGCGCATCCATGTGACCGAAAGCCTGCAGGTTCACACGCACGGTCTGGAACCCCGCCTCGTGGATGAGCTGGAAATGGCGCTCGTGGAAGCGGGCCTTCGCGAAGTCCTTCCACAGCGGGTCGTAGCCGACGATGTTCACGCCCCGGCGCATTTTTTCGATTTGCGCGAAGGGGTCCATCTGTGCGCTCAGGCCGCAGGCAACGAGGGCGGCGAGCGCGAGGAATCGAGAGGATGAGTTCATTTGCTTACTATTCTCACACCGCGCCGAACACGCCTGTCGTTCGCCACGTCGGTTGGCTATCCTGTAGGTGACCGCTAACGCGTGGACCCGACGGGTGGAGTGATTGCCGCACGGACGCGCAGGGCCGAAGCAAGGTAGCTTCCCGAAAGATGTGGGGCTGAGTGTCATACTTCAAAACCACCATCTGCCTGGCCAACTCCTACAAACCTCCGAGAGGTCGCTGCCTTGCGGGGAGGGAAGTGATTGCAGGAAGGGGGTACGGTGGCTGGATTCGACCTGTGAGTGCGCGCCCTAACGCAGAAGTGTCGCTTTCAGAGTGTAGATACACTGACAATACGATTCCGAAGCTCCTGGACATCATTGAGGTGCCGTGGCTGAACGTTGCCCCGTGCAACCCCCAAACTGAAAACCACATCCTCGCCCAGCGCCACCACGCGCGCGCCCGCGTTCTTTACCATGCTGGTGGCCACTGTGGTTCCGCGCCCGCCGCAACCGAGCAGCCCGACTCGGACCGCCGAGTTCGCTTCAGTGCCGCGCACCAGCCGCGATCCGACAATCGTCAGCCCCGCGGCCTCCAGAAAACTTCGCCGAGTGCTTCCCATGCCCCCTC
Organism: Bryobacteraceae bacterium; assembly: GCA_049510065.1. Lineage (GTDB taxonomy): Bacteria > Acidobacteriota > Terriglobia > Bryobacterales > Bryobacteraceae > CAWACP01. The sequence continues at coordinate 29,313 of JBEKZH010000012.1, forward strand.
CTCAACCGATGAGTTTTTCCAGGTACGCCTTCGACGCACGAATATCCTCGGCCTGCGCGGGGCCGGAGATCTCCCGCTCGATGGTGATGGGCCCGCGGTAACCCACCTCCTTGAGCCGCTGGATGAAACGCGGGAAGTCCACCCTGCCCTTGCCGATCGGCACCTCTTCCCCGAGCCGGTTCGGATCCGTCGGATAGAGGCCGTCCTTGGCGTGAACCCCCAGCACGTACGGGCCGAGCAGATCCAGCGCGTCCACCGGATTCGCCTTGCCATAGAGGATGAGATTGGCGCAGTCGAAGTTGACGCCCAGGTTGTCGAGACCGACGGCTTTGATCGCGCGCAGCAGCGTCACCGGAGTCTCCTGGCCGGTCTCGCAGCGGAACGTCTGGCCGTTCTCGCGGCAATGCGCCACTACCGTCCGCAACGCCTCCACCGTTTCGCCGAACTGCGGGTCGGCCGGATTCTCCGGGAAGAAGCCGCAATGCCCCTGAACGCCGAGAATGCCCACGAGTTTCGCGAAGTCGGAGCCCTGCTTCATGCGCGCCACTCGTGCGGGCCGGTATTTCGCGGGAACCAGTCCGATGGTGGCGGGGCCCTGCAGGAAATCGTAGACCTCGGGTCCGGGTCCGGTGACGATCAGCGAGGTCGCTTCAATCTGATACTTGTCGAGAGCGGTCCGCAGGCGCGCGGCGGCCGCGGCATCGGGCAAACCCAGGAATACCTGGCAGTTGGAGAAGCCGAGCTCGCGGACTCTGCGAACGGCGGCGTCCGAGTCGTCTCCGCCGGTCACCACGCCGATACGCATCGGCTTTGCCGGCTCCCCGGCGCGCGCATTCAGACCCGCAACCGCACCGGCAGCCATTTGCACGAACGTGCGGCGATCGAACATGTCCATTGAGTTACCTCTTTCCGAGGCGAGCTTATCACTACTTGCGTTTCCATTTCACGATTTCGGCGTGCGCGACCTTCGAGGACGCATCGAAATCCAGAACGAGGTCGTCGCCCGCAATCGCGTCAAAGTTATCAAACTCCCGGCGTAACGGATAGCGCATCGTTTCAGCCGGTCCGAGAATCGCCTCCACCTCAGCGCGGCTCTTCCCGATCAACGCGCGCCGCTCGATCAGGTCTCTTGCCATTCGGTAGCGATCGCCTTGGCGAACCAGCCTAAGGTCCCAGAGCTTCTTGTCAAAAGGAAGAGGCCGTCCCTGAATGCATGCGGAGACGCGTCCGACTACGATCAGACCGCCCGCCACACCCAGCACCACGAGCAGATTTCTGCGTGTCAAGAAATCACCCCAGCAGGAACGGATTCTCTTCCTTCTCGCGGCCGATGGTGGTCGCCTCGCCGTGGCCGGGAAGCACGATGGTCTCCTCCGGCAGTGCCAGCAGCTTCGTGTGAATGGAACGGATGATCTGCCGGAAGTCGCCACCGGGCAGGTCGGTGCGGCCGATGCTGTCGCGAAACAGCGTGTCCCCGGCCACCAGCTTGTTTTCGGCCGGAATCCACACGCTCACGCTGCCCTGGGTGTGGCCGGGCGTGTGCAGGAAACGGAACTCCGTGCCGCCGGACGAAAGCGAGTCGCCGTCGCGAATCCCCACGTCCACCGTAGTGCGCGATGGCGTCGCCATGCCCAGCCAGCCTGCCTGCATGTCGAGGTGATCATACAGATCCTGATCGTCGGCGTTCATGTAGACGGGAGCGCCGGTAGCCGCCTTCAGCCGGGCGGCGCCGCCGATGTGATCGATATGCGCGTGCGTGATGACGATGGCGGTGACATGCAGGCCGTGTTTGGCCAGGCGCGCGAGAATCGTCGCGGTTTCATCGCCGGGATCGATGACCACCGCCTCCCGCGTCTGCTCGTCGCCGAAGATGGAGCAGTTGCACTGCAACACGCCCACGGGAATGATCTCGTGGATCATCACCCGATTGTAGCCTGCCCACTCGCTCGGACTTTTCTGTGCAAAACGACGTCAGAGAAATCCCGTGCGTGCCACACTGTATTAAGGACACAGGAATGGCGTGGAATCGTAGCGACGAAAAACAGCAACTGGTGGCGGAGCCGGTGCGACCGGCGCAGCAGACCCCGGCTCCCGCCCCTAACGGTGCGGCCGTGCTCGGCAGGAATGTCACCGTAAAGGGCGAGATCTTCAGCCGGGAAGACCTGACTATCGATGGCGACGTGGAAGGCAGCGTGGAGGTGGTGGATCATCGTCTTACGCTCGGCCCCAACAGCAAGCTCAAGGTCAGCCAGGTGAAGGCCCACACCCTCATCGTATTCGGCAGTCTGAACGGCAGGGTGGAGGTGGTCGACAAGGTGCACATCCGCAAGGATGCCAGTCTCATTGGCGACATTCAGACCGCCGGCATCGTCATCGAGGATGGGGCCTACTTCCGCGGCGGCATCGACATCACGAAGAAGGCCGAGTAAGCTGCGCCGAGCGGGTACCATGGTCTTGTGTCCCGCGACCAGCAGATCCGGACCGTGTGCGTCTACTGCGCCTCCAGTGAGAAATCGCCGGCGGTCTACCATGACGCCGCAACCCGCCTGGGACGGGAGCTCGCGCGGCACGGGTGCGGCATCGTGTACGGAGGCGGCGCCATCGGTTCCATGGGCCGTGTGGCGAACGCGGCGCTGGCCAATGGCGGCCGGGTAGTTGGCGTCCTTCCGCGATTCATGGATGAGCTGGAGTGGGGCCACCGGGGCCTGAGCGAGCTGCGCATCGCCGCTGACATCCACGAGCGCAAGCGGCTGATGCTGGAGATGTCCGACGCCGTGGTGGCGCTGCCCGGCGGATGCGGGACCCTGGAGGAGCTGTTCGAGGCCATCACCTGGAAGCGGCTCGGGCTCTATCTGAAGCCCATCGTCCTGGTCAACGTCGACGGCTTCTTCGACCCCTGCCTGCAACTGCTCTCGCGCTGTATCGCCGACCGCTTCATGGATGAGCGCCACGCAGCCATGTGGTCGGTGGTTTCCGAACCCGAGGCCGTGCTCGACGCGCTTTCTTCGGCGCCGGAGTGGTCCGTGGCGACGAGAGACTTCGCCGTTCAGAAGTGAAGATCACGCTGCCCGGCGCTCACACTCGAGCACTATTTCTCCGTCCGTGATCCGCACGTCGACGACGGACCCGGGCGCTACCTGCCCGGACACGACCAGCGAGGCCAGCGGCTGCACGACGTTACGCTGCAAGACGCGCTTGAGCTCACGCGCGCCGTATTCGTCGCTGACCCCGATGCTGAGCAGGAACGCGCGGGCGCGCGCGCCCACGTTCAAACGGAACGAGCGCATGCCGAGACGCTTGTCCAGATGCTCCTGCAACTCGTCCAGGAGCAGATCCAGAATTCTTTCGAGCGCGGCCAGGTCCAGCGGCGTGTAGGTGATGAAGGCGTCGATGCGATTCAGGAACTCCGGCGTGAAGCGCTGGCACAGGGCGTGCATGCCGATCCGCTCGATGCGGCGGTCTCGGGCGCGCTCGTCGCTCGGCACGAATCCGGCAAAGCCAAACCCGCCGCCCAACTCCTCGCTTATCCTCTCCGCGCCCAGGTTCGTCGTGAAGAAGATCAACGTCTTCTCGAAGTTCACCGCGGTGTTGTCGCCCAGCCGCAGCAGGCCCTTGTCGAGGATGCCCAACAGCAGCCGCGTCATGGAGAAGGCGGCCTTCTCGATTTCGTCGAACAGCAGTATGGAGAGATCGCATTGCGGGCTGGTCTGGGAGCGCAGGGCATCGCGCGAGAGATACGCCGGCGTCTCGCGATGGCCCAGATAGCCCGGAGGCGCGCCGATCAGCCGGGCCACTTCGTGCTCCAGCGCAAACTCGCCGCAATCCACTTTGACCAGCTTGCGCGGGCTGCCGTGCAGGATGTCGGCGATGGCCTCCACGGTGCGCGTCTTGCCGGTGCCGGTGGGCCCCAGCAGCAGGAATACGCCAGCGGGACGGCCCTCCGGAGAGAGTCCCGCCTGGTGAACGTCCAGCCATGGCGCGATGGCTTTCACAGCGGCCGGCTGGCCGACTACGCGCTGTTCCAGCTCCTCGGCAAATCGAATCTGGTTCTGCGGCCCGCTTTGCGGCCTGACCCTTCGAGCTTCTCCACCAGATGCGGTCACCGGCACTTCCTCCTGAAGTGTCAGTGTATGCCGGCCAGTTGGTCCTAACGGGCGGGATCGACTGGAATAGCGGTCTTTTCGGGCGTGTTTGCCGCACTCTTTTTTTCGAAAAATGAACGGATTGCGATTTCTATCCGCTCGCTGGCATGGCCATCCCCATAAGGGTTGTGAACGCGCGCCATGCGGGCGTACTCGGCCGGGCAGTCGAGCAGCTCGCCGGCGCTGTCGAGTATGCGCCGCCGATCGGCACCCACCAGTTTCACGGTGCCGGCCACCACCGCTTCCGGCCGCTCCGTTTTCTCCCGCAGAACCAGGATCGGCTTCCCCAGCGAAGGTCCCTCCTCCTGAACGCCGCCCGAATCCGTGATCAGGATGGAGGCGCGGCGCATGAGATCGACGAAGGGCACGTAGTCGAGCGGTTCGATCAGCCGGATACTCGGGTGACCGGCAAGAAGACGTTCGAGCGGATCCTGCACCCGTGGATTCGGGTGGACCGGGCAAACGATCTGCACGTCCGGCCGCGCGGCAAGGCCGAGCAACGCTTCGCAGATCCGTTCGAGGGCGCTACCGAAGCTCTCGCGGCGGTGCGTGGTCACCAGGATCAGCCGTTTTCGCTGGTCCAGCCAGGGCCACTCGGGGCGCGGCATGCGGCCGTTTTCGAGACCGTCGCGGACGTGCAGTACGGCATCCACCACGGTATTGCCCGTCACCGCGATATCGGTGACCGCGACGCCCTCGCGGCACAGGTTGGAAGCCGCCGTCTCGGTGGCCGCCAGGTGCAACGCGGCCAGGCGAGTGGTGAGCACTCGGTTCATCTCCTCCGGGAACGGCTGCGCGAAGTCTCCGGTGCGCAGCCCGGCCTCCACGTGGCCCACGGGAATGCGCCTGTAGAACGCGGCCAGCGCGCCCGAGAGCGTGGTGGTGGTGTCGCCCTGCACGATCACCATGTCCGGCCGCTGGGCCTCCAGAACAGGATCGAGCGCGGCCACGGCGCGCGAGGTCGACTGCGCCAGCGTCTGGCCAGGGAGCATGAGGTTGAGGTCGTGATCGGGAGTAACCCGAAAGGCCGCCAGCACCTGGTCGAGCATCCGCCGGTGCTGCGCGGTTACGCAGACGCGAACCCGGTACGCTGCCGGGAAGCGGCCAAGGTGCAACACCACCGGACAAAGTTTGATTGCCTCCGGCCGGGTGCCGAAGACCACGAGAATGTCACGCCGCACACGAATCTAGTGCGCGAGACAGTAGCGGGCTCTCAGGGCGAAGCTAACCCGGGGCTAACCCGGCAGGCCCGGCGGGCGGGCTACTTGTGGCGATAGGTGATCCTTCCCTTGGTGAGATCGTAAGGGGAGAGCTCCAGCGTGACGCGGTCGCCCGCGAGCACGCGGATGCGATTACGGCGGAGTTTGCCGGCAAGGTGCGCAAGCACGGTGCGCTCCTGGTCGAGTTGAACGCTGAACTGGCCGGCAGGGAACTTCTCAACAACCGTTCCGGTCACTTCAATGCAATCTTCTTTACTCATCGTCCTCCTGAGAGAAAAGTACCCACGGTAAGTAGCTTATCAGATGCGGCGGCTTTCCAGCGCGTCATGGACATGCGGCGGCAGCCGCGCACTCGCCTGGCACCGCAAAACACAGCTATCGCTGCGCGTCCTCGCGCGGAATTCAGGTAGTGGTCGCTGGCAAGCCACCACCTCGTTCCTGGCGAGACGGTAGCGAAGCAGTTCCCGTCGTGCTGGGTTGGGGGCGTAGCGGTGGCGGCGCGGGCGGGGGACGCCGCGGGCGTGATCGCGTGGGTTGCCGGAGCGGTGTTCATCCCCACGCTGGCGCTGGTACTCGGTGTCCGGACACAATCGAGCCGCGCCTTCGAAGCCTTGTTCACGATCCTGTGGTACGTGGGTCCGCTGAACCGTCTGCGCGGTCTTGATTTCACCGGCTCCGCGAACGGCGCCCGGATAATGCAGCACGCCGCGTTGTATCTGCTGCTCGCGATGGTTCTGTTTGGCGTGGCGCTGATGGGCCGCAAACGCCAGTTACTGGCGTAGAGATCACTACACCTGCGTGCCGTCGGCGTTCAGTTGAACAGCCATCGGCCGATCAGGTGCGCAGTGGTGACAATCGGCAGAATCGACAGCACGCCGGCTGCCGCGCTGATGGCCGCCGATTTCGCATCCAGCAAGCGGCACCGGAGCAATTGCCAATACAAATAGCCGCCAACCGGCGGCACCACCAGAACGGCCGAAACCACACCCGGCGTGTACATCCCCAGAATGATGGATTGCCCTATGTGCGCGACGACGTGCACGAGGTAGGCGGCGAGCAGCGCCGCATAGATGTAGACTGCGGACCGGGACCTGCTCGCGAACCTCAGGAAGCGGGCGAAGCCGATCGTCGCCGCCAGCACGATCAGCAACTCGAACGCTATCGCGCCGGCGACTGCGCCGTTGGTGGACGGCATATTTGCGACGATCCGGCGCGACAGCGGAACCGCGTCCGCGATGTTGCGCAAGAGTTCCCGATGATTGTTGAGCCAGGCCGCCATGGTGAAGGCCTCTTCGCCGTCGTGGATCACGAATATGAGGGGGAAGAGCCAGATCAGGGATGGGCGTAACTCAACCGGAGTTTCCATTTTGAACTCCCGAATCCTATTCAGTATATTCCACGCAAACGCCACTTGCTGGCGCCGGCGGACATGCGGCGAGTGCCGCGTTCTTTCCAGTCAGCGACGAACGCGGCACTCGCCGCGTGTCCGCGCCGAGTGCACAATCCGTCCCCGTGAATCCAGCGTCAGTTCCCGATCGCGCCAGCGCACGCGATGGCCGAACATACCGGCCAGCCACACGCCCATGGCCCACAGGTCGCGCAGCGGAATGAGCGGCCCCAGGCGCAGGACGTCGCGGCTGCGCAGGCCCCACCAGCCCGCCGTGATGGCCATGGTCATGCGCAGGGCGAGCAGCGGCAGCGCCAGCCACCACTGGCCGAAGGCGGCATCCACAACCGCCCAGAACGTGGCCTGCGTGATAAAGAGCCCGGCATAGGCGCCGCGCGACAAGCGGATGGTTCGCGCCCAGCGCACCTGGTGCTGCCACACCTCCCTCCACGACGAGGCGTGCAGATGCGTGTCCACCACCACGCGCGCGATCACGTTGCGGCGCCCCAGCCGATGGATGCGCGCGCCGAGTTGATAGTCGTCGGCGATGTAGTCGGCGATTGCCTCGAAGCCGCCAATGGCCTTCAGATCGTCGCGCCGGAAGGCGATGGTGGACCCGAGCCCGAACTCGGAGACGCCAACGAAGGGCGCCACCAGCGTACTCGGCGCGAAATCGGTCACAATGCCGAGGCCCTCCCAGCGGCCCGGCGGATGGTCCGCAGTGGCGCGGTAGAGACACGTGACGATGCCGGTGGACGGATCGGCCAGGGGCGCCACCACGTCCCGCAGGTATCCGGGTGGCACGGAGATGTCGGCGTCGTTGACCAGCAGCAGTGAATGACGCGCCTCGCGGGCCATGTCGGCGAGCGCCGCCACCTTGCCGTTGGGAGCCTTCCGGCGGCAGTGCACCAGGCGCATGTTCAGGTTTGGGAACTCGCAGCGGAGGCGTTCGATGTCGGCGAGGCAGGGGTCCTCGATGCTGCGGACGCCAAACACGATCTCAAACTCCGGGTACTCCTGCAGAGCGTGCGAGCGCAGCGCTTCGTACAGACCTGGTTCAGAACCGTGCATGGGCTTGAGGATGGACACGGGCGGGAAGAAAGCAGGCGGAACACGCGACGCACTTCGAAAGTGCCGGATGGTGGCCACGAGCGCAATCAGTTGGTACGCCGCAGCCGCGGCGGAGATGCCCACAAGAAGCCAGATCACAGGGCTTGTCAAAGTGCCAGCAGCGCTACTCCGCCGGCCACCAGAGCCGCGCCTGCCCAGCGCCGGAGGCAGATCTGCTCTTTCAGCAGGATCTTGGCGAGAAGCGTCTCGATCACGAAGCTGGCGGCCGAGGCTGGTACGGCGAAACTCAGGTCGGCTACGGTCAGCAGCTTGAGAAAGGCAAAAAACGAGATGGCCATGAAGAGAATGGCGAGAGCGACCCAGGCGTTCCTGGACAGCGCGGAGAAGGCCGATGCCAGGCGGCCGTTGCTGAAGCACACCTCCCCGTGCCGCTTCATCTCCATGGACTGGAGCAGATCCGCGGTCACCGTGCTGCCCACCATGGTGATGAGAAGCAGCCAGGCCAGCGGTCTCATGTGCTGTTCTCCACGGCGAGCGGAGTCTGCGTCGTATTCCGCGCGGTGCGGCCCACCAGCGCCGTGCCCGCGACGATCAACGCGACGCCGGCCCAGCGCGCCGGAGAGATCTCCTCGGCGAAGGAATACTTACCCAGAATGGCCGAAATGACATAGCCTACCGAGGTCACCGGCAGCACGTAGCTCAGGTCCGCCCAACTGAGCAGAGCCATTCGCGAAAGCAGCCAGAGAATCAGCAGCACAATCCCCAGACCCACCCACGGGCTGAAGATGGTCCGCAGCACCGCGATCGGCGAGAGCGCCATGTGCGCCGCATCGTGCTTCATGCCCCAGGCGAGCGACCAGTTCCCAAGGGCCTGGCTGAAAATGACGACGAGGGTGACGAGACGGGTCTTGAAAGTCAGCCGTGCGTTTGGGTTTTGCCCAGGGCTCAAGAAACGCGTTCCCCCGCCTCGCTCAGCGTCGACGCGCCGTTTGCGGTGCGCTGCTCGCTGATGAACTTCTTACGCTTGGAACGCAGCGCCAGATACTCGCGCGCTTCCTTGTACAAGCGCGGAATATCGCGGTTGGCGATGGCTTTGCTCACCACGCGCCACGCCGCCTTCGGCCGGAAGTAGTACTCGTCGTAGAAGCGCTCCACCCATTCCACCAGCTCGCCGCGGTTGAGGCCGGGATAAATGATGTTGGGGAGTTGATGGCCGCTCTCGTCGGTCATCGATTCGATGGTGAACAGATCGTTCTTCTTTGCGTAATCGTAGAACTCGGTGCCCGGATAGGCGTGGCCGATGGACACCTGGATGGTTTCGACATCCAGCGACTTGGCGAAGTCGATGCTCTTGCGCAGGCTCTCGCGGGTTTCCCCGGGCAGGCCCACGATGAAGTCGCCGTGGATCACCAGCCCCAGCTTGTGCGCGTTCTCCGTGAAGCGCCGCGCGGCCTCCACGGTGGCGCCCTTCTTGATGTTGCGCAGAATCTGCTCGTCGCCGCTTTCATAACCGACGATCAGCAGCCGGCAGCCGGCTTCTTTCATCGCCTTCAGCGTGTCGTAGTCGGTGGTAACGCGCGACGTGCACGACCATGTGAAGTCCAGCGGCCCCAGCTTCTCGCACAGCTCGATGGTGCGTTGCTTTTTGTAGTTAAAGGTGTCGTCGTCGAAGAAGATCTCTTTCAGGCCGGGGAAGTTCTCCAGCGCGGATTTCACTTCCGCGGCGATGTCGTCCGACGAGCGCAGCCTCCAGCGATGTCCGGAGTGCGTCTGCGGCCACAGGCAGAACGTGCACATGGCCGGGCAGCCGCGCGAGGTGTAGAAGGAAATATACGGATTCAGCAGGAACGGAACGTTGTAGCGGCGGAAGTCGAGGTCCCGCTTGTAGACCTTCGTCACCCACGGCAGCTCGTCCAGGTTCTCGATCACCGCGCCTTCGGGATTGTGCACCACGTTCCCGTTCTTGCGGTAGCTGACGCCGGGCAGGTCGGCGAGCGGCGTGCCGTTGGCGTAGTTCACAATCTGATGGTCGAACTCGCGGCGCACGATGAAGTCGACCGCCCTGGTGTCCTGAAGCGCCTTATCGGGCTCGACGGTGACGGGCGGACCCACAAACGCCACCTTGAGCTTCGAGTTCGAGTCCTTCATCATCTCGGCGATTCTCACGTCCACGTGGAAGCCGGGCGTGGAAGTGAACAGCACCAGCAGCTCGAAATCGCGCGCCATGGCGACGCATTCGTCGATGGAGATCTTGTGCGGCGGAGCGTCCACGACTTTGCTGTCGGCCAGCATGCCCGCGGGATAGCACAGCCACACCGGATACCAGTAGGATTCGATCTCGCGGGAAGCCGGCCAGCGCGAACCGGCGCCTCCATCGAAGCCCTCAAATGAGGGTGGGTTCAGAAACAGGGTTCTCATCCGACTCCTTTGAGCTTACGGCAGTTCCCGCCCAGGATTCAACGAAGGAGCCGGGGGAACTTACTGATCGTCGCCACCGCCCGCGGCGGCATCGGCGCCGTCGTCGTCCGGCGCGCGGGTGTAGTTGTCGAAATTGATGCTGAGCTGGACCGGGCCGACGATGTGCGTCTGCACGATGCTGTCAATGTGCTGCGGCCAGGATACCCCGTCCCGGACCTCGTACTTCCGGACAAAGTCCATTCTCTTGAAAAAGATGGAGGGGTTCTTCACGAAGCGGCCCTGTTCGCGCAGGGGCATGCATGTCTTCGGATCGAGCCAGACCTCGCCTTTGAATAAACCGAGTTCCTTCTTCCGCGGCGAGACACTGAACACGTAGACGAGCTGGCTGTCGCGATTCTGCAGGCCACGGAACTTGAACTTGTAGTTGGCCGGCGTGATGCTCAGATCCTGCCCGGTGCCCTGGGCCTGCACCTCCGCGGTAAGGTAGCGCGCAATGACGTCCTTCTTAATGGTGTTATCGCCGCTGAAACCGAGCGCGCGATAGGTGACCTGGCCCACCTTGGAGATGCTCCGCAGGGCGTGCAGACGGCCTTCCTTCTTCAGCTTCGGGAGCCAGGCTTCGATGTCGACGTCACTCCGCAGCCCGTGCATGGCGTCCTTCTGCGTCTGGCTCGCAGTCAGATAGCGCTGCAGCACCGCGGTGTCGGACACATCGGCGTCCGGCGGGGCGGCCTGCAACGATCCGGAAGTAAGAAGTACAGCTAAAAGGATTCCTGGTGAACTCAACTGAAACCTCAGCGTCCGACACGGCCTGATCCGGAAGTCGTTCTGATATCTTATCAGCTCTTCCGCAGCCGGGATAGAGTACAATCGCCCTGCCTCCTGCTTGATTGGACTGTATCCTTTCCCTTAAGGATACGATAAACCGGGGACGCTGGATCACGGCTTCTTGTGTAGATTTGTAAAGTCCTGTGGAATGAGTGGCTTGGGCGCGGCCCGGGATCACTGCGTTGCCGAGCCGCGACCGCAAAAGAGCGAACCTATCCGTTGCCCAGGTACATGATGTGAATGTATGTGCCCAGCCTTACGTTGTAGGCCAGGTACCAGCCGATGTGGTCGGGATCTTCGTAGAGCACGATGTTGTCGCTGTCCCAGAGCCAGTCGTTGCAGAAGCCGTAGTCGGCCGGGGCGACGCGGAAGAAGAAGCCGCCGAACCAGAAGCGCTCCCTGTTTCCTCCATCGATGCGGAAGACATGGCCGGGGCCAAAGCCGCCCGGGAAGTGCCCATTCTCCCAGACATGGTCCATGTGGTACCTGGCGTCGTTACGGCCCGTATCGTGTCCAACCCACTTGTCGTTGGAGTGCACGTGGGGAGCGTTGGGATGTCCGGACTTGTCCGTATACGACCGATTCTCGACCACGGAACGTCCCTTGCCGCGCACCGCAGTGGGCCCGTGAGCCGGGACGTGGCCGCCACCAACGCCGCGAGCGCCCCCGCCTTGTTCTTTGCCCCTGCCCTGGCCGAAGGCGAGGACAGAACTCGCCAACAAAACCGCAAAAAGTCCGCAAAGTTTCTTCATGTTGCCTCTCCAGTTGATCAGTCTACCCGGTTTGACGCAGTCACGCGGCAGGTTGAGACACTTTTTCCAGCAGGTCCGCGGCCCGCTCCGCTGCTTCCGGGCGGGCCAGTGCCCGGGCATTGGCGGCCATCTGGTCGAGCAGAGGCCGCGCTGATGCCAGCTCGCGGACTTCCCGAACCAGTCGCGCGCCGGTCATCTCGCTGTCCAGCACCAGACGGGCGGCGCCGGCGCTTTGGAAGGCCTCGGCGTTGTGGAGTTGATGATCGTCGGTGGCGAAAGGGAAGGGAACCAGGATGGCCGGCTTTCCCGCGGCGGCCAGTTCGGCCAACGCCCCGGCGCCGGACCGGCAGACGATAAGATCGGCCTCGGCGAAGGTGGCCGGCATGTCGTGGATGAACGGGACCACTCTGCCATCGAGGCCGGTCCGGGCGAAATCGTGCGCGATCTCCTCGTGGGGGGCAACCGCGCCGGTCTGGTGAATGATGCGGACGTCGAGCCCCGCGTCCAGGAACAGTGGCCAGCTCTGCTGTGCCGCGTTGTTCAAGGTGCGCGAGCCGCGGCTGCCACCCGTGATGAGGATGGTCAGCCGAGTTTCATGGGCCTTCGGCGGAAGCTCGAAGAACGCGCGCCGAACCGGCACGCCGATCACTTTGGTCCGGCCTTCTGGAAAGAACCGGCTGGTCTCCGGGAAGCTGACCAGCGTGCAACGGATAAACCGGGCCATGCGCCGGTTGGTGAATCCTGGGATGGCGTTCGGCTCCAGGGCCACGATGGGTACGCCGCGCAGAGCCGCAGCGATCATCACCGGTCCGGCCACATATCCGCCCATGCTGAACACCGCCGCTGGCCGGTGGCACCGCAGGATGCCGAAAGCCCGCACCACTCCACCTGGAAGTCCCAGCAGCGTGCGCAGCATCTTCAAAGTGCCGACTCCCTTCAGCCCGCCGATGGTGATCCACTCGATGGGGAACCCGGCCCCCGGCACCAGCTTCGCCTCGAATCCCTCATGCGTGCCGACAAAGACCGGGTGATGTCCGCGACTTTCCAACTCGCGGGCGACGGCCAGGGCGGGGATCACGTGGCCGCCGGTCCCTCCGCCGGCCATCAGGAAGGTGCGCGACGTCGTCATCCCGCGCGATCGCTGACGCTGAGCAGCAGGCCGCAGGAGATCAGCGTGCTAAGCAGGGAACTGCCGCCGAAGCTGATCATGGGCAGGGGGATTCCCTTGGTAGGCCCCAGACCGAGGACCACACTCATGTTGATCAGCGCCTGGAACACAATGGAGGCGGTCACGGCCAGCGCCAGATATCGGCCGAAATCGTCGGGCGCCAGCCAGTAGAGCCGCAATCCGCGCCACAGGAGCAGCAGGAAGCCCGCCAGTACCGCCGTGCAACCGAACAGACCCAGCTCCTCGCCCACCACGGCGTAGATGAAATCGGTGTGGGCCTCGGGCAGGTAGAACAGCTTCTGCCGGCCTCGCGTCAGCCCGACGCCCAGCGCTCCGCCGCTGCCCACGGCGATTTTCGATTGCAGCGCCTGGTAGCCGGTGTCGGAGGTCTTCGATTCCAGCAGGTAATTGCGAATCCAACCGCTGGTGTCGATGCGCGCCAGCAGCTTGTATCCGGGATCGACGAACCAGACCACGCGGGCGATGCGGTACGGTTTGTAAACCACGGCGATGCCCGTGAACAGGGCCAGTACGCAGAGCGCGGTGATGAAATAGCGCCGGTCGAGGCCGGCGACGTAGAAGACCACGGTGGCCGTCAGCACCAGCACGATGGCCGTTCCCAGGTCCGCCACCACCACGGCCACGGCCAGACCGCCCAGCGCGATCGACGCGGGCCCGATGGTGTGCTTCGTGTTAATGGCGCGCGCGCGCATGGTGACAAACCAGGCCAGGAAGACGGCCAGCGCCGGTTTGGCGAATTCGGACGGCTGGAAGGAGGCCCAGCCCAGGCGGAACCAGCGGTGCGTCTTCCAGTCGAGGAAGTAGACCAGCACCAGCAGCACCAGTACGATGCCCAGCGGCAGGAAGGCCCAGCGGCCCGATTGCAGCCGGCGGTAGTCGCGCCTCTTGAGCCACATCAGGGCGAGAAAGGAAATGGCCGCCCAGATGAGCTGGCGAACCAGGAAGTAGCTGGTGGAGTGAAGGCGGATGTCGGCGGTCACCGAGGACGCGCTGTACACCATCAGCAGGCCGAAACACACCATCACCACCACGGTGAAGAACAGAGTCCAATCGGTCCGCAGACGCTGCGCCATAGTCAGCTCTCCTGTGCGATCCTTTCCACGATTTCCTTGAATACCCGGCCGCGGTGCTCGAAGCTGTCGAACTGATCGAAGCTGGCGCACGCCGGGGCCAGCAACACTACGTCGCCGGCGGAGGAGTGGCCGCGGGCGTAGGCGATGGCGCGGTCCAGCGAGCCGCAGGGCACCAGCGGAACCGCGCCGCTCAATTGCCTGGCGATCTTCTCGGCGGCGGCGCCGATCAAAAGCGCGGCGTGGGCCTTGTTGCGGAGCGGCTCCCGCAGCGGGGCGTAGTCGCTGCCTTTGTCCTTGCCACCCAGAACGATCCAGAGGTTGCCTGGGAACGCGTCGATGGCTTTGAGCGTGGCGTCGACGTTGGTGGCTTTCGAGTCGTTGTACCAGGTGACGCCGTTGACCGCGATGACGCGCTCCAGACGATGCTCCACGCCGGGGAAGCTGCGCACGGCGGCGGCGATCTGCGCCAGCGTCGCACCGGCAATGCGGGCCGCGGCCGCGGCAGCCATCACATTCTCCACGTTATGCCGCCCACGCAGCGGAATGTCGCCGGTTGCCAGCAGCGGCTGCCCATCGAAGCGGATGGTGTCGCCATCGAACCAGAGGCCGGGAGAAACCGGGCGCGCCAGGCTGAACCAGAGCGGCGAGGCGGCGGTGATGGAGGCGTACTCCACGGCGATCGGGTCGTCCGCGTTCAGCACGGCATAATCGCCCTTCTGCTGCTTGCCGAACAACTGTCCCTTGGCGGCGGCGTAGTTGGCGAAGGAATGATGGCGATCCAGATGATCGGGTGTAACGTTCAGCACTACCCCGACGCGGGCGCGAAACGTCTCGATGGTTTCGAGCTGGAAACTGGAGAGTTCGAGCACGTTCCACTGGTCCGGTCTCGAGGTCGCCACCATCGCGGTGGGCGGAAGGCCGATGTTGCCGCCCACCTGGCAGGGCACGCCGGACTGTTTGAGGATGTGCCCGGTGAGCGCCGTAGTCGTGGTCTTCCCGTTCGAGCCGGTGATGCCGATTGTGGGGCCTTCCAGGTACCAGCCGGCGAGTTCCACTTCGCCCACTATGGGAATGCCGCGCTTGCGCAGACGATTGAGTAGCTCTTCATCGGCAGGCACGCCGGGGGCGATGACCACCAGATTCACGCCCTCAAAGGAACTCTCTTCCTGCGGATAGAGGTTGATGCGAAGCTGGTTCACCTTGTCGCGCAGCTCGGGCGTGACGCGCGCGTCGATGGCGCGGACATGCGCACCCTTCGCCATCAGCAGCTCGGCCGCGGCCAGACCCGAGCGCGCCATGCCCACCACCGCCACCACTGCGCCGTTGACGTCCTTGTGCTCGGTCGTGTTCATCGCAGCTTCAAGGTAGTGAGCGCGAACAGCGCCATCACCAGCCCCGCAATCCAGAACCGCACGATGATCTTCGACTCTTTCCAGCCGAGAGCCTCGAAGTGATGGTGGATGGGCGCCATCTTGAAAATCCGTTTACCGCGCAGTTTGTAGCTGCCCACCTGCAGGATTACCGACAGTGCTTCCATCACGAAGACGCCGCCGATGAAGGGAAGCAGCAGTTCCTGCTTAATGAGAATGGCCACCACGCCCATGCTGCCGCCCAGGGCGAGGGAGCCCACGTCGCCCATGAACACTTCCGCCGGATGCGCGTTGTACCACAGGAAGCCGATGGAGGCGCCGGTCAGCGCGCCGCAGAAGATGGTCAGCTCCGCCGCGCCCGACAGCCGCGCCAGGCCCAGGTATTCGGCGAACCGGGCGTGCCCGGTGATGTAGGCCAGAACGGTCATCGCGCCCGCGGCGATGATCATCAACCCGATGGCCAGCCCGTCCAGACCGTCGGTGAGGTTGACCGCGTTGGTGGAGCCCACCAGAATCAGCGTCATGAACGCGTAGAACAGAATGAAGGCCAGCGGATAGGTGATGGCGTTGCCGGCCAGCCCGTGGATCAGCAGATCGGGCTTGAAGTTCTTGGCAAAGGGAACGTTCAGCGTGGTGGAGTACAGATTGCGTGCGTGCAGCGCCAGCAGGATGAAGCCGATGAGCAGGGCCGCCACAACCTGCCACGCCAGTTTCTGGCGCGCGGTGAGGCCGAGGTTCTGCATTCGCTTCATCTTCGTGTAGTCGTCCCAGAAGCCGATGGCGCCGAAGGACACCAGACCGAGCAGCGCGATCCACACGTACGGATTGGTCAGATTCGCCCACAGCAGCGTGGGCACGAAGATGGAAATCACAATCAGAAGACCGCCCATGGTGGGCGTTCCCGCCTTGGCCATATGCGAGTGCGGACCGTCTTCGCGGATATGCTGGCCAATCTGCATCTCGCGTAGTTTGCGAATCAGAAAGGGCCCCAGGCCGATGCAGAGAAACAAAGCCGTCAGGCTGGCAAACGCCGTGCGCACCGTGGCGTATTGAAACACGCGAAACGGAGAGAAGGAGTGGAACAGCTTCCCGAAAAAGAGCCAGTAGAGCATGGGGTTTACGCCACGAACCTTTCGAGGGCCTTCTCGACGCGGGTTCCGCGCGAGCCCTTGAACAAAACGGCGTCGCCTTCGCGAGCGATTCCGCGCAAGTGCTCGCCTGCGCTCTCGGGGGTGTCAAAAAAATACGCGGCGGCCTCAGCGAGGCCCGCTTTCACGGCTGCGTCCACCAGAGATCTGGCAGCGCCGCGTATACCTATGAGCACAGACATCCCGCTTTCCGCGGCGTAGCGGCCTACGTCACGGTGCAGGATCTCGGACCAGCGTCCAAGCTCGAGCATCTCCCCGAGCACGGCGACGCGGCGTTGAGCCGGCGTGTCGCGCAGCACGTCGATCATCGCGCGTGCGGCGTCGGGGTTAGAGTTGTAGCAATCGTTAAGAATCAGGATACCTCTATGAGTGAACCGTTCGCCACGCATCCGTCCCGGCTTCAACCGGGCTACAGCGTCCACCAGTTCGGCGGGCGCGATTCCGTACACGCGCGCCACCGTCAGGCCCGCCAGAATGTTCAGCACGCCATGCCGGCCGGTGAGTTCCGTCTGGAAGCGCGTGCCGTCGACGCGGAATCGCGCGCCCGCCTCCGTGAAGGCGATCTCTTCGGCGCGAACGTTGGCGGGGTTGTCGATACCGAACGTGATGGTTTCGCCGGCGTGTGCGAAGCGTGCCACGCGGGCGTCGTCGGCGTTGAGCACGGCGATGCCGTCGGCCGGCAGAGCCTCCACCAGCTCCCGCTTGGCCCGGGCCACGCCTTCGATTCCGTCTTCGAAACCCTCCACGTGCGCGTAGCCGGCGTTGGTCACTACGGCGATGCGCGGGCGCGCGATCTTCGCCAGATCGCGAATCTCCCCGGCGTGGTTCATGCCGATCTCGATGACCCCGACCCGCGCCTCTTCCGGCAGCCGCAGCAGGGAAAGGGGCACGCCGATATGGTTGTTGAAATTGCCCGTGGTGCGGCCGACGCTGAGCCGGGTGGCGAGCAAATCGGCGATCACTTCTTTCGTGGAAGTCTTGCCGGCGCTGCCGGTGATGGCCACAATGTCGCCGCCCCAGATGTCGCGCGCCCAGGCGGCCAGCTTTTGCAGCACGGCGAGTGCGTCCTCCGTAACCGCGGCAATCGCGCCGCGCGCAAAAGCTTCCGCGACAAACGCGCCGCCATCGAAGTTGGGGCCAGGCAGCGCGAAGAACAGATCGCCCGGAGCAAGCGTGCGTGTGTCCGTGCTCCAGCCGGTGACCATGGCATCACTCGCTGGCGCATCCGAATGGGGCAGGACGAGAGGATGCCCCTCGCCCAGCGCCGCCGCGACTTGTTTCAGTGGGAACTGCATCCCATCTCCCGCAGCACGGCGCGCGCCACTTCGCGATCGTCAAAATGGATCGTCTTCGGACCGGTAATCTGATACGTCTCGTGTCCCTTGCCGGCAAGAATGACCACGTCGCCGGGCCGGGCTTCGTGCAGCGCCAGGCGGATCGCTTTCTCGCGATCCGGCTCCACGGCATGCGGCGTATCGAAGCGGCGCAGCCCCACCAGCGCATCGTTGATGATGTCCAGCGGATCTTCCGAACGCGGATTGTCGGAGGTCACCACGACGAAGTCGCTCAACTCGCCTGCGGCCATGCCCATAAGCGGGCGCTTGCTGCGGTCGCGGTCGCCGCCGCAGCCGAACAGAGTAATGACGCGTTTCGGCGCCAGCTCGCGCGCCACGGAGATCACGTTGCGCAGAGCATCGTCGGTGTGGGCATAATCCACCACCACCAGAAACGGCTGCCCTTCGCGAATCCGCTCGAACCGGCCGGGCACAGCGCCGCATTCGGCCACGCCGCGCGCGATGGCCTCAAGCGTAAGACTGTAGGTGAGGCCGGCCGAAACCGCCGCCAGAACGTTGTACACGTTCATGCGGCCCACCAGCGGCGAGTGCACCGGAAAGGACCCGCTCTCGGAATCGACAGTGAACCGAACCCCCTCGAAATTCATCTTCACGTCGCGCGCCCGGATCGTTGCGCCCGCTTCCAGACCGTACCAGAGCATGCGCGTCTCCGGCGCCGCGGCGATCTTCCGGCCCCAGCCGTCGTCGTGGTTGATGGCCGCCCACTTCGGCGCTACGCCGCTGGCCGGTCGAAACAGCAGGCTCTTGGCGGCGAAGTAGTTCTCCATAGTCTGGTGAAAATCGAGGTGATCCCGACTGAAATTAGTGAAAACCGCCGTGTGGAACGCCATTCCATGCACGCGGCCAACCGCCAGCGCGTGCGACGAAACCTCCATTGTCACATGGGTGCCGCCCGCCTCCTCCAGTTCGTGGAACAGACGATAGAGGTCGAGCGATTCGGGCGTGGTATTCACGGCTGGCAGCCGTCTCTCGCCCAGGCGGTATTCAATGGTCCCTACCAGCGCGGTGGTCCGGCCGGCTGACCGCAGCATCTGGTCGACGATGAACGCCGTAGTGGTCTTGCCATTGGTGCCGGTGATGCCGGTGATGGCCAGCCGCTGGTCCGGCGAGCCATAGAAATTGCGCGCCGCCTGGGCGAGGGCCGCGCGCCCATGCTCCACCTGAATCCACGGCGCGCTCCACCCCTCCGGCGCCGGCAGTTCGCTGACCACCGCGAGGGCGCCTCGTTCCAGCGCGGAAGCGGCGAACCGTCGGCCGTCCACTTTCGCGCCGGGAAAAGCGAAGAACACGAACCCGGAGTCGATGCGCCGGGAATCGTAGTCCAGGCCGGCGATTTCGGAGGCGGCGAGCGCGGCCGGGATCGCTGCCAGGGGTCGGATGCCGGAGAGCAGTTGTTCCAGCGTCATTGGCACAAAGAAAATGGCCACAGATAAACACAGATGAACACGGATAAAACATTCTGCAGCGGCCTGCTAATATCTGTGTTCATCTGTGTTTATCTGTGGCTAATATCAGTTGGTGAACTCCACTTTGACTTTTTCTCCCGTCGGCAATATGGCGCCCGACAGAGGCGCCTGCGCCCGCGCGATTCCATGGCCCCGAAACACCACCGGGATGCCATCCGCCGCGGCTTCCTGCACCACCCCTCTCATCGTCATCCCCAGAAAGTCAGGCACTTTCGGCCCCACCAGCACGTTGGAGGCGGCCCCCGCAAAAAAAACCCGCTGGTCCCCCGAGTCGGTCCCGTTGTCGGGGCTTTCGTCAGAGGAATCCAGCGGGGGGGGTTCGGATCCGAGATCCGCAATCGCAGCAAGGTCGTTGTCGTCGACTTTGCCGGTGTCCAGGTTGGGAGAAGAATCTGGCAAATCTCTCGGTACGTCCAGATAGCGCAGGGCCGCTTCCGCCACCGTCTTGAACACGGGAGCGGAGACCTCCGCGCCATAACCGTCCTTGCCGCTGGCGCCATTCGCAGTCACCACAATCACGATGGACGGGTCGGCTACCGGAGCGAAGCCCATGAACGACGAGTTGTAGAAATGCGTGTAATGATGCGTCTTCGGATCGGCGATCTGCGCGGTGCCGGTCTTGCCGGCGCAGGTGTATCCGTCGAGGCGCGCCCTCCGGCCGGTTCCGTTGAGCACCACCCCCTCCATCATGCGGCGCATGGTGAACGCGGTCTCCGCCCGAATGACGCGCTGCGGCGGGTCCCCCGGCGCGTTGGCCACCAGGTGCGGCTTCACCAGGTAGCCGCCGTTGGCGATCACCGAACAGGCCCGCGCGAGTTGCACCGTGGTCACTGCGATCTCATGGCCCATGGCCACCGAGGCGATCGAGGTTTTGCTCCACTTCTGCGGGGCCCGCACCACGCCGCCCGTTTCGCCCGGCAGCGTCAATCCGGTTTTCTGCCCGAAACCGAATCGCTTTACGTAGTCGTACAGCTTGTCTTTGCCGACCTTAAGGCCGATCTGAATCGCCCCGATGTTGCTGGAGTGGGCCAGCACTCCGGACATGGGCAGGGCGCTGTAGGACTCGTGGTCGTGGATGGTGCGGTCGTAGTAATGGAAGGCGCCGTTGAAGCAGGGGATGACGGTCTCCGGCTTCAGATTCGTTGTTTCCAGCGCGGAGGTAAGCGTAACCACCTTGAACACAGATCCAGGCTCGAACTGGGCCGACACAGCGTTGTTGAATCGCGCGGGATCGTGGGTTTGCTGCGGAGGCTTGTTGGGATCGAAGGTGGGATAGCTGGCCAGCGCCAGGACGTCGCCAGATCGCGGGTCCATCACCACGACGCTGCCGGTCCAGCAATGGTGTTCCGTCACGGTGCGCTTCAACTCGCGCTCCGCGATGTACTGGATGCGGCTGTCGATGGTGAGATGCACGTTCTCGCCCGGCTGGGGCGGGGCGCTGGCGGCTTCCTCCGCGAAGCTGTGCTGGCGCACGTCGGTGCTCACGCGCACCATGCCCACGCGCGGAGCAAGCTGGTCGTTCAGTTTCAATTCGATACCTTCGAGGGCCCGGTCGTCGGTGCTCATGCTTCCCACCACATGAGCGGCCAATCCGTCGTACGGGTAGAAACGCCGGTTTTCCAACTCGAAGCCAATCCAGTCCAGGTTGAGGCTGCGCAGACGCTGCGATTCTTCCGGCTCGATCTTTCGTTTGATCCAGAGGAAGCCGCGATGGGTGGCCACCGCGTCGTTGATGTTGGCGAGCAGTTCCTGTGAATCCAGGTTCAGGAGCTTCGCCAGGATCTCGGCGGCCACGCCGGCGTCCCGGATCTGCAGTGGATTGATGTAGACGGAATCGACGGGCAGGCTCATGGCCAGGCGCTGCCCATTGCGGTCGAGAATGGCTCCGCGGGGGAGCTCCACTCTTACCAGGTGTTCGTGCTGGAGGTCGGCGAGGCGGTGGAATTCGTTGTGCTGAACGATCTGCAACCAGACCAGGCGGAGGAGGACAATCGCGGCCCACAAGAACGCAAACCGCGCGAAGCGGCGCACTCGGGCCATCGAGAATTCCAGATCCTTCGGCTCATACTCTTGCTCGTCCACGGTGAATTCCCCATGCTCAAACCGCTCTTACCGAGCCGCGACGGTCACGGAGCGGTCTCCGTTCCTGGCGAGACGGTTGCCGTCCCTGTTGTCCAGGAGAACCATTCGCCCAGGCGCCGGCGCGGCGTAGTCATGCTGCTTCGCTACTTTGTCGAGCTGCTCCGGGCTCAGCAGCCTGCTCTCTTCCAGTTCCGCCGCCGCGATGGCCGTTTCCAGTTTCTGCCTCTCGTCGCGAAGCGTTTGCAGCTGGTAGCCCGACAGCAACCCGAGCACACCGGGCAGCATCAGGCACAGAAGCGCCAGCGTGCTGACCATGCCCGTGCCAATCACTTTCCAACAGGCCCGGCCCGCTCGCGGGTCGTCCTCGCGCACCACTCCGGAGTTGTCGATCTTCTTCACGAAATGGTAAAGACTCTCGTTAGCGATGGGGCGAACCAGGAAGTCGTCGGCCGTGTCGCGCACGCGCGCGGGTACTTGCACCGCGCTCCGGGCGAGGGTTAGTCTGTCGAATAGTGCTGCCAGCGTTGCCATATTAATCCGCTATCTCATCTCCACCGCGCGCAGTTTTGCGCTACGCGAAGGCGGGTTGCTCCTGACTTCTTCCTCCGACGGCCTGATTACGTGCTTCGTCAGAATGACCGCACGTTCGGACCGCGCCATGTCCTGAAAGCTCCGTTTGACCCGGCGATCCTCCAGCGACATGAACGTAATGAAAACGATGCGTCCGCCACGCGCCACCAATTCCGGCGCCTCCGCCAGCAGACCGTCCAACTGGTCCAGCTCGCCGTTCACCGCGAGCCGCAGCGCCATGAACACCTGTGTGGCCGGGTGCAGACGGCCCGTCCGGGGTACGGCCTGTTCCACAACGCGCGCCAGTTGCCCGGTGCTGTGGATAGGCCGCGCCCGAACGATTGCTCTGGCTGCTTGTCGCGACCTCCGTTCTTCGCCGAGCCGAAAAAGCAGGTCGGCGAGTTCCTTTTCTGAAGTGAAATTGACCAGATCCGCGGCTGTCGTCCCGCCGCTTCGATCCATGCGCATGTCGAGCGGACCGTTGGCCATCAGCGAGAACCCACGCTCGGGGTCCGTCAACTGGTAGCGGCTCACTCCGAGGTCCGCCAGTAGTCCGTCCACTCGCTCCACAGCCGCGGCTTCGAGCGCCCTTCGTGCATCCGCGAAGCTCCCATGGTGATAGCGAATCCGCGAGGCCAGGTCCGCGGTGTTCTGTCGCGCGCGCTCCAGCGACTCGGCATCCCGGTCGCAGGCAATCACCAGACCCGTGGTCAGCCGTTCGGCGATCGCCCGGGTATGCCCGCCCAGGCCTGTCGTCAGGTCCAAAAAAACGCCGTCCGGCCGTATCGCCAGATACTCCAGCGCTTCGCCAAGCATGACCGGGACGTG
Source organism: Bryobacteraceae bacterium (assembly GCA_049510065.1). GTDB lineage: Bacteria > Acidobacteriota > Terriglobia > Bryobacterales > Bryobacteraceae > CAWACP01. The sequence goes on from JBEKZH010000012.1 coordinate 52,212, forward strand.
CATACATATGTCTTTGCCTTAGCAGAGGCCCTTCCGCTCCATGCGGCTCAGTTTCTCCTGAACGTTCTCCCGGGACTTGCTCTGCTTCTCCCTGTACACTTCCTCGGTCAGCACGCTGATGCGGCCCTTGTAGCAGTCCAGGTGCACCGGCTGCGACTCCAGGCTCAGCAACTGCCTCAGTTCCGCGGGAACCAGCACGCGGCCCTGGGAATCCAGCTCGGAACTGCCACCCAGATCCTTGGCCAGGAAGGCGAGGTCCGCCGCCGCCTCCGGGTCCTCCGTCTCCTGCTCCAGCAAACGTTCGTTGTACTTCCACAGGGAAAGGGGGTAGATTCGAACAGTGCGAAGATCGAGGCTCGTTATGAAGACACGGCGCTCCGACGCCTCCACCATGAAGATCGCGTTCAGGTACTGCTGGAAGTCGGCGGGCAGTTTCAGGCGCCCCTTTTCGTCGACACGAGCCGGGTAGATCCCCAGAGGAGGGGGTACTACCGGCAGCGGCCTCGTCTCGGCGTCCATTTTGGTCAGATTCGGGCCCTTAGTAACCACTTTGGCCACATTTAGGCCACCGTGATGTAAGTAAACCACGGGTCCCGGTACCGATGCAAGACCTTTCTTACGTTTTTCAAAACTTTTGCTTCAGGGGGGATAGACCGCCCGTACCGGAGTCCGGCGTCAGGCTGCCAGCCGCTTCACGCCTTCCCGGATGAAACGCTCCAGGGAAGGCGAACAGGAACTCGCCGCGCGGGGGGCTGGTCAGGTAGCAGTTTGCGGCAGTCGTGAGCATAACCCTTTTCCTGACTGCGCGTTGGGTGATTTCGGAGTCGTCCAGGCGGGCCAAAGCGTCCGGCCAGAATGCCGCGGGGAGTGGCGTCCGGGCTACAGTGTAAGAACGATGGAAACCTTCACGCCGACTGAACGGACTCAGGTGCGGCGCCTGCCGAAGCGCGGCGTCTACGATAAGGCCCAGGTCCACGCCATCCTGGATGAGGGGCGCATCTGCCACGTGGGGTTCGTCGTGGACGGGCAACCGTTCGTCATCCCCACCGGGTATGCGCGCAGCGGCGACCAGATCTATATCCACGGGTCGGCGGCGAGCCGGATGATGCGCGCCTCCTCGGCGGGCGTGGACGTCTGCGTTACGGTGACCCTGGTGGACGGGTTCGTGCTGGCGCGGTCGGCGTTCCACCACTCCATGAACTACCGTTCGGTGGTGGTGCTGGGCAAGGCCCGGCTGGTGACCGATCCCGGCGAGAAGATGGAGGCGCTGCGGTGCTTCACGAATCACGTTGTGGCGGGCCGCTGGGAAGAGGTGCGGCAGCCGGCGCCGGCGGAGATGAAGGCCACCAGCGTGCTGGCCCTGGCCCTCGAGGAAGTCTCCGCAAAAGTGCGCACGGGCGGGCCGGTTGACGACGAAGAGGATTACGCGCTTCCGGTGTGGGCTGGCGTGGTGCCCGTACGGTCCGAGTTGGGCGAGCCGGTTCCGGATGAGCGCCTGCTGCCCGGCGTACCGGCGGTTGACATCCGCAGACTGCTGCCGTAATCCACCGCTACGGGATTTCTATCGCGCTGTTCGCGGTGGCCATCTGATGGCCTTCGGCATCGCGCACCACCAGCCGGATCAGGTAACTCCCCGGCGCCACGTCGAAGGTGGAAGTCACGTTGATCGGGGGCGCCTGCCCGAGCCGTTCCACGGTCTGGTCGCGCAGGCGGAATTGCACGATCTTCTGCAGCCCGGCGACGAAGTTGCCGTTGTTGTCGAACACCGTCGACACCACCGTCAGATCGTTCCGGTTGCGCCCACTGTCCTTGCGAAACTGCAGCAGCTTCAGGTCCACGTTGGCCAGCACTTTCAACTTCGCTTCCGTGTCGCTGGGCTTGAAGAACTGGGTATGCAGCTCCACCGGCAAATCATGGATCTCCTCTCGAGAGAACACCGCATCGTCGATCGCTTCCTTCTCCGCCGCCGTTGCGCTCTGGACGCCCTTCGGAGCAAAGTACCCGTGCCGCGCCTGCAGGCTCAGTTTTTCTCCGGCGTTCAACTTCACCTTCAGGGCGTGGAAGCTGCCGTCCGGCTTCAGGTTCTCCGGCGCGAAGCCGAGCATGTAGATGTAATCGGGCGCCGTGGCCAGCCGCCGGAAGCCGCCGTCGAAATCGTTGCTGTTCTCGATGAACGTTCCACCGGTTCCCGCGGCCATCTCCTCCAGAACGCCGGAGGCTGCTATGGCGTCGGCATGCCGGTATTGCTCCTTCAATTGCTGCGCATGGCTGTCAAGATACGTGTCGTCGATGTCACCGGCGGGGTTGAGCGTATAGAGGCCGCGCGCGTCCAGCGAACTGATGATCACGTTGGAGTGGACGGCGCGTTCCACCACGTCGAGTTCGTCAAACCGGAGCTCTTCGGAGGCGAAGAAACCGGGCGAAACCAGAATGATGTTCCGCCGGCCCGGCATCGCCGAAACTCTGCGGACAATGTCTTTGAGCGACATCAGGGCAACGCGGTTCTCGTGAGCGCCCTCCGAGAGCGCGCGCTGTGCGGCCGATTGCGCCTGCGAAATCGCCACGGACATCGCGTTTGGATCCAGGTGCAGGCAAGCCAGCGCCTCGTACGCGGCGGCCTGCAGCGGCTGGTTGTGTGCAAAATCGTTCGGGGCGTTCTTGTCGACGATCTGGTCGGCCATGTAATAACTGACGTCCGGACATTGCTTCACGCCCGCTCCAGTGAGTGCGCGTGCCCGCAACTTGAGCAGAGCGGCATGCAGCTTCGCGCGGTCGTCCGTGAAGTCAAGCGTGTGCTGACCCGACGTCGTGAAGATGGCCGCGCGAGCGGTGGGCTGCAGCGTGTCTATGTTCCTCCCGGCGGCATCCCGCACATACGCGAGATCCTCGAACATGAGGTGAATGTCGTCGAACAGGTACACGATGAAGTTGTCGGGCAGGGTCACAGGCTTCTCCGCCTGTCCCTCGGGGTTCCCGCTCGCCCCAGGCTTCGCTGCCACTGGCTGACCGCTGGCCTTTTCCACGGTGAACTTCGTGATCTGCTGCCGCTTGCCTTTGTCGAAGAGCTGGAAATCGTCCTTCGTCAGGCTCCCCACGGCCTGCCCCTTCGAATCGCGCACCACCACCGGCACCACCACCAGATTCACCTTCGACTGGAAGGTCACCGCCTGGTCGTGCGACGCGATCTCCGCCACGTCCGCCGGAGCGGAAACCGCGTCCGACTCCGCAGGCAGAGGCTCGGCGGCCGTGGGACGCTGACGCTGTCCGATGCCCAGCGCGTCGGCCATTTCCTTTGCCTCCGCCGCGCTCTCCACGAGCGGAGCTGCGGCCGGTCCCGTCCGCTCCGCCTGCTGTTCGGCGCGCGTTGCGGCGTAGTAGCTGGTGCGAGCCTGCAGGCTGAGCTTGCGCCGGTCCTTTACCGTCACCTTCAACCGATGGAGCTTGCTGTCCAGGTTTTCATCTCCGGGCGAAAAGCCCAGCATATAGATACACTCCGGCGTCGCCAGCTTCCGGTACGCCGCGTCGGCATCGTTCGTGTTCTCGATGGCCGTGCCGCCGGTTCCATAAGCCAGTGCGCTCAGTCCCACGCGTGCCTTGAGCGCGGCCAGCATCGCGGCCTGCTTCGCAGCTTCCAACTGCTGGGGATTGCTCGCTCCGCCTGGGAGAGGAGGCGTGCGGAGTCCCCCCGCATCCAGCGTGTTGATCACCACCCTCGCGCGGATGGCGTTGTCAATCAGTGAATGCAACACGCTCAGGTTCTCGTCCCACCCCATCCCAGGCGTAACCCAGACGATGCTCCTCTGGCCCGGCAGTGTCGACATCCGCGCCACCACCCCCGCCAACAAACCGACGAGATCGTATTGCGCCGAATCCGCGGCCGTCGGGACTGGCTTTCCACCGGGAATCAGCGCTGGCTGCTGACTTCGCCCTTCGGGACAAATGGAATGGATTTCCTGCCGGAGTTTCGACATCTTCTCCCGCAATGCGTCCCGGTCGTTCGTGAAATCGAGCTGGTTGCGGCAGGACGTAGTGAAAACCGCGGCGCGGTCGCCCGGCCTCAACGTGGCTATGTGCCGGATGGCGCCGTCGCGTACCCAAACCAGATCGCCGAAGTCCAGGGCCATGTCGTCGAAGACGTACGCAATGAAGTAGTCGGGGATAACCATTGGCGCAGCTTTCGATTTCTCCACGCCGGGAACCGGCTTCTCCGTCGCAACGCGCTCGCCCGGCTTCTCCATGCGGAAGCTGGTGATCACCTGGGGCTTGCCGTTGTCGAGCAGCGTGAAGTCCTCTTTCCGCAGATCGGACACCGCGTGCCCGTCGGCGTCGCGCACCACTACCGGGACCATCACCAGATTCACACCGGCCTTGAACGTGACGGTGTCGTCGCCGGGCTGCGCAGCGGCCTGGCCCGCGATCGAGAGGAAGGAGACGATTGGGAAGAAAAGAGCCGCCTTTGTCCTGGCGCTCCGGAAAAGTCCGTTACGAGAGTCCATAATTGCGCTCCGGTATTCGGTTTTGAACGCTCAACACGAAGGACGCATCGGGAACGCTTCAATAGTACAGCCTGAGTGACCGCTACGGGATTTCTACCGCGCCGTTCTCGGTGGCCATCAGATGGCCTTCGGCGTCGCGCACTACCAGCCGGATCAGATAACTCCCCGGCTTCACGTCGAAGCTGGAGATCACCTTGATCGGGGGCGCCTGCTTGAGCCGTTCGAAGGTCTGGTCGAGAAGGCGCATTTGCAGGATCTTCTCCATGCCGGCGACGAAGTTGCCGTTGTTGTCGAACAGCGCCGACACCACCGTCAGGTCGTTCCGGTTGCGTCCTTCGTCCTTGCGAAACAGCAACTGCTTCAGGTCCACGCTGGCCAGCACTTTCAGCTTCGCCTCCGTGTCGCTGGGCTTGAAGAACTGGGTATGCAGTTCCACCGGAAGTTCATGGATCTCCTCCCGCGAGAAGACCGCGCTGTCGATTTCTTCCTTCGCCATCGCAACTTCGTTCTGGGCGCCCTTCGGAGCAAAGTACCCGTGCCGTGCCTGCAGGCTCAGTTTCTCTCCGGAGTTCAGCTTCACCTTCAGCGCGTGAAAGCTCCCGTCCGGCTTCAGGTTCTCCGGCGCGAAGCCGAGCATGTAGATGTACTCGGGCGGCGTTGCCAGCCGCCGGAAGCCGCCGTCGAAATCGTTGGTGTTCTCGATGAACGTTCCGCCGGTTCCCGCGGCCATCTCCTCCAGCACGCCGGAGGTGGCAATGGCCTCCTGCTGGTGATACTGAAACTTCGCCCTGGTCACGTTGGGATCGAACTGTCTCTGGTCGATTTCACCGGCTGGGTCCACTGTGTAGAGCCCGCGAGCGTCCAGCGAACTGATGACCACGTTGGCGTGGACGGCGCGTTCCACCACGTCCAGTTCGTCCTGCCGCAGCTCCTCCAGCACCAGGAACCCGGGCGAAGTGAGAATGATCATTCGCCGTCCGGGCATCACCGAAATGCGGCGTACCGCGTCCTTGAGCACGATCAACGACGTGCGGCTTTCGTGCACGCCCTCCGCGAGGACACGCCTTGCCGCGCCCTCGGCAATGCCCCGCGCGGTGTTGACGGCCTCCGGGGGCAGGCTCATGCAGGCCATGGTTTCCTGCGTGGCCACGCTCAATGCGGCCCCGTCCTCCTTGTTCGCGATCAGGTCCGCCATGAAATAACTCACGTCCGGGCATTCCTGCATTCCGGACCCGGTGAGCGGGCGTTGCCGCAACTTGAGCAGCGCCGCGTGCAGTTTCGCGCGATCGTCGGTGAAATCGAGAACTCCCTGGCCCGAGGTTGTGAAGATGGCCGCGCGGTCGGTGGGCTGCAGCGTGTCGATGTTCCGGCCGGCGGCATCCCGAACCCGCGCGAGGTCCGCGAACTTCAGATGGACGTCGTCAAAAAGGTAGGCGATGAAGTTCTCTGGCGCCACCACCGCTTGCTCCGTCTGTTTCTCCGGCTGGCCGCCCTCGGCGTTCCCTTCCGCCGCCGCAGGCTTTGCCGCCACCGCCTGGCCGCCTGCCTTTTCGACGGTGAACTTGCTGATCTGCTGGCGCTTGCCTTTGTCGAAGAGCTGGAAATCGTCTTTCGTCAGGTTCCCGACGGCCTGTCCTTTTGTGTCGCGCACCACCACCGGCACCATCACCAGGTTCACCTTTGCCTGGAAGGTCACCGCCTGGTCGTGCGACGTGATCTCCGCAGCGTTTGCCGGGGCGGGAACCGCGCTCGGCGCCTCTACCTTTGCCACCTGTTGTGCGATGCCCAGCGTATCGGCCAACTCCTTTTCCTCCGCCTTGCTCTCCCGTGGAGCCTCCGTGACGCCCTTGCCGGCGGCGGTCTCCACCGCTTCCTTCGCGGGCTTCGCATCCCAATACGCGCGGCGGGCCTGCACCTCGAGCCCATGCACGTCCTTCAGGGAGACCTTCAGATTATGCACGGTGCCGTCCTGTTTCAGGTTCTCCGGCGAGAAGCCCAGGATGTAGCGATACGCGGGCGCGTCGGCCAGTTGGTGCAATGCGGAATCGTAGTCGTTGCGGTCGCGGACATAGGTGCCGCCGGTGCCGTCGCTCAGTCGGAACAGCAGCTCGTCCGGTCCGTTGCCGGACGGGTCAAGGCCGCGCACGTTGAGCGTGTTGATCACCACACCGGAACGGATGGAGCGGTCGATCAGGTTCATAGTATCCGGCAGCAGGTCCCAGTGCGGTTCCTGGCGCAGCTCGAAACTGGGCGACAGCAGGACCATGGTCCGTTGTCCCGGCTCCACCGACATCCTGCGGACGATGGCCTGCAACTTCTCCAGCGAGCGCCGCGCCTCCCACTCGTCCGTGCGATTCGTCGTATCGAAAACCGGCGCTTGCCCCTGCCCCGCAGGGAACAGTGCCCCAGACATGGCCGGTGGCTTTTTGTCCTGGCTTGTATGCAGTTTGAGCAGCGCCTGCTCCAGCTTCGCGCGGTCGGCGGTGAAATCGAGCGCGGTTTCTCCGGTGGTGGTGAGAATGGCCACCCGGTCCGAGGGCTTCAGCGTGGCGATGTAGCGCCGGGCAGCGTCGCGGGCCCAAATCAGGTAGCCCTGACTGAAGTTGTCCATGCCGCCCATCTTCAGGTGATAGTCGTCGAACACCAGCGCGACAAAGCGGTCCGGGATCACCATGGGCGCATGCTTCTGCAGCGCGCCGATTTCGTCTTCATTCGCTCCGGCGCCTTCGACCGGCTTCTCCAGGGCGATGTGCTGCCCCGGCTGCTCCACCGAGAACTGTTTGATGTCCTGGGGCTTGCCCCTGTCGAAAAGCTGGAAATCATCCTTCGTGAGATTGCCCACGGCGTGCCCCTGCGAATCGCGCACCACCACCGGCACCAGCACCAGATTCACCTTGGACTGGAACGTCACAGGCGCCGGAGGCTGGCCGATTCCGATGGTCCGGGCCACCTCCTGCGCTTCCGCCTCGCTCGGCACAAGCGCGGGTGCGGCCGTTCCCGTCCGCGCCGCCTGCTGTTCGGCGGGTGTTGCCGCGTAGTAGCTGGTGCGAGCCTGCAGACTGAGCTTGCGCGGGTCCTTTGCCGTCACCTTCAGATGATGGAGCTTGCCGTCCAGGTTAGCGTCCTCCGGCGAGAAGCCCAGCATGTAGATGCTCTCCGGCGTGGCTAGTCGCCGGTATGCCGCGTCGGCATCGTTGGTGTTCTCGACGGCAGTGCCACCGGTCCCCCAGGCCAGCGCGCTCAGCTCCACACGTGCCTTCAGCTCAGCCAGGTTCTTCCTCTGGATCGCACTCTCCACCTGCTGGGCGCTCCCCCCCAGGGCGGAATCGGCGCCGGGCGTGGTCGGGTGGAGACCTCGCGCATCCAGTGTATGGATGACCACCCTGGAGCGGATGGCGCGGTCGATCAACTGCTGTAACACGCTTAAGCCGTCGTCCCAGGCGGTGCCGTACGAAACGAAGACGATGCTCCGTTGTCCCGGCAGCGTGGACATCCGCGCCACCACCCCCGCCAACAGGCCGGCGAGATCGAATTGCGCGGAATCCGTGGCTGTTGGGACCGGCGTCCCACCACGAATAAGGGCCGGCTCCTGGCTTCGCCCCTCCGGACAAATTGAACGCGTTTCCTGCCGAAGCTTCGACACTTTCTCCTGTAACTTTGCCCGGTCGTCCGTGAAATCGAGCGAGGTGCGGCAGGAGGTGGTGAAAACGGCTGCCCGGTCGCCAGGCTGCAGCGTGGCTATGTGCCGCATGGCGCCATCGCGTACCCACACCAGATCGCCGAATTCCCGGATGGCCATGTCGTCGAAGACATAGGCGACAAAGTGGTCGGGGATGACCATCGGCGCGCTTTTCGCTTTCTCCGCCTGACCGCCCGCGCCCGGAACCGGTTTCTCCTGGGCAACGCGCTGGCCCGGCTTCTCCAGCCGGAAGCTCGTGATCGCCTGGGGCTTGCCGTTGTCGAGCAGAGTGAAGTCCTCTTTGCGCAGGTCCGATACCACGTGCCCGTCGGAGTCGCGCACCACCACCGGTACGATCACCAGATTCACGCCGGCCTTGAAAGTGGCGGTGTCGTCGCCGGACTGCGCAGCCGCCGGGCCCGCGACCAAAAGGAAGGAAATGACTGGGAAGAAGAGAGCCGCCTTCGTACTGGCGCTGCGAAAGAGCCCGTTACGAGAGTCCATATTTGCCTCTCCGCGTTCGTTTGAAAGCTGTTACCCGAGGGACGCACCGGGAACGCTTTAATGGTACAGCCTGATTTACGGCAGAATGGGCAACCCCGGTGCGGCCACCTGCGCGGCGAAATGGGCCTTTATCCGCCGGGTGACGGCGCGGCCCACAATCTTCACCAGCTCCTCTTCGCCGGCCTGGCGAACCCGCTCGGAGCTGCCGAAATGGCGCAGCAGCTTTGTCAGGGTCTTCTCGCCCACGCCGGCGACATTCTCCAACTCGGAGGTCAGCCGGGCCGCGTTGCGCCGCGTGCGGTGGAAAGTGACCGCGAACCGGTGGGCCTCGTCGCGCACAGTCTGGATCAGGTGCAGGACCGGCGAGTGATGGTCCAGGCGCACCGGTTCGTCCTCGCGGCCCAAAACGTAGATCAGCTCCTCTCGCTTGGCGATGGAGGCGAGCGGCTGGTTGATGATGCCCAGCGCTTCCAGCGATTCGGCCGCGGCGTGGAGCTGGCCCAAACCGCCGTCGATGAGGATCAGGCCAGGCATCGGCTTGCCCTCTTCCTTCAGGCGCGCGTACCGGCGCGCGACCACCTCGCGCATGGAGGCGAAATCGTCGTTGCCCACCACGGTGCGGATGATGAACTTGCGGTAGTCCTGCTTCTTCATCCGCCCGTCTTCCCACACCACCATGCTGGCCACTTTGTCGGTGCCCTGGATGTGCGAGATGTCGAAGCACTCGATGCGCCTGGGCCTCTCGGCCAGATCGAGCGCGTCGGCGAGCGCCTCGATGATCGCTTTGGACCTGGGCCGCAACACGCGGAAGCGCTGCATGAAGCTGTGCCTGGCGTTGGTTTTCACCAGAGCGAGCATGGCCTTCTTCTGCCCGCGCTGCGGGGTATGGATCTCCACCTTGCGGCCGCGGCGCTCGCCCAGATACTCTTCCAACGGCTCGCGGTCCTCGAAATCGACGGGGACGTGAATCAGGGCCGGGATGTACTGCTGGCCGATGTAGACCTGCTTCAACAACGACGCGAACAGCTCGGCGGGGTCGAGCGCCGCCTGGTCTTCCCAGAAGAATTCGCGCCGGTCGACGATCTTTCCCGCGCGCAGGTGAAAGAGATTCACGGCCACCAGCGGCGGCTCCGCGTAGAAGGAGAAGATGTCGGTGTCGTCGCCACTGGCGGCGGCCATCTTCTGCTTCTCATCCTGCTCTTCCACGGTGGCGATCAGATCGCGCAACGCCGCGGCCTGCTCGAATTCGTCGCCGTCGGATGCCGCCTGCATGCGCGCGCGCAACTGCCCGGCCAGATCCTTCAGATGGCCCTCGAGGAACAGCTTCACGTCGTGCACGGCGCGGGTGTAGGTCTCGTCCGTGGTGAGTCCCACGACGCACGGGCCATGGCAGCGGTGGATGTGATATTCGAGGCAGGGGTACTTGTGCGTGCGCGAAAAGTCGACGTGGCACGAAGGCACCTTGAAGTGGCCGTGAATGAAGTGCACCAGGCGGTGCGCCAGATTCGCCGGGAAATACGGGCCGAAGTACGTCGAGCCATCCTTCAGCAGACGGCGCGTCACGTACACGCGCGGGTACTTCTCTTTGGTCAGCTTGACATACGGATAGGTTTTGTCGTCGCGAAGAAGGATGTTGAAGCGGGGCTTGTACTGTTTGATGAGGTTGTTCTCAAGCGCCAGAGCTTCCTTCTCGTTGTCGACCAGGATGTAGTCGACCTCGGCAGCTTCCGAGATGAGGCTCCCCGTTTTCGCGTCGGCCAGCCGCTCTTCCACGAAGTAACTGCGCACGCGGCTGCGCAGGCTCTTCGCTTTTCCGACGTAGAGGACCGTGCCGTGGGCGTCCTTGTAAAGGTAAACTCCGGGGAGGGCGGGCAACTGCGCGGCTTGTTCCTTTAGTGCGGGCCGCAGTTCCATCGCAAAGTTATACTCTAATTGTGACACGAGCGTTCCTGCTGGCGATGTTGTTGCCCGTTCTGATGCTCTCGGGAAGGGCGCAGGACAAGCCCGTCGCGCCCGCGCCAAACGAACCCAAATATCAGGAACCGGCCGAAGAGGACGTTGCCGAGAACCCCAAACCGAAGGTGTACGCGTTCAACCCGATGCAGGCCCAGAAGGAGCTGACGGTCGGCAACTTCTATTTCAAGCAGGGCAAGTTCCATTCCGCGGCGCTGCGGTTTGAAGAGGCCACGAAGTGGAGCCCCGGGCTCGCCGAAGCGTGGCTGCGCCTGGGCGAGGCCGACGAAAAGCAGAACGACACCGCGGCCATGCGCAAGGCTTTCGAGAAATACCTGGGGCTGGACCCGACATCGAAGACCGCCGATTCGGTTCGGCATAAGCTGGCTTCCACCAACGCTTCAGCGAAGAAACCGTAACTGCCGGCCATTGCGCCTGCGCGCTTCCGCCGACAACACCGCCAGCAGCCGCCGCACCCCGGCATCCCAGTTGGGGAACAGGTCCACGTAATGAATCTGCCGCGATACGCTGGCCGGAACGGTGCACTCTTCGAGGCGCACCGGGATGAGGAAAATCTCGTCCAGCGGCGTCTGCCGTGCGCATTCGAGGGCGAAGCGCAGTTCGCTCTGGAACGACCCGCGCTTGACCACCGCGCGCGATGAGAAACAGCCGATGAAGAAATCGCTGGTGTGAATCGCCGTCTCGATGGCGCGCGGCCAGTTCTGTCCCGGCAGGAGTTTGGCCTTGTCGACCCACGGATCGAAGCGCTTCGCGGCGAGGGCGTCGTGCAGCCGGCGGACATGACACGCATCCTCGTCTACATAGGCGAGGAACACCCGGGGACGATTCTGCGGGACAAAGCGCAGGCCGCTGCTCCCGTTCGGCAGGAAAGTGCCCAGACCGTCAATCTCGACACGCGCCCCTTCGGCCAGACACTCCTTGACGATCCGCACGAGGCGGTCCGTCATGTCCCGGCGCTGCGAACGGCGCATCAGCGCTTCCCTCGCCGAGGCTCGCTGCCGGGCCCTTTGCGCTTCTTCGTCACGGGATGCAGGATGCCCACGCCGCGCAGGTGCGCATCGTGACCCTTCCGGAGCTTCTTCAGAATCCCCGCCACGACACGGTCGACCTCGTCGGCGGCCGCCCCAGGTGTGAGCTGGAGTTCATTGGCGAGGCGGCGGGCGATCTCCTGCTTTCCGTACACGAGAATATGCTAGCCCCTGCGGCCTCGGCGGCACCGGTGGGCTGGCCCCCGTCCTGCTCGTAACACGTTGCAGGAAAGTAGCTTACCTCTGTCGGCCTGGGTTATCGGCGGTTGTGAACGCTGGTCTGAGGTTTCCACAATTAAGGGGTTTTAATGAGGTCTTAAGGAGTCCTTCATGTCACGCTGACATGATTGCTGCGAAGCCGTAACAATTCCCGTTGCACCGTACACAAGGAGACTGCACAACTATGAAGCTCATGAACCTGATGCTCGGCCTGTCCCTCGCCCTCGGCTGCGTTGCCCTGGCGGATGAAGCCGCGAAGCCCGCCGATACCACCGTGACGAAGGCGACGAAGGCAAAGAAGACCAAGGCCACCAAGGCCACCAAGGAAAAGGCCACCAAGGCCACCAAGGCCACCAAGACCAAGGCCACCAAGACGAAGGCCACCAAGGCGAAGAACGCTCCTGCCGAAACCACGGCGAAGTAACTGTTCTCGCTCGTGTTTTTCCGGATCGCGCGCGCCGGTCTCAAGGCCGGGGTGCGCGATCCTTGTTTTTTGCCCCGTCGTGACAGTTAAGCGGATTTAATGGCCCCTTAAGGCCGGGTTCATGTCGTCCTGACATGATGATGGGGAAGGCGGGCTGCGGCTCGCTTCAGAAAGACAAGGAGACAAAAAATCACATGAAGAAGATCATGGGCCTCATGCTCGGCCTTTCCCTCGCCCTCGGCTGCGTTGCGTTTGCGGACGAAGCTCCGGCTGCCACGAAGGCCACCAAGGCCACCAAGACCAAGAAGACCAAGAAGACGAAGGCTGCCAACGCCGCCCCGGCCGAAACCAAGTAACTTTTCGTCCATCGACGTTTTCCGGGAATCGCGCACGCCGGGTTCAGCTCGGTTGTGCGCGATTCGCGTTTTTTGAGCACCTCCTGCCCGCACTGCTAACAGCCCGTGGTGGAAGTCACTGCGCGTCCAATTACAGGGACGGGCAACGAGATTCCGCAACGACCAGTGGATTGTTTTCAGTGGCTTCCCGGTGCGGGAATTCGTCGCCCGTCCCCGAATTGGCCGAACGGCCACTTTTGCCATGGGCTGCTAAAATGGTTTCCTAATGACTCTGGAAGAACTCGAAAGAGAGTACGTTACGCTCCGCCAGCAGGCTGACGCTGTGCGGAGCTATCTTTGACGCTCCCAACAAGAGAGCGGAACTAGCCCGGAGCGAACAACAGATCTCCGACCCGGACTTCTGGAACCAGCCCGAAAAGAGCCAGGACGTAATGCAGAAGCGCAAACGCCTGGAAGAGGGGATCGCCCGCGAGGCTGAGGTCGCCTCGCTCACCTCCGATCTGGACACGCTGTTCGAACTGGCGCGCGAGGGCGAGGACGTCCTCGGCGATATCGAGCGGGAAATACGCGCCTTCTCGACGCGGATTGAAGAACTGGAAACCGAGATGCTTCTTTCCGGTCAGAACGACGGAAAAAGCGCCATCGTCAACATCCATCCGGGCGCGGGCGGCACCGAGAGCCAGGACTGGGCCGAAATGCTGCTGCGCATGTACATGCGCTGGTGCGAGCGCAAAGGACTGAACTGCGAGCTGACGGACCGCCAGGAGGGTGAAGGCGCGGGCATCAAGTCGGCCACGATAGAAGTGAACGGCGAGAACGCCTACGGGCTGCTGCAGTCGGAAATCGGCGTCCACCGGCTGGTGCGCATCTCGCCCTTCGACGCCAACGCGCGGCGGCACACTTCGTTCGCTTCGGTATTCGCCTACCCGCAGGTGGACGAAGACGTGAAGATCGACATCAAGCCCGACGATCTGAAGATCGACGTATTCCGGGCCAGCGGGGCCGGCGGCCAGCACGTGAACCGCACCGAATCGGCGGTGCGCTTCACGCACATCCCGACGGGCATCGTGGTGCAGTGCCAGAACGAGCGCTCGCAACACAAGAACCGGGCCAGCGCCATGAAGCAATTGAAGGCGCGCCTGTACGAGCATGAGCTGGCGAAGAAGAAGGTGGAACAGGACAAGCTGGAGGACACGAAGTTGGGCATCAACTTCGGCAGCCAGATTCGCAGCTACGTGCTGGCGCCGTACCGGATGGTGAAAGACCTCCGCTCGCGGCTCTCCATCGGCGATGTTGACCGCGTTCTGGACGGCGACATCGACGCGCTGATTCACTCGTATCTGGTGTGGCGCAAGACCGGCAGGACCGCCAGTGACGGAAAAGACGACGCGGTCGAGTGACCAATCCGAAATCGCGCGTGCGGCGGCGCTGCTGCGTTCCGGCCGTCTGGTCGCTTTTCCCACTGAGACCGTCTACGGTCTGGGCGCGAACGCGCTGGACCCGGCGGCCGTCGAGCGCATCTTCGAAGCCAAGGGGCGGCCGGCCACCAGCCCGCTGATTATCCATGTCAGCTCCATTCACCTGGCGCGTCTGATTGTGGCCGAGTGGCCGGTGCGGGCGGACCTGCTGGCCCACCACTTCTGGCCGGGGCCGCTTACGCTGGTTCTGAAGAAGCACGCCAACATCTGCGAGCGCGTGACCGCGGGGCTGGACACGGTGGGCATTCGGGTTCCCGCTCATCCGATGGCGCTCGCGTTATTGCGAGCCGCGGGAGTTCCGGTGGCGGCGCCCAGCGCCAATCGGTTTGGCGGGTTGTCGCCTACGCGCGCCGAGCATGTGCGGGCGAGCCTCGGCGATCGCGTGGACATGATTCTGGACGGCGGTCCGACTCAGGTGGGCATTGAATCCACCGTATTGTCCATCGTCGACGAACCGGTGCTGCTGCGGCCGGGAATGGTCTCGCGCGAGCAGATCGAGGCGGTGATCGGGCCGGTGCGCGTGGCCCGCACGGCTTCGGCGGAAGGAAGCCACGCATCGCCGGGCCTGCATCCACGGCACTACAGCCCGGCGACGAAGCTGGTTCTGCTGGCTCCCGGGGAAGCGCTGCCCTCCGGACGCGGCGCGTACATGTTCATCACCACGCCGCGGCCGGCCAGCAAAGCGGTGCCAATGCCGGATGACGCGGAGAAGTACGCCAGCGCGCTCTACCAGACGCTCTACGAGCTGGATGCCGAAGGTTACGAGTGGATTGCCGTGGAGCTTCCACCGGAGGGCGCCGCGTGGGTGGCGATTCGGGACCGTCTGGCGCGAGCGGCAGCCTGGTAATGCCCCAAAATCCCCGCAATTTCAACTGTGTTACTATGCTGGTTTCAAGCCACCCTGAGTCCCTCAGGAGGGGACTAACCCATGAAAGCCTATGAAGGAAACGATGTCAGAAATGTCGCTCTGATCGGACACGGGCATTCCGGGAAGACCTCGCTGGCGGCCGGATTGCTCTTCAGCACAGGCGCCAGCAATCGGTTGACTCGCGTTGACGAGGGCAACACGGTCACCGACAGCGACGAAGAAGAGGTCAACCGCAAGCTGACCATTTCCACCTCCCTCGCCTACGTCGAGTACAAGAAGAAGAAGATCAACCTGTTCGACACGCCCGGCTTCAACATCTTCATCAACGACACGCACGCTTCCATGGTGGCCGCCGATGCCGCGCTGGTGATGGTAGACGGCGTGGCCGGCGTCGAGGTGCAGACGGAGAAGGTCTGGGAATTCGCCGACGAGTTCCATCATCCCCGCGCCATTATCGTAAACAAACTCGACCGCGAACGTTCCAGCTTCGAGCGCGCCGTGGAAAGCGTGCAGGAGACGTTCGGACGTACGGCGGTGCCGATCCAACTGCCCGTGGGCTCCGAGCGCGATTTCAAGGGCGTTGTCGATCTGATCCGGATGAAGGCGTACACGTACACCGCCGACGGTGATGGCAAGGGCCGCGAGGGCGACATTCCCGCGGAGCTGGCGGAAGCCGCGCAGAAGGCGCATGAGGCGCTGGTGGAGATGATTGCCGAGGGCAACGACGCGCTGATGGAAGAGTTCTTCAACGAAGGAACGCTTCCGGTGGAGCACATCGTGGATGGCCTCCGTCTGGCCGTGAAGGAGCGCCGCATGTATCCGGTGCTGTGTGCCTCCGGGCTGCACAACATCGGCGCCGACCAGATTCTGGATTTCATCAGCGACTACTTCCCGGCTCCCACCGACCACGAGCCCTTCGCGGCCACCCTGAATGGCGCAGAGACCACGCGCGCCATCGGCGACAGCGGACCGCTCAGCCTGTTCGTGTTCAAGACCGTTGCCGACCCGTTCGCCGGGCGCGTTTCGTACTTCAAGGTGATGTCCGGCGTGTTGAAGAACGACGCCAACGCCACCAACTCCCGCACCAGCACCACGGACCGTCTGGCGCACATCGGCGTGCTGATGGGCAAACAGATTGTGCCTGTCACCGAGGTGCACGCCGGCGATATCGGCGCGGTGGCCAAGCTGAAGGACACGCTCACGGGCGACACGCTGGCCGACAAGGCGTCGCCGATTGTCTGGCCGCCGGTGAAGCTTCCCGAGCCGTCCATCGCCTACGCAGTTTCGGCAAAATCGCGGCAGGATGAGGATCGCATGAGCAACGCGATTGCGCGAATCCTGGAGGAAGACCAGTCGCTGCGGTTCTATCGCGACCCGGCGACGAAGGAGTTCCTGCTGGCGGGCAGCGGGCAGCAGCACGTGGAGATCATTGTCAGCCGCCTGAAGAAGCGCTACGGCGTGGAGGTGGGGCTGAGCGCGCCGAAGATTCCGTATCGCGAGACTATTCGCGGGAACGCCGACGTGCAGGGCCGGCACAAGAAGCAGACCGGAGGCCACGGGCAGTTCGGCGACTGCTGGATTCGCATGGAGCCGCTGGCGCGCGGCGGGAAGTTCGAGTTCGCCAATGAGATTTTCGGCGGCTCCATCCCGCGCAATTTCATTCCCGCCGTGGAGAAAGGCATTGTGGAGGCGGCCGAGAAGGGCTATCTGGCCGGTTTCCCAGTGGTGGATTTCAAGGTGACCGTGTACGACGGCTCCTACCACGACGTCGATTCGTCGGAAATGGCCTTCAAGCTGGCCGCGCGCAAGGCGTTCAAAGCGGCCATGGAGAAGGCCAAGCCGGTGTTGCTGGAACCCATCGTAAGAGTGGAAGTGCAGGGGCCGGTGGAGTACGCCGGCGACCTGATGGGCGACATGAACGGACGGCGCGGCCGCATCACCGGCATGGACACCAAAGGCAGCGTGCAGATTATTCGCGCGCAGGTGCCGATGTCCGAGATGCTGAGCTATCAGAACGACCTGAACTCGATCACGCAGGGCCGGGCGTCGTTCAGCATGGAGTTCGACCACTACGACTTCGTGCCCCAACTGCAGGCGGACAAGATCATCGCGGCGGCGAAGGCCGCGCGGACCGGCGAAGAGGAAGAGGAAGAGTAGGGGGCGGGTCAGTTATCTGGTCCGCAAACACGATGGCTGTCTGATTCGCATGTAGATCCGTCCTCTCTTGCGTTGGACAAGAACCTCGGGGCCAGGAAACGGAGGCGGGGGTGCTTCCTGGGTGAATTGTCCTCGGTGCTGGCTCGCCTCCAAGGGCTTTCCATCCGCACAGTTCCGAGCCCGGTTCTCACGAAACGCGCTGGCCCTTCGGTACCTGAGCAGGGAGCAGGAATGTCTTGATTAGCTCACCCTCGCCGCAGACTGTCATACCGGAGAATCGCTTGTACCACGGGCCCTCGGGTACCTCGGGCTCGTTGTCGAGCCATTTTGCCAGCGGTTCTAACTGAGATGGAATCTTCCGGCTCTGGACGCGGTCGAGCAGATGCTGAAACAGCGCGGGCGGAACATTTTGGCGGCGGACTCTCGGCACAACCTGATCCCTGGATTCGCGGCCCTAAATCCCATAGAAGCCGCGCGTGAGGCGCTCTTTGATACGTGCGGCCTCGACCGGATTCGAAGCTGCCGCGAGTCGCCTGGCCAGCAAGCCCAATTCTTCGGGGCCAAGGCGGTTACCCTTGCCCTCCAGGACTGCAAGTTCCGCCGTCTCAATGGCGACTTCTTCCCCGGTTGGCTTGCGCGCCACAACCTGGCTCCCAGTAAGCGCCTGCCGCACGAACCAGTGATAGACGGCCAGTGCGCTCTTGATCACTTCAGTTCGCTTTGAGCCCGTTAACGCGGCCATCTGGTCAACCAGCACAAGTTCGGTCGGTGTCAGGACGGGCTGAATTCTTGCCATACTCCGATATCCTTAGTTTCTGTGCTTATTTTACTCTCTTTTGCTCAGGCTGTCGAGGCGAAACCGCGCCGGCAGCGCCACCAGACGTGCCACGCGCGTGTGCAGTTTGCCCGAAGCTGCTGAGAGCCAGGGCCGACCGCCGCCGGCATTCCCGGGACGCAGCTGACTTCTTGTGATACACGTGACGGCACGGCCGCGAGGTCCGCCGGGGCGTCCGGCAGCCGATTGGAGCAGATGTTGTCCGGCTTGTTCACCCGGGACACCAGGACGAACAGGCCGGTCTTATCCATACCTCTGCCGGAGTCCCTGAGCCAGGAGCGCTTCACGGCGGCGATCTCGGGCCTGGTGAATACGCTCGGGCGGGCGGTTTCCGCGGCGGACAAATAGTGAAATCGCCTTCCTGCGAGGATGTGGAGACTCTCGATGAGCAAGGCATGCGACGGGCGTGCGTGTTCATCGGGGAAGCCGCAGCCCGCACAGGCCAACTCTCTACCGCTGCTGGGGGCCGGAATCCGCCGCGGTGGGGTTCGCGTCGGCGCCCAGGTCGGCCGGCCGTTCGCCGCGGGGCAGAGTCACGGTTACAATCAGTCCAGGATTCCCGTTCCTCACGCTGATCTGTCCGCGGTGAAGAAGCACGGCGCGCCTGGCAATCGCAAGGCCAAGCCCAAATCCGCCGGTAGCCTCGCTCCGCGACGGGTCGGCTCGGACGAAAGGATCGAAGATTCGCGGGAGCAGGTCTTCCGGAACGCCGGGACCGTAGTCGCGGATGGAAATGACCGGACCCGCGTCGTTCCGGCGCATGCGTACCTCCACCACGGATCCCTCCGGGGCATAGCGGACCGCATTGCGGATGATGTTCTCGATAGCCCGCCGCAGCAACTCGCGGTCGCCGGTGATCCAGGTATCGTCGTCGGCAGTCATCTGAGTGGAGCAGCCGCGCGCGTCCGCTTCTACCGCACAGTCATCCACGATCTCCTGCAGGAGGTCACTCAATTGCACCTCGTCCGCAAGTCCCGATCTGGGGTTGCCTTCCGCTCTGGTCATCTCCAGGAGAGTACTTACCAGCTCCGACAAGCGGTCGATTTCTCGCCGCAATCGGGACACGGCGGCATCCCGGTCCGGCGCTTTGCGCACGAGTTCGGCTGCGAAACTCAGGCGCACGAGAGGCGATCGCAACTCGTGCGAAACGTCCTCCAGTAACTGCCGCTCAGCGGTCAACAGCGTCCCGATTCGCTCGGCCATTTCGTTGAAGGTACGGCTGAGCTCGCCGATCTCGTCCTTGCGGCGCGAATCCACGCGCGCTGTCAGATTACCTGCTCCAAAGCATCTGACGGTCCTGGTAAGGCTGCGAATCGGCGACGCGATATCGACGGCGAGAAGCCAGAATAAAACTACCACGCAGGCGAGCAACATCAGGTAATACGGCACAAAGGTGGCCAAAGAAAACGGCGGGCGGATGATTGCCAGAAAATGGTAGCGCCCGTCCGCGGAGACCGCGTTGAGGACGAAGCGATCGCCGACCCGGGATTGCGACTGTCCCCGCGTTGCCATGCCCGCGAACAAAGCCGACCGATTCTGGCCCGTGACGAGATCTTTGCCGGAAGAGTCGGTCAGGTAATGGTCCGCTTTAAGGAACGCGTGCCATTGGTCGAGGTAGCGCGCCAGTTCCGGCGCGCCCCCATGCTCATACGCCTCCCGCGCCTGGTAAAGCTGCAACTCTTTGATTCGCTCGAAGACCTGGTTGACGGCGCGGCCAACGACAAACCGCGAGATCAGCGAAAAGGCCAGAAGACTCAGCAGCAGCGTGGACAACGACCAAATGAGAATTCTCGCGGAGATCGACTTCACACAACCTCCTCAATCTTCGCCAGCAGGTATCCGACGCCCCGCATCGACCGGATCGCAATACCGGCACGCTCGATCTTCTTTCGCAGATGACTGATGTGAACCTCGAGCGCCCGCTCGAACGGCGTGGCCTGCCGTTGATACAGCATCGCGCATACCTCATCCCGGGACACGGTTCGGCCCGCCGAGCGGACCAGAAGATCGAGGATGTCAAACTCCATCATGGTGACGTCGATGCGCTCGTCGCCCGCCCACACTTCACGGGTCAGCAGGTTGAGCTGAAGATCGGAGATGGTGACGATCTCCGGCCTGGTGGAGGCGGTGTGCCGCGACCGGCGCAGAACCGCCTGAATGCGCGCCAACAATTCTTCAGGCCCAAACGGTTTCGGCAGGTAGTCGTCGGCGCCGGCATTCAAGCCCTCTATCCGATCCCGTTGCTCGCCCCTGGCCGTCAGCATGATCACCGGAACCGATGACCGCCGGCGAAGTTGCCGCAAGAGCTCAAACCCACCCAGCGCCGGGAGCATCACATCCAGCAATACGAGATCGAAATTGCCATCGAGCGCGCGTGCGAGCCCTCGCGGTCCGTCATGAGCCCACTGCAGCACAAAGCCGGACTCGGTAAGGAAATCGCCGACCAGCCGGCATAGGCTGACGTCGTCGTCAACCAGAAGGATCGAACCGGTTTCGCGACCGCTGGGTGTTTCTGCGCCCACGCCGCCCTCAGGTTTGGCTTGGATTGCCCCCATAGTAACAGGCGGTGGGCGGCGGCGCGAGCGTCTTTTTTCGACTGGCCGGTGCGCGCCACGTGAGCCACCGTCTTCGCTTCGAAACAACGCGAGAAGCACGGTCATAGGCGGCGGCTATCGCCTCGAAAGAGCCGACCGGTGGACACGGGACTCGTAGCGATCGAGATCGGCCCTGATGGAGGCTTCCAGCGCCCGGTTTCGCCGTTCGGCGGCCAGATCGAGCGCACGACGCGCGGTTGCCACCGCTTCGGGGTACCGATCAAGCTCGGAATACATCGCGGCCAGCAATTGGAGAATCACCGGCTCTCTCATCTGGGATAGCCGGGCCGCTTCCTCGATCTGCGTGGCGGCATCGCCGAATCTGCCCTTTGCCGCCAGAACCCGCCCGAAGTTGTAACGATATCCGGCGTCCTTCGGCGCAAGTGCGACTGCCTTTTCCAGATGGGGCACGGCTTCATCCAGAGCCCCGGATCTGGCAAGGGCGGCCCCGAGGTTGTTCTGCCCGTCCGCAAAATCGGGTTCGATCTCGACGCCCTTCTGCAAGTGCTCGATACCTTCGGCAAGCCGGCCACTCTCCGCCAGCGCGCCTCCCAGGTTGATATTTGCCCGCGAATTGTCCGGATCCAATTCCAGTGCGCGCTGGAAGTACACAGTGGCTTCGCCCATTTTGCCCGCTTCCGCAAGTGCACTCCCGAGATTATTGTTGGTTTGGGAAAAGCGGGGCTCGAGTGCCAGAGACTTGCGATACTCCGCGATGGAATCGTCGAGCTTGCCTGTCGCGGCCAGAGCGATGCCGAGGTTGTTGTGGGCCTTGAAGTCATCCGGAGCCATGGCCAGCGCCGTCCGCCAGGCGGGAACGGCCGCGTCGAACTGCTTCTTCGTGCTCAGTTGAATCGCCACATCGAAGAGCCGGTAGAACTCGGTGGCGGGTGCATCGATTCGCTCGAGGTCGTGCGGTCCGATGTCGATGAACTCGGGAATATTCACGGCGCGATTCGCCGCGGTGGCGTTTTCGATCAGAATCGCTGGCGTGCTGTTTCCATCCGCATCGATGTGCGTCAGATAAATGCGCGTGTAGGGAGAAGGGGACTTCGACGAGAAGACCAGCCAGCGGCCGTTCGGCGAGAAGCTGTGCCACGAGTTCATGACCGGCAGATTGCTTCGCAGCGGACGCGCTACGCCTCCCGTTGCCGGAACAATATACAGCTTGCTGTCGGGGCGCATCAACAGGCCGCTCTTGTTCTGCACGAAGACAATCCATTTGCCGTCGGGTGAGACCTTTGGGAAATTGTTGCTCATGCCGTTCTCGGAAGCGCCGGCGATCCGTTCCGCCAGACCTCCTTTGCCATCGTTGAACGGGATGCGACAAAGGTCGTACTGCACCTGGGTTTCATTCGGGTCGTTGGCGAACTCGGACGCCTTCTGCCCCGGAGAATATGGATCCTGCGCCTTTGCCCTGGAGAATACCAGGAATTTGCCATCCGGACTCCAGAACGCCGACGTCTGAACATATTGCGGGTCGTCGGCGCCCGGAAGCGGCTGCAGTTTCCCGGTCGCACGGCTGTACCAGGCCAGAATGCCCCGGGTCGGATAGAAAACCTGGCCGAATCCGTAGTAATTGTAGAAGCCCTGATAAATCCGGTCGGCCACCCGTCGTCCGTGCGAACCGGGAACGTCGATGGAGGTCGCCACGTAATCCCCGGTCGGCGATATCTGCGACATGAACCCGAAACGCTTTTGCGATGGCTCGCTGAAAGCGCTCCATCGAATGACGTAATCGTTTTTGATGGTGCTGACCTTGCGGATGGGGACCATCCCGTACAGTCCTTTGTCGTTCTGCGGCCCGTCCACATCGATGCCCAGCCATTTCCCGTCGTGGGAAATCGAGTGGCAGTTGGCGCACGTCGGGAGGTTCCCCATCACCACCGTGCTGCGCGGCTCGGATACATTGCGCAGGCGCCATTGGATCAGCGGAAGGACGGAGTCAGGCAAGGGCTTGATGACCCCTCTTTCCCGGTCTTCGGGACTGGGCGGTATCAGAGGCACGTCCCGGTAGAAGATGGGGGCGCCCACCGGGTCTCGGGAAGTCGTGATGGCGACCTGCGCGCGGGAAACGGGCGCCTTTGCATTCTGGTTGGGGAAACCGGTAATAATCACGGTCGCCGGGCGCTGCTGGGAATGCTTGAGGATGGTTGCCCACGTCTTCGCGTCCGGTTTCCAGGTATGATCGTCGGCTTCCTGTGGCGTCAACGTGGGAGGGACGAACTTATGGATATTCGTGTCGATCTCACCCACCTGCAGCTTCTCGCCCTGAGACCACACCGCGGTATGGGGCCCTCGCTCCGCAAAGACGACCTGGATTCGCCAGGATGTCGCTTCCGGGCTCGCATCACGCCAGAGAAACGTCGGAGGGGTGATGTCGCGCGGGAAAACGGAGCCTTCCTCGGGATAGTCGATAACTATCGGAGGCAGTGGTCCGCGAACCGGCGACTCGTGGATGCCGTCGGATCCGGCAACCCCGACCGCCAGTAGCAGAATGACCGGCGCAACATGTCGTCGGGAACACCGCGATAAGAACTCGCTCAGAATCATTAGCGAAGCAGGGGAAGACTATGGCCGGCGCGCGGACACACTATCAGCGTCTGGTCCTGAAGAGTGATCCGCGCAGTCTCCGGCAGCGGATCGCCGTCGAAGTGGAACTTCCCCCTAAAAAAGTTAAGACGGATGGAGCCCGGTGTAACAGCCTCAAGATTTGTTAAGAACTGCGCGGCCGTCCGCAGCGTGTCAACTGGTAAACTGGTTCGTTCACCCAGATTTCATCCAGGAGGACGAGTGTGAGCACGGTGGCTCCGCAAGTGGAAGACCTGAAGGCGCTCATTCGTGAGGTGCCGGATTTCCCGAAGCCGGGGATCCTGTTCTATGACATCACCACGCTGTTGAAAGACCCCGGCGGGCTGAAGGCCGTCATCGACCGGCTGAAAGAACGCTACGCGGGCGCGGGCGTGGACGTGGTGCTCGGCATCGAGGCCCGCGGGTTCATCTTCGCGCCGGCTCTGGCCTACGCGCTGGGGGTCGGCTTCGTTCCTGTCCGAAAACCGAAGAAGCTGCCCGCCGCGACCCAGCGCGTGGAGTACGCTCTCGAGTACGGTACCGACGCGCTGGAGATCCACGCCGACGCCATCCAGCCTGGGCAGAACGTGCTGGTGGTGGACGATGTTCTGGCCACCGGGGGCACCGCCGCCGCCGTGGCCCGGCTGGTGGAAACCGTGGGGGGCAAGGTGGCCGGGTTGGGCTTTGTCATCGAGCTCGACTTTCTGCACGGCCGGAAGAAGCTGGGCGGCTTCGACGTGTACTCGATGCTGCACTACTGATGTTTACGTCCCGTCTGTCCCCGTCCGGACGCCGCGCGCGGCTGCGCTCCCTCGCCAAGGTCAACCTCAGCCTGCTGGTGCTGAACAAGCGGCCGGACGGCTTTCACGATCTCCGCACCGTCTTCCAGACCGTCTCGCTGGCCGACTTCATTGACATCGAGTTCACACCGGGCCGGGGCCGCGAGGTGGAGCTGGAATCCACGGTGGACATCCCGGACAACCTGATTGTGCGTGCGGCCAGGCTGCTCATGGACGAGCTGAAGATCCGCGGCCGGGTCCGCTTTCGCCTGCGCAAGAGCATCCCGATGGGCGGAGGCCTCGGGGGCGGTTCGAGCAATGCCGCCACCGTTCTGCTGGCCCTGCCTGTACTGGCCGGGGTTCGGTCGGATCACGCCAGGCTTGCGGAACTGGGCGCGCATCTGGGTAGCGACGTACCGTTCTTCCTGCACGGTGGAACTGCGCTGGGAGTGGGACGGGGAACCGAGCTGTATCCGCTGCCGGAAATGCCGGAAAGCCCGGCGCTGGTGATTGCGCCCGGCATTCACGTATCCACGCCGGAAGCTTACGGAGCGCTCGGCCGCAGTTTGACAGACGACGCCAGGCCCGCTATTCTTAATAGTTTACAGGCATTTGTCTGGCGCAGCGGGGGTTCTGCGCCGGCCGAAACGTGGAAGTCCGATAACGATTTTGAAACAGTGGTTTTCCGGCAGTTCCCCCTGCTGAGCGCAATCAAACGAAAACTCCTGAGGGCTGGGGCGAGTCCCGCGTTGATGACGGGCAGCGGGTCGGCGCTGTTTGGGGTCTTCGATTCGCCCGGCGAGCGCGACCGGGCCGCAACCTCGTTCCGCCGGGAGCGCGTGTTTTCGGTGAAGCTGGTCAGCCGCCGCAGCTATCGCGCGCTGTGGTGGCGGCAGTTGGGTGATCATATCGCGGAGAAAAGATGGCCGCCGCAAAGCCGGTACTCGAAATGAGATTCACGCAACTCAAGGTATTCTCCGGCAACGCCAACCTGGTACTCGCCGGCAAGATCTGCGCCGCGCTGGGCTGTACGCCGGGAAGCGTGTCGGTGAAGACCTTCTCCGACGGGGAAATCCACCTGCAGGTGCAGGAAAACGTGCGTGGGGCGGATTGTTTCGTGGTCCAGCCCACGTGCACGCCCGTGGATCACAACCTGATGGAACTGCTGCTGATGATGGACGCGCTGAAACGGGCGTCGGCGGCGCGGATCACGGCGGTGTTACCCTATTATGGGTACGCCAGACAGGACCGGAAAGACCGGCCGCGCATGCCGATTTCGGCCCGGCTGGTGGCCAACCTGATACAGACTTCCGGCGCGGATCGCGTGCTCTCGCTGGATTTGCATGCCGCTCAGATCCAGGGTTTTTTCGATGTTCCCGTGGATCACCTGTTCGCTGCTCCGGTGATGATCGAGTATTTCGACGCCATCGGGCGTCGCGATCTTACGGTGGTTTCGCCGGACGCGGGGGGCGTGGAGCGGGCCCGCGCGTTCGCCAAGCGGCTGAACGCCCCACTGGCGATTATTGACAAGCGCCGCACCGACGCGAACGTGGCCGAGGTGATGCACATCATTGGCGACGTCGAGGGCAGGCATTGTTTGATTGTGGACGACCTGATCGATACGGCGGGAACGCTGGTGAAGGCCGCCGAGGCATTGTTGCAGCAGGGAGCCGAGAGCGTCACGGCGTGCGCTACGCATCCGGTGCTGTCGGGCGAGGCCGTGGAACGGATCGAGGCTTCGAGGATTCTGGAAGTGGTGGTTACGAATTCCATCCCGCTCAGTGAAGCGGCGAGCCGCTGTTCGCGGATCAAGACGCTGTCGGTGGCGCCGCTGCTGGCCCGGGCCATTCAATCCATTCACGAGGACGGTTCCGTCAGCACCCTGTTTATCTGAGTTAGCGAGAGAAATTACCCATGAAGAACGACATCACAGTAGCGGCCGAGCCGCGTTCCCAGCGCGGGAAGAACGAGGCGCGGCGTTTGCGCGTGCGCGGCCTTGCTCCGGCCGTCGTGTACGGCGCGGGCAAAGAGGCGGTGCCGGTTTCCGTCAGTCCCAAAGAGATCAACCGCATTCTGCACAGCAAGAGCGGGCACAATACGATTTTCAACGTCCATATCGGGGACGGCGAGACCACGCCGGTCATGATTGTCGACTGGCAGAACGACCCGGTCCGCGAGAACCTGCTGCATGTCGACCTGAAGCGCGTGGACATGACGAAGAGCCTGCGCGTGAAGGTGCCGGTGACCACCTCCGGCGAGGCGCGCGGCGTCAAGGAGCAGGGCGGACTGCTGGAAGTGATCACACGCGAAGTGGAGATCGAGTGCCTGCCCATCGACATCCCCGAGGCGTTTGCCGTGGATGTTGCCGGGCTGATGCTGAATCAGGCGGTGCGCGCCAGCGAACTGGTGTTGGGCGGTTCGGTGAAGCTGGTGAGTCCGGCCGACCAGGTGCTGGCGCACGTCATCGCGCTGAAGGCCGAGGTTGTCGCCGAGCCTGAAGCCGTCGTCGAGCCTGTCGCGGCTGCCGAGCCCGAGGTGATCAAGAGGGGCAAGAAGGAAGAGGAAGCCGCGCCCGACGAAAAAGAAAAGAAGAAGAAGTAAGCCTGCCCCACTATGGGCGAATTCGAGCGGCTTATTGTCGGGCTGGGCAATCCGGGGCGGGAGTACGAGCTCACCGCGCACAACCTCGGTTTCCTGGTTGTGGACCGGCTGGCCGCGCGCAACGGCATCCGAGTGAACCGGAAAGACTGCATGGCGCTGGTTGGCCAGGGCAGCATGGCCGGGCATCGGGTGATGCTGGCTAAGCCGCAGACGTTCATGAACGTGAGCGGACCCTCGGTAGGAGGCTTGCTAGCGAAATACGGGTTTGAGGCGAAGGATCTGCTGGTCGTCTTCGACGATCTGGATCTGCCCTGGCAGGCCGTGCGAATCCGCCCAAACGGATCGCATGGGGGCCACCACGGCGTCGAGAGCATAATTGAGACGGTTGGTACGAGGGAGTTTCCCCGGGTCCGGCTGGGAATTCACGGCGAAGCGGGAGACCGCGACGGGGCCCGGATCGTGCTCGCGAAGTTGAAGCGGGCGCAGAAGGAAGAATTGGACGAGCTGCTCGACTATGTCAGTCAGGCGGTGGAGTCCATAGTCGCTGAAGGCGTCGAAAAGTCCATGACGAAATTCAATCGTCGCGCCCGAGGCTTAAACGAAGAGGCAGAATGAGGATTTACGAAGAGCTGTTCATTGTCCGGCCCAACGCCACCGACGAGGAGATCGATCCTCTGGTCGAGCAGTTGCGCCAGGTCATCACCACCCGCGGCGGCACCGTCGACAAGAGCGACAAGTGGGGCGTCCGCAAGCTGGCCTACCGCCTGCAGAAGCAGACGGAAGGCTACTATATCCTGTTGCAGTTCTCGGCGACGCCCGAAACGGTGAAGGAAGTGGAGCGGCGCCTGAGGGTGGCCGACCTCGTGCTGAAATTCATCACGGTGCGCATCGACGAGAAGCTGAAAAAGATCGAGAAGCGGAAGAAGAGCCGGGAAAAGCGGGCTTCGCGCAAGCCGGCGCCGGCTGCCGCGCCCGCTCCGGCCATGCCGTCGTTCGCGGCCGAGCCCGCCGCGGTTCCGGGTTCTCCGGCGCCCGGTCTTCCCGCGCCGGCGGCTCCCGCGGCTCCCAGTCAAGCCGCGCCTGGGGCAGAAAGGTAACAGGAGGTATTGGCAATGGCAGAACAAAAGGGTGGACGTCCCATCAGCGCATCGCAGCGGCCGACCGGCGGCGACAAAGCCATCGCGACCCGCAAGCAGTATTTCCGCCGCAAGAAGGTGTGCCGCTTCTGCGTGGAAAAGATCGACGACATCAACTACAAGGACGTGCGCATGCTGCAGTCCTTCATCTCCGAGCGCGGCAAGATCACGCCACGGCGCATTTCCGGCGTTTGCGCGCCGCACCAGCGGCGGCTGAGCGAAGCCATCAAACAGGCGCGCAACATCGCGCTGGTGCCGTTCGCGTCGCCGCTCTGAGGGAGGTCTGAACCATGGAAGTCATTCTGAGAGAAGATATCGACAAACTCGGCTCGCGCGGCCAGTTGGTGAAGGTGGCCGCGGGCTACGCGCGCAATTTCCTGTTGCCGAAGCGGCTGGCGGTGGCGGCCACCGACGCGAATCGCAAGATCGTGGAGCAGGAACGCCAGGCGCACCTGCGCCGCGAAGCGAAGGAAACGGCCGACGCGGGCGATCTGGCGAAGCTGATGGCCAGCGTCACTGTGACCATCGCGCAGAAGGCCGGCGAAAACGATCAGCTCTTCGGTTCGGTGACCTCGCGCGACATCGGCGACGCGCTGGAAAAACAGGGGTACACGATCGACCGCCGCAAGATCCTGCTGAGCGATCCCCTGCGCCAGCTCGGCGAACACAAGGTGACGATTCGGCTGCACCGGGAGGTGACTATCGAGATCCCGGTCAACATTGTCCGAGAAGAAGAGTGAACGAAAGCCGAGTGAAGATTCCCACCGACTACACCCCCTCATCGGCATACGATCTTCTGAAGGCCGCCTCGCGCGGCCTTCTCGGTCTGGACCGCCGTCTGCTGCACGCGCTGGTGGACGATCCGTCGCGATCTCTGCCGGGCCTGGTTCGCTTTGCCGCCGAGGATCATGACGACGATCCGCTCGATCTCGAACCCGAGTTGCTCGCGGTTTTCCGGTATCTGAAGACGCCCGAGGCGCTGCCGTTTTACATCAAGTGCCTGCGCACGCGGGTGGAGGACGCCGAGGACGATCTCATCGAAGGGACGATTGCGCTTGGCCAGCCGGCGCTCGAACCGTTGCTGAAGTTGTACGAGGAGCTCGGCGAAGAGCAGGGCGGGGAAGTGGCCTTCATTCTGGCCGGCCTCGGCGTGCGCGACGACCGCGTTCTGAGGATTCTTCTCGAGCGCCTCGAGTACGACGCCACCGATGGCGGCATGTGCCTGGGGCTCTATGGCGATCCGGCGGCCATCGCCGCCATCGAGAAGATGAAGGCGGAAGTGCCCGCCGACGACATTGAGCTGCGGCGCGAGTTGCAGAATGCCATCGACGAGATCGGCAGCCATGGAGCCGATACCGGCGACGCGACGGCGGGTTTCGACCTCTTCGACGGCTACCCGGAAACGGCCGGACCCGATTTTGACGTGCTGAGCGGCGAAGACCGGCTCACGCTGCTCTCGCACGAATCGGCGGAGTTTCGCGCTGAGGCGGCCCGCAGTTTCTTCCAGCAGGAGTTTGGGGTCGACGTCCGCGCGCGCCTGCTGGAGATGGCTCGCGGCGACGCGGACGCTCAGGTGCGGGGGCGCGCCTGGGAGGCGTTGTCCGGGATCGAGGACAAGGGCGTTCGGGCGGAGATGGTGGCGGTCGCGGTGAATCCTCAGGTGGACGTTGCCGAACGCGCCGGCGCCGTGGTGGCGCTGGCCGACGATGCCGACAAGCCGGAAGTGCGTACGGCCATGATCCGGTTGTACGAGCTGCCGGAAGCGCGGGCGAAAGCGCTGGAGGCGATGTGGCGCTCGTTTGACCGCGGGTTCTCGTCGTATTTCCCGGCCCATCTGGACGACGGCGACGAAGCGATCCGCCGCCAGGCGATCTTCGGCGTGGGCTATCTGGGGATCGGGTCCGAAGCGGAACGGCTGCGCAAGTACTTCGACGACGAGCACTGGCGCCCGGATGCGCTGTACGCCTGGGCGTTGTCGACCCCGGCCGAGATCACGCGCGGGCGGATTCGCGGTTTGTTTCGGAAGATTGACCGCACGGCCGGCGGGTTGTCTGTCAGCGAGGCGGAGCTGGTACAGCTTGCGCTCGATCAGCGGTTGCTGTTGCACGGCCTCGAGCCGGTGTTCTTCCCCGACGACGAGGAAGAGCACGTGCATGACGAACACTGCGATCACGATCACGCACCGGCCGCGGCCCCGGCGAAAGAAGTGGGCCGCAACGATCCCTGTCCCTGCGGTAGCGGGAAGAAGTACAAGAAGTGCTGCGGCGCGGCGTAGTTGCCGGGCTCGTCTGAGCAGGCCCTATCCGGCCACCGTGCCACGCGCCGAGGCCATGTTCACGATCCCCGGCACGTCGACGATCAGCGCCGGACCGGAATCGCGACCCGCGAGCGCCTGAGCTACGCGGGACGCCCCCTCGCGCTCGATCGCGATCTGCGCGCCCTTTTCCACGAACGCGAAAACGTCGCGCACCTCGGCCTCGCTCGCCGCAGTTTTCAGCCGCAGGTTCCAGGCAAGTCCGCAGCGCTCCGGATCGAGCTCGCTCAGATCGGTAACGCCCGCCAGATCGATCTTGTTGTCGAGGATGGTCCCCAGCCGGCTCAATTCGCGCAGCCCAGCACCGGGTCCATGCCTTGCAGAAAGATTTCCGGGGAGGGTTGAAAGCGGATTCGCCAGACCGGGCCGGCCGGCTTTTCGGCCATGGGCGCGGCCGTATGGAACGGTCCGCACCTCTGGGCCACGGTCAACCGGTCCCGCACCGCAACAAGGTTCGCGGGCCCTGCCGTGCCTCGTCGCGCCGAATCCAGCAGCGCCGCCAGCACGTCCACGGCTTCCAGCAGCAGGTCGATGCGGGTCTTGCCAGCGTCCACCCGGCCGCAGCGCATACCGTCCAGCAGACCTTCCATCGCGTACGTGAATTCCACCGTCTCCACCAGCCCGAAAGTACCCGCGGCCCCCTTGATGGAGTGCGCCCCGTGGAAGACGGCGTTGAGGAGTTCCAGATTGACGTCGCCCGCCGCCAGCGCCAGCAGACCGGTTTCCATCTGAGCTGCATGCTCGACGGCATCCCGGAAGAATGTTTCGCGAAAACGTTCGAGATCGATTTCCATGGTCGTTTCCTACGGCAATACGCGGCCGATCACTTGCAGAAGCTGCGCTGGCTGGAAGGGTTTCACGATCCATCCGGTGGCCCCCGCAGCCTTCGCCGCCTGGCGCTTCTCCGGATGGCTCTCGGTGGTGAGCATCAGAATCGGCGTGAATTTCGTCTCCGCCATTCCGCGTGCCGCACGGATGAACGTCAGGCCGTCCATGACGGGCATGTTCAGGTCGGTAATAATCAGGTCCACTCGGTTCCCTTCAATCCTGGCCAGGGCGTCGCTGCCGTTAGCTCCCTCCAGCACCTGGAAACCGGCCTCGCGCAGAGTGAAGCCGAGCATCTGGCGTATGGAAGTGGAATCGTCCACGATGAGCGCGGTCCTCACCATTCATGATCTCCTTGTGTTGGCCGCACGTTCGCCAGATGCTTCGCGCTCGTCCGGTGCAGGCAACAGCGCGCTGGCGCCGGCCATGGCCAGCCAGGCGCGAACCGCCGACGCATCGCGGCCCACCCGCAGCGAGCCACCGCCGGTTTCGAGACGCCGCTTCAGGGCGAGCAGCATCTGCAACGCGGACGCATCCAGATGGCGGCAACCAGCCCAGTCCAGAATCACCGCGCCGCCCCCAGAGGCCAGCCGAAGCGCTTCCTCGCGCAGCCGGACGGCGCTGGAAACGTCTACCGTGCCCGACAACTCGAGGACCGCCCCGCCTTCGAACGCCCGGGTTTCGATGCCCGCGTGCACTTCCGTATCAGTTGCGTTCATGCGCGCAATGCCCTCGCTGTGCTTATCGTCGCCACGGCCGGTCCTATGAGCCGCGCGGTTCGGGTAGTGATATTCTGCTCAGCAGGTGCACGGAAAGGTAAACGGCGCGAGTTGACTGGGAAGCCGGTATCCTCGTTGCTCCGGCAGTTGGGGATCGTCAGCGCCACGGCGCTGGTGGTCTCGAACATGATCGGCGTCGGTATCTTCTCGGTCACCGGTTATCTGGCCGACGATCTGGGCTCGCCCGCGCTGGTGATCTGGATCTGGGTGGTGGGGGCCATCTGCGCGCTGGCCGGCGCCCTGGTCTACTCCGAGCTGGGCATCAATTTTCCCAGCTCCGGCGGCGAGTACGTCTATCTGAACGAAGCCTTCGGGCCCACCTGGGCTTTCATGACCGGATGGGTTTCGTTCTTCGCCGGTTTCTCCGCTCCCATTGCCGCCTCCGCACTGGCCTTCTCCGACTATCTGGGCCACTTCTTTCCGCTGTTGAAACAGGAGAACGCCGCGTTCGTCGTCGGCGCGGGGTACTGGCAGGTGCGCATCGGCGCCCCGCAGGTGGCCGCCTGCGCTCTCATCGCTGTTTTTACGTTCCTGAACTGCGTGGGCGTGCGCCGCGTGGCCAGCGTCCAGAACGTCCTCACCGCCATGAAAGTGCTGGTGCTGACGTCGTTCATCGTCATCGGGTTTGCTTTCGGGAGCGGTAGTCTGGCCCACTTTTCCCAGCCGGCCGCCCGCGCCAGCGGCACGCCCCTGCCGGCGCAATTCGCCATCAGCCTGTTCTTCATTTACGTCAGCTATAGCGGCTGGAACGCCGCCACCTACATCGCCGAGGAGCTGAAGAACCCGGCGCGCACGCTGCCGGTGGCTCTGGCGTTTGGCACCACGCTGGTGGCGGCCCTCTACGTCGGTCTCAATGTGCTGTTCATCTACGCGCTGCCGCTCGGCGAGATGAAGGGCCGCATCGCCATTGGCGCACTGGCCGCCTCCCGGCTGTTCCGCTCCGACGTGGCCAGCCTGTTCAGCGCGGCCATGGCGCTGTCGCTGATGGCCACGGTGAACGCCATGATCACGGTGGGCCCGCGCGTCTACTACGCCATGGCCCGTAATGGCGCGTTCTTCGCCGCGGCCGCGCGCGTGGACCGCCGCTGGCGCACGCCCCTGATCGCCATCGTCTGCCAGGGCGTTTGTACCATGGCCATGACCTTCACGCCCTTTCCCGCTCTGCTGGTCTACATCGGCTTCACGCTGAACTTCTTCGCCGTGCTCTCAGTGGCGGCGCTATTCTTCTTCCGCCGGCGGCCGGGTTGGCGCAAACTGCGCGTGGTGAGCTTCGCCTGGCCCGCGATCCCGGCGTTCTTCCTGCTGGTGGGAAGCTGGATCACGGTGGTGGGCGTCACGCAGCAGCCGGCCATCGCCACCGCCGCCATCGTGACCATCGCCACCGGCGCCCTGGTCTATCATTTCCGGCTGGTGCGGCAAAAGCGTGCTGCGGAGCGCTGAAAGAGCCTTTCTACTTGCCGACAACCTGCCCCGTTGTAGCGTTCACGAAAACGGCGTAGCCCGATTTGGCGGTCCCCCACTGGACGTACCAGACGGGCGCCGGGAAACGCGCGGCCTTGCCCAAAAACAACGAGGCTGGCATGCCGGGGTGTTTCTTCAGCCACGCTTCGGCCTTGCCGAAGGCGGTCTTGTACGCCGCGTCGGAGTTGACGGCGAATTCGGTGATCTGAAAGGGCTGGCTCTTTGGAGTGGTGCCGGTCCAGGTCTGCGCGCCGCCCACCGTGACGCCCTTGTGGATGGTGGTTCCGTGATCGGCAATCGCGTAGAAAAACGTTCGTGCTTCCCTCCGGCCGGGCGATACGAAGACAGCGGTCCACATTGCCGCTTTGCCCCCTTCGTTCCGGATGCCGGGAATCTCGTTGCTGGCGAGGCTGAGCGGCAGCAGATCGGCCGCCCACGTGCGCGCCGGCTTGTACATCTCATAGAAGGCAGTCTGAGCGGCGACAGGCTCGGCCGCTTTCTTCGGTTCTTCCGCCGTCTTCGTCTCCGGGGCGGGCGCCGTTGGCGCTTGCGAGCAGCCCGTGAGGAAAGAAATGACGGCGGCGGCGATAACAACCTTCAGGAAATTAGCGTGCATGGGTCACCGTTCATATTCTATGCGAACGGGAGGCGACTGGTTGCGGGGCATTGCTGCTGCCATCGAGGGACACTGTGCGCTGAAATCGGGCGCACGGACCATCTACACATGGAACCTGAAAGACTTCAAGAGGCTTGAACCCGAGATCGCCCGTCGCGTACGGATTCCATAGAAAGAGAACGGTCCTCCGTCTCCGCCTGATATCCTCACCAGTGTATGGGCGCCCAAATCCTGGACGGCAAACGCATCCGCGATGAGATTCTCGCGGAGTTGAAGCCCCGTGTCGCCGCGCTGGCCGCCGCGCGTCGCAGCCCCGGGCTGACGGTGGTGCTGGTGGGACACGATCCCGCTTCCGAAATCTACGTGCGCAACAAAGTGAAGGCCTGCGAGGAGCTCGGCATCTACAGCGAGGAGCTCACGCCGGCGGAAGACATCGGCACGGCGGAGCTGCTGGGCATCCTGGAAGGCCTGAATCAGCGGCCGGAAATTGACGGCATCCTGGTGCAGACGCCGCTGCCGCGCTCCATCGACAGCCGCCGCGTGCTGAACAGCGTTCGGCCCGATAAGGACGTTGACGGTTTCCACCCGTACAATGTCGGCAACCTGGTAGCGGGGGTTCCCGGACCGCGGGCCTGTACACCGGCGGGCATCATGGAGCTGCTCCGCCGTTACCGGATTCCCGTCTCCGGGCGGCACGCCGTAGTGGTGGGCCGCAGCGACACGGTAGGCAAGCCGATGGCGATGATGCTGCTGCACCAGAACGCCACCGTCACCATCTGTCATTCGCGCACGAGCGATCTCGCGGCCGAGTGCCGCCGCGCCGACATCCTGGTAGCCGCCGTCGGCAGGCCCGCGCTGATTCGCGGCGATTTCATCAAGCCGGGCGCCACCGTCATCGACGTGGGCATGAACCGCCTCCAGACGCCGGCCGAGGTGGAGTCGGTCTACGGCGCCGGTTCGCCGAAGCTGGCCGCGCTCCGAGCCAAGGGCAGCGTGCTGGTGGGCGATGTGCACCCGCTGGAGGTGGCCGAGCATGCCGGCTCGTACACGCCGGTTCCCGGAGGCGTCGGCCCGCTCACCATCGCCATGCTCATGGCTAACACGGTGGAGGCTGCCGAGCGCCACCTGGGCATCGCCGCGCAGTCGACGTCATGCTGACGGTTGGCCTCACCGGCGGCCTGGCCAGCGGAAAGTCGTTTGTGAGCGCCGCTCTCGCTGAGCTGGGCTGCCGTGTTCTCCGAGCCGACGCCGTGGGGCACGAAGTCCTCGAACCCGGCGGCGAAGCGTACCAGCCGGTGATTGCCGAGTTCGGCGGGGAGATCCTGAACGAAGACGGCAGCATCGACCGGCGCCGTCTGGCGGCAGTCGTCTTCTCGGCTCCGGAGCGCCTCGCGAAGCTCAATTCCCTGGTGCATCCGGCCGTGTTCCGCCGCGAGGAAGAGTTCATTCGAGGGATCGCCGCTTCGGACCCGGATGCCATCGTGGTTGTCGAAGCGGCCATCCTGGTGGAAACTGGAAGTTACAGGAAGTTCGATCGCCTGGTGGTGACCGTCTGTGATCGCGAGACGCAAATCCAGCGCGCCCTGAAGCGCGATCGGCTGACGCGTCCGGATGCGGAAGCGCGGCTCAGCCGGCAGCTTCCGCCGGAGGAACTCCGGAAGGTCGCCGACTACGTGATCGATACGTCAGGGACCAAAGAGAACACACTGGCGCAGGTGCAGGAACTGTACCGCGCGCTGCGGAGTCTGCGGCAATGAAACTGCGAGTTCTGGTTATAAGCTTGCTCCTGGTGGTCGCGTTCGTGGTGTTTACGTCGCAGACGCCCCTGGGACAGAGGTTCCTTCCGGTCTCCGGAAACGGGCCGCTGTGGTCCGGACCCACCACCGCGCGCACGGCCGGCCTCGGCGCCGACGAGATCAACAACATCGAGATCTACAAGACCGCGCACCGCTCCGTGGTGAACATAAGCACCATCGTGTATCGGCGCTATTGGTTCGACGTGTACCAGGCGAAAGGGATCGGATCGGGTTTCCTCATCGACGACGCGGGGCGCATTCTCACGAACGCGCACGTGATCGGTGACGCGAACAGCATCGAGGTGACCCTGTTCGATCAGAAGAAGTACAAGGCGAAGCTGCTCGATCGGGATCCGGTGAGCGACCTCGCGCTCATCCAGATCGACCCGCGCGGAAAGCTGGCGCACCTGCAACTGGGCGATTCCGACGGCATCCAGGTGGGACAGAAAGTGCTGGCCATCGGGAATCCGTTCGGCCTCGGCGGCACGCTGACCACCGGCATCGTGAGTTCGGTAGGCCGCAACATCGGCGGCGAGGACGGCAAGGAACTCGAGGGCATGATCCAGACCGACGCGGCCATCAATCCCGGCAATAGCGGTGGACCGTTGCTCGATTCGCTGGGCAACGTGATGGGCATCAACACGGCCATCTTCAGTCCCAACGGTGAGGGTGGCGGCAACATCGGCATTGGCTTCGCCATGCCCATCAATCGCGCCAAGACCATGCTCAACGAGTATCAGTCGGGACGGCGGTACGCACCGCCGCGGCTGGGCATCGTGTCCGTGTTCCTGGCGGGAGATTACGCCGCGGCTCTCGATCTTCCCAACGACGGCGGGTTGCTGATTCAGAGCGTCGTGTCGGGTAGTGCAGCGGCGCGCGCCGGTTTGCGCGGCGGAAGCGAGCCGGTCCGTATTGGCAACCTCGAGCTCAATGTCGGCGGTGATTTCATTGTCGGGATTGAAGGCCGGCCGGTAGACCGTCAGGATGCGCTCACCCAGGCGCTGGCCCGGAAGCGCGCCGGCGACAAGCTGCAGCTCAGAGTCTTTCGCAACGGCCACACGACCGACGTCACCGTGACGCTGGGCGCCGCGCCGGACGATCGCATGTGATGACGATGTGTGGCCTGTCACCGATGTGGGGCAGGCTCACAGCCTGCGGCGGCCTCTCAGGCCGCCTCGCCCTGGCGGCCGCCGCTCTCGCGCTCGCCGGTGCGCCCGCCCACATCACACCAACCGATGCCGAGCGCGCCGTGCTGGACCGCATCTCCGCGCAATCGCTCGAAGGGCACCTGTCGTTCATCGCCTCCGACCTGCTCGAAGGCCGCGCCACTCCCTCGCGCGGGCTGGACATCGCCGCTGAGTACATCGCCGCGCAGTTTCGCCGCGCGGGCCTCGATCCCGCGGGCACCGACGGCTATTTCCAGATGGCCACGGCTAAGAACGTTGTTGGCGTGCTGCGCGGGTCCGATCCACGGCTCCGCGACACCTGCGTCGTGCTCTCGGCCCATTACGATCACCTTGGGGTGCGCGGTGACAAGATCTACAACGGCGCCAACGATGACGGCAGTGGAACCGTCTCCGTCATCGAGATCGCGAGTGCGCTGGCCACGCTGAGCCCGCACCCGAAGCGCACCATCGTCTTCGCGGCCTTCTTCGGGGAAGAGCGCGGCCAGTTGGGTTCGCAGTACTTCGTGCGGCATCCCGTCTGTCCAGGCGACGCCACCGTCGTCGACCTCAATCTCGAGCAACTGGGCCGCACCGATTCCACCGAGGGGCCGCGCATTGCCAGTGCCGCGCTGACCGGTTTCGATTTCACCGGCATCTCGCGAGTCATGAAGGATGCCGGCGAGGCGACCGGCATTCGCATCTACAACGACCCCAGGTACGGCGACGCTTTCTTTCGGGCCAGCGACAACGCTTCGTTTGCCGACGCGGGCATTCCCTCGACGACGCTGGCAGTCACTTTCCTGTTTCCGGACTATCATCGGCCCGGCGACAAGTGGCCGAAGATCGACTACGCCAACATGGCGAAGGTGGACCGCGCCATCGCCCTCGGCCTCCTGCTGCTCGCCAGCGATGCCGAGCCGCCGCATTGGAACACCGCCAATCCGAAGGCGGCGCGCTACGCGGGCGCGTCAGCAGATCACACAAGCCCAGCCGTCCCGGCGAAGTAAGTCGCGTGGCCGGTAGCCTTCGGGCAGATCGTCCCCGGCGAACCCGGAGAGGATGAGCGTCGAAGCCGGCCGGCGTACGCGCGCGAACTCCGGCGCCAGTTCCTCGGCCACGACGGAGCTGATGTTCGCCACAATCACATCGGCCACATCGGCGCGCACTGCATCCACCGAACCGGCGAACATGGGAGCCCGCACCCGTTCGCGCGCGATCCGCACCGCATCCACGTCCACGTCGCAGGCGATCACCCGCGCGGCGCCCAGCAGTCGTGCGGCGTCCGAGAGAATGCCCGAGCCCGACCCCACGTCCAGCACCGTCGTGCCCGGGCGCACCGTGCGCTCCAGCGCCTCCAGACACAGTTGCGTGCATGGGTGCCAGCCGGTGCCGCACACCATGCCAGGATGGACCTCCAGGCGGATGCGCCCCGCCGGCGCCGGGTCCGCATTCCACGACGGCGCGAGGAAAAACCGCTTGCCCACCAGCAGAGGCGGCCAGGCGTCGCGCGTCACCTGCTCCCAATCGACGTCCTCTTCCCGGCGAAGTTGCGGCTGGAAAGGCGCGAATCGTGCAAACAGCGTGGGCGCACTCACATCATCCGCGAAGAATGCGCGCAGACCACCGGATTCCTCGGCGATGCCGGTGGTGCCGGCGTCGTACAACTCGGCGATCAGCTCGTCCTCCATCGCCGGCGCGCACGTGAGCAGCAGCGAAAACACTCAGCCCTGTACCCTTCGAGTCCGGCCCTGCCAGTATTTCTCGCGCAGATCAATCTTGCGAATCTTTCCCGTGCCGGTCTTCGGGAGCGGCTCTTCGCGGAACTCCACCGCGTGCGGCATCTTGAAACGGCCCAGCCGCGCTCGCAGGAATTCGATCAGCTCCTCCTGAGTCAGTGTGGCGCCCGGCCTGCACACCACGATGGCCACCGGAACCTCTCCCCACTTGTCGTCGGGCGCCGCCACTACCGCGCATTCCAGCACATCGGCGTGGGCGTAGATGGCCTTCTCCACCTCCAGCGACGAGATGTTCTCGCCGCCGCTGACGATGATCTCCTTGCTGCGATCGACAATCTGGATGTAGCCGTCCTCGTCCCACACGGCCATGTCGCCGGTGTGCAGCCATGGCCCGGTCATCACCGCTGCAGTGGCCTGCGGTTCCCGGTAGTAGCCGTCCATCACGTGGTCGCCCATGGCCACGATTTCGCCGATGGACTTCCCGTCGCGGGGCACGTCATTCATGTGCAGATCCACCACCCGCAGCGTGACACCCGGTACTGGCCATCCGGTCATGGCCTGCCGGCGCCAGCGTTCCTCGTCGCTCGCGTAGGTGCCGTTCTTCGCGAACGCCGTGGTCAACACGGGCGAGGTTTCAGTGAGCCCATAGCCGGCCCAGCACTCACAATGGAACGCCTTCTCCATGCGCTCAATCAGCTCGGGAGATGAAGCGGCTCCGCCAATCATGATGCTCCGCAGGCTGGACAGATCGGCGCCGGCAAGACCGGGCGCGTTCAGCAGCGCCTGGGCCATGGTAGGCACGATGCTCATGCCCGTGGCCCGATGTTCCTGAATCAGACGGAACACCAGGCCGGGTTCGAAGCGGCGCACCATCACCTGCGTGATGCCCAGCAGCGTGCATGCCTGCGCGTGACCCCAGCCGTTGGCGTGGAAGAGCGGGATGGTGTGCAGCTCCACGGCGGTCTGCGGCTCGCGGTGAAGCAGAGCCACGGATAGCGCGTGCATATAGAGGGTTCGGTGACTCAGCGCGACGCCCTTCGGCGTGCCCGTGCTGCCGCTGGTATAGAACAACTCCGCGATGGAGTTTTCATCGATCGCGAACACATCGGCGCGCTCCGGCCGTCCCTGGGCGATCAGTTCCTCATAGGTGAGGTCGGCCACGGGAATGCTCTCGTTGACGGTCACGTAGCGCCGAATGGAGGGGCACAGCGGCCGGAGCCGCTCCACCAGGGGCGCGAAATCGTTCTCGAAAATGAGCGTGCTGACGCCGGCGTGATTGAGGATGCCCACCAGCTCGGGCGGCGAAAGACGCACGTTGAGCGGCATCAGAACCGCCCGCGCCTGCGGGACGCCGAAGTATCCCTCCAACAGTTGATGATTGTTGAAGCTGAGAAAGGCAACGCGGTCGCCCGCCTGGACGCCCTCCTTCGCCAGCGCCGTAGCCAGCTTTTCGCAGCGCTGGCCGAACTGCGACCAGGTGAATCGCTCGGCGCCGCACACCACGCCGGTCTTGTCCGGGAACACGTCCACGGCCCGGTGCAGGCAGCGGACAGGAGTGAGTGGCACGAACATGACCGGCCCTCCAAGGCTCCCGCAATTGTACAGCGAAACGGCCCACCCGGTGCAGGCGTCTTTCCTACACATGGCATCGCGCCCGTTTCTTACGCTGGTCTTCGCAGTTTCACTCCCGGTGTGGGTGAGCGGCGCCGACGCCCCCGGTGTACCCAACTTCCAGCAGGTGGGCGATCATATTTATCGTGGCGCTCAGCCCACCGCCGGAGGGTTTGACAGCCTGGCGAAGCTGGGCATCAGGACGGTCATCGACCTGCGG
The DNA here is from genome assembly GCA_049510065.1 of Bryobacteraceae bacterium. Lineage (GTDB taxonomy): Bacteria > Acidobacteriota > Terriglobia > Bryobacterales > Bryobacteraceae > CAWACP01. The sequence goes on from JBEKZH010000012.1 coordinate 92,435, forward strand.
CGCGGAAGCGACCACGAGAAATCGGAGCAAGCCATCGTGGAGCGCGCGGGCATGCGCTATATCCACGTACCGCTGGGTGGATACGTTGCCCCTTCCGACGAGCAGATCGCGAAGCTGCTCGCACTGCTGGACGACAGCGCCGGATGGCCGGTGTTCATACACTGCAAACGTGGGGCGGACCGCACCGGCACGGTGATCGCGTGCTATCGCATAGCGCACGATCATTGGACCAACCAGAAGGCGCTCGCCGAGGCAAAGCTGCACGGCATGAGCTGGACCGAGCGCGCTATGCAGCAGTACGTCCTGCAGTTCCACCCGCCCGTGGGAAATGCTTCTGTCGCGCCGTAGTGCGGGGTGCGCAGGTGCTGGATCACATCGGATCAGGATAATCGATAATGATCGAGAGCCGTGTCCACTCTTCCGCTGTTCGAAGACCCATCTTCGTTCGACCGCGAGCGTCTGCGCCGCAAGCTGGAGGAACTGGCCCGCGCCGGCGTGTTCATCGGAACCAGTTCCTGGAAGTACGAAGGCTGGTGCGGGCAGATCTACACCCGCGAGCGCTACCAGACGCGCGGGCGCTTCTCCGGGAAACGCTTCGAAGCCGAGTGCCTGGCCGAGTACGCCACGGTGTTCCCGGTGGTCTGCGGCGACTTCACCTTCTATCAGTTCCCCTCCGAAGCATACTGGCGCAAGCTGTTTGCCTCGGCGCCCGCCACGCTCCAGTACGCGCTCAAGGTTCCCGAAGACATCACCGTCAAGTTGTTTCCCGGGCACGCGCGCTACGGGCCGCGCGCCGGGCAAATCAACGAGAGTTTCCTCAACGCGGCCCTCTTCGATTCCGGCTTCCTCGATCTACTGCGGCCACATCGACAGTGGGTGGCCGTGCTCATTTTCGAATTCGGCGCATTCTCAAATCGAGCCTACAAGGATGTGAGCGAGTTTCTGGCCGAACTCGATCCATTTCTGGCCGTGCTGCCACGCGATTTCCGCTATGCCATCGAAATCCGAAACGAGGAGTTCCTCGGAGCGGAATATTTCGCCTGCCTGCGCCGCCACGGGGTCGCGCACGTGCTCAACGGCTGGACCCGCATGCCGGAAATCGGCGAGCAGATGGCGCTGCCCGAAGTCTACACAGCCGATTTCACCGTCGCCCGCGCCCTGCTCCGGCGTGGCCGCGCCTACGCCGAAGCCGTCGAGAAGTTCTCGCCGTACACGCGGATTCAGGATGCCAATCCTTCCACGCGCCAGGCCCTGCGCAACCTGGTGGCACGCGCCCGCGAGCGCAACGAGCCGTCGTACATCTTTGTCAACAACCGGCTCGAAGGGAACGCGCCGGAAACCATCCAGGCCCTGGTCATCGAATAGATCGCTGGTGTGCTCTTACTGGAGACCGCTCCCTTACGGTCACGGCTCAGTTCCGAGCCGCGCGCGTCAGCAAGCGGTTTCCATAGCACACCGAATAATGCGGTCAAAGACCTAGTACAAAAACACTACTGCCCACGCTCCCGCCCGCCCGCTACAATGAACCCAATTGTCCCGGCTGGGGGGTCGCGGTACAGCTACGCCCGCAATGAAACTTCGTGTCGTTCTTACTGCGTTCGCCGCGCTTGCCGGCGCCGCGTTCTTCCTGGTCGCCGCCACAACCGGCAGTGCCGTCCGCTTCACCGACGTCACCGCCGCGGCCGGCATCCACTTCGTCCACACTGCCGGCAAGAGCGGAAAGAAGTATCTGCCCGAGACCATGGGCTCTGGCGTCGCCGTGCTCGACGCCGATGGAGACGGCTGGCCCGATCTGCTGTTCGTCAACAGCCACCCCTTCGGCCCGCACGCGAAGAAGACGCTCTGCGCGCTCTATCGCAACAATCACAACGGCACCTTCACGGATATCACCGCCGGCAGCGGTCTCGACGTGGAGATGTTCGGCATGGGCGTGGCCGTGGCCGACTACGACAACGACGGGCGCGACGACGTGTACATCACCGCCGTCGATGGCGACCGCCTGTTCCACAACGAGGGAAACGGCAAGTTCCGCGATGTTACGAAGACGTCCGGCATCCGCAACGCCAACTTCGGCGAGAGCGCGGCGTGGTTCGATTACGATCGCGACGGCAAACCCGACCTCTTCGTCGCCAACTACGTCCAGTGGACCGAAAAGGGCGATCTCTGGTGCTCCATGGACGGCTCCACGAAATCGTACTGCACGCCGGAATCGTACAAGGGCACGTCCTCGAAGCTCTATCACAATCTCGGTAACGGCCGCTTCGAGGACGTCACCGAGAAGGCCGGTCTCGCCGATGCCACCAGCAAATCTCTCGGCGCCGCGGTCCTCGACATGGACAACGACGGCTGGCCCGACCTGTTTATCGCCAACGATACTCAGCCGAACAAGCTCTATCGCAACAATCGCAATGGCACGTTCACCGAGGTCGGAGTCTCCGCGGGCGTGGCTTTTGGCGAAGATGGCGCGGCGCGCGGCGCGATGGGCGTCGACGCCGCCGACTATGATCGTTCCGGCCGCTTCGATCTGCTGGTCGGCAACTTCTCTAACCAGATGCTCGGCCTCTATCACAACGAGGGCACGGGCCTGTTCGTCGACGAAGCCCCGCGCTCTGTGGTGGGCCGCGCCAGCCTGCTCAGCCTCACCTTCGGCGCCTTCTTCTTCGACTACGATCTCGACGGCTACCCCGACATCTTCGCCGCCAACGGGCACATCGACGAAGACATCGGCCGCGTGCAACCGAAGATCCAGTTCAAGGAGCCGCCGCTGTTATTCCGCGATCTGGGCCACGGCAAGTTCGACGACGTGAGCAAATCCGTGGGACCCGATCTCCAGCGGCCGATCGTGGCGCGCGGAGCAGCTCACCTCGATTACGATCACGACGGCGATCTCGACATCGTCATCACCACCAACAACGGCCCGGCGTATCTGCTGCGCAACGACGGCGGCAATCGGAATCACTGGCTGACGCTGAAGCTGGTGGGGACGAAGTCGAACCGCAGCGCGCTCGGCGCGGTGGTCCACGTCGAGAGCGCGTCCGGTGGGCAGATGCAGATGGTGCACAGCGGGTCGAGCTACTGCTCGCAGAGCGATCTGGCGCTGACCTTCGGTTTCGGTCAGGACGACGTGGCGAAATCGATCGCGGTGTACTGGCCCAGCGGCCACGTCGACAAGCTATACAATGTCAAAGCAAACCAATTCAAGGTCGTGACTGAATCGCGACCGTGAGGGAGCGGATGCTCCGCCTCGCCGCCATCACCGACGAATTCGCGCCCGATCTCGAAACCGCTCTCCCGGCCATGAAGGACTGCGGCATGACTGGAGCCGAGCTCCGCACCATCCACGGCAGGAACATCGTCGACCTCTCGGATGCCGAACTGGAGACCGTCGGCGCAACGCTCCACGCGAACGGCTTCGAGGTCGTCTCCATCGCCTCCCCGCTGCTCAAGTGCATTCTGCCGGGTGCGCCCGAAATCGACAGCCGTTTCCAGCACGACGTCTTCGCCTCGGCGCACACCTTTGCCGATCAGCCCAGGATCGCGCAGAGGACGATAGCCGTGGCGCAGACATTGGGCGCGCGCATCATCCGCGTCTTCTCCTACTGGCGAACCATCCAGCCGCCGAAATGTTTCGACGCGGTGGTCGCCGCACTGAGTAGCCTCGCCCAGGATGCAGCGAAGTACGGCCTCATCATTGGCCTCGAAAACGAACACGCCTGCAACGTGGGCACGGCCTCGGAAGCGGCCGCTGTCCTCGATGCCGTGCGCCATCCGAACCTCAAGCTCATCTGGGACCCGGCCAACGCGCTTGTAGCCGGCGAACCGCCCTTCCCGCTCGGATACGCAAAGCTGCCGAAAGACCGCCTCGTTCACGTCCACGCCAAAGACTGGCACTCCGGTTGGTGTGCGCTCGGTGAAGGCGAAATCGACTGGAAGGGGCAACTCGCCGCCCTGAACGCAGACGGCTACACCGGCTGGATCAGCCTCGAAACACACTGGGCCGGCCCCAACGGCAACAAGCTCGAAGCCAGTCGCATCTGCGGGCACACCCTTCGTGCTTTGCTGGACGCTTAGGTCTTTGACCGCACTATTCGGTGTGCTTTGGAAACCGCTCCCTTACGGTCACGGCTCAGTTCCGAGCCGCGCGCGTCAGCAAGCGGTTTCCAAAGCACACCGAATAGTGCGGTCAAAGACCTGGTATCCGTTCGTTTCTTCGCAGCCCGCAACAATTCCGTGTTCCGACGTGGGGCAGGCTCTCAGCCCAATGGCACTTAACTTTTGGCGGCATTGGTTTTCTGGGTCTTTCTGGTGGGGAAACCCTGTGGCTTGGGCCAAACGACCCGGGGTGCGGATCGTCTGGGTCGG
>JBEKZH010000120.1:0-8205 GCA_049510065.1 Bryobacteraceae bacterium
CGGGTTGGGACCTCCCGGCGCAGGTCGTTTTTAGAGGCTGGCGACCTTCATGTGAGTGTGTAGTCGCCAAACCGCTGAATGGCGAGCTTATCGTCCCGGCCGCAGGACGGCGTTAACGGGGGATATCGGCAGTCTGACTGGACATTAGCTCGAAGCCGCCCCACGGCCCAAAACGGGAGATCCGATCTCGTCGGCCGGGACTTCCACCAGTCCGGGCCTCGTGGCCAGCAGCGCCTCGCCGCCCTTCGGAAAAGCCGCCGGAACTGGCATCGGCAGAAGTTTGAGTCTCCGTGGAAATCGCCCGCAGATTCACCATCTACTTGTAATGGAAATGACCGATATGACCGATATGACTGAGGGGTGTCCTTGGTCGCTCGTCGAAAAGCCGAAGCCCGGCCTGCGGGCACTCATTTCCGTTGGCACCACGGTCAAGCCGCCACGTTGGGGGCTGTTCTGTCCGCTGCCTTCGTGTGCCTCCCCGCTTGCCAGTCCCGATTCTCCAGTGCTCTGCCGGTACTGACCAGCATCGGCCAGCTTCACTCTCTATCGCTGGAGGAAGCCGCTCGCCGGTATCCGGTGCGCCTGCGGGCGACCACGGTGTATCACGATCCACGGCTGCGAATCCTGATCGTTCAGGACAAGACGGGCGGAAGCCGCATCGAGCTGCTCGATCAGCGCAAGGACTTCGACGTTGGCGACGTGCTGTCCATCCAGGGGATCACCGGCCGCGGCGACTCCTGGCCGATGGTACAGAATGCGCTGGCCGAACGCATCGGTCAGGAGCCACTTCCGGCCCCCGCGCAGTTGATCGGAGCGGACCTGGAGGTGCCCGACCGCCAGCATCTGTTCTCCGCCGTTCACGGGATCATCGAGACCTGGAGCGAACGCTCGGACGGGCGTCTCGGCCTGCGGGTGAATGCCGGAGGTGTGCGATTCGACGCCATCATACTCCACCGGGATAGCGTGGATCCCGACAGACTGCGCGGGGCGGCAGCCACTCTGCGCGGTGCCCCCGACAGTATCTTCGGCATCAGCGGAAGAGTGTTGGAGCGGGTGATGCTGGTCGGCGAGCTTTCGGGTATTCGGTTGGATCATCGACCCGCCGCAGTCCCGCAGCTCCCGGCGCAGGAGTCGGCAAAGGCACTCAACACAGTCGCCGAGGTACGACGGTTGCAGGAGGGGGACACGCGCAGGATCGCCGCGCACTTGCGGGGTGTGGTGACCTTCTACGATCCCCACTGGCACATCTTGTTTCTACAGGATGGAACGGCCGGCGTGTTCGTACACTCGCCGGGACTCTATGACGTCCGCCAGGGCGATCTGGTGGAGGTGAGCGGTGTGGCCAACACCGCCGGGTTCGCGCCCATGGTGGCGGAGGCGCATTTCCACGTGATCGGGAGAGGGACCATGCCCCGCCCGCTGACGCTTTCCGCGCATGATCTGTTCACCGGGCGCTACGACAGCCGCTGGGCGGAGATCGAGGGTGTGATTCAGTCGGTGACCCGCGAGTACCAGCACATTAATCTGAGCATTGCTTCCGGGCTGTATCGTTTCCGGCTGCATCTGCCTTGGCCCGAGGAGAAGCCAATGCCGGTCTGGCTGTCGGACGCCTCGGTGCGAGTTAGCGGGGTGGCGGCCACGGTTATGAACGAGCGGCAGCAACTGGTGGGTGTGGCGATGTACGTTCCCAATCTGGGGGAGATCCGAATCCTGAGGCCGGGCCACAGCACCGTGGCATCCATGCCCATACACCCCATTCGGACTCTGTTGCGCTTCTCGCCCGACGACGACTGGGAGCACCGCGTGCGCATCCAGGGCACGGTGGAGTATCAGCGCCTGCGTTCGCGGGAGCTGTACGTCACCGACGGAACCGGGGGAGTGCTGGTGCGCACCGAAGACGAAGAACAGCTACAGCCCGGTGATCGAATCGACCTCACCGGTTTCGCCGTCCCCAGCGATCAGGGCGTGATGTTGCGCGACGCCACGTTTGTCCGGCTCGGTCACGGGGAGCAACCGGCGGCGGCGCGTGTGGAAGCGCACGAGGCACTCGGCGCCAGCTACGAAGGACAGGTCGTGGGCGTCGAGGGCGTGCTCATCAGCCGGGTGATGCAGGCCTCCGAGCAGGTGCTGTCGTTGCAGTCGCGGGATGTTCTGTTCAACGCGAAGCTCGAACACAGCGGAACCGGCGATCCTCTGGCCAATCTGCGCAACCAGGCGCTGTTGCGTCTGACTGGAGTATGCACTGTCCAGCGCAGCGCCGAAAGGGTACCGCAGTCGTTTCAGCTCCTGCTACGGGGACCGGCGGACATCGAGATTCTCCACGATGCTTCATGGTGGACGCGGGATCGCATCATCACCGTGTCGAGCTGGCTGGCCGCTGCCATCTCCTTTTCGGCCGGATGGATCTGGCTGCTGCAACGCCGGGTGCGCAAACAGACCGCCATCATCCACCGCAAGCTGGAGACCGAAGCCGCCTTGAAAGAGGCGGCTCAGGCAGCCAGCCAGGCTAAGAGCGAGTTCCTTGCGAACATGAGCCACGAGATCCGCACGCCCATGAATGGCATCATCGGCATGACCGATCTGGCTTTGGATACCGATCTCACCGTGGAACAACGAGACTTCCTGATGACTGCACGGGAGTCGGCCGATCACCTGCTGTCGGTCATCAACGACATTCTCGATGTCTCCCGCATCGAGGCGGGTAAGCTGGAGCTCTCGATGGTGGAGTTCAGCCTTCTCGATTGCGTCGGGGACGCCATTCGTGCCCTGGGGGTCTTCGCCCGTCAGAAAGATCTGGAACTGCTGTGTGACATGCTGCCGGACGTCCCGGACAGAGTGTATGGAGATCCCGAGCGGCTGCGGCAGGTTCTGATCAACCTGGCGGGGAACGCCATCAAGTTCACTGAACACGGTCTGGTGCTGCTACGGGTCAGCGCGGGCGAGCGAGGGCGGGACACGCTGAAGCTGCACTTTCTGATCGCTGACACCGGGATTGGCATCTCCGCCGAAAAACAACACGCTATTTTTGCGCCTTTCGAACAGGGAGACACTACGGTGACACGCCGCTACGGCGGCACTGGCCTGGGGCTGGCCATTTCGAACAACCTCGCGCGTATGATGGGCGGTGACATCCGGGTAGAGAGTCCATGGCCCGAAGCCGCCGATTACGGGGCCGCACCGGGGAGCGCTTTCCATTTCACCGCGATCTTCGAATTCCGAGAGCAAACACCGGCCATGGTACCCGCACCAGGCATCGACCTGAGTGGTGTTTCCGTACTTGTGGTGGACGACAATCGAATCAGCCGCCAGATTCTGCGAGAGACCATAGAGCGATACGGCTGCGAACCGGATGTCGCGGAGGATGGATCGGCGGCGATAGCCGGCGCTGCCCGGGCGCGAGAGGCGGCCACGCCGTACGATCTGGCAATTCTGGACTACAGCCTGCCCGGCATGGACGGACTGGAGGTTGCCGAGCGCATCCGGGCAAATGGGGACTTCAGCGGCCGGATTATTATGCTCAGTTCGACGGGGCACGCCAGCGAGGAAGCGCGGAAGAGAGGGATTGTTATCGACGCTCAGTTGATGAAACCCGTGAAGCGCCTCGATCTCATCTGCACGATTGCCCGGGTGCTCGAACAGACCCGGTCGGAGCAGCCGGCCGCGGGGCAACCATCGGCGCCTCGCGAGCCCAGCCGGCGCCTGCGCATTCTCGTGTGTGAAGACAATGCGGTGAATCAGAAGCTGCTCCGGCGGGTACTGGAAGGGCAGGGGCACGAAGTTGAGGTGGCCCGGGACGGAAGAGAGGCCGTCGCCGCCGTGGAGCGGGCCCGGTTCGACCTGATCTTCATGGATCTGCAGATGCCGAACATGGATGGTCTCGAGGCCACGGCGTCCATCCGGGAGCTTGAGCGGAAGCGCGCGGATGGACAGCACGTGCCGATTCTGGCCATGACCGCCGCCGCCATGAAGGGCGACAGGGATCGGTGCTTGGAAGCGGGGATGGACGACTACATTGGGAAGCCGCCGCGGGCCGGTGAAATCCGCGAAGCCATCGAGCGGACGATGGCCGTTTCGATCCCGTTCATCGTCCCCAGTCCATGGCAGCGCGACTGACGTGGACCATCTGAGCGCGCCGAGTTGCGTGCGTGGGACGCGTGGGACGAGCCTCGACGGGACGTTAAGAGCCAATATCGGTAGCGTTTGTGAGAGCCACTCCGATTCGCTGTTTTTGGGGCACGCTCTTTCCGAGTGCCCGACAATCCGACCCGGCTAAGTTTCGGCCCAGAGTTCATGTCCGCGAAGGCAGACGCGATAGACCGCCCAGACAGCGTGTTGCCTACTCCTCCCGCAACGCGACTGCCGGGTCGATCCGCAGCGACCTGCGCGCGGGCAGATAGCATGCCAGCAAAGCGAGGCTGGCGAGCAACAGCGGAGCTCCCACCAGCAGCGCCGGGTCGAAGCGTCTCACGCTGGCCACGGAGAAGAAGAGGCTGGACATCGCACGGATTCCCGCCCACGTGAAGGCCATGCCAATGGCCGTCCCCATGATCGCCAGCACCGCCCCCTCCGTCATGACCAGTCCGAGCACATCGCGCTTCTGAGCGCCCAGCGCCACGCGAATGCCGATCTCGTGGTCACGCTGCCTCACCGAGTACGCGGTCACGCCGGCCAGACCCACCGAAGCCAGGATCAGTCCGAACGCGCCGATCAGGTTCCAGGTCCACGCCGCCGTGCGCAGCGAATACATGTACTGCGCGATCTGTTCAGTCATGCTGCGTGCGTTGAACGGAGTGACTTTGCGATCCGTCGCCGCAATCTCGCGCTGCACGGCGCCCATGACGTCCGCACCGGGCAGGCCACGCACCATCAGGGTTACGCCGCGCAGAGAGGGCCGCGCGTAATCGGCAGGGCGCAGAGGGAAGTAGATCGCCGGGTGCTTCTTGCTGGCGATGAAGTCTTCCGACACGTCTCTTGCCACCCCCACTACTTCGAATACTCGTCTTCCGTTCTCAAGGGACCCGGAGCGAAAATCAAACGTGCCAGGAACTACTCCGGCTCCGGCGGTCGCTTCGTTGTTGCCAATCGATATCCGACGCCCCAGGACCTCTTCTCCGGTCCAGAACTCGCGCACCAGCTCTTCGCTGACGATGACCGCCGTCGCCCCGTCCGCCTCGTCCTGCCTGCGGAACCCGCGACCGAGCAGAATCGGAATGCCAGCCGTCTCCAAGTAATCTCCGCCGACGACATGCCGGTGCGCCCAGTGCGTCGCCCTGCTCCCGTTCGCGCGCGCATCGGAGAAAAGCGCGCCCGCGTTGCCGTCCACGGACACCGGCACGGTATCGGTCAGAGTCGCGGCGGTGACCGAGGGAAGCCGCTTCACCCGATCCAGCAGCTTCTCGAAGAACGCAGTGGCCTGCGCGACTGAATACCCGTCGCGAACCGGGTCCACAGAGATGAGGTAGAGGTTCCTCGCATCGAAGCCCTGCTGGATGCCCATGGTGGTCTGGATGCCGAGCCCCAGAAAGCCGGTGAGCAGCAACAGCGTGAGCGACCCGGCCATCTGGCACAGCATCAGACCGTTGCGCAGACTCAGGCGGCGATGGCGGCGGAACTGGATGTTGCCGCCCTCCTTGAGAGCGGTCGTCAGATCGGTGCGCGTGGCCTGTAACGCGGGAGCGAGGCCGAACGCTAACCCGGTGAAACCGGTCACGGCGAGTGCGAACAGCAGAGCGCCCCAATCCGTGTTGAGATCGAAGGCCACGGGCATCGGGTATGGCATCCTTCCCTGGGAGGCGGCGTGCATCAGCCACGTGGTCAGGATGAACCCAAGCACGCCCGCGCCTGCGGCCACCAGCATGCTTTCGGTCAGCAACTGGCGCATGAGACGAAAGCGGCTGGCGCCCATCGACAGGCGAACAGCGATCTCGCGCCGGCGATCCGCGGCACGCGCCAGCATCATGTTGGCGACATTGGAGCACGCGATGAGCAGCACCAGGCCGCCCATCACCGTCAGAACTTCCACGAAGAACGGCCGGTCCTGCTTGCGGATGGGCACCACTTTGCCTCCGGGCACCAGCAGCACACGGCGGCCACCCCGCTCGCGGCCGGCATCGCCGTAGTCCTGCTCCATCTGTCGCGCCACGGCGTCCAGCGCTACCTCCGCACGTTCTGCGCCGACTCCGGTCTTCAGGCGCCCGATCACCTGGAACATGGTCAGGTCGCGTCGCTCCAGTGCGTTGTCCGCAAGTTCCGGCACCGTGCGGGCGTTTGCGGTAACAGGCAGCCACAAATCGGCCACAAAGAGGGCAGGCGATGCACCCAGAAAATCCTTCGGCCCGACACCGATGATGGTGCCGGGCTGTCCGTTGATGCGGAGTGTCCTTCCAATCACGGCGCCGTCAGCAGCCAACTGTTGCTGCCAGAATCGGTAGCTGACCACGACGCCCGCCGACTGCCCATCCTGATCCGGCTCGAAGAAGCGGCCCATTGCCGGATGGACTCCCAGAGTGGTGAAGTACGACGGCGTGACCAGATGTCCCCAGATCCGTTCCGTGCGCCCGCCGAACGACACTCCAAAGGGCACCGGCGCCACATAGGCGAGAGTGGAAGAGAACAGATCGCTGCGCTCGCGGTAGCGCTTATACTGCGGAAACGAAGCCGGCGCCGCGAGCGCCACCAGTTCGTCGGGATTCGGAACTCCCGGAACGTCGCGAAAGATCAGCCCATTCACCTCACTGTACGCGCACGTCACGACGGCGATGGCCAGGCTGAGCGAAACCAGCGCGACGGTGGTGAAGCCCCGCGACCTCACCAGCATGCGCAGGCCGTATCGGACATCGTGGCGCAACTCGGCCAAATACTCTATGGGGATTCGGATGGCGATGTCCAGCAGCAGACTCAGCAGTCCCGGCACGCCGTAATGCCGCCAGATGGGCTCGATGGCGTCTTCGGCGACCTGCAGCAGCTCATCTCCGTAGACGTTCTTGAACTCGTGAGGAAACGCCCGAGCCAGTGCGCGGTACATGCGCAGGCTGATGGCCACGGGCCGGTCTGGTGAGCGATTCATGACTCCGCCTCCCTCTTCGCGAGACCGCGCTTGGACTGGATCGCGCGAACCAGACCCTCCAGGCGCTGGCTTTCGGCGGCGAGCACGCGCCGGCCGAGTCTGGTGAGGAGGTAGTAGCGGCGCCGCGCGTCATCCATCTCCGGAGCCGGGCGGTCGCCCGATTCCTCAATCAGTTCCTCGTCGATCAGCCGTTTGAGCGTGCCATACAACGTCGCCGGCCATAGCCGCACCTTACCGCCGGTGCGCTCCAGGACCTCCTGCATGATTCCGTAACCGTGCTGTTCCTCGTCGGCGAGCGACAGCAGTACGTGAAGCCAGTGCGGCTTCAGCGGGAGGAAGGTCTCCGGACTCGGCGCTTTCTTCATGGCTCAAACGATATCGATCAATATATATATTGAGATGGACCAAGTGTCAAGGAGGCACTGTCTCCCGCGAAGACGGGGTGCACGCTGTGATTCCGCTGGTCCCACGGTTTGTCCGCGCGTCACGCCGCGTCGACCGACGCGCCTTGCGCACGAGTGGGTCCCCGGAGCGTATCACGTCCACTCGGAAACAGAGGCAATCGCCGAGAAAACAGGACTATCGGAACCTGCCAGGCTCAGGGCCGAAACGAAGCGATATCCGCCAATATCGGTATCGTGAGTACCCGCTGGCGTCGCCTGATACCCACCAGCGACGTCAACCCCTTTTCTGGTTTGAGGGTATCTCAAGCGGCCGCAAGAGATCATCAACAAACGGGATACCGAGCCGCTCCAGTTCGTAGCGGGCGAACATGACTGCGGCCGAATCCTCGGAGATCCGGTCCATCATCGACCGCAGGTCAGCCGCCGTGGGCATCCTGCTCAGATCTATATCCGGCCAGGCCATGGGATTTGCCTCCTTAAGGAACCCGGTAATCTGTGTGAGGGTTCCTGCGGCGCGGGACAGTTCTGCCCGCGATTCGTTGAGACGTTCGCAGGCGGCAGCGTAAGCGGCCTGCGCGTCGCGAAGTTTCACCGATTCGTCGTCGGTGAAAGTGTCCTCCCCTCTATTGTGACTGTTTCCGAGTCTGTGCCGGATCGGAGGCAATAATCTCCGAACTGCCCGGAATTGCCGTATCGTCGCAGTCGAGAGGGCGCGCCCTCGTGGTGGCGCAAAGC
>JBEKZH010000121.1:0-8135 GCA_049510065.1 Bryobacteraceae bacterium
CACCAGCTTATAGCTGATCCGACGGGCTTCGCGCCAGGTCTCTTAAAACATTTTAATGATTTTCTGTTTCTGAGGCCCACCGCTCTCAAAAAGTTAAGTGCCATTGGGCTCTCAGCCTGCGGACCCGCTCTCAGCGGGTCCTGCTCGGGCTATCTGCGCTCGACGGTTAGGATCCATTGCAGCGCCAGCTTCTCGGGCTTGTAGCACATCCGGTCATCACAAGCCTGGTAGCGCAGCGTGCCGGCGATGCTGAGGCGACCTTCGTGCACGACGCTGCCCGGCCCGATGGTCACGTCGCGGACAAGGCGGAAGCGGCCCTCGTATACCGGCACGGTCTCGTCGATGGCCTCCAGATAGAGCTTGCGCGCCACGGGCATTTCGACCTCGCGCGCCTTGTACGCGGCCGACTCCTCCAGCGTCCACGAGATCGGTATGTAGCCTTCCACACCCGGCGCGTACACGTGGACGCCAGGCCGAAGATCCACCTCCACCGCGAGTGTGATCCGTTCGCCTGCGTGCACCACAGCGGTGCTGGCGGATGTCGTGATCCGGGCCTGCCTGCCGCTCACCGTCTCGCCGCCGAGCGACGCGGTCAGCAGCAGCCCAGTGACGAATACAATCTCATGGCGCATATCAGGTGGAAATCACTCCCGCCTGCCGGCTCAACACTTCAATGATGCGCTCGCGGTGGCGCTCGCCGTGATGCGCCGCCGTTTCCAGCGCCAGCGCGTAGACATACACGCCAGAGGCCGCGAACACCGCCAGCACGCCAAAAAACGCGGCCTCGCTCTCGAAAGCGAACCGTGCCAGATACGCCAGCGCCACCGGTACACAGGCCACCGGAAACGCCACCAGCGCCATCCACTGCACGCGCGAGCCCTGCGTCTTGAACGGTTGCGTCATGTTCATGGGCCGCGGATTCCAAACCGAAGCCATGTTGCCCAGCGCCAACAAAAACACGCACATCACCAGACAGACCGAGAAAGTCTCGGCGACACGGGCCGCCGTCACGGGCAGCCGAAACAGCAGGCACACGACGGTGATGATGGCCACCTCCACCAGCGCAAAAAACGTGGCCGCTACGTTCTTGGCCATGAACACCCGCTCCAGCCGCACCGGCACCAGGAAGTAAATCTGGGCGGCGCCCCGGTCGGGTCCGAAACTGTTGAAGAACAGCAGATCGGTGAGCAGCATCACGGCGTAGGCGGAGACGATGGTCAGGAAGTTCTTCCCGACGAATGAATCCGCGCGCCCGGCCGACCCGAGCGACATGGGCACCCAGATCAACAGGCCAAACGTGAAGCCCATGACGAACACCACGCGGAAGCGCGACGACCGCGTGAGCGCGCGAAGCTCTTTCTCCACCAGGGCGGCCACAGGATCGGTAAACAGCAGTGCTGGCCAGGTATAGAGAAACGCAAAGCGCTCCGGCCCTGTGCGGGTGTCGCCCGTGGCGGCGCCCTCCACCTCCACCCCGATGCTGCGCTCGAACTGGATTCGACCGAAGATCCACGCCGCGCCGATCCATCCCAGCAACACCAGCGGCGTCCACCAGTGTGCCCGGCCGCTGGCGATGGCCGCTGCGGCATCCCACGGAAGCAATGCCATGGGCAAACCGGCCAGCGCCGTTCTGATCCTTCGCCCGGCGCCGGTGATCAAGAGCACCTGCGGCAGAGCCGCAATACTGACCACCAGCAACATGGCGATCTCGCGGACACGCTTCTTCGCAAACAGCCGAAGCATCAGGTCGCGGATTCCGGCCGCCAGCAGCAGGTTCAACGCGATAAACAGGACGAAGCCAAAAGACGACCACAGCGGCAGCCGGCGATTGCACAAAGATCCGACAATCGCGCCGGTGAGCACCATCAGAATCTCCACCCCCGTGGTCACCCGCAGCAGAACTTCGAGCCCGAACAGCGCGCCTCGCGGAACCGGATAGACCAGCAGCTTCCTCAGCTCCAGCGCGGAGCCCGTCGACGCCATGATCAACGGCACAATCTGCCAGTACACGAACATCAGGAACAGTGCCGGACTCAACACGAACGGCAGGAATGGCTGATGACCGGCCTGGGCCATCAGCACCGCCGCGCCGGTTGCCAGCGTGGCCATGCCGCCATACCACAGCAGACCGATCAGCACGGTCACCGCGGCGCTGCCCTTGTTGACGCCGGGCAGGCGATTCCACGACGAACGCCACTGCGCCCAGGCGATGGCGCGAACCTGGTTCCACGCGATGGATACGTCGATGGATGCCGCGGGCGCGTTCATAACCAGTCGAGCGTTTCCGCCGCTCGCTCGGCGCCAACCACGCGCACGAACGTGTCCTCCAGGCTCTCCGTGCCCGAGCGGAGTTCGGCCATGGTTCCCTGCAGCACCAGCTTGCCCTGGTTGATGATGGCCACGCGATCGCACAGGCGCTCCACCACCTCCAGAACGTGCGAGGTGAGGAACACGGTGGCGCCGCGATGCACCTGCTCCAACAGCAGTTCCTTCATGAGCCGCGCGCCCACCGCATCCACGCCTTCGAACGGCTCGTCCATGAGAAACAGCTCGGGGCGATGAATCAGAGCCGCGGACATGGCGATCCGTTTGCGCATGCCCTTGGAGTATTCGCCAATCAGTTTCCGGCCCGCGCCATCGAGCTCGAACAGGGCTAGCAGCTCGCGGCCACGCTCGCGCGCCACCGCACGATCCAGCTTGTACATGCGGCCGACAAACTCCAGAAACTCGCCGCCGGTGAGACCGTCGAACAGAAGCGACTCGTCGGGCACCAGCCCGATCCGCCCCTTGATCTCGAGCGCGCGTTCGGGCATGGGCAGATCCAGCAACTCCATGGAGCCTTCCGTGGGCGCCGCCAGGCCCATGAGCATGCGAATGGTAGTGGTCTTACCCGCCCCGTTCGGCCCCAGGAAGCCGAAGAAACTCCCGCGCGGAACGGTGAGGTCGAGCCCGTCCACCGCTGCCTTGTCGCCATAGAGCTTGCGCAGTTGACGCACTCGGATGGCCGCTGACATCACCATTGGTTTTTCCAGCATATCGGATACTCATACTCAGGACAGAATAGTGAAGTGGGGCAGGCTCTCAGCCTGCGGCGGCCTCGCAGGCCGCCACTAACCACTACCCGGAACAGGCATGACCGAAGAGCACCGGCCCATCAAGACACTGGAACGCGTGATCTCCAAAGCGGGCATCGGCTCGCGGACCGAGGCGCGGCGCTGGATCGGCACGGGCCGCGTGAAAGTGAACGGCCGGCTGGTGCAGACCCCGGACCACTGGGTGGATCTGGAACGCGACGCCGTGACGCTCGACGACAAACCGGTGCGCGCGCGCCGCCGCATCTACCTGGCGCTCTACAAGCCGAAAGGCTACATCACCAGCTACGGCGATCCGCAGGGCCGGCCCACGGTCTACGACCTCATCGCCGGCCTGCAAGAATTCGTAGTGCCGGTCGGCCGCCTCGATCAGGACAGCAGCGGCCTGTTGCTGATGACCAACGACACTGCCTTCGCCGAGCTCATCATGAATCCCGAGAACGAGGTGCCAAAGACCTATCTGGTGAAGGCCGCCAGCCTGCTGACTGAGGAACACCTCGAACAGCTTCGGCGCGGCGTGGAGTTGAACGACGGGCCCACGAAGCCGGCCGCAGTGCGCCGCATCCGCGATTCCCGGAAGCACACCTTCCTGGAGATGACCATCCACGAAGGACGCTACCGCGAAGTGCGCCGTATGCTGGAAACGGTGGGGAGCGCGGTGCTCAAGCTGGTCCGCACGGCCATCGGACCGCTGGCCATCGGCAAGCTGGAGATCGGCCGGTATCGCGAACTCACGCCGGAAGAGGTGAAGTCGCTGGTTCCTCGTCCGAAGAAGCGGCCACCTGCGCAGGATCGACCACCCGTACCGTGAACGTCACCTCCACCAGAGTCTCCGTCGCACTCCCCCGCAGAACATACGTCCCGCTCAGCCACCGTGCGATCTGCTGCGACCTCGGCTCGGCGTTCTCGATCGGACATTCCATCACGATGGCGAACTCGCTGGCGTCCCAGCGCCCCACGTAATCGTGCGCCCGCACCTGCCCCTCCAACCGCGACGCCGCCTGCACCAGCACCTGATCGGCGGCCGCCGCGCCAACGCTCGCCACGACGTCGGCCAGGCCCTCCGTCTCAAACAGCAGCAGCGTGAACGGTTTCCCGGCCTCCATGCGCCGCGTGATCTGCTCTTCCACCGCCTGGCGATTGCCCAGCCCGGTCAGCAGGTCGAGATGTTGCGGGTTCCGCGCCGCCAGACGGCTCCCGAAGACCCGGATCTGTTCCTCCACGTGCGCCTGCGCGAGCTGGCTGTCCAGTCGCAGGACGTCCGCCTGGGAACCCGCGTCCGAGACGATCTCCCGCAGCGCGTCGCGTACGTCCAGCCACGGCACCACGTCGGCGATCCCTTGCACGCGCGCCGAGAACTCCGCAAACTGCCGCGAGCCGGCTTCGTTCCGTTCGGCCAGCACTTCGGTCACCTGCGAAAAAGCCTTCAAAATGCGGCGCAAATCGTCCGCACGCCGTTCCAGAAGCGCCCGCGCCCGCTCGGCATAGGTGCGCAATTCGTTCTCGATGGCCTCCCGGGTCTCCGCCAGCGTCTGTTCGTCGGACGCGAACGCCAACCGCGAGCGCATGCGCAGCAGATGCTCCTGGTGCGGCGAGGCAACGTCCGGGCAAGTGACGCCAATCGACCAGGCGATCTCGGCGATCACCGCGAGATAGCTCTCCAGAACGGCGCTGGAGATGCCGGCATCGGACTCAAGCGGGCGGACCATGCTCAATCCCCTGATCGGCAGACAAACCAGCCACGAGCATCCCGAAAACACCTTAGTCCCAGGGTTCAGAGGATTACGCAAGTGACAACCCAACCACGTCAAATCTACGGATTTGGCGTGAGGGTCTGCCGATCCGCGGGGATGCCATTGATGAGAGTGGCATGAACGGCACTGTCCGTAAGGTCGGTTCAGAATATTGCACGTCACAACAACTCACACCAGTCAAACACCACATTAGACGGCCACTTCCCACATTGCCCCCCGGATATCCCGCCCGCCCCGTGCTACCGTCAATGCGGCATGTTCAACGGCGCACGGATCCTCGCCAACCGAATAAATGCCCGCGCCAGCCGTGATGTAATCCTGTACAACGAAACGAAGCCAATTCTGAGCACCCGCGGCCCGCAATGCAGTATTACGAAACGAACCCAATTCCCCAGCAAGTCCAATGGTTTCATAGCATTACGCCAGCGAAGGCCGCGGCAATCCGCTCCCCGATGCCCATCGCCTTCAGGTCATGCCCAGCCCGCTCCACCAGCACCAGCGTGACCGGCCCCGGGATCAGCTTCACCGCAGCCTCCAGCTCGGCAGGAAGGCCGAACGGGTCGCGGCTGCCGTGGACAAACAGGACCGGCGTCCGCAGGCTGGCGAAGTGGGCTGTCCGCAGTTCCGACGGCCGGCGCGGCGGATGAAGCGGATAGGAGAGCAGCACGAGTCCGTCCACCAGTCCGGGTTCGTCCGACGCCAGCATGGACGCCTGGCGCCCGCCGTAGGAATGTCCGCCCAGGAACACGCGGCCGCCGTGCTCCGCCCTGGTCTTGAGCACGAGGTCACGGAGTCCGGCCCGGTCGCGCGCGGCATCGCCCGGACGCGGGGGGCCAGTGGGGCGCTCATCTCGAAATGGGAGGTTGACGCGAAGGACGCGGACGCCAGGCGCGGAGATGGCGCCATCCACCGCCACCAACAGCGGCGCGTTACGGTCCGAGCCGGCGCCGTGCGTGAGGATGAGGGTCTCTGGCAAGAACGACCAGGATACCAGATGATCCGGCCCGAAGGCATACTGGAAACGTCAAGGCTCATCACATGATCAACCGTCGCACTCTCCTCAAAACCGGCCTCGTCGCCGTCCCGCTGGTTGCCGCGCGTGCCGATATCGCCGCGGCCCCCGCCGAAGGTCCTTGGACCGGCCGCATCCGCCGCATCGGCCAGTTGAACCTGACCGAACACGATCCCGTCGCGCTGAACGTGGAGGAGTGGGCGGATTACTGGGCCAGCCTCAAAGTGGACGTCGTGCTGGTCAGCGTCACCGGCATCATCGCCTACTACCAGACCAAGGTGCCGTTCCACCGTAAGGGAAAGTTCCTCGGCCACCGCGACCTGTTTGGCGAGTGCTGTGCCGCCGCGAAAAAGCGCGGCATTCGCGTGATTGCGCGCACCAGTCCCGACCTCAATTGGGAAGACGCGGTCGAGGCGCATCCCGAGTGGTTCCGGCGCGACGAACAGGGCAACGTGACCCCGCACGGCGAGGATCCCCGCCTGTTCCCCACGTGCACGTTCTCCACCTACATGACCGACTACGTGCCGGCGATCCTGCGCGAGGTGAACTCGCTCTACGACGTGGATGGCTTCTTCACCAACGGCTGGCCGCCCTACGGGAACATGCCGGTATGCTATTGCGACCAGTGCCGCCGGTTGCCGCGATCGGGAACGCCCGCCTACTGGGACAAGCTCAACCAGCGCATCTTCTCTCTCTGGAAGCTCTACGATTCCATCGCCAAGGAGAAGAAGCCCGCCAGCTTCTACTTCGGCAACGTCGGCCGCGCCATTCACGCCAGCATGAACCTGAAGCAGCTCGGCGAGTTCTGCCAGTGGTTCCAGGCCGACAATCAGGGCCGCGGAGACGACGCGCCCATCTGGGGAGCCACCCTGCAGGGGCGCGTGTGCAGCGCCGTGCAGAAGGGCAAAATGGCTACGAACATCACCGGCGCCTGGTCCACCAGCGGCGTCCGCTGGCGCAACGTCCACAAGTCCGTGCCGGAAGCGCAGATGTGGATGAATGAGACGGTGGCCAGCGGCGCGGTTCCCTATCTTCATCTCATCGGCGGCGAGACCGGAATCGGCGAGGATCACCGCATGCTCGAGCCGGCCCGCCGCTTCTTCAACTGGACGGCGCAGCACGACCGGCACTTCGCCAACAAGCGCTCCATCGCGAATCTGGCCGTGGTGATGGGCCAGCGCACGCACCTGTTCTACACGCCGCCGAAGGGCGCCTCCATCTCGCAGTACATGGACGGCATGTACTATGCCCTGCTGGAAGGGCGCTTCCTTTTCGACTTCTTGCACGAAGACGACCTCGGGCTCGAAACGCTTCGCAAGTACTCGGCCGTGCTGTTGCCCAACACCGCGCTGCTCAGCGACGAGCAATGCCGGCAGTTGCGCGCCTATGCGGACGGCGGCGGCTCGCTGCTGGCCACGTTCGAGACCAGCATGTACGACGATCGCAACGAACGCCGCACGGAGTTCGGCCTCGCCGATGTCTTCGGCATCCGCAAAGCGGGCGACGTTATCGGTACCAACGGCAACGCGTTCTACGCCCGCATTGAGAAGCGCCACCCGATTCTCGACGGCTTCACGAATACCAGGCTGCTGCCCGGCGCCGAATACCGTCTGCCGGTGGCGCCGGTGGACAGCCCCGTCCTGACCGTCGTGCCCGGCTACGTCGCGTACCCGCCCGAGCTGTCGTATCCGACGCAGCCTCGTACTGACGAGCCCGCCGTTGTCCTGAGCGAGAAGGGCCACAGCCGCCGTGCCTGGTTCCCCGGCGACATCGACCGAACCATGTGGCGCACCGGTCACACCGACCTCAGCCAGCTCTTACAGAACACCATCCGCTGGGTCTCCGGCGGCGACGCTCCGGTCACCGTGGAAGGCGAGGGCATCATCGAGACCTTCGCATGGGAGACCGAGGCCGGCTTCGCCGTTCACGTTCTCAACTACACGAATCCCAACCTGCACCGCGGCTGGCTGCGGAGTTTCTATCCGATCGGCGAGCAGAAGATTGCGATGAAGCTTCCAGCAGACCGGCGCGTGACGCGAGTGGAGCTGCTGCGAGCGGGAACCGATGTTCCCTTCCGTGTATCGGACGGACGCATCGAGTTCACCATTCCTCGAGTCACAGACTACGAGGTGGCCGCGCTGTCATGACTTCGCAAGTGGGGCAGGCTCTCAGCCCAATGGCACTTAACTTTTGGCGGCATTGGTTTTCTGGGTCTTTCTGGTGGGGAAACCCTGTGGCTTGGGCCAAACGACCCGGGGTGCGGATCGTCTGGGTCGG
>JBEKZH010000122.1:0-8293 GCA_049510065.1 Bryobacteraceae bacterium
GGCCCGGACCGAGCAACATAGAGGTTTCGACCGTCAGGGTCGGCAGTCACGTAGTCGAATCCGCCGTCACCTCCAACCAATTGAATCTTCAGGACCTTGTACGGTCCGCTTTCCTGAGCGTAGGCGCCCACAAAAGACACGATCACAGCGAGTGTTGCCAAGACGAGAGGATTCCATGACATCGTGGTATCTCCAGCCAAAAACTCCCCGGCCACCGGTCCGGCCTCTTTGAGTCCGATCAATCTCCGGTTCTTCACCGAATCGAGCATACCAGTTGCAGCCTTAAGGTTGTGTGAATGCCCGGCCGGGCAGCGAGGTGGGGAAGCAGTCTCCGTCGTTTGCACGCGGCGTTAACGCCTAGGACCGTATCGGAGGCACCGCGGCAATGAAAGCTTCCGGGGTGGGCTGCGTTGGTGGGGCCGCGGTGGTTTCGATACGGCGCGTTGAAGGGAGCCTTACCGGTTTGGCACGTGGGGCGGACAGATGTAGTGACCGAGACGGGTTTAGACGATTGCATCGGCGCTGAAGGCCGGGGACGACCGTGCGGGACAGAGCAGGAGAGCGGTTGAGACAGCAGTGATCCGTATGGCTGGAGCAGCGCGGGCACAGTGGTAGTAAGCGCTTTGCGGCGACGTCGGATACTCGGCAATGAATCAGTTGGGACATATCACCATGCAGTCTTCGCTTGCGGCGGGGAGCGAAGTGTAATCTGACCGGCGGTGAGTCGTTCGATTACCATCATCGGACCGCCGCAGAGCGGACAGATCCACATCGGAACGGACTCGGCAGGGGTAGGTGCACCCGTTGGTGCGGGAGTGGGAACCGCATCGGCCAGGAGCTGTTTGCAAAGCGGCACAAGTTCGCGCCGGCGCCGACTGGAGAGGAAGCCGTAGTGGCGGATGCGCACGAAACCGCGCGGCAACACGTGCAGCAGGAATCGGCGCAGGAACTCATCGGCAGGAAGCGTCATGAGCCGTTTCTTGTTCTTGTGAGCAGAGTCCCTCCAACGGAATGTAACCTGGTCGTCGACGAGTGAAACCAGACGGTGATTGGAGATGGCGACACGATGCGTGTACGCTCCCAGGTAACGGAGCACCTGGTCCGGACCGCCGAAGGGTGGTTTGCAGTAGACCACCCAGCGGTGACGGAAAAGCTGGCGGAGAAAACTGCGGAAGACTCTGGGATGGGCCATAGCCTGCAGTTGTCCGTGGAAGTGGAGTTTCCCCGCCGCGAAAGTCTGCTGCAATGCTTCGACGAACTTGCCCCGGAATACCTTGCCGAGAACTGCTTCCGGGACAAAGAAGTTGTTGCGCCGGGAACGAACCCAATGGGTGTGATCCGGCGCCAGGCCGCCAGCCGCAACGACGCAGTGAACATGGGGATGATGCTGCAGCTTCTGGTTCCAGGTGTGCAGGACACTGAAGAATCCGATTTCAGCGCCGAGATGCCTGGGGTCTCTGGCGATCTCGAGCAGCGTCTCGGCGCTGTAGCGGAAGAGCAGACTATACATCACTTCTTTGTTTTGCAGGGCCAGCGGCGCCAGTTCGTGTGGGAGCGTGAAAACGACATGGGTGTATGGTGCGGCCAGCAGTTCAGAACGGCGCGCGTTGAGCCAGCGGTCGCGCGCGTTGCTCTGGCACTTCGGGCAATGCCGGTTGCGGCACGAATTATAGGAGATGGCGCGATGGCCACAGCGCGAACATCCATCGACATGGCCGCCCAGCGCGGCGGTGCGGCATCGCTCGATGGCGACGAGCACTTTGACGTGCAACCAGGTTAGCCAGGCCGGATGCCGGTCAATGAGTCTCTGCCCCGCGGCCCGTACGATGTCGGCCAACTCCAGGAGTGGCCGGGTCATTTGCCGGATCTACGCCGGAGTTTCGGGAGGTTTCGATGCGGACCGCAATGGAAGTGAATCCAGAGGGCTGGCGGTGGCTCTGAGATGCACCTCGGACAGGTGCAGGTAGCGGCTGGTTGTTTTCAGATCCGCATGGCCGAGCAGAAGCTGAATGGTACGCAAATCGGCTCCTGCTTCGAGCAGATGGGTGGCAAAGCAATGGCGCAGCGTGTGCGGATGGACACGTTTCTTGAAGCCGGCGCGCTGGGCAGCGTGTTTGACTGCGTGGAAGACGCTCTTGGCGAGAATTGCGTCCAGACGCTACCGATAACCCGAGATAACGTCCCTTCGAGATGGCTCGCAGCTACGCGAACCAGGATGCCCCAAATCAAAAGAATGGCCTTCTTCTCTGCGCTGAATCAGGCCGCCGCGCCGGGTTCGCCGCACTTCAAACCGGCAAACCGGGGACAATCGGTTTATGATGCTATTTCTCTGCGATATCAATCCGATTCGCTCCGGGCGTAAGCTCCAGGCTGCATCCCTCCCAGTGAAACTCGCCTGGCGTTGCTGGGGGTAAACTAACTTCCCCGACCAGCCGTCCGGCGCGATGCTGAAGGTCCACACGGATCTCACCCTTCGGGTGCGGCATCGCCGCAGTGATTTGCTCCAGAGTGCTCATGTTGGGAGCAATGCGCACACGCCGGAAACCCGCAGCAGCCGGCTCGATGCCCGCCACCGTCCGCAGGAACTCGAAGTTCGGACTCGCTCCCCAGGCGTGGCAATCCGAGCGAGTGCCGTCGCCCTCAATCTCCGCCCATGTAGTCAGCCCGTCCGCCAACATGTGCCGCCACGGCCCCAACATCTCCAAATACCGGTCCCCTATCCCAACCTCGCGCAGCACAGCGTTGGTGTAGGCACGGAAGTAGATGGATGATTGGGTCAGAGACGCGTCCGCCAGCATCTTCTCGGCAATCGCGCGAGCCTGTGCCGGGGGAACGATGTGCGCCAGCAGAGCAAGGGTGTTCGCCTGCTGCGAATAGCTTAGGTGCTCCGGCTGATCAGCGAACAGGCCCTTGCCGGCGTCCCAATCCTGCAAGAGAATCGTACTCTTCAGACCTGCCGCTTTCAACGAATCCTGGTCAGCGAACCACTTCTCGCCCAAAGCGTCCTCAAGATCTGCGGCCCACTGGTATGCGAGCAGGAGTTGCAGGTCCAGTACGGAAGAGGATGATCCATCCGCCGACGCGGGCGGCACTCCCGACCTCCACGAGTCGACCCAGTCCGCATAACTCCACCACGGGAGCTTCCGCAAAGAACCATTGGATTTCTGGTAGCTCGCGAAGAACGAGAGCACCGCGCGTACGCCGGGAAGCATCCGCCGGACGAACTCCGGATCGTCAACATACATCCAGTAGTCGTGCACCATCCCGATCCACCACAGCGAGAACGGCGGAATATACTGCTGAAGGCGCGAGGGCGCGCGGCTATACGTAGCACCCTCGGATGTCCGCGAATCGTCAAGCAGTTCGATGCCGTTCTTCATCAAACGGGAATCGCCCGTCATATACAGCGAGACGAGCATTTGCACGCGGGTGTCGCCGCCATATTGAAGCTGCTCGTAGAACGGACAGTCCATGTACGTCTCGTGAGCACACAGTCGCGCCGTCCGCCAGCCCGTCGCCAGAATCCGCTGAATCTCGTCGTCCTCGACCGGAGAGCCCTCCGTGTGGAAGCTGGCGCGCTGCTGGAAGGGGTACCCCGTATAGATTCCGCGCAGGTCTTCGATGGTCAGTGGCTCCTCTGCGGTCTCGATCTCCAGACGGACATAGCGCCAGGTTCGCCAGAACAGCGGCCGCCACACCCGGTGTGCACCACCATCGGCGATGTAAGTATCGGCAGGACCATGAAACTGCCTGCCCTCGACCTGGTTCCGATTTCCTTTCGTCGAGTCCTTCACGAACAGTGCCTCCGCATAGCGCAACGTGACGCTGCTGCCGCTTCCCGAAGACACGGTGATCTCCGGCCACGCCGTCGTGAGATACGCTTGATCAAGCAGCACGCGCACGTGTTGGTGCGCGGGAATGATGAGCAAAGCCGATCGCTGCGGAAACCCCACTGGTATGTTCACACCCTCGGCCATACGCACTTTGGGAATTCTCTGGGGCGTGCGCTCTTCGAGCGGAATCTGGCGTGGCACCAGCATCCATCGATTTGGCGCATCCTGGGCATCGCGCGGCGCCGCGGCACTCAGAACGCGCGCGTTTGGCCACGCGCTGTCGTCGTAGCCGGTCTCCTGCCAGCCCCAGGGATATCTCCTCGCATCCACGCGCTCATTCGGAGGTACAACGTAGTATCCGGTTACGTCGCCCGGCGCGAGCGGCTGAGCCGAATACGCCTCGTCGCGCAGGCACTTCCACTCCGCGTTGCTCTCGACACCCGCCGCATCGTCGGCCTGCAGGACGAAGCCGGTCTGGTTCGAGACCTGCGCCACCGCCCGCCCGGGCCCGTCGTTCCAAACAACGGCGGCAAACGAGTTTCGACCCGCGTGGAGTTGACTCGCCACATCCACCGTCTCGTAGCGCCAATGGTACAGATCGGCTCGCGCGGGTCCCCATGATACCAGCGTTCCGTTGACGTACAGCTCATAGCGATTGTCGCCGGAGACATGAACCACGAAGCGCGCTGGAGCCTCAAGCAAATCGAACGTCCTGCGGAAATGGTACACGCCATAGTCATGCGGGGATGTGTCGGGCACGTCAATCCACTGGGCGAGCCAGACGTGTTCCAGCAGATCAACCGGCTCCGCCGCTGCGGAAACCACAGCGGCGAGCAGCAGAAGGCGAATCATATGCTGCCGGTATAGCATGTTTTGGGTGCCCTACTCATTTGGCGGGCCGTCGCGTCGCGCCGTGGGTTTGTGACGGGTCGGGATAGCTTCCGATAATGGCTAATAACGCCGAGCATCTGCATCGCGCTGCGTGTGGAACGTGATATGTCTCTATACAGGATGAAGCGACTCCTGGCGGTGGCGGCGATCACGTGGGCAATTGTGGGGCGGGCGCAGGCGGACTGCCGGCTAATTCTGGCCGACCAATCGGACTATGACAGAAACCTCGGGTTTTATCTGGACCTGGAAGCGACTACGGCTAGCGACGGGCTGTGCCATCTGGACTCATTGACTATGTACACCGGCGTAGCAGACGGTACCGCTTGGCGGTTCCCGAGATTCGTTCCCACATCCGGGTGGCAGTATGGGTATCCATACAACCTTGTTGTAACGATCGGGCCGGGAACGACGACGGTGAAGGTGAACGGGGTGACGGTGGCGCAATCGCCGGGTGCGTTCATGCCTCATGGCGGGGAGATCACGGTGAACGAGATCCCCGGTTGGGCGGCGTCAAACGCGGTGTTCAGCGCGATTGAAGGCGACTTCCAGATTTCCAACTCGAGTGGGACAGCGCAATTCTCGAACCCGTCGGTCAGTGTTCCGGCCGAGGTACTGGCGCTGTCGGGGCCGTTGACGGGAACTCTGCAGTTCACCTCGAGCGGGAGAGACATGCAGGTGATCCAGACATCGTTTACGCTTCAGCCGGCGCCAGCGGCGAACCAATCGCTGCCGCTCGTCGACCGCTACGGGCAGAGCGTGCAATCGACATGGACGGGTAAGGTCGCAAGCGACAACGACCTGGCGGCGGACGACGCAGCGGAGCAGGTCTGGCTGCAGAAACATCCTCCGGCGCAGGACGTGGACCAGTCGGGCGGCATGACGAACACGAGGTGGTCCCAGAAGGGCTCCGGCTACTACACTGTCGCGAAGCGGAATGGCTACTGGTGGCTGATCAGTCCGGAGGGCAATCCGGTGTTTTATACGGGCCTGTGCGGGCCGCCGGGGCTCAACTGGGACGTGACGCCGATTACCGGGCGCGAGTGGGAGTTCGCGACGGTTCCGCCGGACAGTGGAGCGACGGCAGCGGGGTGGGTCTACGACCCGTGGGGCGTGGGCGACAACACGCATTACTTCTCATTCATCACGGCGAACCTGATCAGCAAGTTCGGCGCGAACTGGCGCGCGCTCTCGACGGCACGCTCGGCGGCGCGACTGCCGAGCTGGGGCTTTACCGGGCTCGGCAAATGGTCGAGCCCGGTTGGTACGCTTCCGAATCTGCCGGTACTCTATGTGGACTCTCCAACGCTTTCCACCGGGCACATCGATCCATTCGATACAACGATGACGACTGCGTTTCGAACCGCGCTCACGGCGCAGATCCAGAGCTATTCGGGCGACCCCAGCGCGGTGGTGGGCTGGTCGTGGACGAACGAGATCCAGGGCATCGTGCTGGCGAGTGAGGCGCAGGCGGTTCTGCAGCTCGGCGCGAGCGTGCCAGCCAAGCAGGCCATGATCGACTACGGCGTCGCGCAGTTGCACGGAGGCAGCGTGGCGGCAGCCGCGGCCGCCTGGGGCGTGCAGGAGACAACGTCGGCGCAGCTCTATGCGACATCCCCAACGCCGCCTGCCGCTGACCTTGAGTTGATGCGCGAGTATTACGAGAACGCCGTGCACAAGTTTGTGTACACGACATTCAAGACGGTGGACCCCAATCACCTGTATTTCGGATTCTGGATCGTCCCCGGATGGTGGGCCGATCCTTCTGACTGGCTGATCGCGGCCGCGAACTGCGATGTGCTGGCGTCGACGAGGCGACCGTGCACAACTGGGAAGTGAATGCGGCATCCCCCCGCATCGAGTACATGCCCGCCGTCATCGGGTTCCTTGGCTACAATCCGCTTCCGCAAGCGAGCGGTTGGGCTGAGCGGCTGGTCCGACAGCGAACCACGCTGGGGCTGTCGCAGAAGAATGTGGCCCGCAGGCTCGGTGTCGACCCCGGCACGCTGGCAGAGTGGGAGCGTGGCGAACGAGAGCCCGGCGGGGCGCTGCTTGCGCGCGTGAAGCGCTTTCTCGTTGATGAGAATGCACAGCCGACCTCGCGGCGTGCCGGGTAATCGCTCTTGATTCGTTCATACGGGAGCCACGCTGCTATGTCCAGTAATCCCGGTCCAAACTCCGGTACTGCACAGCCTCGGCCAGGTGCTTCGCAGAGACGCGGCCGGCGGCGCCCAGATCGGCGATGGTGCGCGCCACTTTGAAGATGCGGTTGTGCGCGCGGGCGCTGAG
The DNA here is from genome assembly GCA_049510065.1 of Bryobacteraceae bacterium. GTDB lineage: Bacteria > Acidobacteriota > Terriglobia > Bryobacterales > Bryobacteraceae > CAWACP01. The sequence goes on from JBEKZH010000122.1 coordinate 7,011, forward strand.
GCCCATCTTTCGCACGGCGAGCGCCAGCGTACGCTCACTGGCATCGCATGGTCGCGCGCCTCATTTTTGCGGCGGAAGGTAGCGAGGACGCGGTAGTCTCTACCTGCGCTTCCGCAACCAGGGGAGTCCCAGAGTCAATGCGCCAATGCCGAAAAGCGCCATCGTACCCGGCTCTGGCACGGGTATTCGGAACATCGCGAAGCGGCTTTCGCTGGTCCCGGCCCCGTTGCCGCTGTCCAACGCGTTCTGCGTGAAGAACGTGGAGTTGGTTGCGGCAACCGTGAAATAGAGTCCGAAAGTGGAGGTTGGCGTGAAGCTGACCGTCGTACCATTGCTGCTACCAGCCGCGAAGATGGTGCCGTGCTGACTCTGGTCAAATGGGTCGTACCAGCTCAAACTCTCGCCTGCCGCCATAGCCGCAATCGCGGCGAGGTGAACGGCGGTAGGCGCCGATCCGGAGAACGTGAAGTAGAAGTTGTTATCCGGGTTACCCGCGATCGAAAGGTATTGGGTCACGGCCGGGGTCGTTCCAGGGAGGCCGCAGTTATTCGTCGTCGAAACTGTCGTCAAACAAAAGCCTATGGTCTTCGGTACACCGCCTGGGTTGACGTTGTTGGTGTCCAGAGACAGATTGTCCCAGAACGGGCTGCCGTCCTGGTTAATGTTGGCGGGAGGGAACGCACTCCACGTTCCACCATCCAGGGTCACAAGTTGCAGGCCGGCAGCCTGCATACTGAAGATCATGTCATTGTAATCGCCGTACCCCTCGATCGAACTGTTGGGTTCGAAATCCTCAAGTCCACCAACGATGGTATCGGCGAATGCCCGGATGGCGCAGAATCCCCCGAGCACCACTACCGCAACCAACGAACGCTTAATCATGGGTTGTCCTCAAGACCTGCCTTCGCTGAACCTGGTCGGGTTCTCCTGTAGGGTGCACCCTGGAACCTTAGTGCGCGCCAGTCCAAAGGTCCTATAGGTAACGGAACTGATCGCTCGCAAGGTTTGCCGACTCCCTATCCGCCAGTCCGCGACCACCCTTAAGGTGGCGGATGCGGCCAGGGACAACGGATGGTCGGGCGCAGCAACCCGAGTCCTCCATGGTCATGCCATGCTGTGATCGCGCTCGCGTCGAGCGTCCGAGGTTATGAATCCAGTCAGCGCTGACGAGGGGCGGCCGCTGGTTCAGGTCCAGTAGTCCCGATCCAGGCTGCGGTATTGCACCGCCTCGGCCAGATGCTTCGCCGAGACGCGCTCGGCGGCGCCCAGATCGGCAATAGTGC
>JBEKZH010000123.1:0-7495 GCA_049510065.1 Bryobacteraceae bacterium
AGCAGCTTCCCTGCCTCTTCCTTCAGGCTCATTCCGCATTGGAATCAAATCGGCCTTTCAGGCTCACTCCGCGTTGGAATCATCTTCAACTTTCAGGCTCATTTCTGGATTGGAATATGCTATCTCTCGCGCGGATTTGCCGCGTCCGCCGGGGGCTTTGCTTCCTCGCGCTGCTCCGCGCGCAGCCGCAGAATCAGCTCCATCACACGCCGCTCGATCTCGTCGCGCACTTCGCGAAACACCTTTTCGTCCCGCCCGATCGGGTCGCGGACGTCCCAATCAACCAGGGGAACGCTACGCACCGGCAGCTTCTGGCCGGAGATGTTGACGATGAGGCTGAGGCCGTTGCGGTCCACCGCGTCCACGCCCCTAGGGACGGCCTCCGACATGTCAATGTTCTTCTCCATCATGGTCGCGACGGTCGTGGGCGAGACCGACATGGCCGGGCCCAGGCCGGCGCTTTGCACGTCCATCACGTCGGCGCCGTAGGTGCGCGCAAAACCCTCCGCCATCTGACTGCGGCAGGAGTTTCCGATGCACAGGAACAGGACCTTGTATCTGGCCACGTTGCAGACCCCTAATTCCGCGAGCCGACATGCTCGGTGCGGCCGGCCAGCGGCTTGACGATGGAGCCGCCGCACACGCCGACGCCCGTGTTGAGCAGCGCGTTCAGGAAGTTGTAGACCACCGCATACACCATCTGCTCAGTGATGGGCTGCTTGCCGGGGAGGCGAAAGGAAGCCGGCAGCTCCTTGCGAATCTGCAGCCGCAGAGCGTTGGGAACGGTGCGGCCGGAACGGTCGCGCTGGTTGGCTACGCTGAGCGGCGTCTGCAGAACGGCGCCGGTGCTGCCGTCCACATAGAACTGGCAGCGCGAGAACCAGCCAAGGTTGCCCGGATCGGCGGCGTCGAACAAGAGCAGGGGCGCCTCGCGGTCGTTGGCCCAGAGGTCCAAACCCACCGTGCGGGCGCCGTCGTCCACTTTCAGGTCGAAGCCGGCCTGGCGGGCGATATTGGCGACGAATTCCGTGTCGAGTTCGAGCAACAGGAACTTGTGCTCGCCCGCGTGCAGTACCTGCATGACAAGCCTATTTTAGCGTTTTCGCGCGCAACACCGCGAGAACCGAGGAATGCACGTCGTACGCCTCGGTGCTGGCCAGCACGAACAGCACCTCGCGAATGCCGGTGTCGTTGCGCGCGAGATGAGCTCCAGTGGCCTCCAGCGCGATGCGGGCGGCTTCACGCATGGGGTAGCCATAAGCGCCCGTGCTGATGGCCGGGAAGCTGATGGTACGCACGCCGCGCTCCTCGCCCAGAGCGAGGCAGGTCTCATAGCAGGAGCGCAGCAGTTCCGCCTCCCGGTGATTCCCATCCTGATAGATGGGGCCCACCGCGTGGAACACATACTGAGCCGGGAGCGCGCCCGCCCCCGTGGGCACCGCGCTTCCCGTGGGACAGCCGCCGTCGCGTGCTCGAATCTCATCGAGATCCTTCATGATGGCGGGGCCGCCGGCGCGATGGATGGCCCCGTCCACACCGCCTCCGCCGTGCAGGCCGGAGTTCGCCGCGTTGACCATGGCATCGACGCGGATGACCGTAATATCGCCGCGGATCAGGCGCAGCATCTTCCCGTTCGGGAACTGCAGATCCATGTCGATATGATACGCCGCTATAGTGAAGGATGATCCCCCCCAATGCACTGGTACTCTTCGATATCGACGGCACGCTGCTGCGGCGCGCGGGTCCGCATCACCGCCTGGCGCTGATTGCCGCCATTCGCAGGGTCACTGGTCTTGAAACCACCACGGACGGCGTGCCAGTGGCGGGCATGCTGGATCCGGGGATCATCGAAGCGATGATGCGACAGGCCGGCGCGAGCCGCAAGCTGGTGCGCGAGTCGTTGCCCGCGGTGATGAAGACCGCCGAGCGCATTCACGTCCGCACCTGCCCGGACCTCTCGCGGCGCGTGTGCCCGGGCGTGCGGCGCCTGCTCGGACGCATTCGGCGTTCCGGAGCGGTGGCGGGTCTGGTGACCGGCAACCTGACGCGCATTGGCTGGAAGAAGATGCGCCAGGCCGGGCTCGACGAGTTCTTCCGTTTCGGAGAATTCGGCGAGACTGCGCCCACGCGAGCCGGGCTGGTGCGCAACGCGGTACGGCGCGCCCGCCGCGAAGGCTGGATTGCCGCCGGCGCGCGCATTTCTCTGATTGGCGACCATGTGAACGATATCCTCGCCGCGCGCGCCAACCGCTTGCGCAGCATCGCCGTGGGAACGGGCATCCTGGACATGGAGACGCTGGCCGCGCACTCCCCGGATATCCTGGTGCCGGACCTGCGCTCCATCCATCCTGATATGCTGCTGTAGGAGTTCCGCTTGTTTACACGCGCGGCTCGGAAGCGCCGGTACTGACAGAGCCGCGACAGTGATGGAGCGGTGTCCGGGGCAACCAACATGATGAAACAACCACGTCGTTTCGCACTCGTTCTCTCTCTGCTGGTCAGTGCAGTCTCCGCGGCGGAGAGCATCGCCCTGAATTCCGGCTGGGAATTCCGGCAGCGCGCCGATGTCACCGGCGCCAAAGACTCGGATTGGCATCCGGCACAGGTGCCCGGCGTGGTCCACACCGACCTGCTGCGGAACAAGCTCGTCCCGGACCCCTTCTATCGCGACAACGAAGCGAAGCTGCAATGGATCGAGAACGCCGATTGGGAATATCGCAGCACCATCACGGCGACGCCCGCGCTGCTCCGGCACCGCAACATCGAGCTGGTGTTCGAAGGTCTGGACACATACTCCGAGATCTGGCTGAACGACACCCAGGTGCTCACCGCCGACAACATGTTCCGTGAGTGGCGCGTGGACGTGAAGCCGTATCTGAAGGCGGGCGCCAACGCGCTGCGCGTGGTGTTCCCCTCGCCCATCCGAGCGGCCGCCAAAGTTGCCGCCACCGACAAATGGCGCGAGCGGACGCACACGGCGGAGAAGGCCTACATACGCAAAGCCGCGTACGAATTCGGCTGGGACTGGGGACCGCGCTTCGTGACCAGCGGTATCTGGCGGCCCGTCCGCCTGGAGGTTTGGGACCGGGCGCGGATCTCCGACGTGCACATTCGCCAGCGTGACGTGACCGCGACCGTGGCGCACGTGGTTGCCGAAGTGGAAGTGACCGCGGCGGCCGACGAAGCCGCGGAGGTGGCCGTGGAATTCGCACATGGGCGGTCCAGCGGCGCGGCCATGCGTACCGTGGAACTGCACGCCGGCGTGAACCACATCGATCTTCCGGTGGACATCGGCAGGCCCGATCTCTGGTACCCGGCCGGTTATGGCGCGCAGCCAATCTACAAGTTCAGCGCGCGCGTGCGGGTTGCCGAACGCGTGGAAGACGAAGCTATCGCGCACACGGGCGTGCGCTCCATCGTGCTGCGGCGCGACCTCGACAAATGGGGGCGCTCGTTCGAACTGGTGGTCAATGGCATTCCCGTGTTCGGCAAGGGCGCCGACGTAATCCCGTTCGACAGCTTTCCCACGCGCGTAACCACCGCACAGTATCGCCGGGTACTGCAGTCGGCCAAAGACGCCAACATGAACATGATTCGCCACTGGGGCGGCGGCTATTACGAAACCCAGGAGTTCTACGACATCTGCGACGAACTGGGCATCATGATCTGGCAGGATTTCATGTTCGGTAACGACTGGCAGCCGGGCACCTACGCGTTCAAGCAGAGCGTGGCGCAGGAAGCGGAGGACCAGGTCCGGCGTCTGCGCAATCATCCCAGCATCGTGCTCTGGTGCGGCAACAACGAAACCGAAGCCGCGTACATTTGGGTGATGAAGGACCAGACCCCGGATTCGCGCCGGCGCATGTGGGAGGATTACCTCACCGTGTTCAGCGGCATCCTGGCGCGCGCGGTGGAGCGTCTCACCCCGGAAACGCCCTACTGGCCGAGCTCGCCGAGCGCCGATTACGAGGAGATCTCCGCCACCTACCAGTCTGGCGACATGCACGATTGGAGCGTCTGGCACGGCCGGGTTCCCTTCAGCGAATACGAGAAGCACTTCCCGCGATTCATGACCGAGTACGGCTTCCAGTCGTTCCCGGAGATGCGCACGGTGGAAGAGTTCACCACGCCAGAGGATCGCGCCAGCATCTTCACGCCGGTAATGCTGGCACATCAGAAGAATAACGCTGGCAACGCGATTATTCACGACTATTTGCTGCGATATTACGCCGAGCCGAAGGATTTCGCGTCTTTCCTTTATGTCAGCCAGGTGCTGCAGGCGGAAGGGATTAAGGTGGGCGCAGAGCATCTGCGGCGGACCCGCCCGCGCGCCATGGGTTCGATTTACTGGCAACTGAACGATTGCTGGCCGGTGGCGTCGTGGTCGAGTCTGGATTATTACGGACGGTGGAAGGCGCTGCAATACTACGCTCGGTGGTTTTATAACGACCTGCTGGTTTCTCCGCATGTGGAGGACGGCAACCTGGCTGTCTACGTGGTCTCCGACCGGACCGCGCCCACCAGCGGCGAGCTGCGCGTGCGCCTGATGACCTTCGATGGAACGGTGGTGAGCGATAAATCGCAGGCCGTGCAGGTGCCGGCGCTCTCCAGCCAGATCTATCTTCAGGTGCCGAAGGAAGCGCTGGGCGGCGACCTCAAACAGATCTTCGCGGTGGCGGACCTGAAGGTGGGCGGCAAGACGGTTTCGAGCAATCTGCTGTTGTTCGCGCTGCCGAAGGAGGTACATCTTCCCGCGGCCGAGATCGCCAGCGAACTGACGAAGGCCGGCGACTCGTATCGGCTGCGGCTGTCCTCCAAAGTGCTGGCGCGCAGCGTGAACGTTTCCTTCGGGGGCGTGGACGCGAAGGTTTCGGACGACTATTTCGACCTGCTTCCCGGCCAGCCGGTGGACATCCGCGTGGACAGCGCGGCAACAGCCGACCAGTTGCGCGCGAACCTGAAGGTGGTTTCGCTCACCGACGCGTTTGCCGCGGGTAAGTAGGGCAGGATTTCGGCGACCCGGGAATTGGGTTCGTTTCGTTGATTCCGTAAACTCCGCCGTGAGGGAATTGGGTTCGTTTCGTCGCACAGGATCACCGGTGGCCGGGGCCTTCAGTTTGCGGATTGCCGAGGTACCTCGGCGTAGTAGTGTACATGGCGCCCTGACGGTAGCACGGGGAGGGGGCGATATCCGGGAGCGATGCGTGGAAGTGGCTGTGTAATGTGGTGTTTCCGATTGGTGGATTGTTGGCAACGCCACAGCGGGAACCTGGATTTCATCCTCCCCTGTTACGCTCAGTCATGCCTCTCACCCTGACTCTCGACACCCGCGGCGAGCAGTTCATCGCGGCTTGACCCGCGCACTGGACCCTCGCCACGAAGAAACTACACGCCGTGTCCACCGGGACGATGTGGCCGGCTGAAGCCGTGGCAGACATCCGCGAGTTGCGGAAAGGCGTCACCCTCGGTGGTCTCCGCATCAAGGAGCTCATTAACGAGGAGCGCAAGTGCTGATGCCCTGGGGGAGTGAGGGGGTGGGTTTCGTTACCGATGCATCGGCAACGCTCCCGTGGTGCTTTGAAGACGAAGCCACTCCGGAGACCGAGGCCCTGCTCGAGCGGAGCAGGACTACGGTTGTACATGTGCAACGGTGCAGAGTAAGCTGAAGATAATGGGCAGCGTAAAGGAGATCGAGGAAGCTGTGCTGAGGCTCTCCGCAGCCGAGTTGGCCGCATTCCGGACGTGGTTTGCCGAAGTGGACGGAGAGGCATGGGATCGCCGGATTGAAGACGACGTCGCTGTGGGGCGACTGGATACCCTAGCGGACGAAGCCCTCGATGATCTGCGAGCGGGCCGTTGCACGGAGCGGTGAGGCACCGCGCCTACGTCTCGGTCGAACCTTTCCACTTGTTTCGCTACCTTGACGAGCAATCATTCCGTTACAATGAGCGGAAACAACGAGCACGCCGATGCTGGACGGCTCAGATCGGTCGTGCGTGGCTCCGCTGGCAAGCGGCTGACGTACCTGAGATTAACAGGGAACGATGGAGACCAAACAACAAGTCAAACGGTCTAATGCACCGTGGAAAGAGAAGTACGAACGCCTATACCATTACTATGGCCGATCCGTCGTTACGAGGGAAGAATGCTTTAAGTTTGGCGAGGCCGTCTACGACGTTCCAGGAGCCGTAATATCGCTCCGAAGAAAGCCCTGCTGTCAGACGGGCACCGACGCTGTTTATAGGCTGGATCACCTTCTGAAGACTTATGGAATTTCTCTGATCCCTGAATATGAATTGAAGACCAGAGAGTTCATTCAGGAGCGAGGTCTCAAGATACTTGAGCAATACGAGGTCGTTAAAGAGGACAAGCTGGATTGGCTGTTGGCGCAAGAACACTCACGTTACCTCGAAGCGGGATTAACGCCGATCCCTGAACGAAAGCGCATTAGAGTGGACGGACGTGATTATGCGATGGACCACTTCTATCGGGATGTGAACGGTGGGTACCTCGTTGTCGAACTCAAGCGGGTCAACCGGTACAAGAACAACCGTGAAGCGGTGGGGCAAATTCTGTTTTACATGGGTTGGGTAAGGAATCACTTAGCGAAACACGGAGAAAACGTGCGGGGCATCCTGATCGTCGGAAAACAGGAAAGGTCCGATCCGGTGCTGGAATATGGTTGTGGATTCATCCCTGACGAACTCCTCAGAGTCAAGTATTGGGAAGACTTAATTTCAATCAGACCCGATGAAGATGAGAAAGAACATGAAGATGAGAAAGAACAGTTCAAGGAAGCCGCAAAGCACGTCCTGGCGTTGACGGAGAAGCAGCTCTCGACCTGTTGAAGAGAGGCGATTTTCTGGAGGTGAGAAGCGAATGAGCAAAAGTATCGAAGTGATGCGACAGCGGTCATCCGTGAAACCATGGAGGCCTTGCACGATGTTGGGGCGGTCGACAAACAGACGATGCGGCGCTTCGATGATGCCTGCCTCACGCCGATCCGGCCATTGAAGCCTGAAGAGATCAAGGCGATCCGGGAGAGAGAACGCGTCAGCCAAACCGTTTTCGCCAACTACCTGAACGTGGCGAGCAGTCTGGTCAGCAAGTGGGAGCGCGGCGAAAAGCGGCCTTCCGGGGCCTCGCTCAAGCTGCTATCGCTGGTCGAGAAGAACGGGCTCGCCACCGTTGCAGAGTCGCATCACCCTGCGGCCAGGCACCTGGTCCGCGATTGCGCCCACGCGACCCAGATCGAGAATCATGTCGCCTTCCTCGTCGATGTGGAAAGCTGGGGCGAAGCGGGCATTCCGGACGATCTCGTCGAAGCGGTAGGAGTAACGCGCGTTGAGATCTCCAATTTGCGGCTACCTCAGTAGTACTACTGTGTTATAAACAGAACATTCTGGTGTAGAATTGTTTTGTGGGTACACAACCGACGCCAGGCCCACAGGAGAAGCGCTTTGCGGCATACATGGACAGCCTGGCGAAAGCCGCA
>JBEKZH010000124.1:0-8390 GCA_049510065.1 Bryobacteraceae bacterium
CGAGCTGGGCGACCGGCAGGAGAACATGGGCGAACAACTGGTCAGAGCGGACCAGACGGCGGTTGCGCACGCGAAGGGCCTGGAGGAACTGCAGAAGCGGTTGAAGGCTGCGGAGAACGCCGCCCAGGAGGGCCTTCGTCAGGCAGCCGAGCAATGGCAGCAGGCGGGGAGCGAGCTGGGCAGCCGGCTGGGCAACATGGGCGAACAACTGGTCAGAGCGGACCAGACGGCGGTTGCGCACGCGAAGGGCCTGGAGGAACTGCGGGACAGACTGGTGGCCATTCAGGGAGCCGCTAAAGAAAGCCTGGATAAGGTGACTGGGGAGGTAAAGGCCATGACCGGCGAATTCGGCAAGCGGCTGGATCACCTGGCGGAACGCCTGGCAACCTCCGACGGGGCCGCGCGTGATCGGGACAGCAGCCTCGACAAGATTACTGGTCGGCTGGAGACCGTCGAAGGGGCGCTGGAGGAAGCGACCCGGCTGACGTCCACGGAAATCCAGGAAATGGAGCGCGATCTTCAGGACTTTCGGGTAGAGATTCGCGGTGCGTTGCGTCGGGACGGAAAGCGCACGGCTGTGAAGTGAGCGCCGGGAGCATTAGAGAGCTGTCAGCATGTGAATCCGCTTCCGGCGTCCCCTGATGCTGGCCGGACGCAAGGTTCCACACCAGACGTTGCCGCCAGCAAGATACTCTGCTCCAATAGATGATGATGCCTTCATTCTTTCGCGAATACTGGGATTTCCGGCTCTCCGACATCTTCGGCGACGATACTGAAGTCCCGATTACGGACGAGTCTCTCTCGTGGCTCGAGATGCCCAGCCGCGAGTTCCTCAGGTACGCGGAGGGAAGACCCCGGTTCTCCTTCGACTGGGTTCCCGAAGATCCTGCCACATTTCAGAACAGCCCTACGTTGTTGCTGGCGCAGGCTCACCGTTTTTGGCTCACCCTCCGTGCAATCGACAGATTCCTGCCGGCGCAGCCAGGCTCAACCGTACTTGATCTTGGTGGGTTTCCATTCACTATCGACATCGGTATCCGGGATTATCTTGAGCGGGATTCGCAAATCCTCACCACGTACAATCTTCCCCCGGCGGCGGATTGGACCGAGGCCCTTGTTCCGCGCCGGATTGAAGTCATACCGGTCAACCTGGATCCACTCGTTCGTCCCACGACCCCGATTGCCGGGATGACCGACCACCTTCCCATGCCAGACGCATCCGTGGACTTCATCGTGTTCGCCCACGTCATCGAACATCTTTACCATCCCTTGGACATCCTGAGTGAATCTGTCCGCGTTCTGAAACCAGGGGGGCGGCTGCTCCTGACAACGGATAACGGCTTCCTCTTGGGCGGCTTGCTGAACTACCTCGACGCCGGCAAACACCTGCACGAGCCAGTCGAAGGGACGGCGGCTATGGTGTTCTCCGAATGGCGTGGGCACGTCCGATTCTACACAGAAGGTGACCTCACGACGCTGCTCGAACGCGTCGGGCTCGTGGTTATGCGCACATCTTTATACGAGGTCCTCTATAACTCGGTGCCTGAACATTATTTCGTCAATCCGTTTTTGCAAATGCCTCGTTGGCGAGCTGAGCTTCTTACAAGGTTTCCTGTTTATCGAAACGAGGTCATGATCATCGCGGAGAAGAGCGCGCTATGAGAGAAGTGATCGGATGCGCTCTATCTCAACAGGGGAGCACGCGCCGTCGGCGAGCTCCGGATTCAGGCGCCGAGATTCAACCGCATCGCAGCAGGAAGGCCTTGCCCATGTGATAGAGCTGCCTGTCACCGAGAGGGTCAGATTGCAGTCAAGCCTCGGGGTAGGACTCGGCCGTCGGCCTTTTGTGCAAGTACGCAAATGTTAATCATCGCCTTGCGGGCGACTTGGCAGTGTTCATCAAACCAAGTCGACAGACCCTCCATCCCGAGTTGGAACGGGAAGAGATGCAGCTCCTTCTCTCTCACGACAAATCCGCCGTGTTTGGTGATTGTGGCGCGCAAGCTGCCCAATGTGCCGAAGTTCTCCAGTCCATCAAACGGCCGCAGACCCAGCGCCGTTGCAGCACGGACAATCGGAGACTAAAGCAGATTGGGTGTGCTCAGGCTTAGCAATCCATCTGGCTTGACCACTGCCAGCATCTGGGCGACAGCGCGCGCGGGGTCCGAGGTGTGCCCGAATGCCTTGTGACGGGGTGCAATGCGCGGTTCGTATGCTCGCCGGGAGACCATGGATGGGTAGGGTGAGACACTCGAGTCGCCTGACCTGAACAGGAGTGACCTGGAGAGCGCCATTCGTGAGGACATTCACTTGTACGTTACCCGATAATGCTGAAGGAGACGCGCGTCCCTGTTGTCTCACCGCACATTACGATGTACGCCGGCGGCGTTCTGTGAACGTCGGTCATGCTGTTTCTGCGTCGCGTCTGAGCACCTTCGAGCTGCCTCACGGAACTTCTCTGAAACTTGCCCTGAAATTTGCACCTGAAATTTGCCCGTTGACAATCTCCATAACGCTTGATCAAATGGGAAACTAGATCAGGAGTCGGCTGGAGACCCTCGAAGGCGCACGTGAGGAGGCAACCCGGCTGGCGTCCTCCAGATTCGGGAAATCGAGCGCACGGTGCGGGGCTTCCGCGAAGAGATTCGTGCGACGCTGGATGGTCAGAGTGAGCGAGTCCGTGTAGAATCAGCGCCCCGGCAGGGCACCCTTCAAGTGACAATCAGTTATATTGGACTCGTCGGTAGCCACACTGTGTCTTAGGGTGTCCGCTTAGGTGTCATTTACATGTAATGGTGGGCAAAGAGGTCCTCATGAAAGAAGCACCCGGAGCTTTGTTTGTAGTCATCCCTGCATACAACGAGGCTAAGACTGTCGGCCGCGTCGTGCAGAAGGTCCAGACTTGTTTGCCGCACGCCCGTGTCCTGGTCGTGAACGATGGATCTCGCGACAACACCGGCCGGGCGGCGCGCGAAGCCGGCGCCTGGGTGATAGACCTTCCCGTGAACATGGGATACGGGGTTGCCCTCCAGACGGGCCTGATGTTCGCCCATCGAAACCGTGCAGAGTACGTGGTTACGCTGGATGCGGATGGCCAGCACGATCCGGCCGACATCCCGCAACTCCTTGCCCCTGTGGCATCAGCACTCGCCGATATTGCACTCGGGAGCCGTTATCTTGAGGGTGGCGCACGGTACGCTGTGCCGATTGCGCGGCGACTCGGTTCCTGGCTATTTGCAGGACTTGCGTCGGCCCTGATGCACTGCAAGATAACAGATCCAACAACAGGATTCCAATGTCTGAATGCCACGGCACTGGGTCTATGCGTAAGCCTCCCTGACTTTCCCGAGAAGACCCCGGATGTCGACATGATCCTGTACGCGCATTTTCACGGCTGCCGCATCCGCGAGGTCCCAGTGCCGATGTACGAGGACGAAGGCCATGATTCCATGCACGGGTTTGTGGACTCGCTTTTCTACGCGCCCAAGATGATCCTGGCGGTCATCGGAATCGTGCTTGCCAAGTTCGGTACGAACGAAAGATAGGAGGGCTCTCGATGAATACTGCATTTCTCCCCTCGACCGGTGGCGTATCCCTCGGTGGCAGAGTGATCACTCTTCTCTGCGGGATCATACTCGCGTACTGGAGCTTCTCAAAGCTCCGGGATCGACGTGTCCTGGTGTCGACCTGCTCGATTTTTATCTCTATAGCGGCAGGTCTGATTCTATTTGGCCTGTTTCCCGACTTCTTTGATGCCGTTGCACGCGCTGCAGGGGTGAAGTACCCACCGCTGTTCTATCTTGTCATTACGGTTATTGTGTTTCTGGTACTGAACGTGCATCTAGCCGCCAGACTATCGATCATAGACAGGCGATGCCGGCGTGTTGTTCAGGAGCTGGCAATTAGCGTGGCCCGGCTGGACGCTGGCAGCGGGGCGATTGGATCATCGGAGCAGGCACCGATCCGGCAAGGTACCGGCCTCTCTCCTGCCGAAGCGAGGACGCCGCCGGAGACGAGACCGGCCTCGGCTCGATAGCGCCGCACCAGTTGAACCTTTGCCGCAAATGATGAAACACATTCTCGCGCGATGTGGGCGTTTGGCCGGAAGCTGTAGGACGATCTGTTCGCGATATGGGCGGCGGCGGTACGCGGCCACGGCGGTTGTCGCCGCGCTCCTCACTTTCAGTTATGCATCTCATCTTGGGATTGTAACCGCCTGGCCTGATTTTTTGTTTATTTGTTATCTGCTTGCGTTGTTCTGTACACTGTCCGAAATTCTCTTAGTCAGGCCATGCCTTAGCCGGATTGCGGCGCTCCCGCGATCGACGACCCGGGCCGTGGTAGGGGTTTCCATTCCCTTCGCAGCACTCGGAGCGTACGTTCTCTCCAGTACGACGGCTCCCGATGCAACCGAAGCGATCGCAGTTACGGCGACCGGCCAACGAAATCCGAAATCCCGGTCGAGTGAAGTATGGCTTATCGCCGTGGACGGCTCGCCCGTTTCCGAGACCGGTAAGGAGCGGCTGGAGGTTCCTAAAGGATGGGACTGGCGGAACGGAATGCTGGTCTCTTACGCGTTCCAGCCGGCCACTCTGCGTGTGCGCGCTCAACCGGGGGAACCTTTGCGCTTGAAGTTCCTGACCCACGACTGGAGCGGAGTAGCCCGGATCAGATGGCACGCCGGTGAGACCAAGGCCGATCTCTATTCCCCACAGAGGTCGGACAGGACCGTAATTGCAGGCTCTTTTGCGCCCGACGCGATCACAGTCACGGCGACCGGCCAGCGGAATCCGAAATCTCGCTCGAGTGAAGTATGGCTTATCGCAATGGATGGTTCGCCTGTGTCCGCGATAGGTAAACAGCGAGTGGGGATTTCTAAAGGATGGGACTGGCGGAACGGAATGCTGGTCTCTTATGAGTTCCAGCCGGCCACTCTGCATTTGCGTGCTCAACCGGGGGAACCTTTGCGCCTGAAGTTCCTGACCCACGACTGGAGCGGAGTGGCCCAGATCAGATCGAGCGGCGGTGAGACTACGGCTGACCTCTACTCCCCGCAGAGGTCGGACAGAACAGTAATTGCAGGCTCTTCGGGCGTCCTGAGCCGTCTCAGTTCGGCGGCTGCCTGCGTCCCCGACTTCTTCGTCATCCTGCTGGTGTCGATTGCAGTGGGCCTTTACTGCGGCAGGGCGCCGTTTACGTTCAGGAGCCGAACTCCGCCGGAGGATTACTGGCTCTGGCTTTGGTTTGCACTTCCGTCTCTTGTCGTCTGGACGCTTTGGCTTCAGGCTTTCTGGCCAGGCTTGCTCAGCAACGATTCGATCGGTCAATGGGAGCAGATTCTGAGCGGTCATTTCAGCGATGCGCATCCTGTTTTCCATACGGCTGCCATATGGGCCATCACCAGAATCTGGCTCAGCCCCGCGGCGGTGGCTCTCGTGCAGATGACGGTGCTCGGTTGTTCAGTGGGTTGGGCGCTGGCGCGGATAAGGGCTCACGGTGCGCCCTTGATCGCCGTCTGCGTGGCTTCTGGCCTGCTCGCTGTTTCGCCCGTTACCGCCAGCATGGCGATCACGCTCTGGAAAGACATCCCGTATAGCGCCGCACTTGTGATCCTGAGCGTGATGGTCCTGGAGATTGTTGCGAGCGACGGCAACTGGCTCAATTCTCGGCGAAACCTCGCGATGCTCGGCCTGGTTGCGCTCGCCTTGACGCTGTTCCGGTACAACGGCGCCATCGCAGCCTGGGGCACGCTGGCTATTCTTTCATTGGCATACGCACGACATTGGCGTCAACTGGGTGCAACATGCCTTGGCGTCATTGTGATCTTTGCGGTCTGGGCCGGCCCTGTGTCCGCTCTTCTTGGCGTTCGACAGGAGCGCTGGGTCAGGGTCCTTCCGCTGATCCCGCAGGTGGCAGCCCACGTTTCCGGCGGCACGCCCATGGACGATGCTGAGCGGACCTATTTGAATTCGATTCGTCCGCTCAGCGACAAGTGGAACTACTCGTGTTACTCAATCGATTCGACTTTATACGATGGCGGATTCCGCAGGGCGGTGGTCGCAGAGGACCCGGAGCGGTTCTTCCAGACGTGGTGGGACCTGACGACGCGGAATCCGCGTGTCAACGTGCAGCACGTGCTTTGCAGCAGTTCTCTAGTCTGGCGGATTGGCTTGCCCGAAAGAGCGTGGTTTACGACGACGCCCGTCTGGAAGCGCGACGGGCAAATTCGAACAATCCCGGACAATCGTGACGGAGTTGTCGAAGAATCGCAGATGCCACAAGTTCGAGACCGAATGGGGGGTTTTCTGCTCGCGAGCGAGTCAAATGCCATTAACTGGCTGATCTGGGGGCCGGCGCTGTACCTATATGTCCTCGCCGCGGTGGTCTTGTGGATTTGGTATCAGACCCGGCAACCACGCTTTTTACTGCTTATGATACCAGTTGGCCTGCATTCGGCCGGCGTCGTGACAGTAGGTGTCTCACAGGATTTTCGGTACCAGTTCGGAGTCTATCTGGTCTGTCTGGTGATCGCTCCTCTCGCCTGGAGGTACGGGCGCGTCTCCCGCGGGCCAAGTACACTGCAGTAATGGCTAGCGATTTCCAAGTCTATTGCGAGCAGTGTAAACGGACACATCTCCTATGCGCGGCGGAAGATCTGGCGCGTTGCGAGCCACCTCATCTCTTTTCCCAGTCTTAGAAGGTACGGCCACCCATACTGCGAAAGAAGCCGGGCAAAAGTGCAAGCGCAGGCGTCATGGCTGAAAGATTGCACGTATTCGGCTGCCTTGGCATTCAAACTCGTGAAGCGAAACGATCCCCCCGTCAAGTTCCGGGAGCGGGCGCATCGGACCGCAGGTAGCCGTTCGGGGCATCTGGATCAGGTTGGCCAGGGCGTCAGCCAAGAGCCTCCGGTCGCCGCAGGGCACCAGCCGCGCCAACCCGGCGGTGATGTTCAGCAGGTTGCCTGCATCGTAGCCCACCACCATGCATCCGCATGAAAGCGCTTCGAGAACAGGCACGCAAAAGTCCTCGTGATACGAGGGAATCACGAAAACATCGGCGGCTTGATACTCCCGAATGAGCTGGTCATGGCTTACGGAACCGGCCACGGTAACTATCCCGCCCAGATCCCACTCTTTGATCGCATCCCTGACCGATGATTGGTGGCTCACGTGTCTCTCTCGAGGAAGAGATTACATGGATCCGTACGGAGAAGGTCGCTAGGCGTGACGGCCACCAAGCCTTCCTCAATCTTCCGCAATGGAAATCCCATGCTGGAGATATCGGCGAGAAAAGCTTCCGGATCATTACCGGCTGTTCGCATTTGGCTTGGAGACCACTCGGCGAGCATAATTATCGCGGGGTTAGCCGCGAGCAGGTTCTTCATCCCTTGGAGCGCGGATGGTTCGGCGCCCTCGACGTCCATCTTAATCACGTCAATTCTTGGCATATCGGCACCGAAGTACTCGTCGAGGATGACTACTCGGGACTTCCCCCACGCTGCTGTTTCCCGGATAGTCACGCCGCAGGAAGAAGTCGATTTTGCCTCGCTCGTGCAGGACCGCCTGCTGAACCAGGGTAACGTTATAGAAAAAGTAGTTCACGTGCACATTTCGCGTCAGCATGCCGAAGACCTCCGGGTGAGGCTCGAAAGAATAGACCCTGCCCTTATCCCCCACCAGGGAAGCCGCCATCAGGGTATAGTACCCGATATTTGCACCCACATCCACCACGGTCATCCCTTCGTGCACTACGTTACGGAAAGCTTTCGTCATCCAGGCTTCCCAAAAGCCATCAAGCAAGAGATGTGGAGCTAACAGCGCATCCCTCGTGTCCAGTATCATAATCTGCCCCCACACGGTCCTCATGAGGGCCTTGTGGTCGCCAAGGTAAATGATCGGAAAGTTATTCATTCTTGCGACAGAGCATAGCACATTCGTATATTTCAGGAACCGCTCCTGAGCCACCTCATCTCTTCCCCCAGTCTCGAAAGTACGGCCACCCATACTGGGAAAGAAGCCGGGCAAAAGTGAGAGCGCAGGCGTCGGAGCTGAAAGATCGCACGTATTCGGCTGCCTGGCACTCGAACTCGTGAAGCGAAACGATTCCCCCATCAAGTTCCAGGAGCGGGCGCATCGGATCGCCGGTAGCGGCTCGCAGCGTCCGGATTATACTGGCCAGCGCGTCAGCCAGGCGCCTCCGGTCGCCGCAGGGGACCAGCCGCCCCAACCCGGCGGTGATGTTCGGCAGGTTGCCTGCGTCGTAGCCCACGACCATGCATCCGCATGAAAGCGCTTCGAGAACAGGCACGCAAAAGCCCTCGTGACACGAGGGAATCACAAAGACATCGGCGGCTTGATACTCTCGAATGAGCTGGTCGTGGCTTACGG
>JBEKZH010000125.1:0-7434 GCA_049510065.1 Bryobacteraceae bacterium
CCCCTATGGCAACGGCCGCTGTCGATCCCGGCGATGCCACCGCCGAAGCCATCCCAGACTGGCATTATTGGGTGGCAATGGGGCTATGGCTTCTGATTTACGCAGGCCAGCCGAAAACTCACCACATGCGTCGGCAACTGCTGTGCCAGTCGGACCAAATTCGGCAAGGACGACATTTATGCCATGTTGCTTGAAGTAGTGACTAAGTACCTTTGACGCGCCATACTCTAGCGATGATCTGAGAAACGTAGGAGCACGGCGACCCTCGCGCAGAATCAAGCTCAGCAAGCGCCCTCCCACCGGTCCGTTGGTCGTGTCTGGTGTCGGAAAGCTTCCATGGAGGAATCTTACTTCACAGGGCAGCCGCTCGACGTGTGCCTTGACGAAGGTTTGCACCGTTCTAGGGCCCAGCGGTGAGCAGATGGCCACGGTCAATTCTGTCGGGTTAGTGCCGTTCACAGCTTCTTCCACGCCCAGCCTGCAAGGCCGCTGATCATCTGACTTTCACCAAAGCCGATGGTGTCTTCGTGCCGTGCAAGATACCGGACTACTGGAAATACAACTACTGACAGAATTCGGCGCACCTTGGCGGGCATCGGTCGTCTGCGCACCCAAAGCCCAAGCATCTGCCCGAGACTCGCATCCCAGCCTCCCAGAGCCTTCAGCCGGATATTGACCAATTCGGCGTTCTTCAGGTACCGCTCCAACGAGAACGGCGTGAAGCGATACTCGTCATTAGGCACATCATGCAGCGGCCAGAGGAAGGGAACCGTGAAGTAAAAGAACCCGCCCGGCTTCAGGGCTCTGACTACTTCTCCAATGAGCAGCTCAGGAGAGGGACAGTGCTCCAGAACCTCCGTGGCCATGACGCACTCGACCGAATCGGAGGGCACAGGGAGCCGCCAGCCGTCCCAAAGAATGTCAACGTGCTCTTTCGCATACTTGTTGCCCCGTAGATCTGCTCCGATGTAACGGGTCGCACGACTGGGAGCTGTTAAGACCACTCTTCGATACGGCATCCGTCCACAGCCCACGTCCAGAACCGTCCCGTGAAACTCTGGTAAGGCGTCAGCGACGAGCGACCGGAAGATCGCCCGTCGTTGGATTGCCTTGTCTAGTGTCAGAGGTGTGATACGAGGATTGAGGAACTCCTCCAGTCCCGGTTGATCACCTTTAGAAGCAATAGCCTGGTTCCAGTTGCTCACGCACCATCCTCAGCCTCTGTTGGCGCCTCGGCATCGGGCGGTGAACGCCCGGGGTCATCTGGCCGCGGCTAGACGTCACAATCGGCCGTACGCGCCTTCGAATTCCCCGCAAGAAACGCCCGCGTGCCGTTAACGTGTCTGCAAAACGCAATTCCGGGCCACTCGCAGAAATGTCGCTTTCACCTTTGTGTTTTTGACGCTAGCTAAGCTAGCCGTTTAGGGATCAACCAGTACCGCGAGCGACACACTCCTTTCGGCTTTTCGCCGTTTCTGTTGTCGACTGGCGCTCCAGCATCCACTCACAGTCTTCCACATATGCAGCCGCGCCGCTTTGCCAATAGTGCTCCCGCACTTCATCGTGGATAACCTCGAAAGGGCATATGTCTTCGAGTTTCTGAAGTCTCTCGCGTGCTGCGGATAGATACACCGTGAGGGTAAACCTCCCGATATAGAGACGGCATTTCGGTATTCGACAAGTGAGACAGAAGCGACCTGCCTGCCGACACATCGGCAACTCGGCGTCTAGCGTCAAGAGGTGCAGAATCGGTTGCTTCAAATGATCGTAAATCTGGAACGAGAGTGCTGCGGCCCTTAGCGCGACGGGCGTCACGACTTCAAAACAGACATCCAGTGGTTCTCCGAAAAGATGATAGTTGAGAGGCCTGCTCGTCTTTACCTCGACGCGCGTGATTATCGGTGTCGAACTGTTCGGGAAATCCACATAGCTCAGATCGCCGGTAGATCCTTCGGCAAGGTACTTAGTTACGATAAGATCCGTAGCATCGATTGCTTCGCAACGTCCGGAGGACATTAGGGCGCAACGCCGGGTTAAGGCGGAGATTGCCTGGATGTTGTGACTTACGAAGAGCACCGTCCGGCCTTCCCGCGCGACTTCGCCCATTTTGCCAAGACACTTCCTTTGAAATGCTGCATCGCCGACGGCTAGCACCTCATCGATCAGCAGGATTTCGGGCTCGAGATGAGCCGCGACTGCAAACGCCAGCCTGAGGTACATTCCGCTGGAGTAATGCTTGACGGGAGTATCGATGAACCGCTCAATCTCAGCGAAGTGAACAATAGCGTCAAAGTGACGATCAATCTCCCGATGTCTCATGCCGAGAATTGCGCCGTTTAGATACACGTTATCGCGACCGGTCAGTTCCGGGTGAAATCCCGTACCGACCTCGAGGAGAGAGCCGACTCGACCACAGATCTCGACTCGCCCCTGTGACGGCTCCGTGATTCGCGACAGCACCTTGAGCAATGTGCTCTTCCCGGCCCCGTTTCGTCCGATGACCCCGACGACTTCGCCGCGCTTCACCTCGAACGAGACGTCTTTCAGCGCCCAAATCGTTGTCTCTTCCGCATCAGTTCCATTGCGGTGCGCCTCGAGAAGCGCACGTGCGCGCCGGAACGGAACCGCCGCGATATTCGCAATGCTGTCACGGACGGACTTGTACCGAAACCTCCCTCTGTTCTGGCGAGCGGCGCCGATTTCGTATCTCTTCCCGAGATTCTCAACCCGGATTGCGACGTCAGTCATGAGTCCTGTGATCAAACCGCGGTATGCAAGCTGCCCTGCTCAGGCGATGGCACATGTCGTTAGATGATATCCGCGAAGGTCCTCTCCATGCGCCGGAAGTAGTACGCGCCGCCCACCAGAATGAGCAGCGCGGCTCCGGAAGAGACGGCAATGATCGGCCCAGGTGCAGTTTTGGCGCCCAGGAGGGCCCACCGAAACCCCTCCACAACGCCGACCATAGGATTGATGCCATACACAGTACGCCACGGCTCATGGAGGAGACTGGACGGGTAAGCAATCGGGGTGGCGAACATCCAGAACTGCGTCAGAAACGCTACGGTGTATCGTACGTCGCGGTATTCCACGTTGAGGGCGGAGAGCCAAAGGCCGACGCCGAGCGCGGTTAGGAAGGCTAACAGAAAGAACAATGGCAACCACATCGCGCGAACCGATGGAACTACTCGATAGCCGGCCATCATAACAATTAGAAGGACGAGAGAGATGCAGAAATCCACAAAACCGGACAGCACTGCGGAAAGAGGGATCGTTAGACGCGGGAAATACACTTTCGAGATCAGATTTGAGTTTGCAACCAGGCTGTTCGACGACTGGCCAAGGCCGTTCGCAAAAAAGGTCCATGGAATAAGCGCCGCAAGGCTGAAAAGCGGATACGGGATCGAATCGGAAGGCATTTTCGCCAATCGTCCGAAGAACAGGCTGAAAATGAGCATTGTGAACAGGGGCTGGATCAGAGCCCACGCGGCGCCCAGGGCGGTCTGCGTGTAACGAACTTTGATCTCGCGCCATGTCAGGAAATAGAGTAGTTCGCGGTAGTCCCATAGCTCGTTCAGCTTAAGGCCGACCCAACCCGTGGACGGTTCAATGACCAGCGTCGGAGTGCTGTGCACAGTCGGGAGAGCCCCTGTCGAGGTCTTAAATCCTTCCGTGGTGACGTTCATTCGTACGACGAGTAGGGGGACATCGCTCACTTCCGCATCGGACAGGCGGCCGATCACACACGCGTCCGGCATCTGCAGCGTGGGCGGCGTGTCGATCAATACGGTGTCGAACGTTGGCTGCCGTCGTTGCAGACGACGATCTCAAAATTGTCCACGCCTGGGTAGTGCCGCAGGTATCCGAGCCAAAGGCAGACGGTTTCCCGGATCCCGGCAGCCTCATTGAAGGCTGGAGCGGCGATTGAGACTGCGCGAATCTCGGCCATGCTCATCCCGCAGCTACGGCCTTGGGTTCACTATCCGGCCGGTCCCTCAGGCCATGCCCACCGCGAAGAGCTGTCGTCTCCTGAGAGCCAGTGCGCAGGCCCACAAGGCGAGGGGCGCAACGGGCGTACGTGCTATTGGGAATAGCCTCGGGTGCCACGCGGATGTGATCACTTCGCATGTCACAACTTTAAAGCCACTTTCTTGCAGTACGTTGGCAAACAATCTGGGAGTCCAGGTGGCCAAGTGGTTATCGATATCACACTCTGACCACTGTCTTTGGTGCCTCGCGCGGAAATCGTCGATCGGCAGCTTCGTGACGAACAGCCCGTGGGGCCTGAGATTGGCCCGGAGGTTTTCTAACGCTGCGCAAACATCACGGATGTGCTCTAACACATGGTTGCTCAACACGACATTGTAAGTGGGCTTATTTGGCAGTTCATCAAGGGCTGCCAGCACATGGCATCCTGCGGATTCTGCAACACCGCGCGCTTCGGGATTGACCTCTAGGCCGTCTGCGCGTTTGACGTGCTTCTTCAACAGCCTTAGCATGCCACCATTTCCGCAACCGAAATCGAGAACGACATCGGACGGCCTCAGGTACGGTAGAAAGTATTGCAGGTTGATTGCATATCCGTACGAATTGGGGTCGCTTTGACGACTCATCGAATACTTTATGCCCTCATCTCCCAGGTAGTGCTTGCTCACCGTGCTATCCATGGCGCTCGATATTATTAAGGTTCAGGAAGAAATGGCGCGGTTGTCAGATTCCTGCGCAAAGCCCCAGTTGTGGCGATGGGTCCTCTTGGATGGGTCCTCTTGTACGACAAACACTGGAGTGTCATGGCCTTAAGAGGGGTGCTGGAAGCTCCCAAGGTCAGAGCCTCGCGCCCTTCGAGTAATAGCCCTTGTAGCCGCCGCCCTGGTAGTAGCCCTTGTAGTACCCGTAATACCCGTTCGGCGCCAGCTTCGGGTCCCAGTCATTCAGAATGGTGCCCAGCACTCTGGTCTGGTCTTCGCCGAACCGCTGACGGGCCGCGAGGGCGGCATCCCGCGTGGTGTGATTTGCCCGCGTTACCAGCACCACCGCGTCGGCCAGCCGACCGATCACGCGCGCGTCCGGCATCTGCAGCGAGGGCGGCGTGTCGATCAATACCGTATCGAACTCGTCCCTGAACCTCTGCAGCAGCTCCTGCAGGTGCGGCGAAAACAGCAGGCTGGCGGCTGCCGACGTGGATGGCCCGCTGGGAATTGCGAACAGGTTGGGCACCGCTGTTTCTCTTACGGCGGCGTCCACCGCGGCCTTGTCCATGGCCGCTTCGCTCAGCAGGCTGGTCAGGCCCACCTCATTGTTCAGGCGGAAGATGCTATGGATTCTGGGCCTGCGGAGATCGGCGTCGATGAGCAGCACTTTGCGGCCGATCTCGGCCAGAGCGATGGAGAGGTTGGTGGCTACGGTGGTCTTTCCTTCAACCGGTCCGGGGCTCGTGATTGCCAACACGCGTGGCCGGCTTCCGTTTTCACCGGAGAAGAGAATGGATGTCAGGACGGTACGGAATGCCTCGGCCACCATGGAGGGTCTGCGTTGCAGAGTGACCAGTTCCACCCTGTCCGCCGGTCCGCCCTTTCCATTGCCGGCGGCGGTCAGCAGCGTGTTTGTCTTCCGGCTGGCCTCGGCCGGGGTTTCCTTCTCGCGCAGGTAATACAGACGATTGCTGGAAGACGCCCGCGCGCTGGGAATGGCCCCCAGCTCGGGCACGTTGAGTAAGAACGAAGCATCGCCCGGTTGCTGCAGGGTCCGGTTTGCCCGTTCCCGCATGACCACGAAGGCGATGCCCAGGAAACCGCCCGTGAGCAGTCCGAGCCCCGCATTCAGAGGCAGGTCCGGTTTGTAGGGGTTCTTCGGTGTTTTGGCGGCATCCACCACCCGGACATTACTCGCATTCATGGCCGACGCGATGGCCGATTCCTTCACCCGCTGCAACATTCCCTCATACAACTGGCGGTTGGACTCGACTTCGCGTTTGAGGATGTTGTACTGGATTTCCTTCTCGGAGTCCTGGGTCACCACCTGCGCCTGACTGCCGTAGGCGGCGGCCAGCAGCTTTTCGCGACGTTGCGCCTCATCGTATTCATTGCGAATCCGGCTGAGGATGGCGGCGCGCTCGCGCTCCAGGGCGCTCTCCAGCGAAGCGATCTGCGCCTGGATTCTCCTGACCTTGGTGTAGTCGGCTTTGTAGGTGGTGGCGAGTTCGGCTTCCTGGCGGCGCAGATCGGTCAGTTTGATCTGGATGTCGCGGAGGTTGCTGTCGTTCAGGACGTCGGGAAGGGTGTCGGGCGTGGCGCTGCGGGTGAGCTCATAGCGGGACTGTATGGCCATGCGGTCGGCCTGGGCCCGGGAGAGTTCTGCCTGTAGTTGCTTGAGTTTGTCGTCGGAGACGTTGTTCTTGTCGGACGTGAACATGAGCCCGGTCTGGCGGGCGTAGGCCTGCAGGGCATCTTCGGAGTGTTCGAGTTTCAGGCGCATGTCGTCGAGCTGGCGGGAGAGCCAGTCGCCGGTGCGCTGGCTCATTTGCCAGCGGGCTTCCAAGTTCTGCTCGACGAACTCGTTGGTGATGGTGTTGGCGAAGGCGGCGGCCAGCCGGGGGTCGGTGGAATCCACCAGGAGCTCGATGATGCGGGTTTGTCCGGCTGCGCGGACTTTCATGCCCCTGGCGGCCTGCTTCAGCCCGGTTTCCCAGGTGGGTTTGGGATGGTTGAGCAGGTTTTGGAGAAGGCTGGTGCTTGCGGTTTCGGGGCTGGCTGGATGGCCCGCTCGCAGTTTGGCGATGGTGCGGTCTGACAGGGTTTCGCTTTGCAGGATTTTGATCTGCGTTTGAATGTCAGCGAGGCCGTTGACCTGGGCGGTTTCCGAAACCGGGTTGACGTTCCTCATGTTCATGAAGTCCTGATTGAGGTCCTGGATTTCGAGCGAGGTGCGCGCCTGATAGACCGGGGTCTGGGGAAGGGTGATGAGGACTCCGGCGAGGAGGCCGGCGAAGGCGAGGGAAAAGACAGTGCGCCTGCGGCGGCGGAGGATGCGCCAGTACTCGAGGAGTCCGCCCTGGGCCTCTTCGGAGGGTTCGCCGGGGTAGCGGCTCGGGGATTCGTAGCCGGTGGGATATGCCGGCTCCATTGCTCCAGGCGGCGGGGCCGGGGGACGGAGGATGAGGTCTTTGGGATTAGGTTCCATTGATGATCAGGTCAGACGATTTGCGATGGTTAGAGCCGCCTGAGAGGCGGCCGCAGGATGACATCCTGCCCCACAGAGCAGCGTAGCCGCAACCCATCGGCAGGCGGGTCGGGGACCCGCCGCAGGCGTGGGCGCCCAATGGCACTTAACTTTTGGCGGCATTGGTTTTCTGGGTCTTTCTGGTGGGGAAACCCTGTGGCTTGGGCCAAACGACCCGGGGTGCGGATCGTCTGGGTCGGTTAGGCAGCTTCGACT
>JBEKZH010000126.1:0-7047 GCA_049510065.1 Bryobacteraceae bacterium
TTCTCCACAAGCGGCTGGATGGAAAGCATGGGAATCGCGGCGTGCAAAGCGGAATCGTCGATATCCAGTTCGCAGTGCAGCCGCGGCCCCAGGCGCAGCTCTTCGATCTCCAGGTACGCCCGAACAATCCGCAGCTCTTCCTCCACTTCGATGAACGTGCGATCGGAGCGCAGGAGATATCGGAAGACATCGGCAAGGTTCAGCACCAGTCGCCTCGCCTCGGGGTTGGAGCGATGGATGGTCCCATAGAGCGTGTTGAGCGAATTGAACAGGAAGTGCGGATTGATCTGCGCCTGCAAGGTCCGAAGCTCGGCCTGGGAAACCAGGCTCTGCATTTGTGCGCCACGAAGTTGTTCGATGTGTTCGACCACGGCGGCGCCAAACTGTCCCAGAACGCCGAAGTCCTCGCTGAGATAGCGCCGTCCGCCATCGCGCGGCCCTAGTAGCAAGTAGAGGGCGTCGCCACGCGAGAAGCGCATGGGAAGAACGGCCATTACCCAGGCGGGCACATTCCACCGGGCGGAATCCAGGACAGCGATAGGAGCGGGTGGTGCTGCGCCATCGAGGAGTGACTTCTCAGTAAGGTCGAAACGCGACGCGCGGAGGAACCTGGCGATGGTTTCCGAGGCATTCGGCAGGTAGTCCGCTTCCCCGGTCGTTGCACGGGCCAGTTGCTGCAGCTCACGAAGTGCCTCATCCACGTTCGCACGCAGAAAGATCACCTTGGTCAGGAAGGTCTGCAGGCGATTGCGAAGGTAGACGAACAGGGCCAGGAGCAGGCACGCCGACACAAAGAGCACGCCCGCGTCGAAGGGGCGCTGCAGGTGCTGGGCGAGTTGGGGCGCCTGGGCGACGCGAATGGAAAGGAGGAGCGCCGTGGCCGTTAGCGACGCATTCACGATGAAGCGCAGAAAGGCATCGAGCAGGAGGAAACGATAGCCCTGCAAGAGCACCAACAGCGCAAGAGGCAGTCCTGCGTGATGGAGAGCCACCTCCTGCGACCAGGGGCCGCTCGCATGTTCCGAACCGAAGTGAAGGAACGAGATAGCGAATAAAAACAGCCCCATAGCGCCAGCCAGCCGGGACCCCGCGGCGTGATTCCGTTCGCGCCATTCGAGAAGTACCGAGATCACGGTGAGCGCGGCGAAACCAACGGTGACCAGCAGCAACGCTGCATTGTGCGAGCGCGGCGCGCGTGTCAACACATCGCTCATGTGAAGCGCCACGGCAGCGAAGCTGAGCACATATCCGCTCGCCCACAGTGCGCGATGGCGCGATTCCAGGGAGATATGCAGGAGCACTGCGGGCAGCAGGCTCAGCACCGAGAAACTCCCGGCGACAACGATGTCCGCGGCGGTCCCGCCCTTCGGTCCGGTGGCCAGGGCGACAAGGGATCCCAGATTCCAGAGAAGCGCGAGTGAAGCGGCGACTACAGGAAGGCCGTTGCGATCTTCCCGCGCACGGCGCCAGTCCAGCAGGAACAGATACAGCAGCATGCCAAAGACGACTGCGCCGGCACAGTGCCCGATTGTATTCACCAGAACGGGTTCATGGATACTGAGCCACTCGGGCATACGATCCCTACGATAGCCGATACGTGATGAACAAGCGAGGTGAGGATTCCGGGCGTGGCTGACTGGCGCCACTTTGGCCGGGCGCCGTCAATTTTGTTGACGTCCGAAGCCTTCGCGCGATTCAAGCGCGGTTAGTCCGAGCGTCGTAATCAGCCCCGGCAACTGGATTACTACCGGGAAGTCGGCATCGCAACTGTGATGGAGGGGCGAACCTCGGTGGCCGGATCGGCTGTGCCATGCGCGTTTATCGTTCGCTATCCGTCCGAATCGCTCGCAACTGTCCGGCAGATGAGCGATCACGGCGAAGCTGGCCCGGGCCTGGAAGACCGATTGATCCGCCAGCTCTCGGGGCGATAAGGATCAGCGAACGGCCTCAGAATTCCGAATGATTGTGTTCGGTGTGCTCTCTGCGAGCAGTTCAAAGGCCGCCAGGACGATTCGCGTTTGGAGTGCAGCGTCGTTCGGGGCTCCCAAGGGATAGCCCAGGGGGAAATCTACGAACAATGCCCGGGGAGGCGCAACTCGTTCCGTGACCTCGCGCAGTAGCGTAACGGAGACCGTCGGAATGCCGGCTTTCTCGATGAGACTCTGGATCAGTCCGACCGACTGATGGCACATCGGTCAGACGGGCGTCAGCAGAACAGCATCCACCGCATCCTCCAACAGCATTCGAGCAACCTCCGGAGCCGTGTTGGCGATAAGCCGTCCCGGAGCGGCGATCGAGCCCATGAAGCTGAAATGGCGCGGCGCAACGGAGCCGATGATCCCGTCCTTCGCCAGCGAGTTCAGCCGATCCAGAGGCAGAGCCAGGTTCTTGTCGGAGGCAATCCCGCGGATGTCAAAGGCGTCGCTTCTGTGGGCAATGCGCAATGTGCTCAAGTCGGTACCAAAAGGGATGACGCGGTACGAATAGTCTCCTCCACGAATAGAGGTGTCGAATGGGAACTGGTCCGGCCTGAAAAAGGCTGCGGTTGTAACCACCGCCATCCGGGCCTCACGAAGCGACTTCGTCAAGCGCGCGCCCGGGCGCCAGTCGACTCTTCGGTACGGGTACGCCTTCATGAAGACCTGATACGCCAGCTTGAGGTCGGAAATCTTCGCCATCCGGTTCCTCCTTCGATAGGTGCGGGAAGGACCGCTGTTCTTACACGGCCGTCTGTTCGAGTTTCTCTGTGATATTAGAACGTTCTTCGCCACTCACGACCGAGTGGTCCTAGTGACGATTATCAAGGAACAGAGGTCCGCTTCGGCGCTCGCCAAGAGTGACCCATTTGTGCTCGGTTAGAGTGACCCACACTGAGAACAGCATTTTCGCCAGATGTTCCACATAGGGGGTGCGACTATCGATATCATCCAAGCCGAAGGCTTGCCGACGGGCAAAGTGAGCATCTTCATCACGATCCGCGTCAACGCTCCGATTTGCCCGCGGGCAAGAGCATCTCAGCCGGATATGCGCAACCTGCATCGGCCTCCGGTTTCTGGGGCAGGTAGAGGGTAACTTCTGGTGAGCAAACCTGGGTCATTTCTCACGAGTGCCGAAGGTCCGAGCCGCTATCCATAATGCAGCCTCAATTACGGCCTGCTTCGACTCCGTGAATCGCCTCGCGTTTGGGGTCGGGGCTGCGTTGGAAGAGCGCTGAGCCGCACTTCGTTCGAGGCCAACCAGGCCGCGGTGTGCCGCGGCAGGTCAGTCAGTGTCCGCAGCCGCAGGAGGTCCGGAGGCTCATCGATGTCGAACCATGGCTGACCGAACTCCGCCGTCAGGCTGCAGGCCCGGATGGCGTGCTTCGTGTCTTCAAGCGTGTTCGAGGATGACCACCTGACACCGTCCAGCATCCCAGGGGCGATCCGCCGGCAGGCGATGGCGTAGAAGCCTCCATCTTCGGTTGGCCCCATCGCGGCATCGGTGTCCGATCGGAGAAGCTCGGCGAGGTATCCTGCCGGCAATCCAGGAGAATCGCTGCCCACGACCATGGCCTTGGGCCGTCCTGCGCCGAGGGCGCTGGCGAACGCGTGGAACAAACGATCTCCCAGATCGCCTTGTCCCTGCAAGGAACGCGCCACGGCGAATTCCTGCCAGGCGTCCGTCTCGACGTCGGTCGAAAGCTCAATGTCCGCCACACCGGACAACTTCTGCAGCAACTCCAGCGCGTCCCGCACTAATGCCGAATGCAAGGCTGCGGCGTTCGTGACATTGAGGAACGGACAGAGTCGCGTCTTTACCCGGCCGGGCACCGGAGCCCTGGCGAAAAGAATGATCGCCGGCCGCATTCGCCCTTTACCGGACATGCCGGTACATTCCGGCCAGTCTGTGGGGTGAAACGCCCAGATAGTAAAGCCCCTGGATCCAGACCCAGTTCAGCAAGGTCGGAACCAACCCGGCGTTTTTCCAGCGGCGATCCGAAGACCAGACCGGTTCGTTCAACAATGCCAGTGGGCCAAGCTTCCAGAGACGGCGGACGAAATCATAGTCCTCCAGGACCGGCCATGGCTTGTATCCGTCCAAATGCTCGAAAACCGAGCGCCGGCAAAAGACTGCGGAATCACCATAGAAGATCCCCAGTTTGCGTCGCCATCGGTAGATGCTGGTAAAGGTCCGTGCGACCCAATCCCCTCCCTCGAAAATGATGTCGAAGTTGCCACCGGGGATGGCGGGGTCGTGCATGGCCGACCTGAGCGCATCCAGCGCCGCTGGACGAAACCTGGAATCGGCATGGACGAACAGCAGCACATTCCCGGTCGCTGCATGGGCACCGGCATTCATCTGCATGGCTCGCGAGGTTTGCGTGCGTATGACTCGCACCCGGCCGGACGCGATCTCCACCGTGCCGTCCGTCGAGCCGCCATCGACAACGATGACTTCCTCTGGCTTCAAGCTCTCCAGGTTGTCCAGCAGGCCGGCGATCGTGTTCTCCTCGTTATAGGCGGGAATCACAATCGAGATGGTGGAAACAGCATCGCGCATAGTCGGAAACACTCCAGCTTAGCAGCAGCCTGTTGGTATGCTCCGATAGGAATGAGAAGGGACACGGACCTACGGAAGGACTGTTGTTGACGAACGAGCGGGGGGAGCAACGTGGATTCGTCGATCCCAAGCGCGGCGAAACCGGTCCGGTGCTCGAAGACCTCTGGGTTATGCAGGGGTCGATTTGCGATTTGAGATGCAAGCATTGCTACACGGCCTCCTCCCCACAGAATCACCGGCTTGAGCAGATCCGTTTCGTGGAACTCCGGCCACACCTGGAAGACGCCGCGCGCTTCGGAGTCCAGCGCATTTACTTCACGGGTGGCGAAGTGTTCGTCAACGAGGATGTCCTTGCCGGGCGCGCTCTGCGCAACGAAGAGTTCCTCCAGAACCTTGCGTTCGCTCTTGAGATCGCCCCAGTTGAGATCCTTACCAACGGCCGTCAGTACATTCGGAATCATTTTGATGCGCTGCTGGAACTGCGGGCCCGGCATGGCGACCGCCTCCGTCTTAGGATCACGCTGGAAAGCCCGGAGGCCGCCGCACACGACGCGATCCGCGGCAAGAGCACCTTCGCGCAGACCGTTGAAACAATGAGGCGCCTGGGGGCCATGGGATTTGTGCCTGTGATCACAGCCGAGCGGCCGTTGTTGGCGCTCAACGACGACGAGGAAATCAAGCAGGCGTATCGAAACCTGCTGGATGGCATGGAGATTGAGGTGAACCTCATCGAGAACGTGCTGGAAGCAGGGCACGAATTGGTGCGGCTGTCAGCCCAGGGTACCGCGCCGCGTCCCGAAGTCTTCATCACGACGAACTGTTTCTCGATCCTTGACAGGCCGCCTGAATCGTTGATGTGTCATTTCAGCCGTTGCATTCAGAAGATCGAGGGAGAATTGCGCTACTACTCCTGCGCGGTCATCTACGACGACAAGCGTTTCGATCTCGGTGGGACTCTTGCGGAGTCGCTGAGGCGCGTGTATCTGGCCCACAAAAACTGCTACGACTACTGCATGAGGGGCCGTGGAGCAACCTGCAGGACTCAGCCATTATGACGCCGCACCCGGGTTGAGCTCGGGCAACGTTGTGGATGTGTTGCTGGGTATCCTGACACTGGCCCGGCAAGAGGTGGAGACGTCTCGGCGCGATTGGTACCGGGACGTCGGCCAGCATCCTGCACGGCGGCGCAGTCCGCCCCTAGCGATCATCTCCCAGAACCCGACTTCGGGACAACGTGCCATGACGGGCGCCCCACGGGACTTAACAAAAGGCTTCGGCCGAGACACGCAGCCTGTTGTCAGCGAGCCACCGGCGCATCGCGCGGCTGCCGACGTTCATCTGACGCCGTTGCCCGGTGGCGGTGGGCGACCGGCTTTCCTCCCCCTGTTCACGGTCGAGCTGCGCCTGGCGTTGCAGGGCTACCCAGATCCGACCGCCCATCGCACGCACCAGGCGCGACGAAATGGTCAGGCCGAGCCCGGTGCCGCCGTACTTCCGCGCCGTCGAGCTATCCACCTGGGTAGATGCCTCGAAGATCACTTCCTTCTTTTCGGAAGGGATGCCAACGCCGGTGTCGCGGACCACGAAATACAGTATCGTAGCCTGTTCGTGATTCGCCTCGGTGGTCACCTCAAGCGCGACCTCGCCCTTTTCGGTGAACTTGATTGCATTGGCGATCAGGTTCACCGCAATCTGGCGAAGTCGCGTCGGATCGCCGACGACGATCTCGGGCACGTCCGAGGCGAGCCCGCAAACCAGTTCCAGATGCTTCTCGTGGGCCCTCAACGCGAGGCTGCGAACGCATCCCTCCAGAGCGTCGCGCAGGTTGAACTCGATTCGACTCCAGCTCGAGTCTGCCGGCTTCGATTTTTGAAAAGTCCAGGATGTCGCTGGCGTTGGTCGCCAACATGTCTGGTTGTCCCCCAAGCTCCCGCAACTTCGCCTTTAACACCTGCTCTCGTGGCGACTTCGAGCCACTCGCGAGCCACGACTGAACACGCGCGACTGTGACCGCGTGGGCCTCGGAAGCCGGCCGTGGGTGGTTCATCGAAGCGGGGCATCAGCCGGAGCAGGTGGCGCGGGCGCTGGCAGGGGGCGCTGGGAACGGTGCAGGGTCTTCCGGTGCGGGCACTTTTCCGATAAGCGCTATGACTCCATCTGGAGTGATCCGGCGCGAGAGTGTGGGGGAGTGGCGGGGTCTTGACCGCCAGGTCACTTCGGATAGAGACGTTTGAAGGAAGCCGCCATGAATTTGGCAGGGCAATGGCTTATTGGGTATTCCGAGATCGTGATACGCAACGGGCTGAAGTTGCTATGGCCAAAGCTGCCGTGACAAAGCCGAGTGAACGCATGGCAGTTGCCCTGCCAAATGTTATCACGCGAAGCGTCCGCCGCCCTGCGGCTTCGTTCAAGCGCGTTTCCCGGGAGTAATCCAGTCATAGCGGTACCCTTGGTTAGCTCAGCTTGGCCGTCGGCAGAAACGAGAACTAGAAATGCAAGCCCACCGTT
>JBEKZH010000127.1:0-7045 GCA_049510065.1 Bryobacteraceae bacterium
TACCGGCAGCCGAGGAAGGGGGCCAGCTCTGCCTCGTTCGGGTACGGAAAACCGGGAAGTGCCCCATTCCAGACGATTTCCCATACACCTCTGCGTCCCCCTCCTTCCTTCGACCTGTTTGTTTCTCCGCCGCCGCGCCCTATCCGGTCGGCAAGGGCAGCACAGCGATCCGCCGCACTATGCTTCCAAAGGAGCCGCCGCGTCAGGTGGCTCTCTGCCAACAGCAGC
Organism: Bryobacteraceae bacterium; assembly: GCA_049510065.1. GTDB lineage: Bacteria > Acidobacteriota > Terriglobia > Bryobacterales > Bryobacteraceae > CAWACP01. The sequence continues at coordinate 229 of JBEKZH010000127.1, forward strand.
CAGTAATACCGGGCGTGTTTCACCAGCCGTCGGCACCAACCGCTGCTGCGAACTCGTCAGCCACCACTTGTCGATCCGCTTTGGCAGCACCAACCGCCGCCACAGATTCCACAGGTTGCGGGCGATTACGCTCAGCCACAGCCGCACTTCGTTGGACTGAAACCGATGGCAACTCAGCCGTGTCGTCTTTGCCGCCTGTTTACCTTCCTTGATCCACTGCTCGGCAGTGCCCCGCTTGTTGTAGAACCGCACCACCGCCCGGCTGTCCGTCTCCAGGTTGGTGACGATGAATCCCACGCGAGGGAACAGCGCGCCAAAACGGAACTCGACCTTCGCCACCACGATTTTCGTGTAAGATCCTAGGGCCGCCGCGGCCCGATAATGCAGCTTTGTCCTCAGGGATTCGGGGATGGCAACCCCTTAGGGACTCACATTCGCGCGGTCCCGTTCAGGTGTCAATGCGCGTTTCGGTGAGTTTAAGGTGAGCAGCTAACTTATTGATTGCAAGTAGGTTGGCACGCTAAGTATGCAAAAGAGATTCGATCAACGAGCGGCTCCAACGGAGGCGCTTTGATGTACATCAATCAGTACGTAGCGGGTCCCGGACCAAGTTTGGGCAATGAGGCGCATCGACGCCGGGAGCGGAGGGTGCCGCGTCTGACCGAGCGCCCTCAGGAACCTGGTGCACGGCGTCCGGCATCGGCGAGAGCGTATGAGTTCTACCTGCGTGGCACTCACCTGGAGCACCAACGCACCTTCGACAACATGTCGCGTTGGGATGTTTCTCCGCCTGCACGGGCGACGAACGGTTGGTAGTCGGCGTACGTTGACAGAGGGTGTGCGGCCTTAAGTTCAGATGGAGACCGAACATTGGCTAATCCGTGTGTGCGGCCGTATTGCGTTTCTGAGTTCGTGCTGAGGATCTTCTCAAGTGTGCAGGAGGATCTGCAGCGACTATTGAAGGCCCAAACGCTTTGCTGATCGAAGATCAAGAGCGCCGCTGAAATAATCAAAACCTGTTGATAAAAAACGGTTTAGCCGCAACTCTCTACCCTCTACGACTTTGCCGGCCTCGGACGCCAAGAAGCCAGACAACGCGGATCACTCCAGACGCCGCCCAACCATTGTGACGCAGAACATGATCTGTGCTGCTGCGGGTACGGAGTCGGCTTCCTCGCGGCAGGTCTCGCGTGGGCGGCCACCGACGGCCAAACTGAATCGGTGAAGGCGATTCGGAAGCCCAGAAGGAAACGAAAGAATCGGAATGGTCGACGGTGCTTACGAAACGCGATTCGTCCAAGGACAACCGCCATTGGACCAAACACCAGGAACGCCGCCGTGACCCTCCAGCTTCAGTAGATGAACGAGCGGTCATCGCTCGTGGGCAGGGGGATCGGCCATCCGTACAAACAGAGATGGTCGTACGCCCAGAGCTTGATGGCGGGAAGCCGGACGACAACGGGGGGAAGACTGGCGCCCCGCGGCTGCCAGTATCGGAACCAGTGACGCTTGAGCAGTCCGCCCTCGGTCGGGGTGGGCCGCTGCTGGAGCTGGCCGGCAGTGGCGTAGCTGCCCAGACTGCGTTTGAGACTTTCCAGCTCCGCCGGTCCGAATCGTTCCGGCCAAAGAAGTTTCCCACGATCGTGCCGCGGGTCCACGAAGCCGATCGATGTGGCTCTGCGGGAGGTTTCGTACTCGGCAGGCAGGCACAGATGCTCCCAGCCGCCCTGCTCCAGCAGGTGCCCGCTCAGGTCCTGCTGATGGCACCGCTGCATGACGACGACCCGGGCAGCGGTCTTTGGGTCGTTCACGCGCGTGGACATGACGACATCAAACCAGTCGAGGGTAGGCGCAGCACCATCTTTGCGAGCGGGCGTCTTGCCCTCTTCTGTCGACTTGCCATACGTGCGGTCTCCTTGCCGCAAGTACGGACATCGGCAGCTTGGTGGACGCGAACGCCGTTTCGGGACCGCGTGGCAGATCGCTGGTGAGATGGGCTGTTGTTACCGCCATCTATCGCAGCTCGGCTGGAAGAAGAGTGTAGTGCGGCGGCTCCTGGGGGCCAGACGGCGTCGGCTGGATGTTCAAGCATGATCCGACTTCCGTGTTTGTGAGATGCTCCTGCTACCGCGCAGTCGTCTTCAACTTTGTGTCGGAGCGCATCGTGTCACTCCTCCCGCAGCGAGCGAGCCGGATCGATACGGAGGGCTCGCCGCACCGGAAACCAGCACGAGAAGACACCGATTGCCGCCATCAGGGCCAGGACGATCGCGTATGTCGGTGGGTCATTCGGACCCACGCCGTAGAGCACGGCGGAGAGGCTCCGGCCGGCAACCAGCGCGATCAGCACGCCGGCGGTGATCCCCGCCAGCAGGAGGATGCCCGTCCGACCAAGAACCGTGCTGAGGACCCGTCCGGCGCCGGCGCCGAGCGCCATGCGGATGCCGATCTCGCGCGTTCGCTTGGAAACTGCATAGGCGACCAGCGCGAACACTCCGGTGGCGGCCAGCACCACGGCAATGAACCCGAACGCACCGAGGATCACTGCCGCGGCGTGCGCCGGAAAGAGCGGATAGGCGAGTTGCTCGCGCAGACTGCCCGTACTGAAGAGCGGGAGCGAGGGGTCCATCTCCGCAATCAGCCGGCGCAGGCTGCCCGTGGCCTGTCCGGAGGGCAGGGACGTGCGCACAACGAGAGCCGTCCAGGGGTTATAGTGCTGCGCAAGCGGTTCGAAAACGACCGGTTCAGGGCCTTCTCCCAGCGATTGGTACTTGCCGTCCTCCACGATGCCGACGATCTCGCATGGCGGTGCCTGCGGATCGCTCCCGAAGCGAAAGTGCCTGCCGATGGCGGTCTCGTCCGGAAAGAGCTCTCGAGCGAACGCGCGGTTCACCACAGCGACCAGGGGCGCACCGGCGCGATCCCGCCAGTCGATGTCGCGCCCGGCGAGGAGGCGCGTTCCCGCGGCCGCGAAATAGCCGGGTGAAATGTCGTACATCATCGCCGAGCGCAACTGATTTTCCGGTGGAATGGGTTTGCCCACCGCGGAGACGTTGTTGTTATTGGTGCCAAGCCGCAACGGTACATTGTTACTGGTGCCCACCGCCTGAACGCCCGGCAGCGCGGCGGCCTTTTGCAGCACCGCTTCCTGGAACGCGCGGCCGCGGGCCTCACTGTACCCTTGCAATCCCAGATCGAAGGAAACGGACACCGCGCCATCCGGTTGAAAACCGAGGTCGACATCGAGCGCGTGGCGAAGACTGCGCATCACGAGCACGGAAGAAACGAGCAGCACGAACGAAAGGGCGATCTGGGCGGCGACGATCAGGTCGCGAAGATGCCAGTGGCGCAGGCGGCCGGTGGTCTGCTCATTCTTCAGCGCGGGCACCAGATCCACCCTGACGGTTTGCAGCGCCGGCGCGAGGCCGAACAGCACCACCGCAAGCAGCGCCGCCGCAAAGGTGAAGAGCAAAACCCGAAAGTCCACGGCGAGCGAAGTATTCGCGGGAATATCGAACGGCAGGTATATCCGCTCGGCGGCGCGCGCGATCCAGAGGGCGAGCAAAGCGCCGGCCGCGCCTCCTCCGAGAGCGAGCAGCAGGCTCTCGGTGAGCAGTTGCCGCACCAGGCGAACCCGCCGGGCGCCCAGAGCGAGCCGCAGCGCCATCTCCCGGCGGCGGTCCGAGGCGCGCGCCAGCAGCAGGCCGGCCAGATTGAGGCAGCTCAGCAGCAGAACCACGCCGGCGACGCCCATCAGCACGGTTGTGAACGCCATCACCGGCTTCCGGAAATAGTGTCCGAGGAGGCCCGGCGGCGACAACTGGATGTGCATACCCTCGTCGAACGGGTAATCGTGCGCGAGTTGCGTGGCGATGCGATTCAGCGACGCTTCGGCCTGGTTCGGCGAGACGCCGGGCTTCAAACGGCCGAGCACCCAGATGTTGGAGTCCCGGCGGTCGTCGAGCCAGTAGCGCCCGGGCTCGATCTGAGCTTCCATGCTCATGGGGACCCAGAGGTCCGGGCTGATCATTCGCTCGGTGCCGATGAACCCCTCCGCTGTCACTCCCACCACGGTGTATCCGAGCCCGTTGATCCTGATGGATCGGCCGGCGATATTCGGGTCCGCGGCGAAGCGCTGCCGCCACGTGCGATAGCTCAGCACCGCTACCGGATGGGCTCCCGGCTTGTCGTCGTCCCGCGAACCGAACAGGCGGCCCAGAAGGGGCTTCACACCAAGGAGGTCGAAATAGTTGCCGGTTGCTTCGTAGGCCCAGGCACGGGAGTTGTTGCCGCTCGAGATACTCAGACTGACCGGAACGAACCGGCACGCAGTGAGCCCGGACAAGTCATCATTGCGGTCGCGAAAATCGACATAGTCGGGGTAGGAGAAATTCACGCTCCGGCCGTGATTCAAAAACACCAGTTGCTCGGGCTTGTCCACCGGCAGCGGACGAAGGAACGCCGTGTTGACGATGGTGAAAACGGTGGAGTTCGCTCCGATGCCCAGCGCAAGCGTCAGAACCGCGGCCAGTGCAAACCCGGGAGATTTCCGCAACTGGCGCAGCGCGTAGCGGACGTCCTGCCACGTAGTTTCCACTTGCGGCCACGTGCGGCGTTCGCGCAATCCCTCTTTGAGCGGCGTGACGCCGCCAAACTGGCGCAGGGCCGCGTATCGCGCGTCCTCGGGGGTCATCCCCTGGGCAATGAAGCGATCCGTCAGCAGCGCCAGGTGCGTGCGGAGTTCGTCATCGACTTCGCGGTCGAAATGCGCCGCGCCGAACAACCCGGCTAAGCGCGACAGGACGGTACGGAGAAAAGCGAACATGTCTCACCTCTCGCGCGCCAGTTGCAATACTCGCCCAACGACGCCGGCGATGCGCTCCCAGTTCTTCGTCTCGCTGGCAAGCTGCTTGCGGCCGGCTCGGGTAATCGAATAGAACTTCGCTTTGCGGTTGTTTTCGGAGATGCCCCAGTCGGAGGAGATCCAGCCCTTCTGGATCAGACGCAGCAGGGAAGCATAGGCCGTTCCCTCGTTGAGCTTCAGTACATCCTCGCTCAGTTGCTCAATGCGCCGGGCGATTCCGTAGCCATGCTGGGGGCCCATGGCGTCCAGGGTCTGCAGCACCATGAGATCCAGAGTCCCTTGCAGGACTTCCGACTTCACCTGACTCATCGGCGTCTCCTTTGGCCTACACAAAGGAGCGTATCACGATTCCATTGGGATGTCCATAGGAGAGTAGTCGAGTAGGGCCGGTTGGCGATGGCGCTTCGCTGCTCCTGGCCTCCTGCTGGCTTTCAGGTCGGGAAGCCGCCACGCTGAATGTAGCCCTCGCATCTCTGTCGGGAAATCCCCTTCCAACTAGCGAACACCCAGAAGATCCCGTTCTGGGAGATGAGGCTTGGGCCGGCTGACCCCTCAGCAGCCCCCGCCGGACGCTGGACGACTTCCCATTACCGATCGGTACTCGATGAGCGCTATGGCGATGTTGCGTCAGTTGACGAAAGAACCCGGCGCTACGAATCGCGAGGACGATGACAAGATTCTCCGACTGGCCGGCTTCAGCGTTGATATCATTGTGCGTATGAGAATCGGCGAACTCGCGAAGCGGGCTGGCGTGAGTGTGCAGGCGATCCGTTATTATGAACGGCGGCGCTTGATGCGCACCCCACGCAGGACGGCAGCGGGATATCGCATTTACTCTGAGACCGAGCTTGAGATCGTAACCGTGATCAAGAAGATGCAGCGATTCGGTTTCAAGCTGACTGAAATTCGCCGCGTCTTGCAGCTTTGGGTTTTGCCCAGTGACACGGGTGCGGGGTCTCCCTATCAGCAAGGCTCACGGGAATGCCTTCGCGAGGCATTGCAACTTGGGGAGAAGAAGCTCGAAGCCATGAACGAGCAGATCCGTGCTTCCATTCAACTGCGCGAGGAGTTGGAAGAGACATTGAGGCAAATTCGCACAGGACTCGATGCTCCGCCAAAACCAGTCCAGACCACTCAAATGAAACTGAGAGCGGCCAAGGCCCGCTAGATCAGCCGGAATCAGGCCTCAAATCTTTCCCTTGACCCTATACCTAGGTATAGACCCGATACTAGTCTCGCCGGGAGTCCGAAGAATGGGACGTGCCGTGACAAGGAGGCAACGTGTCCAGAATAAAAGCTCATATCGTCTATACTGCGCTGCTCGCATCATTATTGGTGGCGCCGATCTTCGCCGCGCCCGATCCCCAGCAAAACATCGAGCAGAACAAGGCGGTGGCTTGCAAGCTCTTCGAAGTGGCGCTGAACCAGGACAACTGGGAGGTGTACAACGAGATTCACAGCAAGGATTTTGTCGCCCACGCGGGGAGGCACAGCGTCGATCTAGCGGAGGACCTGCAGGCTGCAAAAAGTTGGCGGCTGGCGTTTCCGGATGGACGGTATTCGATCAATCGCGTAATCGCCGAAGGCGATTTCGTGGTGGTGCACTTTACAGGCCGCGGGACCAACACCGGCCCATGGCACGGTTTGCCGGCCACGGGCAAACCGGTGGAAGTTCCTGGCATTGGAATCTTCCACATTGTCGAGGGGAAGATTGTGGAGGAGTGGGTGGAATACAACATGTTGTCAATCTTTAAACAGCTCGGGTTGGCGCCGGCAAGCTAGCAGTCGAGCGGACCCCGCACGGGGAAGCCCCCGTCACGCAGCGACTTGGCCGGCGGGGGCAATGAGTGATGTGGCGATATTGCGACAGTGATCCAGCCCTCCGCTATGCATCACGGCGGAGGGTTGCGCACGGCCTTATGTGGGGCGGTATCTGCGAACGCCCCTTATGGT
>JBEKZH010000128.1:0-9561 GCA_049510065.1 Bryobacteraceae bacterium
CACGTTGAACGTGGCGCCGTAGGCTGCGCTGGCCGGCGCGCCGGTGAAGCTCACCGTGGGCGCGGTCTTCGTCGCAGTCGTGGACTGGCTGAGCGAAGCCGCGGTGTAGTGGGCGTCCGCCGCCCAACTTGCCGTGAGGCTGCAGGTTCCCGCGCTGCTGGTCATGGTCACGGTATCGCCAGTGATCGAGCAAGCGCCGCTGGCCGTGATGACTGCCGTGGTGCTGGCGTTGGTGGTGGCGGTCACGTTGAACGTGGCGCCGTAAGCTGCGCTGGCCGGCGCGCCGGTGAAGCTCACCGTGGGCGCGATCTGATTGAATCCAAACACATACGCCGTGCCATGGGCAGGGACAGGGGGGTAGCCCGACGAGAAATAATTAGCCCCGACCACCACGATGTCGCCGCTGATGGCCACAGACTCTCCAAAGGCATCATTTGCCGCACCGTCGGAGGCCGTCAGCCTGGCAGTCTCCATGGTCGCCGCCCATGCTCCCGTTCCTGGCTTCACAAACACATACGCCGCGCCCTGTGCGTTATTGTTGCCGCCGGTAGGAGCCCCGACCACTACGGTGTCGCCGCTGATGGCCACAGACATTCCAAAGAAATCACGCGCCGCACCGTCGGAGGCCGTCAGCTTGGCAGTCTCCGTGGTCGGCGCCCATGCTCCCGTTTCAGGCTTCACAAACACATACGCTGTTCCCTGGAGAGGATTGTTGCCGACCCAGGCTGCATAAGCCCCGACCACCACGGTGTCGCCACTGATGGCCACAGACTCTCCAAAGTAAGCACCCACCGCACCGTCGGAGGCCGTCAGCTTGGCGTTGAAGGTTGACGTGGTCGCCCATTCCGTTCCTGGCTTCACAAACACATACGCCGCGCCCTGTATGTTGTTGCCGATCATGGCCCGAGAATCTCCGACCACCACGGTGTCGCCGCTGATGGCCACAGACTCTCCAAAGACGGCACTCGCCGCACCGTCGGAGGCCGTCAGCTCGGCGTTGAAGGTTGACGTCGTCGCCCATCCCGTTCCTGGCTTCACAAACACATACGCCGCACCCTGGGAAACACTGTTGCCTAGCGCCCCGACCACCACGGTGTCGCCGCTGATGGCCACAGAGTCTCCAAAATGATCACTCGCCGCACCCGTCAGCCTGGCAGTCTCCGTGGTCGACGCCCATCCCGTTCCTGGCTTCACAAACACATACGTCTCGCCCCGTGGAAGGCCCGCGACTACCACAGTGTCGCCGCTGATGGCCACAGACCATCCAAACCTGTCACTCCCCGCACCGTCGGAGGCCGTCAGCCTGGCAGTCTCCGCGGCCGGCGCCCATGCTCCCGTTTCTGGCTTCACAAACACATACGCCGCGCCCTGCCAAACATTGTTGCCGATCTTGGCCGAAGGAGCCCCGACCACCACGGTGTCGCCGCTGATGGCCACAGAGAATCCAAGTTGATCACCCGCCGCACCGTCGGAGGCCGTCAGCTCGGCCAGTTGCACAAAAGGATCTACGGTCAATGGATACCGCGCGGCGACGTCATTCACCCGCAGAAGCAACTCCTCGCCCCGCAGCTCGAGCCATGTCGGCAACTCCCGACCGGTGGCATCGTAGGCCATCAAGCCGCCGTAGTGCAGCGCAACCTGTCCGTCGCGCCGCGTTAGCGTCAGTGCTGTCCCGCGCGCGGCCAACGCGGCCGTCAAGTCTCCAGAAAGCGCAAGGGCAATCGTCAGCGGCCGGCCGTTGGCTGGTCCCGGCGGCTTAGTGAGTGTGAAACCTTGCTCCAGTCCCAGTGGCCCGTTGTTGTACCACTCCGTCAGTGCTCCTCGCCTGAACTCCACTCGATTCGTCCTGGCTTGCGGAACAGCCTCACTGACAGGAAGAAGAGCGTCCCCGTACCCATAACCCCGCAGTGCCAGCCCCCATCGTGCGGCCTCGCTGCGAATCTTGACCCCTTGTGGCGTGAAGTCCACGGCCAGGGCGTGCCGGGGATTCTCCACACGGAAGCTCCCCGCCGTAGCATGCGCCCAATAGCGGGAATCGTCCCTTCCCAGAGCGGCGGAGACGGAACCCTGGGCAGCCGCAGGAAGGCTCGACAAACCCGCGGGGGACTGCATCGGCCTCGGAATGTTACTCGTTGTCGGGACCGCTGCCGGGGAGGCAGCTTGATCGCCCACCCCTTGAGCCTGGAGATAGCCTGAAGTCGATGAAACACCGAACAGCACACAAGCTAACAGGAATCCGCAAATTCTCATTGAAGTTTTCTCGAAGGTAAACCCCACCCGCCACCGAGAATACTGGTTGCGTATCATGGAAACCTCCAAACGAGACCGAGCAGGCACCTGTTCGTCGGCGATTCGCTTTCGTCCGGCATAGGGGCCACTCCCCTCCGTTTGCTTTTCGTGTAAAATCTCGGGGCCGCCGCGGCCCGCTAATGCAGCTTTTTCCTCAGGGATTCGGGGGGGGCAACCCTTTATGAAGTCTCTCCCGCAATAACGTGGGAGGAGACATGAGAACAGCGTCAATCAGGATACCCAGGATGTCCGTTTGGCCATCCTGGCCAACAAAGATTGTACACCCAACCGCCTCCGTCAGAGCTTTTCTTTCACCTCTTCGAGTACCGGGGTACCGGCAGCCGAGGAAGGGGGCCAGCTCTGCCTCGTTCGGGTACGGAAAACCGGGAAGTGCCCCATTCCAGACGATTTCCCATACACCTCTGCGTCCCCCTCCTTCCTTCGACCTGTTTGTGGTGCGGAATTCGAGCGGTGTACGGAGGCTGGCGCAGCTCAGGAAGGTCGCCTGCCAATTTGTGGGCGATAAAGGTAAGGGCAGCCATGGCCGCATGTACTTCGGCGAGGAATTCACCCCACCCTCAAGGATCGGAAGAAAGAAATCGCCCGCGATCTGCTGGCGAAAATGTGCCGGGATCTGAAGATCGATCCGCATGACCTGTGAGAGAGGAACCAATGTCCGCCTTTACGTATCCCGCGAGATTCATCGCCGGCAGCGACGGCCGCGTTCTCGTCGAGTTCGTCGATCTCCCCCGTGTCGCCACCGACGGCAAAGACGATCGCGAGGCTATGGAAGAAGCCATGGATGCCCTCGGATCGGATCTCTCAATCCGCTTGTCCCGCCGGGAGGAGATCCCCGCTCCCTCGGCCGCGAAGCGTGGTCAGCGCCTGGTGCCAGTGCCGCTTTGGCTCGCGCCGAAACTGGCGCTCTACCTTGCGATGCGCGACCAGCAAGTCAACAACTCCGAGCTGGCACGCCGCCTTGGAATCCACGAGCGAGTGATCCGCCGTATGCTCGATCCCGAACATGCTTCGAAAGCAGAGAAGATCCAGGCGGCACTGGCGGTTCTGGGCAAGCAGATGACCGTAGAAGTGCGCGACGCGGCCTGAAGGTCCGTGGCGAGGGCAATCCGCGGCGGCGCGCGTCGGCGTCTCCCCTTACTCCATGTACGTGCACCGGTTCATTGCGCGTCGCCGGCCGCCAAAGTGCTACAATGTAGCACATGAAGACGGCCTCCATCCGCGATCTCCACATCCGCACATCCGAGCTGGTGCGCGAGGCCGCCGGCGGCGGCGTCATCCTGATCGCGCGTCGCGGCGAACCTGTGGCCGAACTGCGCCCCATCGCAAAGAGGCCTGCCAGGGTGCGGCTGCCCGACATGAGCCGTCTTTGGCGGCGCTTTCCGTCCGTAGCAACCGACAGCGGGCGCTTCCTCGAAGAGGACCGCTGAAGCGTGTATCTCGATTCGGCGTACATCGCGAAGTATTACGTAAACGAGCCGGATGCTGCCGCGGTCCGGAAGGCGATACGCCGCGCATCCAGCCTGTGTTCGTCGTCCTGGGCACTCGCCGAGGTGACGTGCGTTTTCCGCTGGCATGTGCGCGAGGGATCGCTTACGCTTGCGCAAGGCCGCGAGTTGATCGACCTGTTCCGGCGCCATGTGGAGAGCGGCGTTTGGAATCTGACACCGGTATCCGAGCCGCTCCTGCGCAAGACGGCAACGTTGATCCGCGGACTCCCGGCAGACGTTCCACTACGGGCCGGCGACGCCATTCACATCGCGACTGCGCTGGAAGTGGGCGAACCGGAAATCTGGACCAACGATCGTCACCTGCTCGCGGCGGCGGCTCACTTCGGTATCGTCGGACGCAGCGCCCGAAGCTAAGGCGCGTTTGTGCAGGCCGGCACGATGACTGTCTTTCGGTCATTCATAGACGTCGCGGCGGTGTCCAATGCGCGTGACGCCGATGAGCCTTGCCGCGTCGTCGTATCCCGCAAGATTCACCGCCGGCAGCGACGGCCGCGTTCCTGTCGAGTTCGTCGCCGCGCCGGACCACTCGCCCCGCACCTGTCACGACAATCTGCAAACTCTTTAATCCCTGTCCTCCGCAGCTTACGGACCACCCACCGCGCGGCGCCCACGCCCCCGTGCTAAGTTCCAGGCAAGAGTCCGTTGCTCACTTGTCAGAGAGGCGGATCACGAGGCGTGGAGAATCCTAGGCAGTTCCGCGCAAAGTTGCGAGTGATGAGTGTCCGCCGGTACGTTACCGGTCCCACGCCGTTGCGGGTTACCGAACGGTCTCTTCGCCGTGAGGGTTAATCAAGCGGCTCGGGAGCGCTCCTCAGAATAGAATCTTTTCGCACGACGGCTTAGAATAGCAGCAGCATGCGTGCTGCACCCATCCTCGCGGGCGACCTGCGCGCATTGGCCCGCGCGGCCACCGCCATCGAGAACCGCACGCCCGCCGCCGAAGCATTGCTGCGCGAACTCTTCCCCCGCACTGGCCGGGCCCTGGTCATCGGCATCACCGGCGCGCCCGGCGCGGGCAAGAGCACACTCGTGGACCACATGATCCGTCTGCTGCGCGAGGAAGGCCGACGCGTGGGCGTGATCGCCGTCGACCCCTCCAGCCCATTCTCCGGCGGTGCCATTCTCGGCGACCGCATCCGCATGCAGCGCCATCACGACGACCCCGGCGTGTTCATCCGTTCCATGGCAACGCGCGGCTGTCTGGGCGGCCTCGCGCGCGCCACCACCGACATCACCGTGCTGCTGGACGCCGCCGGCTTCGACACCGTCCTTATTGAGACCGTGGGCGTGGGCCAGGACGAAGTGGAGATCGCGAAGCTGGCCGGCGTCACCGTGGTGCTGCTGGTACCCGGGCTCGGCGACGGCGTGCAGGCGCTGAAGGCAGGTATCATGGAAATCGCCGGCGTTTTCGTCCTCAACAAGGCGGACCTCCCTGGCGCCGATCGCCTGGAGCGGGATGTGAAATCCATGCCAGGTATGGCCACGCCGATCGTACGGACGGTCGCGAGCGAGGGCAAGGGCGTGGCGGAGGCGCTGGCGGCCATTCGAGCCTGTCCAGGCAAACGAGAGGCCGCCAACTGGGCGGCGCTGTTGCGGGAGATGCTCCGCGAGCGTCTGCTCGAGCGGTTCGCGGACACAGATTTTCAGAAGGCGGGCGAAGAGGTGGCAGCCAGACGGCGCGATCCGTACTCGCTCGTGGACGAATGGATCAACGGTGTGCGGGAATCACCATGAAGCCGGCCATCTTGCTTTTGACTATGCTCGCTCTTTCAGCTTCGTCTGTCGCGCAGGAAGAGGAGACGTGCCCTGGCACGACGTACGATACGTCGATGTGCTTTCTTCGCATTCTCAGGAAGGTCGAGATCCAGTTGAACAGCACGTATCAAGCCGCGTTGATGGCGGCCACGCAGGATTACACTGCCCGCGACGTCCAAAACCTCACAATCGCAGAACGTCGATGGATATCATACAGAGACGCTGCGTGCGACGCGGAGTACGGACTCTGGGGAGGTGGCAGCGGTGGTCCGGCTGCGCACAGCGTATGTCTCATCAGGATCGCAAGACAGCGAATCGCCGACCTTCGAGCAGCGTACCACCTGGAAACCTCAACAACAACTGACACAAAGAAATGACTCGACCCAGTATCGGCATCATCGGCGGCAGCGGGCTGTATCACATGCCTGGCTTCGACGCGCAGCAGGAAGTGAACGTTACCACGCCGTGGGGCAGCCCGTCGGACGCCTATGTGGTCGGCAGGCTCGCCGGCCGCGAGGTCGCCTTCCTCGCGCGCCACGGCCGCGGCCACCGCATCTCGCCCTCGGAGCTGAACTTCCGCGCCAACATCTACGGCTTCAAGTCGCTCGGGGTGGAGCGCATCATTTCGCTCAGCGCGGTCGGCTCGCTGAAGGAAGAGCATCGCCCGCTCGACTTCGTCATTCCCGATCAGTTCTTCGACCGCACGCGCGGCCGTGTCTCCACGTTTTTCGGCGAAGGCCTGGTCGTGCACATCAGCTTCGCCGACCCCATATGCCCGCAGATGGCCCGTCTGCTGGACGGCGCATGCAAGGCCGCCGGCGTCAGCGCGAAGCTCGGCGGCACGTATCTCTGCATGGAGGGCCCGGCGTTTTCCACCAAAGCCGAATCGAACGTTTACCGAAGCTGGGGCATGGACGTCATCGGCATGACCAACCTGCAGGAGGCCAAGCTGGCCCGCGAAGCGGAGCTCTGCTACGTCACCGTGGCCATGGTGACCGACTACGACTGCTGGCATCCCGCGCACGACGCAGTCACGGTGACGGAGATCGTCGCCAACCTCATGAAGAACGCCGAGCACGCCTGCAAAGTGGTGGCCGAGGCCGTGGCGGCCATGCCCGAGGCGCGCGAGTGCGGCTGCGGATCGGCGCTGCAGCACGCGCTCATCACCGATCCGAAGGCCGTGCCGCCGGCCACGCGCGAAAAACTGGAGCTGCTGGTTGGCAAGTATCTGGGATGAAGCGGCGTCGCGGGCTCTCTTCCGCGACGTCATCGAACCGCTGGCGGACCGCTTCGAGCCCGCCCTGTGCGATGAGTACGTGCAACTGTTCGCGCCGGTGATCGAGAGCGTGTACCCGGATCTGCCGGCGGTCGAACTGATCGCTCGCTACGAACGGGTGCGGCGCACGCGGCCCGTTTCGCACGAGCCGGACCGCGTGTATGTGTTGTCGCGTGTCACCCTCGGCGCCGATGTCGCCGTCACCAGCATCGTGCTGGATGCGGCGAAGAAGCGCTGGCCCGATGCGCAGATCGTGTTCGCCGGCCCGGCGAAAAACTATGAGCTGTACGCGGCAGACCCGCGCATTCGGCACCTGCCGGTCGCGTATCCGCGCGCGGGCACGTTGCGGGAGCGCCTCGCGGTACGCGACGCGCTGGTGTTCGACGAGCCGGGTGCGATTGTCATCGACCCCGACTCGCGGCTAACCCAGCTCGGTCTCCTGCCCGTGTGTTCCGAGGATCGCTACTACTTCTTCGAAAGCCGCGCGTACGGCGGCGATTCCGCCGATTCGCTAGTCGCGCTCACGAAGCGCTGGGTGTCGGAGGTGCTGGGCGTCGCGGATGCGCGGGCGTTCATCGCCGTGTCCACTTCCCCGCGCCAGCCCGACGTGACCGTCAGTTTTGGAGTAGGCGAGAATCCCGCCAAACGCGTGGCCGACCCGTTCGAGGCCGACCTGTTGCGGCTGCTGGTCTCCCGTTACGACCAAGTGCTGGTGGATTCCGGCGGTGGTGGCGAAGAAGCCGAGCGCGTCGGTGCCGCGGTAGCCGCCTCGGGCGATCGCGCCGAAATCTTCACCGGCTCATTCGCCGAGTTCGCCGCGCTCATCGCACGTTCGCGGCTCTACGTGGGTTACGATTCTGCCGGGGGCCACGTGGCCGCGGCCTGCGGCACGCCGCTGGTGAGCATCTTCGCCGGCTTTGCCTCGGAACGGATGCTGCAGCGCTGGCGTCCCGACGGCCCCGGCCCTGTTTGCGCAATCCGCGCCGAAGGGCGGGCGCCGGACGACATACTCGCCGAAGTCGAACGCGAGCTCACTCGTCGCGCATAAGGAGACCGCGCTGAACGCAGATGGCTCGTTCGCCACTCACCAGACTTCACCGCGAAGCACGGGGTTCTTCGAAAGAAGCGTCGCCGATCACGCCTTCGGACCACTCCAGCGCTTCCTGTTCACGCGCCTGATCGGCGGCCATGTCGCGGCAGGAAGCTCCGATTTGCGCACTCGTATTCTACACGTATAGCGAATTGGAGCGACCTCACTCGTCGCGCAGCGCCAGCAGCGGATCCACCCGCGTAGCCCGCCGCGCAGGCAGCCGCGCAGGCAGCCACCCCGCCAGCAATGCCGCCGCACTGAGCGCCAGAACCGCGCCGGCCACCACCGTTGCATCGAACGGCTTCACCCCGAACAGCAGACTCGCCACGAACCGCGCCAGACCCAGCGACGCCGGCACGCCCACCACGATGCCCACGCCAGGCACCAGCAGCATCTCGCGCATCACCATGCCGCGAATGCGCGCCGTGGCCGCCCCCAGCGCGATGCGAATCCCGATCTCGCGCGTGCGCCGCGTCACGCTGTACGCCATCACGCCGTACAGGCCCACCATGGCCAGCAGCGTCGCCAGCACCGCGAAGGCGCCCGCCAGATCCAACAGCAGCGCCTGCGGGCGAACGCTGATATTCACCTGGTCGTCGAAAGTGCGCAGATCCTGCAGCGGCAGCTCGGCGTCCAGCGATTGCATCACCCGGCGGATCTGCGGAACCATCCGGCCCGGAGGAAGCGCCGACCGCACGTAGAAAGAGAGCCCGTCCAGGTTCCTCTTCCCGCACCACACCGACAATCTCGGTGTCGGGCGTTACGCCCCCCAACCCACAGCGAATCCCCGCCCAACCGGGTTGCGCTTGCCGAAGAACTTCCGTGCGGAGGTCTCATTCGCCACCGCTACCTTCGCTCCGGCTTCCGAATCCCGGGCGGTGAACTCGCGGCCCGCAATCAGGGGCATCCCCATCTGTCCGAAGAAGCCGGGCCCGACGCTGTACCTTGCCGACCAGTTATCGGCGCCCGGATCGGCGGTCTCCACCGTCAGCGAGTTGCCCCACATGCCCCCACTCAGCAGCGGGATCTCCGCCAGCCTCTCCTCCGCGTTCGAACAGATCGCGGATCGCGGCCGGTTTGTATCCGTTCAGATGGGGAGCCACGTGAAACACGACCACGTTGCGGGTGTCCATGCCGAGGTCCTTCGCGCCTATGCCAGGGCCGAGCGAAAGAATGACGACGGCGGTCAGAAACGGCGAGCGGGCCAGAAGCCGCAGCGCAAATCGGATTTCAGACATGGCTATCGAGTATACGAACAAACCGGCGGGGCGTTACGCGATCAGTAGCCCCCGGCATCTCCGACGAAATGGTACTCGCCGTCGATGACGCCGGAAGCCTCTCCAGCTTTGGCGGCATCGGGATTACCGATGAACTCCCGGGCCTTTTCCAGGCTGGCCACTTCGAACAGAAAGAAAACGTTGTTGGGTTCCTCATCGCCGCGCCAGATGTTCACAAGTCGAAGGCCCGCGTCCCGGTGGGCTGCTTCGTGCGAAGCGAACACGGCCTTCCAGCGCGAGAAGTCCGCAACACGATTGCGACACAACATGTAAGTCAATTCAAAGCCTCGAGAAGGTCCGAGGATATCACGGTAAGGAAGTGGTCAACAACTAACAGGCTGTTAA
>JBEKZH010000129.1:0-7016 GCA_049510065.1 Bryobacteraceae bacterium
AGCATCACCACGCCGTTGCCTTCGCCCCGCCGGACGACGGACCCCGACGAGAGTACTTCGCCGGGCGCTTTGTCGGCGTCCTTCGATTCGCCGGTGAGTGCCGACTGGTCCACGGTCAACGCCCCGGTGAGGAGTTTCACGTCCGCCGGGATGATGTCGCCGGGTCGCGCGCGAACGATATCGCCGGGGACCAACTCGCGTGCTGGAATCACCTGCCAGCTCGAATCGCGCAGGACGCGCGCACTTACCTGCAACCGTTTCCGCAGTGTCTCAACCACACCGGCGGCCCGGCGCTCCTGCATAAAGCTCAACACGGCGTTAATCACTAGCAGCGCGCCCACCACGACGAGGTCCGAATACTTTCCGAGCACGGCGGACAGAACCATAATCAGTTCGAGCATCCACGCCGAGATGCCCCAGAACTTGCGGAGGAACTTGAGGACCGGGCGCGCTTTTTTTTCGGCCACCTCGTTGTAGCCGTGCTCCTTCCGGCGGACGTCCACCTCCGCGTGCGTGAGCCCGGTGTCAGTGTTCACGTGGAGCGCCGCGAGCGTGTCGGGAACCGACGCAGCGGCGATGTCAGGGGGTTTGGCGTTTGCTGGCTTCGAGGGTGCCGGCTCGGCTTCGGATTTACCTGGGGTCATTCGCATAGTAAACATCCTCTCTGACGCCAGGCGACGCTTCCCGGAAGGAATAGAAAAATGTTGCGCCGGTCGCGGAGCTTTGTGCGCAGTCTCCTGTCTCCTCAGTATCCGTCGCGCGGTTCGTAGTAACCGTGACGCCACGAGACGAACATCCGTTTGGAACCGGGCGGGCGGCCCAACTTGAGATCGGCAGAGGGCTGATAGCCCAGAATGTATTGGTTCCGAATCTCACGCGCGATCACCTCGATGGTTTTGGGTAGATCCGTGTACCGTTCCACTTCGACCTTCCGGCCGCCCCCTGCCGCGCAAATCGTCTCCAGCGTCTCCGGCCCGTCCGCGTCCCAGGGCGTTGCCCACGGGTCATCCTCAGTCATCACGTCAATGGCATAAACCTGCACATCCGCCTCGAGCAAATACCTCTTCACGCTGTTGACAGAGCGCAGGCTGTGGTTATCCTTTCCGTCAGAGATCACGATCAGGACTCTGCGCGCATTCGCAGCTCGGCGGGCAACCTTGCCGGCGAATACGACTGCGTCGAGTAACGCCGTAGTGCCCCGGGCCTCGGCATGCATGAGACAGTCGCTCACCTGGCTCGTGTCATGGGTAAAGCCTAACGCAAGAGAAGGACGATCCGAAAACTCGACAACCGAGTATTGGTCTTCGGGATTAGAAGCCTTCAGAAGGGAAGACACCGCTTCAGCGCTCCTGCCGATCACGTTTTGCATGCTTCGGCTGGTATCGACAACCAGGATGATCGACACCGGCATGTCGCTTTGGCTAAACGAGACTATCTTCTCTTCTACTCCGCCTTCCAGGACATGGAACGCGGCGGCATTCAGACCGGTCACCGGACGCCCCGACTGATCCAGCACGCTGGCGTTGATGAGCACCAGGTTAGAAGAAGCACGAAGGACAGACCGCGGAGCGATCGCGCTTTGGTGGCGGTTGCCACGGGCGGCCATTGGCGCCATTAGAGCGAGCGTGGCAAGCGCGGTGTACAACCATGCCGAACGTCTACTTTGGTGTACCCTGGTCATGGCGCTGTCATGCGGTCAGTGCCGCACTCCAACCTGATAGTCGAGATTCGCGATGCTGGCCTGATAATCGTACCTGGCTCCGCTTTGCTCGATCTGCGCCTGAGTCTGGTTCAGTTGCGCCTGACTCAGTTCTACAATCGAGCCGATCCCCAGCTTGTACCGCTGCTGGGCAAGGTCCAGCGCCAGGCTGGCGTGGTCCAGCAGTTGCTGCGTCAGGGCCAGACGTTGCCAGGTAGTCTGCGCGTTCAGCCAGGCCACGTGGACGTCGCGGGCCACGGCATCGGCCTCCTGGCGCAGGTTCTGGTCCGCCGCTTCCGCTCGGAGCCGGGCCTCGGCCGCGCGCGCTGAAAAGAGCCGTCCATTAAAGATCGGGATTGTCACGTTCACCCCGGCGGCGGCATAGCGGTCGGTCAGAGGCGCCTGGTGAACCGGAGTGAAACCGGCCGTAGCAGCGGCACTGATGGTGGGCAACGACAGGTCGCGTTCAGCCGTCGCGAAGCGATGCGCGGAGGCGCTGTCGTAACGCAGACCGGCGAGCTCCGGCCGGTTCTGCATCGCCTGGGCAATCAGCGCGGAAACATCGGCGGAAGGAGCGCCCGGCATCGGCTCGTCGGCGAGTGCATAAACCCGGGTCTCTGGGTCCCCTACTGCGGCGGATAACTGCGCGAAGGCCGCCGTTACATCGTTCTGCGCCTGCACCAGCATCAGTTTCGCTTCCGCCAGGTTTACGTTTGCGAAGCTCACATCCAGCCCCGACTTCAGCCTGCTTTTGGCAAGCTCGCCTACCTGGTCGCTAACCAACTGGCGCTCCCCGACGGTTTCCTCGGCTACCTTCAGAAGCGCCTGGGCCCGCAGGGCCTGATAGTAGGTCCGATCCACTTCGATGAGCACATCCGCACGCGTTGCCTGCGCATTCTCTGCCTGCGCCTGAGCGTGTAGATTTGAACTCTCCACCAGGTTGTGCGTGCGCCCAAAATCCGTCAGGAGCTGGCTCACTGTGAGGCCGTTGGAATAGCGGTCGTAAATGATCGGATTGTTCAGTCCTCCCGCGGCAATTCTGCTGTCACTTAGAGCACCGGCGCCAGTCAGGCTCCCGTACGCGAAGGGATAGCGGGCCGCCTTCGTTTCCGTCACCATCTGCCGCGCAGCAAGCGCATTCAACTGCGATGACTGGATCAGTGGGTGGCTCTTCAACGCCAGCGCTTCCGCGTCCTTGCGACTCAGGCTCGGAGGCGCCTGAGCCAGGCAGAGCGGCATGCCTCCGGTCAGAGCGGCCAGAATCGCCGTGGCCACGCGCCTCACGCGGCCTCCACGGGCTGGGCGGGCGTTTGCGTCGGCCCACGCTTCCCCCGAAACACAATCAGGTACGCCGCAGGAACGATGAACACCGTGAGAGCCACGGAAGCAACCAGCCCGCCGATGATCACCCGCCCCAGCGGGGCATACGCCTCGCTTCCGACTTCGAGTTTCAGGGCCATCGGAATTAGTCCGAAAATCGTGGCGAGGGATGTCATCAAAATCGGTCGCAAACGGATACGGCAGGAAGTCACCACCGCGTCCCGCACGGACATCTCGGCCTCCAGATGGTGAGCGAACTCCACAATCAGAATGCTGTTGGAGGACACCATTCCCACCATCATCACCACGCCCATCAGCGACATCACGTTCATGGTGGTTCCGGTGAGCCAGAGACTTAGAAGGACGCCGGTGACTCCGGTAGGCACGGCGAGCAGAATCAAGACCGGATCGACAAAGGAGCGGAACTGAGCCACCAGCACCAGATAAAGAAGAGCGAGGGCCAGGATCAGTCCAAAGCCAAAGCTGCGGAAAGACTGGCGCATACCGTCCACCATGCCGCGCATCACCAGACGCACACCAACGGGAAGTTCCGTCTGTGCGGTGATCTTGTCAATCGCGCTGGCCACGCGGCCAAGATCCTCGGTGGCCGGGGTGACATACACATCAATGACTTTCTGGATTTGGTAGTGGTCCACTTCCGTCGGCGCTTTCAAGTTCGAGACGCTGACCACCTGGTCGAGAAAAGCCGGTTCCGCCGAGGAGGCCGAACGGATGGGAATGTCCTTCAGGGAGGACAGGCTGTTGATCTCTTTCTCCGGATATTGCACGGTCAGGAAATAGTCATTGCCGGTGCGCGGGTCAATCCAGTAACTCGGCGCGATCATTTGATTCGAGGTCAGGGCGGTGATGACGTTGTCCACCACCTCTCTCTGGTTGAGCCCCAGTTCGCTGGCGCGCACCCGGTCCACCTTCAGCCGCAGGGCCGGATAGTCAATGTCCTGCGGAATGTAGACCTGGCTTACTCCGGGCAACTCGCCAATCCGGCTGGCCAGGTCACTGGCCACTCGAAATGTCGTTTCCGATTTCTGGCCGCTCACCTGCAAATCGATGGGAGCGGGAAGGCCCTGGTTCAGGACCGCATCCTGTAGCCCTCCGGACTGAAGGAAGACACTGACCTGGGGAAGATCGGACGCGATGCGCTTGCGAACGCGGTCCATGTACTCGTAACTGCCTATCTCGTGGTCCTCCGCGAGCGCGACCTGAATCGTAGCTGTATGCGGTCCCGCGTTGCTGGTATAAATCGACGAGAAACCGGCGATGACCCCGATGTTGGATACGATCAGTTTCAGGTCGTGCGGCTTGACCACGCTGCGGACAAGGTTCTCCACCCGCGCCACCAGTTCGTTTGTCCTCTCGATTCGTGTTCCGGAGGGCGCCTTAAGATTGATCACAAACTGGCCGGCGTCACTGCGCGGAAAGAATGCGACTCCCAGTAAGGGAAAAATGGCGAGACTTACGACAAAGATACCCAGAATTCCGCCGGCGACCAGCCATGGCCGGACAAGAGCGCGATCCACCGTGGCTTCATACCAGTCCAGCATCTGATGGAATCTGCGGTTGAAGGCCGCGTGGAAACGGGCGGCGTGAGACGGACGCGCATCGTTGGCCGCAGAGACTCCTGCGCCGTGCGCTCCGTGCGGAACTCCCTTGATGAACCTGGCACAGAAGAGCGGCACTACAGTCATAGCGATGAAATAGGACGCAAACAGGGCCAGGACGACTGCCACCGCCAGGGCCGAAAACAGGAACTTGCTCACACCGTAGAGAAACGTGACCGGGAAGAAGACGACGGCGCTGGCAATAGTGGCCGCTAGCACTGCTGTGCCCACCTCCTGGCCGCCCTTCTCCGCGGCAACTTCCGGAGGCTCACCCATCTCCATGTGCCGGAAGATATTTTCCAGCACGATCACTGAGTTGTCGATCAGCCGCGAAAAGACGATTGCCAGACCCGCCAGCACCATGCTGTTGATGGTGCTGCCTCCAAAACCCAGGGCGATGATCGCGGCAAGGGCGGACAGGGGAATGGAAAGGAACACGGCTACCGTCCCACGCAGGCTGCCCAGGAACAACAGCACCATCACCGCGGTGAGCAGCAGCCCGGTGGCGCCCTCGTGGAGCAGCGTGCTGATGGCTTTCCTGACGTATTCCGACTGGTCGAAAACCACGTTGGCGACGAGCTGTTTCGGCACGTCGATAAGATTCGATGCCACCTTCCGGACTGCATCCACCACGGAGATGGTGTTGGTGTTGCCTCCCTGTTTCATTACCGGCAGGTAGACCGATCGCTGCCCATCCACCCGCACGATATTGGTCTGAATGGTGTGCGCATCCTGCGTAGAACCGACGTCCCCCACGGTTACGTAGGAACCACCGACGGTCTTCAGGGGTATGTTGTCGATGTCGGCGACACTCTCGATCTGGCTGTTGGTGTAGATGTTGTAGTCGTAGGGTCCGATCTTGGCGTCGCCAGCCGGAAGGATCAGGTTCGCGTTGTTCACCGAGCGCACCACATCCATGACGCTAAGCCCGTGCGACTGCAGCTTGAGCGGATCGACGTACACCATGATCTGGCGATACCTGCCTCCAAAGGGAGGTGGGACCGAAGCTCCAGGCGCCGTGGCAATCTGGTTGCGGATAGCGAATTGGCCGATGTCGCGAAGCTGAGTCTCATCCAGATTCTGGCCTTTGAGCGTGATGAGGCAGACCGGCAGGCTGGACGCGTCGAACTTCATCACGACGGGCGGCAGCGTTCCCGGCGGCAGGCGGCGCAGATCCGCCATCGCCAGATTCGAGATCTCGTCCACATCGGCGTCAGCGCTCGTTCCAGGCTGGAAGTAGATCTTGATCACACTGGCGCCGGGAAGCGACCGCGATTCCATGTGGTCAATGCCCGAGCCCAGGGTGAAGAACCGCTCGAACCGTCCGGTGATCTCGGTCTCTATATCCTCGGGCGGCATGCCGTTGTAGAACGTCGCCACCACTACCTGCGGAATATTGATGGCTGGAAACAAGTCCACCGGCATCCGCAAGAGCGTTGTGACACCGATCACCACCACGAAAAGGCAAAGAACGACGATGAAATAAGGATTGCGGATGGCGAAACGGGACATCAGCTGCCGCCCCCCGCTTCCGACAACTCCACGGGTTTCGGCGCGACAACCTGGCCCTGCCGCAACTGGCTGGTGCTGGCCACCGCCACACTGTCGCCTTCCGACAGACCGGAGAGGATCTCGAGCTGGCCACTGGTCTGAAGCCCGAGGGTAACCGGCAGGATCTCAATCCGGTTGTCGCGGTTGATCCGATAAGCGACGGCCCTGTTCCCTTCGCGCGAAATCGCCTGGATCGGAACCGTCAGGGTCTTGTTCCTCTCCTCGACGGGAAACGACACGTACGCATACATCCCCGGCACGATTTCCAACCGGGGATTGGGCACATCGACTTCCGTCATCATGGTGCGAGTGCCCGCATCCACCATGCCGGCCGACCTCGCCACCACTCCTTCGAAAGTCCGGCCCAGTGCCTGCACCTCGACGCTGACTTTCTTGCCGATGCGCACCAGCGGGACATCCTGCTCAGGAATCGGGATATCGAGGCGCAGCAGCCCGTTCTGGGACAGCTTCACGAGGGAAAGCGCCTGTTTCTCAGAGGAAGTCCCCGCGGCCAGCATCGCCCCGGTATCGGCATAGCGCGCGGTCACCACTCCGCCGAAGGGAGCCGTGATTCTGGTGTAGTCCAGCAGGGCTTGCACTCGCGCGCGATTGGCGGTGGTCTCATTGAGAAGCTCCCCCGCCGCGGCCAGGCCCGATTCCGCGGCGGCCACCTGCGCTTCCGCTACCTCGTCTTTGCCTCGCGCGTCGTCCACGTCCTGCTGGGCAATGAGTTCCGGGCGGGTCTTCATCACGCCTTCCAGCCGTGAGTAGGTCAGGTGCGTAACGGTCTGATTCGCCTGGGCCCGCTTCAGTTCGTTCCGAGCCTG
>JBEKZH010000013.1:0-96379 GCA_049510065.1 Bryobacteraceae bacterium
AGATGAGCTACGATCTGCGGAGACTGCGCCTGAAGGGGCTGATCTTCCGGCCCCCGAAAACGCACCGTTACTTCCTGACGCCGTACGGCTGGAAAATCGCCAGGCTCTTCACTCGTCTGGAGGCCCGAGTGTTTCGCCCCGCCGTCGCAATGTTCACAAGCAACGACGCCGTACTGCCATTTCCGCTACGGGCTTCGCTCAATCGCGTCGACGCGCAACTCGATGAGCTGATCTACGAAGCCTTCCCACAAGCGAAGGCATCGTGAGACCTCAAAAACCCGCTCCGTTCGTTAAGATCTGGTTCAGAATAGACAGCTAGAACGGCGAGAGGGCGACGTGCGAGCAGGGACCCCCTCTTCGGTTACCTGATCAAATGACTTGACACGCAAGGAATCCGAGGCCCGGGTGTGCGCGCAGGAACTTGCCGTAACCCTGGAGAGTCACCCCGATTTCCGCTTGTGGCTGCGGGCAAGGCGGCATGGAATCAGATTCTCCGGCTGGCGGCGACAAATTGTTCAGACAATTCGCGTCAGATCGGTCACTTCCGCCGTGGCGGCGCGTTCAGAAAGGCGACCAGGTCGCCGATGTCGGTTGCCTCCAGAGTCGGCCACGAAATGCCCGCCTCCTCGACGCGATCGACCATCCGCGGCCCATGCTTCCACAGCGCGGCGGTAAACGAAACAGCCGTGTACGCGTCGTCGCCGGCCCTTAGACGCGGCCCGAGTCGCGTACCCTCTGCCTCCGGTCCATGGCACTGCGCACAGCCGCGCACTCTGAACACGCGCTCGCCGACGAAGGAAGACCCACTGGGCTCCACGTATCGCAGGCTGGCGAGGAATGCCGTCAGGTCAGTCATTTCGTCGCGCTGAAGCGTGGGCATCGCAATGCCGTTCTCGCGGCCCAGCCGCAGCATGGCGGGCGCGTGATTCCACAGCACGCTCGCAAATGCCGCCTCGGTGAGCGGCAGATCGTGTTCCGGCCCCAGCTCCGGACCCAGCTTGCCGCCGTTTCCTCGGACGGAATGGCATTGGATACATCGGGTCTGGAACACCCTCCAGCCGCGCTCGGCGCCGCCGGCGCTCTCGGATGCGCGTGCCTTTTGGTTCCCTTCGCCCACGTACGCCACCAGATCGTTCATCTCGCTGCCCGTGAACTCGGGCCAGTGTCCCAGCGCTTTGGTAATCGGCTCGACCATCTTCTGCGTATGGTTCCACATCGCGCGCATCCACTCATTGGGGCCGGCAGCGGCGATGCCCGACAGTTCAGGCGCCGACTTCCCGCCCACCGATCGCACGGAATGGCAGGTCGCGCAGCCTTTGTCCTGAAAGACTTTCTCGCCGGCGGCCACGTCGCCCCGCTGGCCGGCATTGCTGGCCTGATAAAGGAACGCGAGGATGTCCGCCATGTCCTCGGAGGTCAACTGCGGATAAGACTTGCTGCCGCGCATCTGGCGGAACATGCCAGGGGCGTGATTCCACAGCACCGTCGCCAGCCAGCCCATGGCCGGCGCGGCCGGATGCTCCGCGGAAAGATCCGGCGCGACGTGCCCGCCCGAGCCGTTGATGGAGTGGCAAATGGAGCACTGTTTTTCCCCGAAGAACAGCGTCGCGCCCCTCTGCGGGTCGCCCACCACGTAGAGAGCGTGCCGCACCGCGGCCGGCCGGTGCTCCCGAACAAGAACGGTGACCAGGGCGGCTGTGGCAATCGCTGCCGCAGCGATCCAAAGCAGAAGCTGTGTGCGTCCACCCGGCATTGTCATGCCCGGAAGAATGCACGTCACACGCCATGCGGGAAGCCTCCGCGTTTGTTCAACCTGGCGCGCGGCGCTGCGCCGGGAGAGGCGACGGCTGTACGATTCTCGTACGCGCCGTCAGCCCTGATACTGGCGTAATTTGCGATACAAGGTATCTCGCGAAATGCCCAGCAGCGACGCGGCTTTGGTGCGGTTGCCGTCCGCCATTCGCAAGGCCTGCTGGATGGTCAGCCGCTCCATCTGCTCCATCGAAACCGGAGGATGCATGGCCTGTGCGGGGCCGGTCTCCCCGGCGCCGGCGCTGAGCAAAGGCCTCAGGTCCTTGTCGGTGATGGACTGCGGGTTATCGACGGACACCGCGGCGGCGCTCTCGATCAGGCTTTCGAGCTCGCGCACGTTGCCCGGAAACGGATACCTGAGCAGCAGCTCCAGGGCGCCGCGGGACAGCGAAATCTCGCGGCCATATCTGCGCGAAAGCCGCCCGGCGAAGTGCTGCGCCAGCACCAGGATGTCCTCCTGCCGCGCCCGCAACGGCGGCACCTGCAACACCACCGTCGCGATGCGGAAATACAGGTCCTCGCGCAGCAGCGTGCTCCGCAGTTCATTCAGCAGGCGGTTGGTTGCCGAGACCACCCGCACGTCGACATGCACGGCCCTTGTGCTGCCCACTGGACGCAGCTCGCCTTCGTGCAGCACGCGCAGCAGCTTCACCTGGACATCTTTGGGCATCTCGCCGATTTCGTCCAGAAAAACCGTGCCGCCGGAGGCCGCGGAAAAGATACCCGGCGCATCGGCGTAGGCTCCGGTGAAGGCGCCGCGCCGGAAGCCGAACAACTCGCTTTCCACCAGTTCGCGCGGCAGGGCTCCGCTGTTGACGGCGACGAACGGCATCCGCGCGCGCGGGCTGGCCTCATGGATCGCGCGGGCCAGCATTTCCTTGCCGGTTCCCGTTTCGCCGACAATCAGGATCGCGGCATCGGTGGCCGCGGCCAGCCGGGCGCGCTCGAGCACGCGCTCCATGGCCGCCGAAACGGCGATGATGTTCTCGAAACAGGAGTGGCGCTCCAGATCGCCTTCGAGCTGGGCGACGCGCTCCCGCAGCTCCATCACCTCCATCAGGCGCGCGATCTTCTTGCGCACCGCTTCGTAGTCGAACGGCTTGGTCAGATAATCTTCGGCGCCCTTCTTGATGGCCTCGATCGCCGTCTCGATGGTGCCGTAGCCGGTCATGATGACCACGGCGAGGTCGGGGTTGCTGCGGCGCAGCTCGACGGTCAGCGTCAGGCCGTCCATCAGCGGCATGATCAGGTCCACCAGCGCGAGCGAAATGCGTGGATTGGCGGCCTGGATGGCCAGCGCCTCGGCTCCCGACTGCGCCACCTCCACCTGATATCCTTCGCGCGACAGAAACTCTCGCAGCGTCGCGCCGAGGCTCGCGTCGTCATCGACCACCAGAATGGCCGGACCGGGCTTCACGATTTTGCCTCCGGCGCGAGTGGCAAGTCGAAATATGCCGTAGCGCCCTGCCCCGCTTCACTCTCGATGCGAATGGAGCCGCCGTGTTCGATGACGAAGTTCTTCGCGATCGACAGGCCCAGGCCGGTCCCTTTTCCCGGCTCTTTGGTGGTGAAGAATGGCTCGAACACGCGAGCCAGGTTGGCCTCGCCGATGCCCGGGCCGTTGTCGCGCACGGCAACCTCGATCGAGCCTGTGCGAATCGGGCGGCAGGTGATACAGATCTTTCCGCCCACGGGAATCGCGTCCAGCGCATTGCTCAGCAGGATCAGAAGAACCGTTTCCAGCAGATTGCGATCGGCGTAAACCTGCAACCCCCTGGCTTCCGACGTTTCCGTGACCAGGGTGGCGTGCCTGGTCTGAACCACCGGCTGAAAGAACCCGGCGACGGATTCCACGGTCGCGGCGAGGTCCTGATTCTGTTTGTCCACCGGCCCCATGCGGGCGAACTCCAGCAGCCGCTGCACGAAATGGCGGCAGAACTTCAGGCCGTCTTCAAGCTGCGCCAGGTCGCCGTCGCCATGGGCGCGCTCGCGCATGAGCTGGACCCGCAGCAGCAGCGCCGCCAGCGGAGAATTCAAGTGATGCGCCGTACCCGCCGCCATTTTCCCCATGCTGGTGAGCTTTTCCAGCTCGATCATGGCCTCGCGCCAGCGAACGCGCTCGCGGATATCGGAGGTCGCTTCGAGGAAATGCACCGGCCGGTCGCGCTCGCGAAACGGGCGGAGACTGAGCTGCACGGGGAACGGCGCACCGCTCCGGTCGAGCCGCGTGGTTTCGACATCCAGCACCGCTTCGCCCGCCTCAACGCGGCCCATCAGGTCCCGCAGTTCGGCCATCGTGGCCGGCGGCACGGTGGGCAGCGTCCGCCCCTGGATTTCCGCCTTGGCGTAGCCGTACATGCGCTCGGCCGAGGCGTTCCACTCGGCAACCCGCAGTTCTTTGTCGTAGAGGATCACGCCTCCCGGGAAATCCTCCAGCAGTCCGCGATAGCGCTCATGCGAGCGGCGCAGATCCTCTTCGCCGATGCGCTTTTGACGGAGCACAAACCAAGCCGCCCAAAACGCCAGCACAAGCGAGGACGCCACGCCACGCGTGATGTACAGATAATGCAGCGTCAGGTAATTGGCATCGCGAAAGTAGCGGTTCTCCACCAGTTCCCACGCCGCGAACACCACCGACACGATGGTGATGCTCGAGAGCGTCAGGGTCGCCCAAAACCACTGCTTTTCACCCATACAGCCGATGCCAGCTTATGGTATCAGCACCGCGGGCGCCGTGACACTATTCCTTCAAGGTCCGCACGTACGCGATCGCGTCGTCCACCTGTTTTTTGACCAGTCCGGCGACCGGCTTCATCTTGCCTTTGCCGTTGGCGACGATCTGCCTGATCTCGGCATCGGACCTGGACTGCACCTCTTTCGAACCGAGGTGGCGCATCTCCACTCCATACATCTTCGCGATGGCGGCTTTGCCTTCCCCTTTGGGCCCATGACAGGTCTGGCATTTGGTCTCGAATACGGCTTTCCCTTCCGGAGCGCCCGCGCTGACCAGGCCGCAAGCCGCGACAAATACAAGAGCGATAGCTTTCATGATTCTCCTTTTCCTTTAACAGCCAAAACTAAGCGGATGCTGAAGTTGTTTTTCAGCATCCTCCTGACTAATCCTGCGGCGGAGCGTCCAAATAACCCGAGCCGTCGGCTTCCCGCCGCCGGATCAGCAGCCAGATGGCCGCCACGGTGATGGCGATAAACACCGCCGAAACCGCCAGCCCGAAGCGGCGAAAATCTTTCTCCTTGAGCGCGGCCTGGCCGGTGCGCAACGTTTCGCCGGCAATCGCCATCCCCGCTTCGATCGGTTTATGCATCTCCTCGGGCTGAAACGAATGCAGCGCCAGGCGAGCCTTGATCAGATCTTCCCGGCCGTCCATCAGCCGCACCTGCGCTTCGGAAACCTCCATGCCGTACCTTTCGGCGCTGGCCAGAACCTCATCGGAGTGTTTGAGCGACGCGTCCAGCTTGTCGATCCACCCGGCCATTCGCACCGCGGCGTCGCCTGCCGCCGTCGACGGCTCGTGACACTGCGAGCATACCGCGTTGGGCCCCACAAGCATGGCCGTGGAGGGCTGATGAATCCCGTGATTGCTGTGGCACACGATGCATCCACCGCCGCCGCCCGCCGCCGAAAAGACCGGCTGGTGGGGACTCTTCTCGTAAAGCTGCTCGAACAGGACGTGGCAGCTTCCGCACACCGCGGCTACCGATTCCACCTGCGGCGGCTTGGCGCCGTGATTCCCGTGACACGACGCGCAACTGGGAGCCGAGAGGTCGCCCCGCTTTGTCAGAGCGCTCCAGTGGACGCTGCTGTGGTACTGCTCGAGCTGATTGGTGGGGATGCCGTATTTCGCCATCTTCTTCGCGTCGGCGTGGCAGCGCCCGCAGGTGTCCGGAATGTGCAGCGGATGAACCGGGGACATGCCGTCTTTGACGGCGCGGATATCGTGAACGCTGTGGCAATCCACGCACGTGGCGACGTTCTCATCCCCGGCAGCGAGGCGTTTGCCGTGAACGCTGGTTTTGTAAAGCTCGAACTGATCTACGCGCTGCTGCGGGCGGAAGCGGCGCATGTAATCCGGGTTGCTGTGACACTTCGCGCAGAACTGCGGAATCGCCGCGCGGCTCGGCTTGCCCACGAATCCCCTGGCCTTGCTCATCGCCACCGACAGATCGTCGCTGCTGCGGTCGCCGCCGTGACAATCGGCGCAGCTCAATCCGTTCGCGGTGTGGACGTCGTCTTTGATGAGCAGCGCCGGACGCTGAATAGAGCCGTCCATGGCGGCGTGACACTCGACGCAGGTGTCTTTCGCCGGTTCGCCGAGCAGCAGCGCGGGGGCGAGGAGAAACAGGAGCGCTTTCATTTGACGTACCCCAGAACGGTGAAGATGGCCAGATAGGCCGCCAGGAAAATCCCCGCTCCGGTGACCAGGCGGGTCCGTGCGTCGCCGGCGCGATTCACGCCCCAAACCGGAAGCAGCGCCCAGCCCACGGCGAGCAACCCGAAGCCGGCGAGCCCCAGAAGCTCGCCTTCGAATACCCACACGTGGCTCGGGATCAGCTTCAAGGTGTAGAACTGGGCCAGGAAATACCACTCCGGGCGAATCCCTTTCGGGGCGGAAGCGAAGGGGTCCGCTTTCTCGCCGAGCTCCCACGGGAAGATGGCCGCCAGCGCGCCAAGCACGGCCAACGCTCCGTACCACACCATGGCTTCCCGAAGAAAGAAGTTCGGGAAGAATTTCATCTGCCGCACGCGCGATGGCGAGATCCAGGGCGGCGTACTCATGCCGTTCTTCTGGACCAGCACGATGTGCAGCGCCACCATCGCGGCGGTGAGCATCGGCAGCACCATCACGTGCAGGGCAAAAAAGCGCGTCAAAGTAGGCGCTCCCACGTCGTCTCCGCCGCGCAGAATCCGCGCGATGGCCGGGCCCACCCACGGCGTGCTTCCGGCAACGTCGGTCCCCACTTTGGTCGCGAAATAGGAAATCTGATTCCACGGCAGCAGATAGCCGCTGAAGCCGAAGCCCAGCATCAGGCCGAGAAGGATGATGCCGCTCGCCCAGGTCGCCTCGCGCGGCGGACGGTAGGCGTGGGTGAAGACGACGCTGAACATGTGCACAAACGCGGCGAAGATCATGAGATTCGCCGACCAGCTATGAATCGACCGGATCAGCCATCCGAACTCCACCCGCGTCATGATGAAGCGCACGCTGTCGAATCCTTCCGCCACCGTCGGGCGGTAGTAGAACAGCAACAGTGTCCCGGTGACCACCTGGATGCCGAACAGAAACAGGGTGATGCCGCCAAAGTAATACCAGCGGGTGGCGGAGTGGACGGGAACGGTTTTGTGGGCCGCCAGCTCGCGAATGGAGCTGAGGCCGAGCCGGTCGTCAAGCCACTGGAAGATTTTCGCAGTCATCGTGTGCCGCCTATGCCCGCCGCGAAATCACCACTTCATCGCCGCGGATGTTCACCGCATACTCCTCGAGCGGATTCGGCGGCGGGCCGGACACCACTCTTCCGTTCATATCGTAAGTGCCGTTGTGGCAGGCGCACCAGATCTGCCGGGTCGAGTCGCGATACTGGACCGTGCAGTTCAGGTGCGTGCACACCGCCGAAAACGCCTTCCACTCGGTCTCGCTAACGCGCACCAGAAGCGCCGGCTTGTTACCGAATTTTACGATCTTCCCCGAGTTCGGCTTCAGGTCCTGCACCTTGCCCCCGGAGACTTCGTTCACCGCGGCTTCGGTGATCAGCGGAGGATTCAGGAACCGGATCACCGGATAAAGGAAGGAGGCCATGGAGGCCAGCGCGCCGCCACCCAGCAGCCACCACAACATCGTCCGCCGGCTTTCTCCACCGTTCCCGCATTGCTTGCACTGCCCCGAGCTATCATTGGCTGCCATGAATCGGATCCTTTCGAGTCATTGCCCGATTGTCGCAGACCGCAAGCCGAGAGCCATACTCCACCAAACCCGGCAACCGCCGTTGCGCGCGATGACAACAGGACTTTCCGCCTGCCTCATCGGGCATGGGGCAGGCGGGCCAACGGCTGACGTGTCTGAGAAGCGGTCAGTGTCAGAAGATCGGACAGTGCTCGCCACCGGTGTCGGCAGGCGTGGGGCAGTGGGGCAGGATTTCATCCTGCGGCCGATCTTCAATCGGCACGCTTTCGCCCGCGCATTCTATCGTCACCATGACTTCGTACCGCTTCAGGATCACCCCAACAAGCTTTTCCTCGCCATGGCCACCATCGTTGCCGGATTCAAGCGCCGGCCGGACACGTGTGCCCGCGGCGCACCTGTTCTACTCTTACATTTGTTATGATACGTGCTCCGAATCCTGTTGTGAGGAAGCGACCCAGCCAGACTCCATATGACCGGTAGGACCATCCTGCAGTATCAGTTGCTCGAGAAACTAGGCGCCGGTGGCATGGGGGAGATCTTTAAGGCGCGCGACACCCGGCTCAATCGATTCGTGGCCATCAAGATACTCCCTCCAACGGCGTCCGCCGACACGGACCGCCGCCGCCGCTTCATCCAGGAGGCCCAGGCAGCCTCGGCCCTCAACCACCCCAGCATCATCACCATCTACGACATCATCGACCACGAGGGGACGCAGATGATGGTGATGGAGTACATTTCCGGAAAGACTCTGCTGGATGTCATCCCCCGCGGTGGCCTTCGGGTTCCGCTGGTGTTGCAGTACAGCACCCAGATGGCCGATGCGCTCAGCGCGGCGCACGCCGCGGGGATCATTCATCGCGATCTCAAGCCTGCCAACGTCATGGTCACCGACAGCGGGCTGGTGAAGCTGCTCGACTTCGGTCTGGCCAAGCTGGGCGAGCCCGCCCCTATGGCTGTGTCCGAAGACTCGGCGACGGTCCTCAGTGCTCCTCTCACCGTGGAAGGCGCCGTCATGGGCACGGTGAACTACATGTCGCCGGAACAGGCCGAGGGGAAGAAGGTGGACGCCCGCTCCGATATCTTCTCGTTCGGATCGGTACTCTACGAGATGACCACCGGCAACTGCGCGTTCAACGGGACGTCCAGCATATCCACGCTCTCCGCGGTATTGCGCGATGACGTGCGGCCGATCGCGGAGATCGCTCCGGATGTTCCGGCGCAACTGGAGCAGATCATCACACGCTGCCTGCAGAAGGAGCCGGATCAGCGCTGGCAGTCCATGAAGGAAGTACATGCGGCGCTGGCCGCCCTCCGGCAGCAGTCGGATTCCGGCATCCTGTACAAACCGCAAACCGCGGCGCCCACACCGTCCGTCACCACCACACCGTCCGTCCCACAAAAGCGGAGTTCCGCCGCGCCCGTCATCATCGCCGTTGTTGTCGGCGTTCTCGTCCTTGCCGCCGCCGGCGCAGGTGGCTGGTGGTGGTTCATGCGCCACAGGACGGCGCCGAGCGCGGCCCAGGTTTCCACGGTCACGGTTGTTTCGCCCGCGCCCGCGCCCGCGCCCGCGCCCGAGGCAACCCCGCAGACGCCCGTTGCCGAGGCGCCTGCCCCGGTGCCTCTGGCGCCGCCCGCTCCCGCCACCCAGACGCCATCCGTTTCCTCCAGGAAGCCGGCGTCGCCGTCATCCGCGCGCGCCAGTTCGGCCCCGGCGAAACTCGCACCCGCGCCATCGTCCTCCGTTGCGGCTGGCCGGCCCACGGCTTCAGCTCCGGCGCACACTGCGGCGCGAGTCACTCCAGTCGCGGTTGACGACGGTCTGCCCTTCCGGATCACGCTGGCTGAAGACATCCCCGCCAGCGCGGAAGAGGGTCGTGCCGTTCGCTTCACTGTCCCCGAGCCTGTCCACGTTGGAGATGCCGTAGTGATTGCCCAGGGTGCCCTCGTCACTGGCGCCATTTCCGACCTGGGCAAGAAGAAGTTCCTCGGCATGGGCTCTAAACTGAACCTCCGTCTGATCGAGGCCGATAGCGTCGATGGGCACAAACTAGCCGTGCGTGCGACTTCGGGACGCCGGACCGATGGACCTTCCCGCCGGCCGGTGGACACGGGTCGCGGCAGCAAGGCGAAGGACGTTGCCGCGCCGCGTGGAACAGAGTACATCGGCTATATCGACGGCGCCCAAACGGTTCAGGTTCGCAAATGACCGTGGACGGGACAGGCCCGGTGACCTGTCCCTCCGTCAGAACATCATCTTCGGACCGAACTGGAAGAGCCGCGGCGGGCTACGCCGCGGCTCCGACGCGTCGCCGGCTACCCGTAGAACTGTCACAACCGTTCAAACTCCCGAATACGGCGTTCGGGAAGCACCGGGCGTTATGCCACGGGACCAGGCAGGATCAGGTTGCGGTGATGAGCGCTCGCAGAGCACTGGTGAAGTCGAGTGCCGACTGGTACCCGGAAGCGGCCACGACGTGCCACCGGGCCGACACCGGAATGAGCACCGAGCGCGATTCCAGATCGACATTGGTCTGGAACTGATTGGATCCGATTCTTCCCACCTCCGAAAGCACCGCATCGAGCGAGCCGGACCGCTCCAGCAGAGCGAGGAACGATGGCCCAAGCCAGCGGAACAACTGGTCTCCCGGAGAAAGCTGCTGCGCCAGATGCTGGCCCTGCAACAGAAGCAAGCGGTCCCCGACGGAGTATCCGAATCGCTTGTTGAGAGCCGCGAGCCGGTGAAGGGTGAATATCGCCGCGTATACCTGGCGGCCTTCCCCATGCGCTTTCGCGATGGCGTTCTCGGCCGCGTACCGGTTCAGGAGGCCGGTGCACGGATCCGTGCCCGACCTGCCGTCGCCGCCGGCGTCCCCTGGCGCTGGCTGCTCGCCCTTCGCCGCGCCGTCCAGGCGCTGTTCGATCTCCCTGCGCCAGCGGGTGAGCCAATGGGCCAATTGCGCCTTCGTCCGGTACAGGTCTCCGTCGGGACTGTCGATCCGCTCCCGGAACGCCTCGAGTTCGCCTCTGCCGCTGCTCGACGTGAGTGAGTCCGACGACAAAGTGCTCATCAGCAGCCCGATAATCGAGCGAAGCGCCGCGGTCTGCGGATCAGATTCGTCAGGATGCCTTGCGTAGGTCGCCATTCGCGCCCCCGTCAAGCGGTTCCATTAGTGGTCCTCTGACACTATCGGTAGTTTTGTCGCGGAAGTACAGGGTTGGCCCGGGGCGAACTGCGGTCAACTCACCCTGGCGAGAACATCCTCAACCACTTCCGGGTGCCTGGCAATCACCGCCAGCAGCACACGCGTGGGCGCGTCCGGACGGGCCCGGCCTTGCTCCCAATTGCGCAGGGTGGCCGGCGGGAAGCCGAACTTCGTTGCGAACTGCGCCTGACTCAGGCCCATCCTCTGTCGCACGTTTCGCACATCCACGTCCGGCACCTGGACCAGGGTCACGCGAACGCGATCATTCTCGCCGCGGGTCCACGCCACCGCCTGCTCCAATCCCTCGATGATCCGCTCACCGACCGTTGGGCGCTTTCTGGCGACGCGACTCTTTGCCGTCTTCTTTGCTTTGGTCGTCGTTTTCATTGCTGCCTCCTACTCCTGCCGTGGGTATCCTTCGACCAGCATCGGCACCAGTCTCTTCATCGCGTTTCTTTCGGCATTGCTCAAGTTAGCTTTCTCATTCTTCGCGTAAGCGGCCAGCAAAAAGACCGGCAGGTGCTCACTGTGGTAGTAGTAGATCACCCGCGCACCACTCCGTTTGCCTCTGCTGGGAAGGCTCCAACGCAGCTTTCTGATGCCCCCGGTCTCCGGAATCACCTTACCTGCCTCTGGATTCGCTGCTACGAATGCCACCAGTTCCATGCGCTCCGATTCCGGCATCAAGGGCTGTGCATCCTTCAGGAATCGCTGGGTTTCCACGACCGTCATCGGAGCACGTTCCACTCCTTAAGTGTACGCAGATTGCGTATAGGGGGCAAGGCGCCACGGGCTGCACGGGCTGCACGCGTGGGGCGTTCAGATGCCTGGTGCTGGCGAACGGTGGCCTGCGTGCCCAGGTGTAGGACGGATTCCGGGAACACGGAGTCATGCTGCGGTTACGCGCCGACTTATTCCTTATGCACGTGCGGATGAGAGTGGATTCCCCCCGAGGCATGGCGATGGCGATGTGCGTGCGCCAGATTGGTGCGCTCCAGCAGTTCCCGATCATGGAGCACATCCGCGGGACTCCGCTCGGCCACCAGCCGCCCGCCATCGAGGACGTAGCAGCGGTCGGCGATGTCCTCCAGGTCGCCGAGGTCGTGCGTGGCGATGATCACCGACTTCGCGCCGCCGCCCCATTCCACCAGCAGGTCGATGAGCTGGCTCTGGCTGCGCGGGTCGAGCGACGCCGTCGGCTCGTCCAGCAGGAGCACGGCGGGGTCCAGCACCAGCACGCTGGCCAGCGCCACGCGCTTCTTCTCGCCACCCGACAGCCGGTGCGGGACGCGGTCCTTCAGGTGCGCGATGCGCAACCGGTCCAGAATCTCGCCCACCCGTTCGCGCACTTCGGTCTTCGACCAGCGCAGTTGCAGCGGGCCGAAGGCCACCTCGTCGAAAACCGTCGGATTGAACAGTTGCACGTCGGGGTTTTGAAACACCAGTCCCACCTGCTTGCGGAACAGGAACGCAAACGCGTCGCTGGCGAAGCGTTCTTCGCTCAGTTCCTCTCCCCGGAAACGGATGGCGCCCGCATGCGGGAAGTGCAGGCCGTCCAGAATGCGCAGGAGCGTCGACTTCCCGGAGCCGTTCGCACCCAGCAGGGCCACGCGGCTTCCTTCCGGGATGGACAGGCTGAGATTGTCCAGAGCGGTGAGCCGCTCATAGCGGTAGGTGAGGCGATCCAGTTCGAACAGCATCAGCGGCCCGCCCACACGGCCGCGGCGGTCAGCGCGGCAAACGCCAGCAAAGCCGTCCAATCGAGCCTGGTCATCCGGAATTCGTCCAGTATGTACACTTCGCCGCGGAAGCCGCGGGCCTGCATGGCCAGATAGACGTCGCCGCTCAATTGGAAGGATCGGCTGAGCAGGACGCCCGCGCTGGACACCGCCATGCGCCGCCGCTCTGGCCCGGTCAACTCGCCCACGGTGCGGCTCTGGCGCGACTCGAACATCTCATGCGCGGTCTCCAGCAGCAACAGAATGTAGCGGCAGGTCATTCCGAGGATCACCACAAACACCACCGGCACACGGAAGATCCGCAACGCCTTCAGGACATGGGCCCACGGCGTGGTGAACACCAGCAGCAGAGCCAGAGTGGCCGCCGTCTCCACGCGCAGGATGAGATAGCTCGCGGTGGTGAGACCCTGTGCGGTGACCGCCCATTGCACGCCCGGCAGGCGGAAGACCGGGGCGCCCGGCGTCAGGAAGAGCGCGGGTACGGCGATGGCGCCGGTGAACAGGAGCGCGCCGGTCCAGACTCGCGCCGCCAGCATGCGGACGGAAATCAGCGAGAGCGTGGCCAGCAGGACGGCCAGCGCGAAGACGGCTGCGATCACCCAGAGCCGCGTGGCCAGCGCCGAAGCCAGAATCAGCGCGAGCAGCCCGGCCACCTTTACCCGCGCATCCAATCGCTGCAACAATCCGCCGCCGCCTGCCGAGCGCTCGGCATGCAGGGCGCGCTCCATGGCCTCGTACAGGCCTTCCACCGTGCGCTCGAGAAAACCGCGACGCATGCTCATCGGAACCGGCCGAGTGCGACGCAGGCCAGCACCACCAACCCGGTGCCGAACACGGCGGAGAGCAGGTATCCGAAGGCGGCGCTGCGGATGTACGGCGGCGCGTAGCGTGCGAACGGAGCGGTCCACAGCGAGGACAAGCGCTCCAGGCCGGCCGGCGCGCGGGATGGGAGCGGCTGATGGAGGGACGATGCCGCAATCTGCTGGCGGACGGCGGGGTTCGAGAAGTCCGCAGCCACCCACTCTCCCCAGGCCGAGCCGGCGGCCAGAATCCCCAGCGGCGTCAGAACCAGGAGCACGCCGAGTCCCAGCCACAGCGGCCGCAGGGAGCGCGGACCCGTCGCGGCGGCTGGTTCGGTGAGGGCGACACCGGCTCCGGCAGTCGCAGTCAACAACGAGGGGTCCGATCTTTGCAGGAATGCCACCACCCCCGCCGACACGAACAGTTCGGCAACGCCGGCGACGGTCAGGTGGCCGATCATCATAGCTGGAATTGCCACGCCGAGCCCGTACGGGCAGTAGAGCGGAGCGCCCGCCGCAGTGTGATACAGCCCCGGCTGAATTCCAAACTCGATGGCCGCCAGCAGCGCCGAAACGTTGATGGCCGCGTAACCGGCCAGTCCCGCCGCCATCACCCGTCGCAGCGAGGCGATGGACGATCGGCCGGCCAGAAGGCGATAGACCGCATAAGACACCAGCGCCCCGGCGATGGCCATGTTGAAACAGTTGGCGCCGATGGCGGTGATGCCGCCATCGCCGAAGAACAGGGCCTGAATGACGATCGCGATGGACACCGCCAGCATTGCCGCCCACGGCCCCAGGACCACGGTGGCCAGTCCGATCCCCACCGCGTGGCCGCTGGTCCCGCCGGGAAGCGGCAGGTTGAACATCATGATCACGAAAGAGAACGCGGCGAACAGCGACAGTCGTGGCACCAGCCGCGTGTGCAGCGCCTTGCGGACGCGCCGCAACGCAACATACCAGAAGGGCGCGGAACCGGCATACAGCGCCGCGCACGTTGCCGGGCTAAGGTATCCGTCGGGTATGTGCATCGGGCCGGGCCTTTCTTAGTGTATTACGAGTTGCGTAATCGTAGCACCGCGGGATTACGGCCGGACCTTGCGCACCACCAGCATCTCGACGGGCCTCTCCGATGGCGTAAGCTCCAGGCCAAGCTGGTGGGCCATGTCGAGGGCACCTTCCAGGCCGGATGCTTTGGTCGATGCCGTGTAGTTGAACTTTCCCGGCCGGGTGGTCTCGTCCACGACGGGAGCGTTGAGCACGCCCTCCAGCGAACCGGCGATTTCCGGCATGGTCCGGGCTGTGCCAAAGATCGCCTCCGGCCCGCAGCCCGACATCGTCTCCTCACTGCTCCCCGCCGGTTGAAGCTGCGAAGAAGGACCCGCGGCCGTGAGCACGTAAATGCGCTCCATGTGCACTTCCTTCTCGATGCGCAGTCCGAAGTGGCTTTCCACGGCTTCCTGGACCAGCTTTAGTAACAGATCGGAGTCCTCCACCGGGATGTGAGCAGTCACGTCATAACTCCGCTCATCCAACTCCTCCGGAAACCGGATCCGAGCGAGGGGCATGTCCCAGAGAGTAAGAATGATCAGCTTTAGAGGCTGGTTCCTCGAGATGTAGCGGTCTGGCTCGCCCATGCCGAGTTTACGCAGTTCGTCTCTCGGCGCGGGTGAGATGTGAACCTCCCAGGACGGCACAGTAACCGCGACGGCAACCGCGTGGTGCGGCGGTGGCGGTGTTTCGGCGAGGTCCGTAGCCTGTTCGGGGAAGTCGCGGGAGTAGCCCGCGATTATGCCCTGTCGATCCACCACCACGGTTCTCGGGAAGTGCGGGAGCTTGAAACGATCCTGGTTCGCTGCATCGGTGACGAACAGAATGCACCCCTCACAGGCGGTTTTCAGTAGCGCCTGATCGAGGAGAAACTCCGACCCACCCACCACTCGAAGGAACACCACCGGCTCGTCGTGGAAGTTCTGCTGAACCTCGTTCCATTCGGCGATGTCGTCCGGCAGGACGGGGGCGGCCCCGAACGAAACCACCACCACCTGCCCGCGCAGGCTGCCCCAGTCGAGACTCGCCGGGCAGGTGCCCTTCAGCTTGCTCCAGACCAGGACGGGCGGCAGGTCGCCTGCCTGCTGACAGGCGGCTACACCGGCCAGTACGGCGAAGATCGACAACACTCGAGCAATGCGCACCGTTGCATCTGCCAGCACCCGGCGGGCCAGGCCAGCCTCAAAGGGTTTCCGGCAGCCTCCGCGTGAGACTCAGTCCCTGGTGTGAAGAAAC
This sequence comes from Bryobacteraceae bacterium, assembly GCA_049510065.1. GTDB lineage: Bacteria > Acidobacteriota > Terriglobia > Bryobacterales > Bryobacteraceae > CAWACP01. The sequence continues at coordinate 15,759 of JBEKZH010000013.1, forward strand.
CTCTTGACAAGTTCCATGATTCTAGGATACTAGAAATATAGAATGACCACGCAGAAACAGCCCGACACGGAGCAGGTGGCGCGCTTCGCCGACATGCTGGCGGCGATGGGGGCGGAGCCTCGCCTGAGGATTATCCGCCTGCTGCTCAGTGCCCATCCCGACGGGTTGGTGGTCGGCGAGATTCAGGGAGAGCTGGGCATCCCGCCTTCGACGCTTTCGCACCACCTGGACAAGCTCAGGAACGAAGACCTGATCCGCGTCAAGCGCGAGAGCACGTTCCTGCGCTACACCGCGAACGCCGAGGCGCTGCAGGACCTTCTGACTTTTCTGTATGCGGAATGCTGCACGCGGAACAAGGCCGTCAAGCCGGAGACCATCGTGCAGGTTTGTTCGACGCGAGGGTGACACATGCCAACGTGGATGACAAGGCGGCTGCTGTTCGTTCTCTTTTCCGCATCCCTGCCGATCGCCTCGATGGCCGCCGAAGCCGGGAAGCGGGTGGTTCTGAACGGAGCGGGGTCCACCTTCGTCTATCCGATCCTCGCCCAGTGGATCAAGGCATATCAGAGCCTCCACCCGGGGATCGAGATCGCCTACGAGCCCGTCGGTTCGGGACGAGGCATATCCAGAGTTCTCGCCGGGACGGTCGACTTCGGAGCCTCCGATGGGCCGATGACCGATCTGCAGATCAGGCACGCGCGGACCGGGATCGTGCACATTCCCGTGATCCTCGGCGCTGTCGTCCCGGCCTACAGCCTTCCTGGAGTTGACGGTGATCTGAAGTTCACCCCGGCTACGCTCGCGGGAATCTTTCTGGGAAGAATCAAGCGCTGGGACGATCCGGAACTGGTTCTGGCCAACGCCGGCCTGCGACTGCCCGACCGTGCGATCTCGGTAGTATTCCGGACGGACGGCAGCGGGACCACCTACGTGTGGACCGACTATCTTTCGAAGGTCAGTCCCGAGTGGAAGCAGCACGTCGGTTGCGGAACCTCTGTCTCCTTCCCTGTAGGAACCGGAGCGCAGTTCAACGAGGGCGTGGTGGACCTGGTGAAGAAGACGCCGTATTCGATTGGATACCTGCAACTGACCTATGCGCTCGAGAATCACGTGCAGTTTGGGCGTGTGGAGAACTCTTCGGGTGTGTTCGTGAAAGCGGCGAGCGCCAGCATCACGGCCGCAGCCGCGGCCACCGCCACGGAGATGCCGGCGGACTACCGCGTGTCTATCACGAATGCCGCCGATGTGGACGCATTCCCGATTTCCAGCTTTTCCTGGCTGCTGGCGCCGGCGAGGATCGAGGACCCGGTCAGGCGCCAGACTATCGCCGGTTTCATTCGCTGGATTCTGACCGATGGACAGAAGTTTGCCGGACCGATGAACTACGCCGCTCTTCCGGGCGACGTAGCGCAGCGAATACTCAGGACGGCCGCGCCGCTGCAGTAGGGCGGGGCCGGGACGAATTTGATTTGTTAGAAAAAAGGGGACTAATTCCATGGCTAGCGTGACAGAACTTGTGAAAGAAAGATACGGCGACATCGCATTGCGTGTCGTCTCGGAAACTTCCGGTGCCGGCTGTGGCACCGCGTGCTGCGGCTCGACCACCGAGGACCCGATCAGCGGGAACCTCTACGACGAATTGCAGAAGAGCGAATTGCCCGTGGCCGCGGTGCTGGCCTCGCAGGGCTGTGGGAACCCGACGGCGCTGGCGGAACTGCGGCCCGGCGAGACGGTGCTCGATCTGGGCAGCGGCGGGGGCATCGACGTGCTTCTGTCGGCGCGGCGGGTGTCGCCCGGGGGCAAGGCCTACGGTCTGGACATGACCGACCAGATGCTCGCGCTCGCCCACGAGAATCAGAAGAAGTCCGGCATCGAAAACGTCGAATTCCTGAAAGGCGAGATCGAGAATATCCCGCTGCCGGACCGCTCGGTGGACGTGGTGATTTCCAACTGCGTGATCAATCTGTCGGCGGATAAGGACCGGGTCCTGCGGGAAACGTTCCGCGTTCTGAAGCCGGGCGGAAGATTCGCCGTGTCGGACATCGTCACCCGCGGCCAGATTCCCGCGGAGATTCGCGCCAACATGCGGTTGTGGGTGGATTGCGTGGCCGGCGCGATGGAAGAAAACGAGTACAAGGCGAAGCTGGTGGCGGCGGGCTTTGAGAACATCAGCGTGGAGCCCACCCGGATCTACACGGCTGAGGATGCCCCGACGTTGCCCGCGGAAGTGAAGGCGGCTGCGGCGCAGGTCCAGTTCATGAGCGCATTCGTCCGCGCCACGCGTCCGGTCATCGCTGGATGAAAGCGGCGGCATGAAATCCCAGCGGCTGGCATTCTTTGAGCGCTACTTGACCCTCTGGGTTGGCCTGTGCATGGTGGCGGGAGTGGCCGTGGGCCGGCTCCTGCCATCGGCGGTGCAGACGCTGCGCGGCCTCGAATTCGGCGCGGGGAGCCACATCAACCTGCCCATCGCGGTGCTGATCTGGCTCATGATCACGCCAATGATGATGAAGGTGGATTTCGGGGCTATCCGGAATGTGGGGCGAAAGCCGTCCGGCCTGCTGGTGACGCTGTTTGTGAACTGGCTGGTGAAGCCGTTCTCGATGGCCCTTCTGGCGTGGTTCTTCTTTCGCTTCGTGTTCTCGGCCTTCATCGGACACGGGGAGGCCGATCAGTATATTGCCGGGTGCATCATCCTGGCCGCCGCTCCCTGCACCGCCATGGTCTTCGTTTGGAGCCAGTTGACGGACGGCGACCCGGCATACACGCTGGTGCAGGTTTCCGTGAACGATCTCATCATGCTGGTGGCGTTCGCGCCGCTGGTGCAGTTCCTGGTGGCGGGCGCATCTTCCCTGACCGTCCCGTTCCGCGTGCTCCTGTACTCGGTGATTGTGTTCATTGTCATTCCACTGGCCGCCGGAAGCGTCCTGCGCGCATGGCTGATCGGCAGACACGGCCGCGAGTGGTTCGAGCGGAGTTTCCTGCCCCGCTTCGCGCCGGTGACCATCACGGCGCTGCTGGCGACGCTGGTCTTCATCTTCGCCTTCCAGTCGGATAACATTACCGGACGCCCCTTCCACGTCCTGCTTATCGCCGTGCCCATCACGCTGCAGGTTTATCTGAACGCGGGTCTGGCGTACGGGCTGATGAGACTGCTGAAGGTGGAGTATTCGGTGGCTGCCCCCGGCGCGCTGATCGGCGCGAGCAATTTCTTCGAGCTGGCCGTGGCCACGGCGATTGCGCTGTTCGGACCGGGATCGGGCGCAGCGCTGGCCACGGTTGTCGGTGTGCTGGTGGAGGTTCCGGTGATGCTCTCTGTGTGCGGGGCCTGCAACCGAACCCGGCATTGGTTCGCCCCGAAAGCGGTGGAGGCACAACCATGACCAAAGAGCGGCTGTTGGTGCTGTGTACGGGTAACTCGGCCCGGAGCCAGATGGCGGAAGGACTGTTTCGTCAGGCGGTTGGCGACCGGTTCGAAGTCTTCAGCGCCGGCACAAGACCCACCGCCGTGCGGCCGGAAGCGGTGGCCATGATGCGGGAGGCCGGCATCGACATCTCCGCGCATCGCTCGAAGTCCGTGGACGAGTTTCTCGGTCAGGAATTCCGCTACGTTGTCACGGTTTGCGATAACGCCAGGGAGAGCTGCCCGATCTTCCCAGGAAAAGCCGAGCGCATCCACTGGAGCTTCGACGATCCTGCCGCAGTCCAGGGCGCCCAGGCGGAGCGGGAAAGCGCGTTCCGTCGGGTGCGCGATCAGATTGGCCGTAAGGTTCAGGAATTCGCGGCCGGTCTCGGGTCTTAGCTGCTTACTGGATCGCGGTCTGCTGCGAAGTGCCCAGGGTGCGAAACTCGTACTGCTGGATTTCCATGGCGGCCATCCCCTGCTCGTAGCGAACGACGCGCCCGCGAGCAACCAGCTTCAGACTCACCTTGCTGTTCAATTGCGCCGGCCAGTTAATGGCCACCTCGACGCGCCGTCCCGGGAGAAGGATGTTGTCGGTAGAGAACAGAACGCCGTTGCTGCTCATGTTCACGGTCTTGCCGGTACCGCTCTCGTCGCCGTTTCTCTTGCTGAGGATTTTGTATCGCAAGTCGCGCTCGATCGGGAACCTGTCGGACGCGCGCCGCTCGTTCGTTTCTCTTCTGTTCTTCAAGTCGGCCTCGTAGGTCTAATTTCAGTCATTTGGCGCGAACGGACAATAGTGGTTTCGTCACATTCCGAGGTGGTACGGCGAGGCGGCGCCCTGGTACCTTCGGCGTCCTAGTTTGGGTAAACCTCCTTCCTGGGACTGCGGGAGGGGTGTCCGCCAGCGCCCCGCATGTGCTAAAAGCGGGTTATGCCATTCACTTTGGAAGGCAAAAGTGCCCTGGTGACCGGGTCGGGGCGGGGAATCGGCCTGGCCATCGCCAGCGAGCTGGCGGGCTGGGGCGCGTCCGTGATGATCTCGGATATCGATGAGGCTGCCGCGCGGGAGGCCGCCGGGTCGCTGGGCCCTTCGGCGAGGTTTCTGGCCGGAGACCTGACCTCGGCGGAGTTTCCGCAAAAGCTGGTGGACGCCACGGTGGGCATGTTCGGCTCCCTGGACGTTATTGTCAACAACGCGGGCTACACCTGGGACAATGTAATCCAGAAGACTACGGACGAGCAGTTTCAGGAGATGCTGGATATCCACATCGTGGCCCCGTTTCGGGTGCTCCGGGCGGCCTCCGGCTGGCTGAGGGAGACCGTGAAGCGCGAGGCAGCGGAGGGCCGCCGGGTGATGCGCAAGGTGGTGAACATCACCTCCATCAGCGGGATCGACGGGAACCCGGGCCAGGCCGGCTACTCGTCGGGCAAGGCGGGGGTGGTGGGCCTGACCAAAACCATGGCGAAGGAATGGGGACGGTACAACGTCAACGTGAACGCCGTCGGCTTCGGGCTCATTGAGACCCGCCTGATTCAGCCGCTGGCGGGCGTTGCAGCCAGCATTGAGATGAAGGGGCGGCAGATTCCGGTGGGCGTGCAGCCGAGCGTGCTGGAGGCGGCTCGCGCGATGAACCCGTTGCGAAGGCTCGGCACGCCCGAGGAGGCCGCGCAGGCCGTGCTGTTTTTCTGCTCGCCGCTATCGGACTACGTTACGGGTGAAGTGCTCATCTGTAGCGGGGGGATGCACTTCTGAGGGCGTTCAGCTTTGGCGGGCCGCCTATTTCACGACGGAGTAAGGCGCGATCCTTCGGCCCCTCTTATTGATGTAGACACGCGGTTCTCCAGAGCCAATCACTGCAAGCCCGTCGGAGAACGGCCAGTAGGCGCCGTCGTTCCTGAGCACGACCTTTCCCGACCGATTGATGTACACGCAGTCGTCTGCACAAACCACGGCGAGGCCGTCCGAGAAATCCCCGGTTTGTATAAGACGCGCAGGTATGACCATTTTCCCGTCGTGGTCAATGTAACCCTCGCTCACGCCAGACTTGATAGCCACCTGCGCCAACCCTTCGGAGAATTTGCCCGCGTAGTCGAATTTGTCGGGGATCTTCAGTGCGCCAGTCTTGTCTATGAACCCCCACGCGATGTCGACAACCTGATTGCCGACGACATGGGCGCTGGTCTCGACCGCAGCCAACCCTTCCGAAAACGGACCCGCCTGATTGAAGCGCGGGGCAATTGCCACGGCCCCCGCGTGATCGATGAATCCGAACTTGCTGTCAGCTTCAACGCACACAGCTGCCAGCCCGCCTGCGAAGTCCTGTGCCTCGAAAAACCGAGGCGGGATTACGACGGTGCCGGTCTTGTCGATGTATCCGATCCTGCCATCTGTGGGAAAGCACCCGCCGGAATCGAGGCCGCTGTCTTCAAAAAACCGGAATGCGTACGAAGGAGCGTTCTCGCTCGTGTATGCGTCACGGCCGCAGGACGCCTTGCTCCAGACGTAGATCCTCGCCAGTCCCTCACGGAATTCGCCCGCCGTTTGGAAACGAGGTTCAATCGCCATCCGCCCAGCCGTATCAATGTAGCCCCATTTCCGATCAACCCGTACGGGGGCAAGGTCGTCCACGAAATCCCGAACTTCATCGAAGCGAGCGGGGATGGCGAACTTCCCTCTTTCGTCGATGAATCCCCACTTTCCGTTTGGCAGTTTCACGCCCGCCAGCCCGTGAAAGAAGTCGCGCTCGTCCGCGAAAACGGGAGCGATGACGACGTGGCCTTTCCGATCCATGAAGCCCCACTTGCCATCCCGAGGGATCTGAAACAGCGGACCCGCTCCCGCCCTCTTTGTGGGGTTCCGGACCCTCTCGGCGTTCGCGAGAACCATCGCGAGAACAGGCAAGAGTAGGACGCCTGGAAGCCGAAAGGTCAACGTCCCGCGGCACATATCACTCTTAATTCTACGCGTGCTTCTCCCGCGCGATCGCCCCAATCCCGGCCTTCGTCGCCCTTAGATAATCCGCCGGCGACAGCAGCACCTGCGTCCCGCGCACCCCGGCCGACACCGCAATCACGTCGAACAGCTCGATGGTCTCTTCGGCCCACACTGGGTACTCGCGCTTCGCCCCCAGTACCGTCACCGCCGCGAATATACCCGGTCAGGGTCGTCACATCCTTGAGCGCCGCCACCTCCACGTGCCGGTCGCCCGTCAGCCGCGCCAGCGCCTTGCCGTCCAGCTCCTGATTGCCGGGGATCACCGCCAGACACACGCCGCCGCGGTCGCCCCGCACCACCAGGGTCTTGAACACCTGCTCGGGAGGCAGCCCCACCTTCCGCGCCACGGTCTCGGCCGACAGGTCGTTCGGGTCCACCGCATATTCCACGAGCTGGTAGCGAATCCCCATTGAGTCGAGGATGCGTGTAGCATTTGTCTTCATGAAGACCTGTTATCCGCAGAGTAACCTTTTCCCACCCAGGCGGTATTCAATAACGTGAACGGCGTTACGGACACCGACCTGATGAACGAGGTCAGCCGCGGCCGCACCGCCGCGCTGGCCGAGCTGTTCGAGCGCCACCACCGCCCGCTGTATCGCTTCTTTCTGCGGATGACCGGCGATGGCGGGCTGAGCGAGGACCTTGCCCAGGAGGTGTTCTTCCGGGTGTTGAAGTACAAGGACACCTTTCACCCGGACCGGCCCTTTCTGGCGTGGATGTACCAGATTGCGCGGAACCTGTTGACCGACACCGCGCGGAAAAGGAAGTTCGAAGTGTTACCGGGAGATTTCGAAGCTGTTTCCGAACACGACGGGGCAGACGAAGAGCTGGCGCGGAGCCAGGAGATCTCTCTGCTGCGGCGCGCGCTGGCGGCTCTTCCGTTGGAGAAGCGGGAAGTGCTGCTCCTGAGCCGCTTCCAGAATCTCAAGTACGAGGAGATCGCGGCGCTGCTCGGGTGCGAAGTGAACACGGTGAAAGTCCGGGTCTACCGCGCCGTACGCGCGCTGGGCCAGACCTATCGGCAGCTTGCGGGAGAAAGGGCTGTATGAATTGCGATGACGCGAGGAAATATTTCGTGGATGTGTGGCGCGGGGCCCGGGACGTTCCGGCGGAGTTGCACGAACATCTCGCCGGGTGCGCGGGGTGCCGCCAGGAAGTGGATGATCTCGGCCGCGTGTGGAATCGCCTCGGAGCCCTGCCCGAGCCGGAGCCGAGTCCCCGTCTGCGGCAGGAGTTCTACACGCGGCTCTCGAATCATCGCGAAGGGGGCCGCTGGTCCGGCTTTGCGTGGCTGCACAGTCCGGCATTTCAGGCCATTGCGGCGGTGCTGATTCTGGCCGCGGGCGTGGGCATTGGGCGCTTCCCCGGGCGTGGGAACGACGCCACCGTGGCCCGCCTGCAGGACGAAGTTACGGACATGAAACAGATGGTGGCGCTGTCGCTGTTGCGGCAGCAGTCGGCGGGCGAGCGCCTCAAGGGCGTGGACTTTGTGGTGCAAACGCCGGGCGCGGACGAGAAGGTGCTGGAAGCGCTGATCGCCACCGCGAACCACGACACAAACGTGAACGTGCGCGTGGCCGCCATCGAGGCGCTGGGGCGGTTTGCCGCCACGCCGTCGGTGCGCACGGCGCTGCCGAAGTCGCTCAGCCGGCAGGATTCGCCGCTGGCGCAGATCGCGGTTCTCGACGAAATCGTGGAACTGCGCGAGCGTAGCGCGGCGCCGGTGATACAGAGCCTGATCACGCAGACGGATGTGAATCCGGAAGTGAAGCAGCACGCCCAGTGGGCACTGCGACAACTCGAATAGGGAAGGGGGAACTTCAATGAGAAGCGCTGAACAACCGCTTGCTGACGCGCGCGGCTCAGTACGATCCGCGCCTTTCCGAGCCGCGACAGTGATGGAGCGGTCTTGCGGCAGGCTGTTGGTATTGGCCGTGCTGGGGCTGCTGCCCGCGTCCGCCGCCGAGCAGAAGGAAACCACCGAGAAAGTGTTTCACGCCGCCGCCGGGGGCCGCCTCACCATCGAAAACGTGATTGGACCGATCAGCGTAACCGCGGCCCCCGGCCCCGATGTCCGCGTCACCATCGTGAAGACCATCGAGGCCCGCACCGCGGAGGAGGTGGCACAGGCGCAGCGCGAGGTCACGCTGGAAGCCGCCCAGGAAGGCGCCAACGTACGGTTGCACGTGAAGTTCCCAAACGACGGTTGCCGCGAAGACGGAAACGAGCGGCACTACACGGTCCGATACGAGTTTCGCGTGCAGGCGCCGGCGGGCATGTCGCTGAAGCTATCCACCGTGAACGACGGCGATGTCACGGTCCACGGAGCATTCGGCGATTTCGTGGTGAACAACGTCAACGGCAGTATCGAAATGGCGGACATCGCGGGATCGGGCGAGGCGCACACGGTGAACGGGAAGGTCAGGGTGGATTTCGCGAAAAACCCGACCGGGCCCACCTCGTTCAAATCGATTAACGGCGAGCTTCGGGTTTCCTTCCAGCCGGGCCTCTCGGCTGACGTCCAGTTGAAGACCTTCAACGGAGAGGCCTGGACGGATTTCGACACCGCCACGCTGCCGTCGGCGGGCGGGCACTGGACCGGGAAGCGTTACTCGCGGGACCGCTCCACCGGTATTCGCATTGGCAGCGGAGGACCGGCCATCAATTTCGACGCCTTTAACGGCAATATCTACATACTCAATGGTGGAAAGAAGTCATGAAACACTCAGCGTTCGTTATCGCCGCCGCGCTGGCGGGTTTTGCCTTTGCGCAGGACGGCATCAGGATTCCGTTCAGCGATCCATCACGGCCCGGCCGCGTGGTCGTGCATACGCTCAACGGGAACATTGTGGTGAAGGCCGGCCCGGCCGGAGCGGTCACCGTGGAGACGAAGGAGATGCGGCATCACAAGGAGAGCGCCGACGGGCTGCATCGCATCCCCCTGCAGCACGGCCTGCAGGCGGAAGAATCCGAGAACACGGTGACCGTGTCCTCGAACCCGCCCGGAGATAGCGATCTGTTCGTTACGGTGCCGGCGCAGAACGCGACCTTGAAGGTCAACTCCATATCGGGTGACATCACCATTGACGGCGTGGGCGGCGATCTCGAGGTGGACGCCACCAACGGGAAAGCCACGCTCACCAACGTCTCCGGCTCGGCGGTGGCGCACTCGCTGAACGGCGGAGTCGTCGCGACGTTTGCCCGAGTGGCGCCGGACAAGGCCATGTCGTTCAGCTCGCTGAACGGCGATATCAATGTTACGCTGCCCGGCGACACGCGCGCCCGCCTCAAGATGAAGACCGACAACGGCGAGCTGTACACCGATTTCGACGTGCAACTGGAGCGCAGCCAGCCGAAAGTCACCGAGGAAAACGACCACGGCCGTCACCGCATCAAGCAGGACCACACCACCTACGGCACCATCAACGGCGGTGGCCCGGAGATGCAGTTCACCAGCTTCAACGGCAACATCTACATCCGCAAGCAGAAGTGACGCCACCTCGCGCCAGGCAATGACTACCGCCAGGACAGGGGATCCCAGGTTGCGGATTACATGACATCGTGGGCAGGCCGCAGGGCCGGCCCTGCGGTGGTGGTACCGCGACCGCGATTACCCCGTGCAAGCCCGAGGTTGCGGTGTTCTGGTAACCTGGAGGGATCACGGGACGTAACTATACTATCTGCGTGGCTCTCACTCGTGGCGGCATCCCGGCCAGGCCCGTACGCTACGGTCCCCCCTCCGGGAGAACCCTGTTCATTCTTTTGCTGCTGTGTTTGACCGTCTGGGCACAGTCTTCCGCGCTTACTTCGCGACCCGGGCCGCACCATGCGCCGGACCATTGCTGCCCGCTATGTAGCGTGGGGCTGCTGCCCTTCCTGCAACCTGCCGTAACGTCCACGGTGACGCCCGTTCTTCTGTTAGCCTGGCTCGCACCCACGCCGGATTTCGGCCCTGCCCATGTGATCCTGGTGGCTGCGGGCTCCTCCCGGGCTCCCCCGGTCGCGTAACTCTTCGCAGTTCTTTCTGGCGGTCCCACACGTATACGCTTTGTGGGGCCGTGGTGCTTCTCTAACGGAATCAGGAGAAGAGTTTCGCCATGCAGGCAACAACGTCGCGCTTTGGCATGCGGCTGTTCCCAACCGCGTGTACGCCCGCAATCCTGTTAACGGTGCTGGGGTTATCCCAACTTTCTTGCGGACAGTTAAAGACGGAAGAAAGCAAACCAGCGAATGAAGCCAGCGTGCAGGCGGGTCTTTTCACCGTCCCCGCGGATCAACTGGTTCACTTGAAAACCACACCGGTGGCCAGGACATCCTGGGGAGTCGCCATCCATACCACCGGCACGGTGGATTGGGACCAGGATCACACCACTCAGGCCATCACGCAGGTGAATGGGCCCATCACGCGCATTCTTGTAGATGTTGGCACGCCCGTGCAAAAAGGCCAGCCTTTGCTCTACGTCTCCAGCCCCGACGTTGCCAACGCCATCGCCTTGTACCGCAAGGCCCGAAACCGCGAGCAATACAACAAACGAATTATCGACCGCACGAAGGAAATGGTGGACCGCGGGGCGGTTGCCGTGAAAGACTACGAGAGCGCCGTGGCGGACTATAACGATGCCGTCACCGACGTCCAGAACAGCCTGCAGCCGCTGCGGATCTTCGGCATCACCGCGGCCGAGATTGACCAGTCGGAGAAACAGGGCGCCTCCATCAGCACCGAGCTGGCCGTCCGGTCCCCCATCTCTGGCGTGATCGTGCAGAAACTCATCTCGCCCGGAATGCTGATTCAGGCCGGTCAGACGGTCTGTTTCCAGATCAGCGACGTTTCCACCGTCTGGGTGCAAGGGCACATCTTCGATCGCGACCTGCCTTCGGTGCGCAATGGCGACAGCGTGGAGGAATCCAATCCGTCCTTCAATCGAAGCTTCCGCGGCACGGTTTCCTACGTCGGTTCTTTCGTCGATCCAACCACCCGTACCACCTCCGTGCGCATCGTCACCGCCAACCCCGGCGGGCTTCTAAAGAAGGATATGTTCGTCGACGTAGTCATCCAGACAAACCGGCGGAACAGTATTTTGGTAGTTCCGGTTTCGGCCGTGCTGCGCGACGACAAGAACGAGCCGATCGCCTATGTCCAGATGGCGCCCGGCAAATTCGCGCAGCGTTCCGTAACCATCGGGCCGCATCAGAACGGACTGGTCGAGATCGACAGCGGATTACGGGAAGGCGAAAACGTCGTTTCCGACGGCAGTCTGTTCCTGCAGTTCGCCAACACCATTCGATAAAGGCGCAAACGGCATGATCGCGAAACTCGTCTCCTTCGCCCTCCGGCAGCGATTCCTCATCGTGATCGCCTCCCTGGCCCTCATGGTGTGGGGCGCTCTCTCTTTCCAGAAGCTGCCGATTGACGCGTACCCGGATCTTTCGCCGCCCCACGTGGAAATCATCACGCAGTGGCCCGGTCACGCCGCCGAGGAATTGGAACGTCTGGTCACCATTCCGCTGGAAATCGAAATGAACGGCATTCCGCGGCTGGAAGATCTGCGCTCCATATCGCTCTACGGTCTTTCCGCCATCGAAATGAACTTCCAGTACGGCGCCGACCCTTACTTCGTACGCGAGCAGGCGTTTGAACGTATTCCCAACGCATCCATGCCAGCCGGTCTGCAACCTGGCATCTCACCGCTCTTCAGTCCCAGCGGTCTCATTTACCGATACGTATTGCAGAGTCCCGATCGCTCGCCACAGGACCTCAAGGTTTTGGAAGACTGGGTTCTGGAGCGGCACTATCGCTCCATTCAGGGTGTGGCCGACGACTCCGGTTTCGGCGGGACCACCATGCAGTATCAGGTGCTGCTCAATCCCAACAAGCTGTTCGCGTATGGTGTCACGGTTCCGCAGGTTACGAACCAACTGGGCGGTAATAACGCCAACGCGGGCGGCGGGTTTTATTCCCAGGGCGGGCAATTTTACTATATCCGCGGCCTGGGCCTGGTCCGCGATACGGCGGACATCGGCAACATCGTTGTACAGGAGAAGAACGGGATTCCCGTCTATGTAAAAGATATCGCCCAGGTGGGAATCGGCTACGCACCGCGCCTCGGCCAGTTTGGATACATGAAGCAGGATGACGCGGTGGAAGGGGTCATCCTGATGCGGGTCGGCGAACAGGCCCAGGTGGTTCTGCGGCGCGTCGAAGCCATGACCAGGGAGCTCAACGAACACGTCCTGCCCCCCGACGTGAAAGTAGTGCCGTATTACGACCGGCAGGGCTTGATCGAACAGACCACCAGGACAGTGGAGGACAACCTGCTGCTCGGCATGCTGCTGGTTCTGGTGATTCTCGGTCTTTTCCTGCTCAGCGTGCGGACGGCCCTGATCGTCGCGGTGACCATCCCGTTTGCGCTGATGTTCTCCTTTATCTGCCTGGACTGGAGGCATATTCCCGCGAATCTTCTCTCCATTGGCGCCATCGACTTCGGCATCATCGTGGATGGCTCCGTGGTCATGGTGGAGAATATCTTCCGCGAGCTGGCGGCCCGCCATGGCGAGAGCCACCACAGCGTCATCGACATCATCCGGGCAGCCGCCCGCGATGTGGAACGTCCCATCTTCTACGCGATTGCCGTGATCATTGCCGGCTATCTGCCCATTTATGTGCTCTCCGGGCCCTCTGGCCGGCTTTTCCAGCCCATGGCGGATACAATGTCCTTCGCGTTGCTGGGCTCCCTGCTCTGTGCTCTCACACTGCTGCCCGTGCTGTGCTTCTTCTTTCTCCGTAAGCGCGTGCATGAGCCGCGGATGCGTCTCTATGAGTGGGTTCGCGATCTGTACGGCCGAATGCTGGGCTGGTGCCTGCGCTACCGGCTGGTCACCGTAGCCGTAATCCTGGCGATATTCGGGGCCTCGCTGCTGCTGATTCCATCCATTGGCGGCGAATTCATGCCCCATTTGGATGAAGGGGCCCTGTGGGTGCGCGCCACCACACCCTATACCATTTCCTTCGAAGAGGCATCGAAACTCTCTCCGCAGATCCGCAATATTCTGTCGAGCTTCCCCCAGGTGACCACGGTGGCCAACGAACTGGGACGACCGGACGATGGCACCGATCCCACCGGATTCTTCAACAACGAGTTCTTTGTGGACCTGAAACCCTACAGCGACAGCGCCTGGCAGGGCAGCATCCGGAACAAGGCCGCCCTGATAGAGGCCATCCAGCACAAGCTCGCGGCCTTTCCCGGCGTCATCTTCAATTACACCCAGCCGGCGGAAGACGCGGTGGACGAGGCGGAAACCGGTTTGAAAAGCTCCCTGGCCGTGAAGATTTTCGGGCCGGATCTGGCCACCCTGGAAGACAAGGCCAACCAGGTGAAGACCCTTCTCTCCAGGGTTCCCGGCCTCAACGAGATCACCGTGGTGCGCGAACTGGGACAGCCCAGCCTCACCATCACTCCCGACCGCGCCAAACTGGCGCGTTATGGCCTGAATGTAAGCGACGTCAACACCCTCGTCAACACGGCCATGGGCGGCGCCGCCGCCACCCAGGTGATTCAGGGGGAGCGCCAGTTCGACCTCGTCGTGCGCATGCAGGAGCCCTTCCGCAGCGATGAGAACGCCATCAGGAACCTGCTCATCGCCACGCCGGACGGCCAGTATCTGCCGCTCAGCCAGTTCTGCGACATCAAGGTGGAAAGCGGCGCGTCCTTTATTTATCGCGAGGCGAATTCGCGCTTCATCGGTGTCCAGTTCAGCGTGGAAGGCCGCGACCTGGCAAGCGCCGTGGGCGAAGCCCGCAAGAAGGTGAATGCGGCGGTCAAACTCCCCATCGGCTATAAGTTCGAGTGGGGGGGCGAATACAAGGAGTATCTGGCGTCGCAACAGCAGATGAAAGTCATTTTACCCCTGACGGTGGTTTTGATTCTGCTGATCCTGTTCGCGCTTTACGGAAATCTGAAATTCCCGCTCATTATCTTTTTCAGCGTGCTGGTGACGGCGCCGGTTGGCGGCTTGCTGGCGCTGCGAATTACCCATACCAATTTCAGCGTCTCGTCGATGCTGGGTTTTGTGGCATTGATGGGTGTCGCTCTGCAAACCAGCGTGATTCTGTACTCGTTCATTAACAAGCTGCGTCTGGAAGGAAAAGACATCCCGACGGCCACGCTCGAAGCCTCCCTGCTGCGGCTGCGTCCTATCATGATGACCGCGCTGGTGGCCTGTTTCGGCCTGTTGCCCGCGGCCATGTCCACGGGAATCGGCAGCGATTCGCAGAAGCCGTTTGCCATCGTAATCGTAGCCGGCCTCGCTTCCCGGCTCTTGCTGTCGATTTTCCTCTCGCCCGTTCTCTATGCCCTGGCGGCGCGCGACGGCGATATCTTGCAGGTTTGACGGAGTAACATGCGACTATCGATCTGGCATCTACAAGTCCGCTTTCTGATTGGGTACTGCCTTTGCGTGGGGGCCTTCGCGCAAAGCCCGTTGACGTGGCAGCAGGTGAAGGACGAATTCGAACAGAACAACCCCAACCTGCGCGCCGGCCAACTCAACATCCAGGAATCGAAGGCACAGGAAGTTACGGCGTTCCTGCGCCCCAACCCCAATTTCACCGCAAGCCTCGATCAACTGACGCCTTTCACCGGTAACCCTTATCGCCCCCTCGGCGCGAACCTGCCGACCATCGCGTTTGACTATCTGCACGAGCGCCAGCGCAAGCGCGAACTTCGCCTGGAGAGCGCGCAGCAGGGAACCGCCATCGCCGAATCGCAGCAACTTGATCTGGAACGCACCCTGCTTTTCAGTTTACGGAGCGCCTTTGTGCAAACCCTGCAGGCCAGGGCCCTGCTGGCCAATGCCAAACAGAACCTGGATTACTTCGAGAAGGAGTTGTCCATCGATCGCGATCGGTTCAAATCGGGCGATATCGCCCGGGTGGATCTGGACCGTCTGGTTTTGCAGCGCGTGCAGTACGAATCTGACTATCAGACTGCCATCGTCAACGCCCGAACCGCCAGGATCACGCTCCTGATGCTGCTCAACGACCGGACCCCGGTGGACAAGTTCGACGTCACCGGCCCCTTCGAATTCCAGGATCAAATCATGCCTTTGGAGGAGTTTCACACCGTGGCTCTGGCAGCCAGACCCGATTTGAAGGCAGCCCTGCAGGCCATCGAGAAGGCCCGGACCGACCACAACCTGGCGGTTGCCAATGGTTCGACGGATCCCACTCTTGGACTAGACCTCGGGCGTCTTCCTCCGGTCTACATCGGATTCAACGTAAACATCCCGCTGCGTGTTTTCGATTGCAACCAGGGCGAGAAGGCGCGCACGCAAATCGACATCAACCACGCCGAGCGCGAAAAGGATGCCGCCGAAGCCCAGGTTTTCAGCGATGTCGATTCTGCGTACTTCACTATGGTGAGTTCCCTGAATCTGCTCCGCCCTTATAAGAGCCCGGACGGCTATCTGGAAACCGCGGCGCGCATTCGCGACACCATGTCATTCGCCTACCAGCGTGGTCAGGCCGCGCTGTTGGACTACCTGGATGCCCAAAGAGACTACCGTGCCACGCAGGTTGCCTACATCAACCTGGTCGGATCGTACCTCACCGCCGCCGCCCAACTAAACATGGCCGCTGGCCGCGAAATCATCCAGTAGCGCCGGCGTGTTTTCAAGCGGTACC
The DNA here is from genome assembly GCA_049510065.1 of Bryobacteraceae bacterium. Classification (GTDB taxonomy): domain Bacteria; phylum Acidobacteriota; class Terriglobia; order Bryobacterales; family Bryobacteraceae; genus CAWACP01. The sequence goes on from JBEKZH010000013.1 coordinate 31,839, forward strand.
TCGCCACGCTTTGTCAGCAGTCGTGTGATACGACACAGGCTGTCGGTACTCTGCGAGGATTCCAATAACGTTCAGAGGGTTTGCATGGGGTGCTCCCCCGATTGAGACAGGCGTCTCGAAAGGACACCCCAAGCCTCCAGGCGCGCGATGACCTCGCCCGAATCCGTTTCCGGCTTGATGATCCTGAGGGCGACTTCGCGGCGCCGCGGGTACTCCTGCTCGGCTACCCAGACCATGCCCATGCCGCCCGCGCCGATGATGCGGACCAGTTCGTACGGCCCCACGCGCGTGCTCGGGCCTTCGGTCGAAGTCGCCGCTCCAGGCTGAGTCGCTCCCATGTCCGTCGTAACGTCGGGAGCGACGACAGTTTCAGTTTCAGCTTTGAGCAGAGCTTCCACGCGGCGGCGGAGGCTCACATCGCCTACGCAGCCAATCTCGAGGTAAGACTGGCGATGTTCCCGCGCCTATTCCCATCCGCTCGCGGCACCGTACGGCACCAGCACCCCCATCGCTTCGATCTCGTGTATCTTCCCGCCGCGTATTTTGAAAATCTCGCCCGCCAGGAGGTTGATCGGCCCGAACGCCTTCGGCCGCGATTGCACGCCCGGCACGCCCACAATCTCCACCGACCTCACCGCTCCGCGATGCACGAACATCGGGAAACCGTACACCAGCCCTTTCTCCTCGTCGATCACCAGCAGCCGCCGGGGCCGGATCCGGGTGATGTATCGCAGTTCGCCCGCGTCGATCTGAGCCGCGCAGCCGAGAGCGTTGATCAACTGCGTGGCGTGGTCGGCAGCCGGGTCGGGAGTCTTTCGCGTGGTCGTCTGGCCGCCGTTTTCATGCCGTTCGCAATCGTCCGCGAACGGCGCCCTCTTTCCGTTGGTCTGCTCGATGGAGTCAAAGTACGAATCCGCGATCCGCAGCATCTCCTGCCGTGAGACGCGTTCGGGAGGCGGAACCGTCTCGAGCAACCCCGGCCTCGGCGTCACCAGGTTGGCGAGGCCGGAGCCCCACAACTGGCGGGCCACCACGTGCTCGATTTCCGTGATTCGCCCGTTCTCCACTTTGATGCGAAGCGCCAGCATCACGGGCTTGCCAAACTCCTTCAGCACTCCGAAAAAGCCCACCTGGCCCGACACGGGTTCGGCAGCGTAGATCTTGAACGTGGACGGCGCTTCCGACACGCCCACCCACAAGCCGTCCCCGAGAGGGATGGTCGCGGTGTTCTCCGTGTACCTGGCCCGGGGCGCCAGCGGCAATCCCGCGGGATCGTGCTTCACCATGGCGGCCAGGTACTGATCTGCGATGCCGATCAGGCAGCTTCGGTCGCAGGCCGCGGCGCCCGTCCCTGCGAGTGTCGCAAAAACACAAACGAAGGTAGAAAGTCGCATAACTCACAAACCGTGTCGATTGTATCAAGCCGGCGCGCCTGCCGCTGGCCTCCGGTGCGCACGAATACCGCAAACAGATTCCCTATTCGTGTATATTCGTGTTCATTCGCGGCTGAACCCTACTGGTACAGCCGTCGATTCCGCCGCAGGTACGCGGGAACGTCCAGATCGTTCATGGACAGCGCCGGCTCCTCGGCGGGTAACTGCGGCGCCGGTGCGGGCGGAGGCTCGGGCTCGGCAACTGCTTCCATCACCGGCTCGGGCTCCGGCTCCTTAACAAAGGGGAACGACGAGAACTCCGGCGCAGGCGGCGGGGGAGGTTCCGGCGCAGTCTCAACGATGACTGCGGTGGCCGCGGGCCGGGCGATCTTCGGCAGGTTGTCACGCTGGAAGCCGGTGGCGATCACGGTGATCTTCACCTCGTCCTCCATCGCCTCATTGAGCACCACGCCGAAGTTGATCTGCACGTCGTCGTTGGTGGTGGCTGCGCGAATCAGCGAGCAGGCTTCGTTGACGTCGTGCAGGCTCAGGCGGCTGGAAGCGGTGATGTTGATGAGCACGCCGCGCGCGCCCTTCACGCCGCCTTCCTCCAGCAGCGGACTGCTGATGGCCTGACGCGCGGCCTCCACCGGAGCGCGTTCCCCGCGGCAGGTGGCCGTGCCCATCATGGCGTAGCCCATTCCCAGCATGATGGCGCGAATATCGGAGAAATCGCGGTTAATCAGCCCCGGCGTCGTGATAATGTCCGAAATCCCCTGCACGGCCTGGCGCAGCACGTCGTCGGCGAGCTTGAACGCCTCGAAAAAACTGGTGCCTTTGGGAACCAGCTCCAGCAGGCGGTCATTGGGGATGGAGAGGACGGTATCCACCGTGGACGCCAGTTCCGCCAGCCCCTTCTCGGCCTGCTTCATGCGCCGCGGCCCTTCGAAGGCGAACGGACGGGTAACCACGGCCACGGTCAGCGCGCCCATCTCCCGGGCCAGCGACGCCACCACCGGCGCGGCGCCAGTGCCCGTTCCGCCGCCCAGACCCGCGGTGACGAACACCATGTCGGCGCCTTCCAGAATCTCGATGATGCGCTCGGTGTCCTCCAGCGCAGCCTGCCGGCCGGTGTTCGGATCGGCTCCGGCGCCAAGGCCGTTGGTGATCTTGGAACCGATGGCCAGCTTGTTGGGCGCCGGCGAGGCGTTGAGCGCCTGCGCGTCGGTGTTGAGGATGTGGAACTCGACGCCGGAGAGTCCCTCGCTGATCATGCGAGCCACCGCGTTGGAGCCGCCGCCGCCCACGCCGATCACCTTGATCTTCGTGCCCGTCGGAATGTCGTCCTGAATTGCGAATTTCAGCCCTTCCATCACTGATCCTCCCGGTTTCGTTCCACTACCGCTCGATCACTCTCGCGGCTCACCTACCGCAGCACCAGTCCAATGAGGCCTGGCGCCTTCCGTTTCCACTCGCGCTTCAGCTTCAAACGCGCGGAGTACATGCACAGCCCGGCCGCCACGGTCCAGGCGGCGTTGTCGATCTCTTCGGGCCACTTCTCCATCCCGATGGCCAGCCCCAGCCGCGCGGGAACGTTCAGCACGCGTTCCGCCACATCGCACATTCCGGCCAGCAGCGCGCCCCCGCCGGTGAGCACCACGCCCTCCAGCAGATTCTGCTCCATGGCCACGGAGGCCAGCGCTTCCCGCAGGAAGTGGAACAGTTCCTCGGCGCGCGCCTCCAGAACCTCATTCAAAACGCGGCGGGGCGCCTCGCGCGGTTCGCGTCCGCCAGGCGATGGCACCTCGATCAGGCTGTTGTCGGCGGTGAGGCCGAGGATCGCGCAGCCGTACTCGCGCTTGATCCTCTCGGCGTCTTCGTAGGACACCTTCAGCACCCACGCGACATCGCGCGTGAAGTGATCGGCGGAAACCGGGAGGCTCTTCGCCAGCACCAGCGACTCGCCCTCGTAGACCACGATGTCGGTGGAGTCGCAGCCGATGTCCACCAGCGCCACCCCACGCGTGCGGTCCTCGGCGAGGATGGCGGCATAGGCGGCGGCCAGCGGCTCGTAGGCGGTCTCTTCCACCGCGTAATGGGCCTGATGCACGGCGTTGACCAGCGCGGTGTGCTCGTGTTTCCAGGCGGTGATCACGTGAACGTTCGCCTCCAGCCGCGTGCACGTTGCCCCGTTTGGATTCTGGCAGCCGGCGCGGCCGTCCACGGTGAAATCCTGCGGGCAGATCTGCAGCAGGCAGCGGTCGTCGTCGAGCCGGACGCTTGCAGCGCTATCGAGAGCGTAGTTCATCTGCTCGCGGGTCACCGGCCGCGGATGGCTGAACTCGTAGGAGCCGCTATTGTCGAACCCCTCGACGCCGGCGCCCCCCACGCCCACCACCATGCCCTCCACGGATACGCCGGCCTTCTTCTCAGCCTCGCCCACGGCGGCGCCGATGCAAGCGGTGAGCGCCGCGGGGTCGGACAGACGGTCCCGGCTCCAGCCCGCCGAATGCACCTCGCCATGGCCCAGGTAGCGCAGGCGCCCGTCATCCACCAGGCCAATGACGCAACGCGTGTGGCGGCCCCCCGCATCCAGACCGGCAACGTACAGCGGCTTGCTGGCCATTACTGGCGGCCTCCACCCGGGGTCTGCGACACGGCGATGATCTGGTCGTCGATGCGCAGGTCCAGCTCCGCCACCGCAGGCAGCCGGCGGCGGATGTTCGGAAACTGGTCGACGAACGTGTGCATGCGGCTGGCGAAATTGCGGTCGCCCAGGTTGAGCAGCACGGTCTGATCCTGCACTCGTTCGCGGATCTTCAGGTTGTCGAGATCGCCGACATCGATTTCGGATACGCCAGCCGCGAGCGCGCCCAGGTCGCTGGTCAGCCGCTGCATCCGGTGCACGCGCACCACCCGGTCGCCGATGGGCGCGCCGGGGTTCACGCCCAGGATCACCGGAAGATCGAATCGAGCCTTGCCCGGTTGTTCGAGAATGACGCCGTCGGCGTCGATGAGGGCATACCGCGACATGGGTCCGAAGGGGATCTGCAGGAACGCCACCGGCTGGCGCTCCTCAACGTGCACGGCCAGCTCATTGGGCCAGATGCGCGTGAGCGAGGCGTCGCGCACCCAGCTTACGCGGAGCAACGCGCGGCGCCGATCGGCCAGCGGCAGCAGGTAGAGGCTGCGGTTGAAATCGGGCTGGAATACCCGCAGAATTTCCGCGCGCGAAGCCCATTTCACGCCGGAAAGGTGCACGTTCGCGCTCTCCTGGCCGTACTCCGCCGGGCCGGGCAGAGCGAACCGCGGGTCCTCGATCAGAAACCGCTCCATGCGCTGCGCACCGTAGATGGCGCAGGCGAGAAGGCCGGTCACCGCGATGCCCAGCAATCCGTAGCGGACGCCGCGCACCACGGCCGTTCCGCGCCGCTTGTTGGAGCCACTGGCAGAGGCCATATCACTCGCCTCCCTTGAGCTGCTGCAGCAGACGATCTCCCGCCTGCCACACATTTCCCGCGCCCAGCGTCAGAACCAGATCGCCCGGCTCAACCACTTTGCGCACGGCATCCACCGCTTTGTCGATGGTACCCGAATACTCCACCCAGCGGTGACCGAACTGGCGGATGCGCTCGGCCAGCGCTTCGGCCGAGACACCTTCGATAGGCTTTTCGGAGGCGGCGTAAATATCCAGAAGGAAGACCGCGTCGGCCTGGTGAAACGAGCGCGCGAATTCGTCCATCAGGTGCTGCGTGCGCGTGTAGCGGTGCGGCTGGAAGACGGCCAGCACCCGCGCGTAGTCGCACAGGCGGGCGGCCGCGAGCGTGGCGCGAATCTCCGTCGGGTGGTGGCCGTAGTCGTCCACCACAGTGACGCCGTTGGCCTCGCCGCGCCGTTGGAAGCGCCGCTCCACGCCGCTATACGTGTCGAGCGCCTGCCGCGCTTTCTCCACGTCCACGCCCAGTTCGAGACCGATGGCCAGCGCCGCCGTGGCGTTCAGAACGTTGTGGAAGCCGGGGACGTTCAGGTGAAACTCGCCCAGGTCGCCATCGGGGCCGCGCACCCAGAACCGGCTGGAGAGATGCCCCACGGCGTGGCTGTGCACCTGCAACTGCGCCTGCGGGCTCTGGCCATAGGTGATGGTCCGCCGGTTGATCTGCGGCAGAATCTGCTGCACGTTCTCGTCGTCGAGGCAAAGGATGGCCGCGCCGTAGAACGGAACCTTGTTGACGAACTCGAGGAACGCCGCGCGGATGGCTTCGATGTCCGGATAGTGATCCAGGTGCTCGCGGTCGATGTTGGTGACGACAGCCAAGATCGGCGCCAGCTTGAGGAAGGAGCCGTCGCTCTCGTCCGACTCCACCACCAGCAGGTCGCTCTTGCCCACGCGCGCGTTGCTGCCGCCCATGGTCGCGGTCCGGCCGCCCACCACCACCGTCGGGTCGAGTCCGGCGTGGTTCAGAATGGCGGCGGTCATGGAAGTGGTGGTGGTTTTTCCGTGACTGCCGGCCACGGCGATGCCGAACTTCAGGCGCATCAGCTCGGCCAGCAGCTCGCCGCGCGCGATCACCGGGATGCCCAGCCGCCGCGCTTCCAGCACTTCTGGATTGGCCGCGTCCACCGCGGAACTGATCACCAGCACGCGCGCGCCGGCGATGTTGGCGGCGCTGTGGCCTTCGTGGACGGTGGCGCCCAGCGTGGCGAGGCGTTCGGTGATGGGGCTGAGCCGGAGGTCCGAACCGCTGATCTGGTAGCCGAGATTCAGCAGCACCTCGGCGATACCGCTCATGCCGATCCCGCCGATTCCCGTGAAGTGCAGGTGTTGCCGGCGTAAAAACACTTTACCTATGTATTGTTTCGGCTTTCCGGGCTGGCGTCAAGTGCGACAAGGTCACCACCAAAGCCGTGGGGCGCCAGACAGAGGCATCGCCGCCGATGTTGCAGCGCAAGGCCAAGCCGCGATCCGCCCCACCAAGCAAGCGAGTTAGCCGGTGCTACTTGCCATACAGCCGCTACGCCTCGCCTCAAAAAAGGGATTGCTGTCGGGTCTGTTCGGAATTCTTTGGACCTGTAGACGATGCAATGTGAGACCCGCGGGCGCTCTCAGCGTTCTGGACCTTCCTTAGGAGCTGGTCGATGAACGGAGCCTGCCCCTTCAAGATCTTAAGTCTTGCAGCGTCCACCTCGAACCACTCTGCTCTATCGACCTCGGGAAACTCCTGTTGCTTACCTGACTTCGGAGGCCATTCCATGGAGAACGTGTTGCTCTTTAGTCTGGAAGGATCGAAATCAGAGCGAATGGCCCAAGCGAACACCAGCTTGCCGCTCGGTTGCTTGAGCGGTTCCAACGGTGTGAGGTCACCGGACGGTGGAACGCCCATCTCTTCTTCGAACTCGCGTTTGGCTGCGCCAAGGGGCTCTTCGTCGTCCGCAAACTCACCCTTAGGTATTGACCAGCAGCCATCGTCCTTCTTTGCCCAGAATGGACCGCCGGGGTGAACCAAAAGCACTTCCACACCTGCAGCCGTCTCGCGGAATAGCAGAAGTCCAGCACTCTTCTTGGACATAGTTCGCTCCAACTCAACACCAGAGCTAGATATCCTCCCCTGAATCGATAGGGTGACCGTCACGGAGGAGCGCGTCGTACGACGCCGCCAGTACATCGAACAGGCCATCGGGTTCCGTGCGTATTACTTCGAACGCAAAACTCTTCTGGTAGCCAACCTTATAAGGCTTTGTCTCAATTTGGATGCGACCGTTGGGTAGATGGTGGTCAAGAAGTATGGCACTTCCAAACGGTACGGCGTGGTGAACTCGCACCTCAACTCTAGATCGAGCGCGCTTGCTCAATTCTTCCTTGAAGTGAGCCAGTTCGCGCAGGCTTTGGCGGATGGTCTCCGCGAGGTCGGCAGGATCCTTCGATAGGACGGGAGCGATCGCCGCCATGAGCTCTGGACGACTTGGATCGAGGAGCGAGATCGTGACGCTAAACGTACTGCCGGGCGCAATCAGCTTACGCTTCAGCGCCATACAGAGGTCGTGAAATGGGATTCCTGTCATCAAGTTAATGCTGACGAAGACGACCGTGTTTTGTGCAGTCGACGCATAGCGGTCGATGGTTGCAGAATCCCCACGGAAGCGTGAGTAGTAGTCACGCGAAGGGTAGAAGGTGGTGAGGCCAGCCTCTGCAATGCCGTTGACAGACGAGCCAGCAGCTCTTTTCTCGCGATCTCGCGTAAAGTCGCGATTCATCTCTTCCAATTCGGCCATTAATGCCTGAGGAAACAAATCCACAGCGATACCGGCTCGCCGCAGTTTCAAGATTCCCTTGCCGGTTATTCGCTGATCCGGATCGAGCATCCCGATGACCACGCGGCTGACACGGCGCTCGATGATGCGATCTGCGCAGGTGACCTTCGTGCGGCCTCGGGTGGTACATGGCTCCAGGGTGGTGTAGACGGTGCACCCAGCGAGTGTCTCGTGAGGTAACTTCTTCTCAAGGACGCCAAACTCCGCGTGTTCGCGAGGATCTTGGTCGCCACGACAAGCGGAGCCGAGAACTTGACCGTCGCGAACGACGACGGCACCAACATGGGGATAGACCCTTCCTTCCTCGCCACGCGAACGTCTTGCTTCCTGGATCGCGAGTCGCATGTACTCGTGTTCGTCTGCCGATGTCACGGTCACGATCTCCCTATGGTTCTATACCCCATAATAGGCGTCCGGCTGGTGCTCAGGCTAACCGACCGGGAAGTTCTTGACGGCTTGAACCCGTCGCCGCCGCGCCAAGACCAATCGCTGCCTCCATTGTAGGCATGCAGACCCTTAGATGGCCGTAAACGACCTAGAATCGGAATCGAGGCCACCTCACATGCAGCGCCAGTTCGATGTCGTCATTGAGCGCGATGAAGAGGGCTTCTACGTTGCCTCAGTCCCACAACTCCCCGGGTGCCACACGCAGGGCGATCTCTGGACGAGGTCACTGAGCGCATCCACGAAGCGATCCAATTGTGTCTCGAGGTGGAGAACCAGTAGCCGCCCCTCACGCCGCCTCAGGCCGGTGCATGCGCGCTTCGATCCACGTCACCCAGCGGTCCAGCCCCGCTCCCGTTGTCGCCGACGTCCGGATAATCTCCAGCCCTGGATGAATCTGCCGCGCGTTGTCGCACGCCAGCGCGTCGTCGAATTCCAGATGCGGCAGCAGATCGATCTTGGTCAGCAGCATCAGGTCGGCCTTGTAGAAGATGCCCGGGTATTTCAGCGGCTTGTCCTCGCCCTCGGTCACGCTCATCAGCACCACCTTGCTGTTCTCGCCGAGGTCGTAGCTGGTGGGGCACACCAGGTTGCCCACGTTCTCGATCAACAGCAACTCCAGATCCGCCAGGTTCCACTCGGCCAGCGCGTTCTCCACCATGCGCGCATCCAGATGGCAGGCGGTCCCCGTGGTGATTTGTTTCACGGGATAGCCCGCGCGGGCCAGCCGCCGCGCGTCGTTGTCGGTTTGCAGGTCGCCGGTGACGACGGCCACGCGGGTGCCGGGCGCGAACCGTTCCAGAGTCCGTTCCAGCAGCGCGGTCTTACCGGAGCCGGGCGAGCTGATGAAGTTCAAACAGAAAATGCCGTGTTCGAGAAAACGTTCGCGCAGCGCCGCCGCAATCGCGTCGTTCGCGTTCAGCACCTTGCGCTCAATGGGAATCTGGCTCATCTTCTTCCACCTCAAGGTAGCTTAGATCCAGTTCGTCCCGCGGACCGCGCTCGATGTCGAGCGAAGCGGCCCGCAATTCCGTGTCACGCACCAGCACATCGAAGCAGAATCGCAACGAGGAATCGTCGATTCCGGAAAACTCGCCGATGCGCAGGCCGATCTTCGTCAGGCGCGCGCCCGGCCTCTGCGCCATCTCCTTTTGTACCGCTTCGATCACCGAATTGGCTATGCCCAGCTCGTGCATGTTAGCAGATCCGCGGCAACTGCTCGCCTGCCAACATGTCGACAATGCGCGTGGTGCCGAACGACGTCCGCATCAGCACCAGTTTTCGCGCCGTTCCGGTGACCGTGCCAATGATGCGGGCATCCGCGCCCAGCCGATGGCCGCGCATCGCCTCCACCACCGCATCGGCCTCCTCCGGTGCGACGATAGCCACCAGCTTCCCCTCGTTGGCCACATGCAGCGGATCGAGCCCCAGCATCTCGCACGCGCCCCGCACCTCCTCGCGAACGGGGATCGAGGTCTCCTCAATCTCGATGGTGACGCCCGATTGCGCGGCGATCTCGTTCAACGTGCTGGCCAGGCCACCGCGAGTGGGATCGCGCATCGCACGAATGCCGCTGCTGGCATCGAGCATGACGCCGGTCAGCGTGTGCAGGGCCGCGGAATCGCTGCCGATGGGGCTGTCGAACTCGAGGCCCTCGCGCTCGGCCAGAATGGCCATGCCGTGGTCGCCGATATAGCCGCTCAGGATCACGCGGTCGCCCACCCGGGCATTCGCCGCCGACAGCGCCACGCCCGGCCGCACCAGGCCGATGCCCGTAGTGTTCACGAACAGCCCGTCGCCGCTGCCTTTCTCCACCACCTTCGTGTCCGCGGTGGCGATGCGGACACCCGCGGCGGTGGCGGCCTCGCCCATGGACCGGGCCACGCGGCGCAGCGTCTCCATCGGCAGCCCTTCTTCCAGGATGAACGCCGCGCTCAGGAACAGCGGCTCGGCGCCGCCCACGGCAAGGTCGTTGATGGTTCCGTGCACGGCCAGCGACCCGATGTCGCCGCCGCGAAAGAACAGCGGCTTCACTACGAATGAGTCCGTCGTAAACGCGATCCGCGTGCCGTTAATGTCCAGCGTCGCCTGGTCCTCGAGCTGGCCGAGAATGGAATTGCCGAGCGCGGGCAGGAAGACGTCGCGAACCAGCTCGGCGCTCAGCCGGCCTCCGCTGCCGTGGCCGAGCAGCACTGTGTCCCCTGCCGCGAGCGGCGCCGGGCAGACGAACTGTTCAATGGAGACTGTCACCGCAATTCCACAGACTAAAGTCTGTGCCACCTTTCCTCAGAAGCTTATCAGTACATGGTGGCACAGGCTTCAGCCTGTGAAAGACAGGGCCATGCCCTGCGAAAGAAGACTTCTTCATCCTGCCAGGCCTTCGGCCAGCGTCAACAGCTCATGCCGGCGATATACATAATACGCCGCGCAGGCGCCTTCGCTGGATACCATCGGCGCTCCCATGGGCGTGTCCGGCGTGCAGCGCGTGCCAAACGCCGTGCAGTCCGGCGGCTTCTTCAAGCCCTGCAGAACCAGCGCGCTGATGCACTCGGCCGGTTCCTCCGCCGTGATGGTCTGGAGATCGAAGACCTTCTCCGCGTCGTGCATGGCGAACTCCGGGCGCAGGCGATAGCCGCTCCCCGCGATCTCGCCGATGCCGCGCCATTTCCGGTCCGCCACTTCGAATACCTGTTCCATGACGCGCCGCGCCGGAGCGTTGCCCTCCCGCGTCACCGACCGCACATACTGGTTCTCCGCCTCGGCGCGCCCGTCCTCAAGCTGGCCCACCAGCATCAGAATCGCTTCCAGAAGATCCAGCGGCTCGAACCCGCCCACCACCATGGGAACATGAAAATCGCGCGCCAGCTCCTCGTATTCCCGGCAGCCCATCACCGTGCACACATGGCCGGGCGCGATGAAGCCCTGCACGCGGTTCGAAGGCGATGCGAGCAGCAGACGAATGGCCGGCGGAACCAGCACGTGCGAAACCAGCACCGAGAAGTTCGCGAGCCCTTCCCGATGCGCCTGCCACACGGCCATGGCATTGGCCGGCGCGGTGGTCTCGAAGCCCACGGCGAAGAACACCACCTTGCGATCGGGCATGGTCCGCGCCAGCTTCAGAGCGTCCATGGGCGAATAGACGATGCGCACATCGCCGCCCGCCGCCTTCACGCGGAACAGGTCCGAGTGCGAACCGGGAACCCGCAGCATGTCGCCATAGGAGGCGAAGGTGACGTCCGGCCGCGAGGCGATGGCCAGCGCTTTGTCGATCGTTTCCAGCGCGGTGACGCACACCGGGCATCCGGGGCCGTGCACCAGCTCCACGCCCGGCGCCACCAGCTCGTCGATGCCGTAGCGCATCAGCGTGTGCGTCTGGCCACCGCAAATCTCCATCAGGACCCAGGGACGCGTGACGCGCGCGCGAATCTGCTCCACCAGCGCCCGGGCGATTTTCGGGTCGCGGTATTCGTCCAGGTACTTCACGGAGGGTCGATCCCTTCCTCCGCCAGCACGCCCATCTCTTCGAGCAGCGCAAACGTGCGTTCGGCCTCTTCGGCGTCCACAAGACTGATGGCGAAACCCACGTGCACGATCACATAGTCGCCGGGAACGGCCTCGGGAACGAAGTCGAGATACACCTTGCGAGTGATGCCGCCGAACTGCACGTTGCCGATGCGAAAGCCCCCGACCTCCTCGGCGTCGACAATCTTACCCGGAATGGCCAGGCACATAGGTGAAACTTCCTTCCAGCACGCGCCGCGCACACGCCACCGCTTCCGGTACGCTGCGCGCCACCGCGTCCGACAGCCCCACACCGGTGCGAACTTCTTCCGGCTCGATGCCTATTATGATGGTACGCTGCGGCAGATCGCCGAGCAGGCGGGCAGTGGCCAGCAGTTCCCCCGCGTTCCCCTCGTGCGCCGTGGTGGAGCGGTGCGAGCGCATGCGGACGGCGTCGTCAGCGCTCAACACGTGCACCGTCCCCGGCGCGGCGCCCAGCGCGACGGCATCCAGGATCACCGCCGTGCGCCGGCCACTCAGCACGCCCAGCAGCGCCAGCCCCTGCGTGCCGCCGTCCACGAACTCCACCCCGCCCTGCAGGCAGAATTGTGGCGCAGACACTTGTGTCTGCCGCGCCGGCACTCGTGCCGGCGCTTGTGCTCGCAACGCGTCCAGAATCACAACCCCCACACCGTCGTCGCGAAGCAGCGTGTTGCCCAGGGCCAGGACAACCGTCTCAACTGGCCCAGCGGTCGACATCGATATCGCCCTTCTCGTAGAACTTATAACCAGAGACGATGGACGAGATCAATCCGTTCTTGTACTGGTGCGAATCGAAGAACACGATATACAAGTGGAGAATCAGGAACACCACGAACGTCCAGGCCAGCATGTGGTGCCACATCCGCGCCTGGTACGATCCGCCAAGCAGTGGGACCATCCAGCCGAGCAGGCGGTCCCAGAATCCGCCGGGCTTCGTCTCGGAGTAGATGGCGAACCCGGTGAGGATGTCCGCCCATCCGAGGAAGATGACGAAGGTAGTGTAGGCGAGCCCGGCCAGCGCATTGTGGCCCAGGTGCACGCGGCCGCGTTCGAGGCTGAGGTACGCGGTCCCCTGGCGGCGCAGGTCCAGCCACCAGCTCCGGCGCCACACGAACGGGAACCCCGAGCGGGCGTAGTTGTTGCCCACCCAGAACCAGTACGAGCGCACCAGGAAGCTGAAGAAAAGCAGGTACGCGGCGGCGAAGTGGATCTGCCGCACGCGCCCCATCACGAAGTGGAAAGCGGGTTCGCCATTGGGGGCCAGCACCGGGTTGGCGATGTACAGCCCGCTGGCGAACAGAACGCTGAGCGAGAGCGCGGTCATCCAGTGCGACAGGCGCACCGGCCATTCCCATACGTATTTGCGCCCGTAGACGAGTTCTGCCATGGCGCCTCCTACCGAATCACAACCTCGGCCAGCGTTTCCCCGTCCGGACCCAGCACGTGCGACGCGCAGGCCAGGCACGGGTCGAAGGAATGGATGGTTCGCAGGATCTCCACCGGACGTTTCGCGTCCGCCATCGGCGTGCCCAGCAGCGCGGCTTCGTACGCGCCGTGCTGTCCTTTGCCGTCCTTTGGCGAAGCGTTCCACGTGGAGGGAACCACAATCTGATAATTGGCGATGCGCTTGTCCTTGATATGGATCCAGTGGCACAGCGCGCCGCGCGGGGCTTCGGTAAAGCCGTAGCCTTTGGCCTCGGCCGGCCAGGTGGACGGTTCCCACTTGCCGGTGTCGGCCGTGGCCGTGTCGCCGCTCTTGATATTGGCCACCAGGTGGTTGTACTCGTCCAGCAGCCAGCGAACGGCCAGCCGGGTTTCCAGTCCCCGGGCCGCGGTTCGGCCCAGCGTGGAGAACAGCGCCGTGGCCGGTACGTTCAGGCGGCCCAGCGCGTCGCTCACCACGTCCTTGAACTCGGTTTTGCCGCTGGCATAGCCCACCAGCATCCTGGCCAGAGGTCCCACCTCCATGGCGTGGCCCCTCCAGCGAGGCGACTTCAGCCAGGAGTAGCCGCCGTTCTCGTCAAGCTGTTTGTAGGGCGGCTTCGGGCCGGTGTAGTTCGGTTCGGTGACGCCGTCCCACGGATGCAGGGAGGCCTTCCCGGCCGGATACGAATACCACGAATGGGCGATTTCTTCCTGGATCTGCGCCGGATCGGCCGGATCCACGGGAAGCACCTCCGCCAGGTTCTTGTTCAAGATGATCCCGCGCGGGAAACGGAACCGCGATGGGTCGCCGATGCCGTTCTGCGGCACGTCGCCGTACACCATGTAGTTGCCCAGCCCGCCGCCGATGGTGGTCCACTCCGGATAGAACGAGGCGATGGCCAGCAGGTCGGGAATGTACAGTTGCTCCACCACATCAAGGGCCCCGGTGATGCAATCGTGCACCATGTTGAGCCGCTCCATGTTGATGGCATTGTCGCTCTGCATGGCGATAGCCGAGGCCATGCCGCCAACCAGGTAGTTCGGATGCGGGTTCTTGCCGCCGAAGATGGTGTGGATCTTGATGATTTCCTTCTGCCACTTAAGCGCTTCCAGATAGTGCGCCACAGCCATCAGATTGGCTTCGGGCGGCAGCTTGTACGCCGGATGGCCCCAGTACGCATTCTGGAAGATGCCGAGCTGGCCGGAATCCACGAACTTCTTCACCGTGGATTGGATATCGCTGAAATACCCAGGCGAAGACAGCGGCCAGGAGGGCGACACCTTTTGTGCCAGCGCCGCCGTGGCTCCCGGATTCGCTTTCAGGGCGGAAACCACGTCCACCCAGTCGAGCGCGTGCAGATGGTAAAAGTGGATCACGTGGTCCTGCACCATCTGGGTCAGGTACATGATGTTGCGAATGATGTCGGCGTTCGGAGGAACGGTAATGCCGAGGGCATTCTCCACCGTGCGGACCGAAGCCAGCGCGTGCACCGTGGTGCAGACTCCGCAGATGCGCTCGCAGAACGCCCAGGCATCCCGCGGATCGCGCCCCTGCAGAATCACTTCAATGCCGCGCCACATGGTCCCCGACGACATGGCGTCGCGGACCGTGCCATGGTCGTCCAGCATCGCCTCCACGCGGAGGTGGCCTTCAATGCGCGTTATGGGATCGACGACAACCCGGGTCGACATAGATCACTTCTCCTCTTCCGCGGCCGGCTTCTCCGGCTCCGTTTCACCCGGTTTCCCACGCTTGCCCAGCTTGCGTGCGGCAAACGAGACAAGATGCGCGCCCACGCCCACCGCCGTCACCCCGGCGAGGACTTCGCCGATGGTCTCGGGCGTAGCCTCGATGCCCGGCACCACCACGTTGGACAGGCGCTGATAGAAGGGTCCGTTGTCCCAGAAGTCCGCTTCGCTGCAGCCGATGCAGCCGTGCCCGGAGCCGATGGGGAAGGAAACACCGTTGTTCCACTTGAAGGTGGAGCAGGAGTTGTACGTCGTCGGCCCGCGGCAGCCCATCTTGTAGAGGCACCAGCCGCGGCGCGCGCCGTCGTCGTCCCAGGCTTCCACAAACTGGCCGGCGTCGAAGAACGCGCGCCGGTAGCACTTGTCGTGAATGCGCTGGCCGTAGAACATCTTCGGACGGCCCTGGCGGTCCAGCTCGGGCAGGGCGTCGAACGTCAGAATGTAGGTGAGCACCCCGGTCATCACCTCGGCAATCGGCGGGCAGCCGGGGACATTAATAATGGTGCGGTGCGGGATGAGCTTGTGGATGGGCTTCGCGCCGGTCGGGTTGGGCCGCGCCGCCTGCACGCACCCATTGGAGGCGCAGGAGCCCCAGGCCACAATCGCTTTGGCCTGCTCGGCGGTCTCGAGCAGTATGTTGAGGAAGGTGTCGCCGCCGACGGTGCAGTAGACGCCGCCGTCGCGAGTGGGGGCGTTGCCCTCCACGGCGAGGATGTACCCACCCGGATTCTCTTTGATGATTCGCTTGCGAATCTCCTCCACCTGGTCGCCCGAAGCGGCCTGCAGGGTGTCGTCGTAATCGAGCGAGATCATGTTCAGGACGATGTCCTGAGCGATGGGGTGAGAGGAACGGATGAACGATTCGCTGCAACACGTGCATTCCAGACCGTGCAGCCAGATAACCGGGATGCGGGGTTTCTTGTCCATGGCCGCTACCACTTTGGGGACCATGGAACATTCCAGTCCCAGCGCGGCGGCGGTTGCGGTACAGAACTGTAGAAAACTCCTTCGATCGACGCCGTGCTTCGCGAGCACTTCGTAGGTCGACGGTTTGGGGCGAGGGTGGATCATCGAGGACGCCTCCTCTCAATCGAGCCAGACTATGGCGGGAGGCAAAGCAATCGTGCAGCCGAAGCGTCTTAGCCTACAAAAGGATGCACTTCCTGACGTGGGGTTCGTGGCCGATAGCGTGAATCCACCCACCCCTGTGCGGGAAACCGCTACAGAATCACGCACTCTGGCACCCACCCCGTGCGTCCCGGCGCAGGGACTCGCCAGACTGTGTTGCGAAATTCCACAGCGAGAGAATGGGCAGCTCGGATGTCGAGCGATCGAAGAAGATCCCATCAGATCTGGAAAGCCGCCTGTTCCGTAAAACCGAGATGATTGACGATGCGACGACGGACCTGAACTTGCGGGTGCCGCCCAGCAACAATTTCGAAAGACTGCGTGGCAATCCGGGAGGCTTCCATTCGATCCGCGTCAACAAACGATGGCGGCTCATCTTCCAATGGGATGGCGGGCGAGGTGAAGCGACAAGCGTCTATCTGGACGAACATAGTTATCAGTGAGGTGAGCCATGTTGACAACGAAGCGCAAGCCAGCGAGCGTTGGCGAAATTCTGATGGAAGAGTTCATGGAGCCGATGGGCCTGACCCAGGGCGCGTTAGCCGAAGCGATGGGCGTACAACGCAAACACGTGAACGAACTGTGCAACCGCCGCAGGGCCGTGATCGCCCCAACCGCGCTCATCCTTGCTCGCGTGTTCGGCAACAGCCCCGATTTCTGGCTGAACGTGCAGCGGCGCACCGACCTGTGGGAGGCGATGCACTCGCCTCGCGAACGCGAACGGATTGAACGTGCCCGACCGCTGACCGCCGCCGCGTGATGTGCGCCACAACGTCCCTGTATTTGCAGCCGTTGGATCTTTATCCGAAACGCGTTCGGCCGCGAAATCGCGATGGACGCGAATCGGTCTACTGGGGGAACTCGGCGTTCAGAATCTCGGCGACCTGCCCGCGTAAGACCGGTGCGTGGTCGAACGCGGTTTGCCAGACGAGCGGCCAATAGATGCCGAAGTACTCGTGAACCAGAATGTTTCTCAGCCCCACGATATCGGGCCACGGCACTGAGTTGTGCCTTACCGTGAGTTCCGGGCTGAGCCGCGCGACCGCTTCGCCGATGATCGTCAGCTTTTGGGCGACGGCATAGCAAAGCGTTTCGTCGGCCAGGAAATCGGCCTCCGTCCGTTCGGAGATTGCTTTCGCAATCCAGTCCAACGCTTCCAGGATGTCATTCAGGCGGTGTTGATCACGCCGCATAGATCAGCCGAGCCTCGGCCAGCACGCCGGGCCGGATGAGTGGCTTCAATGCGGGCTTGACGGCCAGATCGACTCGGCGGCCGAGCAGGGCCGTGAGCTCACGCATCATCGCTGAAACGCCGAGTAGTCCAGGGCGCGCGCCGGGCAGGAAATCCACGAGGAGGTCGACATCGCTATCCGGCCGCATGTCGCCGCGCGCGGCCGAACCGAACAAGGATAACTCCCTGACCTGGTGGCGGCGGCAAATCTCGGCGATCGCAGCCTCGGGCAACTCGATGCCAGCGGCGATGGTCATAGACTGAGTCCCCTCCACATTATCCGCTACTCGGCAAGAGGACTACAGACGTACGTCCCGCAACCGCAGCGCGTTGGAGATCACCGAGACGGAGCTGAAGGTCATGGCCGCGGCGGCGATCATCGGGTTCAGCAGAAGGCCGAACACCGGGTACAGCACGCCCGCCGCGATGGGAATGCCCAGCACGTTGTAGCAGAACGCGAAGAACAGGTTCTGCCGGATGTTGCGCATCGTCGCGCGACTCAGGTGCAGCGCTTTGGCCACGCCGCGCAGGTCGCCCTTCACCAGCGTCACTCCGGCGCTTTCGATGGCCACATCCGCGCCCGTACCCATGGCGATGCCCACGTCGGCCTGCGCCAGCGCCGGCGCGTCGTTGATGCCATCGCCGGCCATGGCCACCCGATGGCCCTGCCGCTGCAACTGGCGCACAATCTCGTGCTTGTTCTCGGGCCGGACTTCGCCATGGACGTCGGAAATGCCGAGCTGCCGGGCCACGCGTTCGGCCGTGGTGCGGTTGTCGCCCGTCACCATGACCACATGAATGCGCAGCGCGACGAGCTGCTTCAGGGCCTCGACGGTGGTGGCTTTGATGGGATCGGTGACGCCCAGCAGCCCGGCCGCGTGGCCGTCCACCGCGACGAACATCACGGTCTGGCCTTCGCTCCGTAGTTGTTCAGCCTGCGTAGCGAGCCCGCCTTCATCAACCAACCCAGCATTGCCAATCGCCACTGCCTTCCCATCCACCATCCCGGTGATTCCACGGCCGGGCAGGGAACGAAACTCCATCGGCGCCGCCAGCTCAATCCCACGTTCGCGCGCGGCCGTCACGATGGCGTGGGCGATGGGGTGCTCGCTGGCCTGCTCGAGGCTCGCCGCGAGGCGCAGCAATTCGCCGTCGACCGCGCCGGCCAGCACGGGGCGGCCCTCGGTGAGCGTCCCGGTCTTGTCCACCACCACCGTGTCCACCTTTTCGAGCCGCTCCAGAGCCTCGCCGTTGCGGATCAATACACCCTCGGCCGCGCCCCGTCCCGTCCCCACCATGATGGACATGGGCGTGGCCAGGCCCAGCGCGCAGGGACAGGCGATGATCAGCACCGCCACCGAGTTCACGAACGCGTAAGCAAGCGCCGGTTGCGGCCCCCACACCATCCACGCGGCGAAGGTGAGCGCGGCGGCCACCAGCACGGCGGGCACGAACCAGGCGGCGGTCACGTCGGCAATGCGCTGGATGGGCGCGCGGCTGCGCTGGGCCTCGCTGACCATGCGCACGATGTGCGCCAGCAGTGTGTCGTCGCCGGCGCGGTCGGTACGCATCAGGAACCCGCCGCCGGTTCCGTTGAGCGTGCCCGCGGTGAGCCGGTCGCCCACGCCCTTCTCCACGGGCACGGGTTCGCCGGTGATCATCGACTCGTCCACGAAGCCCGCGCCCTCCAGCACCGTCCCGTCCGCCGGGATCTTTTCGCCCGGCCGCACGCGCAGTGCATCGCCGGCGCGCACCAGCTCCAGCGCGATGTCCGCCTCGCGGCCGTTCCACACCAGGCGCGCGGTCTTTGGCACCAGGCTGAGCAGCGCCCGGACGGCCTGGTTGGTGCGGCTGCGCGCGCGCAACTCCAGCACCTGGCCGAGCAGCACCAGCGTGACAATCACTGCCGCGGGCTCGTAGTAAACGGCCGCGCCGGGCAGCCAGCGTGCGGCAATCGTCGCGGCCACGCTGTACAGGTACGCCGCGCCGGCGCCCATGCCAATCAGCGTGAACATGTTCGGGCTGCGGTGCGCGAGCGATGCCCAGGCGCGCTCGAAAATGGGCCAGCCGCACCACAACACCACCGGGGTGGCCAGCACGAGCTGTACCCAGGCCGGCGTGTGCCAGTGCATGGCGAACATCTCCACCATGGCGAGCGCCAGCAGGGGCGCGGTGACGACGGCGGCGATGCGGAAGCGCCGGGTCATGTCGGCGAGTTCGGGATTCGCCTCTTCGGCGAGGCTCACCGTCTTCGGCTCCAGCGCCATGCCGCAGAGGGGGCATGCGCCCGGGCCGGGCCGGACGATCTCGGGATGCATGGGGCAGGTGTACTCGACGGCGGCCGGCATCGCTGGCGTGGCCGCTCCGCCCAGGTATCGCTGCGGGTCCGCGCGGAACTTCGCGAAGCAGGAGAGCGCGCAGAAGTGGTATCGCTGATGATCGTGCTCGAAGGAGGCCGCCGCGCGCGCGGGGTCCACCATCATGCCGCAGACGGGATCGCGCGCCTGCGGCGTGTTGACGATCTGAAACGGGCTCACACTTTCAGGATGCACCAGAGGGGTGAAGCGGCTGTGGGGGTCAGGGGAGCATGCGGTGAAAGTACGCAAAGGACCTGTTACGTTTGCAGGCCACCATCCCATCGAAGTACTTGAGAAGTTCCAGCAGGAAGTCGAGTTCCGAGTCGAATGGCGGCGGTCTCAGCCGGTCCAAATCGTCTTTGGTCAAGCCGTCTGTAGACGCCGGAGGCGCGACCTTGAGCGCAGTTGCGCCATCGGCAGTGAGCCCCGCGAGATACCAGCTCTCAATCTCCCTTGAGACCACGATAATCTCCTGATCCTCCAACTCGGGGTAGCGCTCCTTCACCTTCTCCTTGCGGCTTGTGACACACGGTGCTGAGTTGATGTCCGCTATGAACAAACGGCCAAAGCCCTGGTGCGACATGGCGCGTAGCAGGCGATTAACGTCTGCTGTCCTTCGCTGGCGATACTCTCTGACAAGCACTTGAGCGTAGGCCGGCGCCAGCCGCGGCTTTATCACCGCCTCAACAAAACGCTTGTCCCTGTCGCCCTCCACCCAGACCACCAGCCGCGTCTTCACGGGCTACACCTCAAGCAGGTTCTGGACGTACAGCTCGTGCATGCCGATTTCTTCGCTAAGAAACCGCTGGACCTGCGCCTTGTCGGCCGGCCTTTCGGCGTGGGAGGAGCCGGAGCCATCGCGCGATATCAGGATCAGTTGCCCCGGCTCTGCATACCGCACGACCTCCGGGTTATGAGTGGTGACGATTATTTGCTTGAGCCGCGAGGCGTCTTTGAACAGCTCGACCAACCTGGAGATCAGCGAAGGGTGCAAATTCCTTTCTGGCTCCTCGATGACGACGAAAGACTTTCGTTCGAAGTAGAGAATTACGATAAGGGCAACGATATCAATCGTGCCGTCGGAAAGGAAAGACGCCGGCATCGGCTCGCGTGAGAACTGCTCGCGCATACTGAAGAAGAGCGAGCTGTCCGGCATCTGTTCGGTATCCAATCCATCGGCGAAAGGCAGGACGTCCTTCAACAGGTTCAGCAGCCTTCGACGACCCTGATTCTCAGAGAGGATCCTGTCAAGGGCGATTGCCAGATTATTCGCGTCCGGTTCCAGCTCACTCTTGCCACCAAAGAACGTCCCAGCCTTTGGCCCCTTCGGATCGACATCGTACACCGCTATCGACTTCAAACCGTTTAGCGCCAGGATCGAACGGAGGGCATCATCTTCGATCAGGAGCATCGGCTGACGAGCGTCTCTTGGCTGCGAGCTCAGGAATCCCACCAGGGACAACTCGAACTCATGAGCACTCTCGACCCTATACTGGTTCTGCGTTCGCTTGAGTATGAAGGTCGGAGCAGGCGTCCGTGTGCTGTCGATACGCTCCACCTCCACGCGCAGTTCTTCTTCAGCAACCGACACGTTCCGTCCGCCTTGAAATGCAAGGGAGAAACTATACGCAGCTCGAATCACCCGTGATTGCTCCTTGTCGGGAACGAAGGGAATAATCGGATCGCTGGGGTCAGGCTCTACCCATAGCTCTATGGTTAGATTGTCGTCTCCCCCGCAGTTAACATTGCGCAGGTATTGCGCGCCGCCCTGAATCGAAATCGCGTTATCCAGTCCGCTCTCGACAATGTCGCGAACGAAGGTAATAAGCTGCACAAAGTTGGATTTGCCGGACGCATTAGCCCCGATCAGGACATTCAGGTCGTCGAGCCGAATATCCAGTTGCCTGAAGCTTTTGAAGTTTCTGGCGCAGACGCGTGTCAGTCGCATAACTCACCTAATCGGGCGATACCCACTAGCCCTGAGTCTAGCAACGATGACGTAAACGTCAAGCCCTCAGAGCGACCGTACCAACCTGCTGCCGTCGCGGCCCCAGCTATTCTATGGGCATGGAGCTCATCTTCGAGATCCGCGACGCGGAGGAAGGCGGCTATTGCGGTAGTGCACTCGGCCACGCCATCTTCACCGAAGCGGAGACCTGGGAAGAACTCCGTGGGAACGTTCTTGAGGCAGTAGTGCTGCACTTCGAAGCCGACACCGTTCGTCCCCGTACCGTGCAACTGCACTACGTAAAGGACGAGTCGATTCCAATCGAAGCCGCTTGAAAGGGCCTACTCCGCCACCGCGCCCGCCCCGCCGGCCCTCCGCGCCACGGTCTTCCCTGCGTGGTCCAGCAGCGCCCGCGAAGCCGGAATCGCCGACAGCGCCCGCTCGATTTCCGGGTCGTTCTCCAGCGCCACGCGTTCCGCCTCTTCCTTGCTGAACGCCGTCACGAACATCTCTTCCCGCAGATGCTCGCGAATCCAGTCGCGGTTCGCGCGGAACTGCTCGTCGCTCGCCGTGAAGCCGCGTTTGGCGGCGTACGCGCGGAACTCGTCGAGAAGAGCGTCGTCCGGCTTCCAGCCCCGTTCGAGCTTCGCCGCATGCGAGCCGAAGTACTCGGCCGAGAAGAAGAACAGCGCGAGGTTGCCCGCCACATCCGATTCGTACGGGGTGACCGCCGTGTAGTCGAACCGCTCGTCCGGAGTAATGCCGTCGCCGCCGTACACCGTGCGCCCGCCGTCGGTCTTCTTCATGTCCTTCGTATTGTTGTGGCCGTTCAGGCGGCCGTAATACTCGTAAAACGACCGGTGCTCGTAGTCGCGCTGAATCAGCCGGCCACTGGGCGTGTAGTAGCGCGCGATGGTGAGCAGCAGCGCGGTGTTCTCGGAGAGCGGATAGGGCGCCTGCACCAGGCCCTTGCCGAACGTGTTCTCGCCGAGCACCCAGGCGCGATCATGATCCTGCAGCGCGCCCGCCAGAATCTCCGCCGCCGAAGCGCTGGAACGGTTCACCACCACCACGATGGGATACTGCCGGCCCCGCTCGCCCCGTTTCGCCGTGAACTTCGCCTCCTCCGACGCGCGGCCGTGGTGCGAAACAATGGCCTGTCCCTTGTGCAGGAAATGATCGGCCACGGAGACGGCTTCCTGCAGAATGCCCCCGGGATTATCGCGCAGGTCCAGGATGAGGCCGTTGATATTCGCCTCCCCCAGCTCGGTCAGCGCCTTTTCGAACTCCCGGCTGGTATTCTCGTTGAACGACTCCAGCTTGACGTAAGCGATGCCGGGCCGGTACCAGAAGGCGTAGGTGACGCTCTCGCGCGGAACTTCCCCGCGGATCACCGTGAACAGGAGCGGGTCCTGGCGCCCGTACCGGCCCACCCTGATCTGCACGCGCGTTCCCTGAGGTCCCTTCAGCATGCTGGACACGGCGGGGATGTCCAGCCCTTCGCACGATACGTCGTTCACGGCCAGGATCACGTCCCCGGGGTGCACGCCGGCCTTGTACGCGGGCGACCCCTGGAACGGGTACATCACGATCACTTTGCCTTGCGGGGCGCCCACCAGCATGCCCACGCCGTAATAGCGTCCGGCCTGGTCTTCGCGGAGCAACTGGTACGACTTTGGATCGAAGAAGTTCGAATGCGGATCGAGCGTGCGCAGCATAGTGGGGATGGCGCCGCGGTAAATGGCCCGGTCCGTGTCGATGGAGTCGGCGAAATTCTGCTCCACCACGTTGAGAAAAGACGTGAATTTCTTCAGGCTCGACTGAAGATCGTCGGAAGCGGCAGCGGCCGGACGAGTTTGGGCGGCGGCTGACGAAAGGCACAGGACTGCCAGAAGCAGAACCCGCGAGAACGCACCTCGCATGAACAACACCTCAGAACCCTATGGTAGCAGTGCCTCCCGGCTAAAGTGCTCCGGCCAATCCGCCGATGTCTGTAAAGAAGTGTACCCAGCCGAGATGGACGACACACCAGGATCGGTGGTCCGGTGTGCCGGGAGGATGTCCCTGTGAACGCGGCCGAACGGATCCGGGCGGCGCTTGAGCGAACCGAGGCCACGCGCCATGCGAGCGAAGCGCCGTCGCCGAATAGGCCCCCCGCCGAACCGGTGGAGAGCACGCTGCGGCTGGTCTCCAGTGACGACCAGGAGCGGGCAACGCTTGCCGAACCCGAAGCCACCGCACCGCCGGAGGAACTGCCAGCCCGTAGTCCAGCCGCGACGGTTGAACTCCTGCGTTCATCGGTGCGGCGGGAAACCGCCCCTGCTTCAGCCCCCGTTTCAGCCCCCGCTGCAGACGAAGAGGCGGACACGGAACTGCGGCTGTGGGCAGCGCACATACCTCGGAAACGGAAACGCCTCAGTTGGACCTGGGTAGTGTTCGGCGTCGTCGTATCGGTGGCCGCGCTCTTGGCAGTGTTGTTCCGAAGCGCGTGGTTGCCGGGACGTTCGGCGCCAGCGGCCGTCGCCGCGCTGCAACTGGGAGTGGAATCCGAAGACAAAGGGCTGATCAGTCTGCGCTGGAACGGCCAGAGTGTGCCGGTCGCTCAGGCCCGCGAGGGGCGGCTGACGATCGTGGAGGACCAGAGGCCCCCCCGGACGGTACCGTTGAGCCCCGGGCAACTGGGAGCGGGTCATCTGTTCTACGAGTCGTCGTCGGAGCGAGTCGAGTTTCAGTTGGAGGTGGTCGAGAAATCGGGAGCGGTTGTCCGGGAATCTGCCGTGGCGGCGAAGAAGCCGGCGCCAGCGGCGGCACCGGTTGCAGAGCAGACTCAGGCGCCGCCGAGTCCCCCGGAGAACCCGCCAGTGGCGGAGACGCCGCAGCCGAGCCAGCCGGCACCCCGCACGTTCAGGCCGCCAACGCTGCCAGCGAAACGCGAGCCGGGAGGCGAGGGGCGCGTCATCCTGATGGAACCGGCCCCGACCCTGACCGGTGGGTCCGCTGTCCCGGGTGGGGCCATCCTGCCGGAGCGAGTGAATATCATTCCCCCGCCGCAGGTCACGGCCCCTCCGGCGGCGCCGCGGCGCGTCCAGGTGGGCGGTAAGCTCCAGGCGGCCATGCTGGTGAGGAAGGTAGAGCCCACCTATCCCCCGCTGGCCAGGCAAATGCGAATTCAGGGGACCGTGCGATTCTCGGCCGTGATCGGCAAGGAAGGCCAGGTGCAGGATCTCCAGTTCGTAAGCGGTCCCCGGGTGCTGGAGAAGGCGGCCGCCGATGCCGTGAAGCGCTGGGTCTACCGGCCTACGTTGCTCAACGGCAACCCCGTGGAAGTGAGCACGCAGATTGATATCAATTTCAGTCTCGGCAATTAAATAGCAGCGTGCTGGCGGCGTACAACGGATCGGTTTCCCGGCCTGCTCCCGACCTCCCCGCGGCCCCTTAATAGAATCTTCACGCCTTTTCCATTACTTCTTCAGGGCATTCCGCCTACGCTCGAACTGTACGAGCGGTATGGAGGCGGCTGCTGATCCCCGCCGTCGCGCGGCCCCAGTTGCCGGCCGCAGCCGAGGTTAGCCTCGAACGTTCTGCGCCTCAATCTCGCGCTCGATGGCGCCTTCCAGCAGGAAGGTGAGTTTCGCTGGCGCATGCCGGCGTTGTTAGCGCTCCGTTCCTATGAACCGTTGTGCGGCCACGCCATTTGAGGCTGACATTACGGTCCAGGAGGGTACAGTCGTGATTGGTGAGTTGAGCAGGGGAAGTCGTCGTGTTTTGAGAAAAGCCGTTACGCTGTCGCTGTTCGTGTCATTTTCGCCCTGGGTTGGGCACGCTCAGGAAAAGACGGCTGAAAGCACCGCTGAGCTGAGCCGGCGCGTCAACGAACTCTCTGCCCTGGTTCAAAAGCTCCAGGCGCGCGTCGACGAACTCGAAGGAACGTCCCGCGTACCAGGCCGGCCCGCGGTATCCGAGCCCGGTGCCCCTGCGCCGGAGCAACCGTCCCCCTCTCAAGGTTCGTCGACACCCAGCCCATCTCGGAGCGGAACCAGTCTCCTCGGCGGTACGACCGTCAATTTTCTATTCGATGGTTACTACGGCTACAACTTCAACAACCCGATCGGCCGTGTGAATCTTCTTCGCGCCTATGACGTGAGTAGCAACGCGTTCAGTCTGAATCAGACGAACCTGGTTCTCGAGAATGCCGCCGATCCGGCGCACGGCAAACGGTTCGGCCTCCGCCTTGACCTGCAGTACGGACAGGCGACAGCCACGCTCCAGGGAAGTGCTTCCAACGAACCACATCCGGATGTTTACCGCGCTATCTTCCAGGCTTATGGCACGTACGTTGTTCCGATTGGCACGGGTCTCACGGTGGACTTCGGGAAGTGGGCTAGTTCCCTGGGCCTTGAGGGCAACTACACGAAAGACCAGATGAACTACTCACGCTCGTATTGGTTCAACTTCCTGCCGTTTTATCACATGGGTGCGCGCGTCAACTACAAGCTCAATGACGCAGTCGCCCTGAACTATTGGATTACCAATGGCACTCAACAGACAGAGCCCTTCAACGGCTTCAAGGATGAGTTGTTTGGGCTCAACATCCAGCCACACAAGAACGTGGCCTGGACAGCGAACTACTATGTTGGCCAGGAGCATCCTGACGTACAGTTTCTGCCCAATTCCACTGGCGCGAATCTGCCCACCGCACAAGGAATACCGTTCGAGCCGATCCCGAATCCGCCCAACGGGAAGCTACACATCTTCGACAGCTATCTCACCTGGCAGGCGTCATCCAGGCTCACCCTCGCCATGGAAGGGGACTATGTAATCCAGCGCCTCCTGACAACTTCCGCTCCGTCGCATACAAGCGGCGGAGCCGGCTACGCTCGCTTTCAACTCACCCCGAAGCTCGCAATCGCGGCAAGGACCGAGTATCTCTCCGACCGTGGTGGCCTCTTCACCGGGATGACAGAGGCGATCAAGGAAAACACTCTCACGTTTGAACAGAAGATCGCGGATGGGTTCTTAATGCGCGAAGAATGGCGGCGCGATGCCTCCAATCAACCGTACTTCCTGACCGACACCCTCGGGATTCTTAAAAAGGAGCAGAATACCGCGACTCTTGGGCTCGTCTGGTGGTTTGGCGGCAAGGAGGGGGCCTGGTAGACTGGCGCACTCAGGTTGGCCGGAACATGCGTTCGCCATCTTCCCTTGTGATCTCCGGCTGATGGAGTACCAGCCTACCACTGTTCACCGGGAAGGGCGGCGTAGGCAAGACCAGCCTGCCCGCGACCCCCTTAATAAAATCTTCATGCCTTTTCCATTACTTCTTCAGGGCTTTCCGCCTACGCTCGAATGGAGCGATCCGAGATGGAGGCGCGGAACGATATGGCACTCGCCTTTGAAAGAATGCTGATCCCCATCATGGCGCGGCCCGGACAGCCGACCACGCAGGATGGCACCCGCCTGGGTGTCGTTGTAGTTTTCACTTCCGTCGAGTCCACCGTCCATGCTCTTCGCAGGGCCGGCGCTCTAGCCACCCGGCTCAGCGCCCACATCACGCTGGTGGTTCCGCAAGTGGTACCATACCCTCTACCGCTCACCAGTCCACCCGTGCTGCTGGACTTCAGCGAACGGCGCTTTCGTGTGATCGCCGCCGAAAGCCCTGTTGAGACAACCGTCCGCCTGTACCTTTGCCGCGACGAGATGGAGACTCTGGCGGCGGTGCTGGAACCTCACTCGTTGATCGTTCTCGGCGGGCGCAAAAGATGGTGGCCGACCCAGGAGACGCGTCTGGCTCGGAAGCTGCGACGCGCCGGTCACGAAGTGATTCTCGAGGAAACGGAGTAAC
Source organism: Bryobacteraceae bacterium (assembly GCA_049510065.1). Lineage (GTDB taxonomy): Bacteria > Acidobacteriota > Terriglobia > Bryobacterales > Bryobacteraceae > CAWACP01. The sequence goes on from JBEKZH010000013.1 coordinate 59,188, forward strand.
AACCATGCTCGACTTGTTCTACATCGGTGTAGGTGTCGTGTTTCTGCTGATCTGCTGGCCATTTACCAGGCTCTGCGACAAGCTCTAGGAGGATCGAATGGATTACATCATTGCGGGTATCACCTCGCTCGGGCTGTTTGTGTATCTGATTTACGCTCTGCTCAAGCCGGAGCGGTTCTAGGAGGAGAAATCGATGACCGCTGCTGGAATCCTGCAGATCGCGTTATTCTTTGGCGTGCTCCTGGCGTGCACGAAGCCGCTGGGAACCTACATAGCTCGCGTTTTCGAAGGAGAGCGGACGTTCCTGCATCCCGTTCTGCGATGGCTGGAAGTCCTCACTTACAAAGCGTCCGGAGTGCGCGAAGACGCGGAACAGCGCTGGACGCAATATACGGCTTCCGTACTCAGCTTCAGTATCTTCGGGTTTGTGATCCTGTATGTGCTGCAGCGTGTGCAGGCGTATCTGCCGTTCAACCCGCAGAACTTCGGGACGCCCGTTGTTCCGCCGGACGGCGCTTTCAACACCGCGGTGAGTTTTATTACGAACACGAACTGGCAGGGCTATGTCGGCGAGTCGACACTCAGTTACCTCGTGCAGATGGCCGGCCTCACCGTTCAGAACTTCGTTTCGGCCGCGACAGGGTTGGCCATTGCCATCGCGGTGGTGCGTGGATTCGCCCGGAAGGAGTCGCGAACTCTCGGCAATTTCTGGGTCGATCTTACGCGCGGCACTCTGTACGTCCTGCTTCCCATAGCCTTCGTCGGAGCGCTGTTCCTGTGCTCGCAGGGCGTCATTCAGAACCTGAAGCCGTACACGACGGTGACCACGGTGGAAGGCGCCAAACAGACCATCGCGCAGGGGCCGGTGGCGTCGCAGGAAGTGATCAAGGAACTCGGCACCAACGGTGGAGGCTTCTTCAACGCCAACGCCGCTCATCCGTTCGAGAACCCGAATCCGCTGACCAATTTCGTGGAGATGTTTCTCCTGCTGGTGATTCCCGTCGCGCTGACTTACACGTTCGGACGAATGGTGGGAGATACTCGCCAGGGCTGGGCCCTTTTTGCCGCGTGCGCGCTCATGTTCGTGATTGGCGTCTTCGTCTGTTATGGCTTCGAGCAGGCCGGCAACCCCATGCTGGCGAAGCTGGGGCTGCAGACGGCCGCGACCCCCGGACAGCCCGGCGGAAACATGGAGGGAAAAGAGGTCCGGTTCGGTAACGTGAACTCGGCCTTGTTTGCCACCGTCACGACGGATACCAGTTGCGGCGCGGTGAATTCGTGGCACGACAGCTTCACACCCATCGCCGGGCTGGTGCCGATGCTCAACATGATGACCGACATCGTCATCTTCGGGGGCGTGGGGGCCGGGTTGTATGGACTGCTGATTTACTGCATCCTTGCGGTGTTCATCGCCGGTCTGATGGTGGGACGAACGCCGGAATATCTGGGAAAGAAGCTGGAACAGAAGGAGGTGAAGATGGCCATGCTGGCCATCATCGTCACCTCGGCTTCCATTCTGGTCTTCACCGCCCTGAGTTCGGTGATAACCTTCCCGGCACACGGCTACTGGAATCCGCAGGGCCCGGCCATCGCCAACATGAACAACAGCGGTCCGCATGGGTTCAGCGAGATCCTGTATGCGTACGACAGCGCCACCGGCAATAACGGTAGCGCCTTTGGCGGCCTCACCGTCAATACGCCGTGGTACGATCTCACGCTCGGCCTCGCGATGCTGATCGGGCGTTTCCTGTTCCTGATTCCCATCCTCGCCGCGGCCGGTAGTCTGGCGGCCAAGAAGAAGGTCCCGGTGACGAGTGGAACATTCCCCACACATGGCCCGTTGTTTGTCGGGTTGCTGGTGGGGACGGTGGTTATCGTGGCGGCACTTACGTATTTCCCCGCGGTTTCGCTGGGACCCATCGTGGAGCATTTCCTGATGCATAGCGGCAAGCTCTTCTCCACCGTTCTGCTGCCGCTGGGGAGTTAGTCATGTCTACAGTCACTACAGCGCCACCACCAGCACCAAACGCTCCGCAGGACGATCCAACTTCGCTGCTCCCCCGAAAGCTGGCGCGGTCGCGTCCGTTGTTCGACCGCGACATTGTGAGCCGGGCCATCCGGGCGTGCTTCGGGAAGCTGAATCCGATTACGCTGATGAAGAACCCGGTGATGTTCGTCGTGGAAGTGGGCGCGGCGCTCACCACGGTGTTCGTCGCGCGCGACATCTTCTCCGGCGCGCCGGGCCTCAAGTTTGGCATTCAGATCGCAATCTGGCTCTGGTTCACCGTATTGTTCGCTAATTTCGCCGAAGCAATGGCGGAAGCTCGCGGTAAAGCCCAGGCCGACAGTCTGCGCAAGACCAAGACGGATTCTCTGGCGAAGAAACTGGGCGCCGGCGACAAGATGGAGCAGGTCCCGGCCTCCGCGCTGCGGTCCGGCGATGTCGTGCTCTGCGACGCCGGCGACCTGATCCCCGGAGACGGCGAAGTGATTGACGGCATCGCCACCGTGGATGAGTCGGTGATTACCGGAGAAAGCGCCCCGGTGATTCGCGAATCCGGCGGCGACCGCAGCGCCGTGACCGGCGGCACGAAGGTGCTGTCCGACCATATCCGCGTCCGCATCACGTCGAATCCCGGCGAGACCTTCCTCGATCGCATGATCGCCCTCGTCGAAGGGGCGCAACGGCAGAAGACGCCAAACGAAATCGCGCTCAACATCCTCATCGCCGGCCTGACGCTGATCTTCCTGCTGGCTGTGGTGACGCTGCAGCCGTACGCGGTATTCAGCGTCGCGCAGATGGGCGCCGGTCAGGTTCCCAGCGTGGCCGTTCTGGTCTCGCTGCTGGTGTGTCTGATTCCCACCACTATCGGCGGCCTGTTGTCCGCCATCGGCATCGCCGGCATGGATCGCGTGATGCAACACAACGTGCTGGCCATGAGCGGCAAGGCCGTGGAAGCGGCGGGCGACGTGAACTCGCTGCTGCTGGATAAGACCGGAACCATTACCCTGGGCAATCGCCAGGCGGTGGAATTCCTGACCATTAACGGGGTCACCGACGAAGAGCTCGCCGACGCGGCGCAGCTTTCCAGTCTCGCCGACGAAACGCCCGAAGGCCGCTCGGTGGTGGTGCTGGCCAAGGAAAAATACGGCCTGCGCGGCCGTCATATTCCGGAAAACGAAGCGACATTTATTCCCTTTTCCGCCTACACGCGCATGAGCGGCGTCGACTTCCAGGGACGCCAGTTGCGCAAGGGCGCCACCGAGGCCATCTGCCGGTTCGTGGTGGAGCGCGGCGGCGAGGCGCCACCGTACTTCCAGGAGATGAGCGACCGCATTTCGCGCAACGGTGGAACCCCTCTCGCGGTCTGCGACGGGAAGCGGCTGCTGGGCATCATCCACCTGAAAGACATCGTCAAGGGCGGCATGAAGGAGCGCATCGCGCAGCTCCGCCGCATGGGCATTCGCAGCATCATGATCACGGGCGACAACCCGCTCACGGCGGCGGCGATCGCGGCCGAGGCCGGCGTCGACGATTTTCTGGCGCAGGCCACGCCGAAAGACAAACTCGAATACATCCGCAAGGAACAAGGCAACGGCCGGCTGGTGGCCATGACCGGCGACGGCACCAACGACGCTCCCGCGCTGGCTCAGGCCGACGTCGGGCTGGCCATGAACACCGGCACCATGGCGGCGAAGGAAGCCGGCAACATGGTGGACCTCGACAGCAACCCCACCAAGCTCATTGAAGTGGTGGCCATCGGCAAGCAGTTGCTGATCACCCGCGGCGCGCTGACCACGTTCTCCATCGCCAACGACGTGGCCAAGTATTTCGCCATCATCCCGGCGATGTTCATGGCCACGTATCCGGCGCTCGGCAAGTTGAACATCATGGGCCTGCACACACCGCAGAGCGCGGTGCTGGCGGCCGTAATCTTCAACGCGCTGATCATCATCGCGCTGGTTCCGCTGGCGTTGCGCGGGGTCAAGTACCGTCCCGTGAACGCGGCCAGCCTGCTGCGGCGCAATTTGCTGATCTACGGGGTTGGCGGCATCCTGGTGCCGTTCCCGGGTATCTGGGCCATCGATCAATTGCTGGCCTTGTTCCATCTGGCGTAGGAGCGTACAACTATGTGGCAACAACTTCTCCCCGGACTTCGCATCACCGTCTTCTTCACCATTCTGTGCGGCCTGGTCTACCCGCTGGCCATCACCGGCATCTGCCAGATTGTGTTCCCGCATCAGGCTAACGGGAGCCTGATCCCGGTGAATGGAACCATGGTGGGATCGGAGCTGATCGCCCAGGGCTTCACGAAGCCGGAGTACTTCCAGCCCCGACCATCGGCGGCGGGCAACGGGTACGACCCCACCGCCTCCGGCGGATCGAACTACGGACCCACGAACAAGAAGCTGATCGACCGCGTGCAGGCATCGGTGGAGCAATTCCGGAAAGACAATCCGGATTACCACGGGGCCATTCCCGCCGATCTGCTCACCGCATCGGCCAGCGGCCTCGATCCGCACCTCAGCCCCGATTCGGCTCTGGCGCAGGCGCCGCGCGTGGCCAAAGCTCGCGGCGTGGCACTCGATCGCATGAACACGCTGATAGCCAGCCTGACCGAGGCGCCGGACCTTGGCGTACTCGGCGAACCGCGCGTGAATGTGCTGAAGTTAAACCTGGCTCTGGATCACCAGTTCCCGCACAGATAGCATGTATCACGCGCCGACAACCGCTTGTTCACACGCGCGGCTCGGAAACGCCGATTCCGAGCCGCGACAGTTATGGAGCGGAGTCAAACATGGCGCGTGAGCTACGCCGAAGAACGCCCGACGAACTGCTGCTCGAAGTTCAGGCCGAGGAAACCGGCGTCCCGAAAGAGCGGCTCAAGATTTTCCTCGGCTATGCTTCGGGCGTTGGCAAGTCGTTCCGCATGTTCGACGAGGCGCGCCGGCGGCGGGAGCGCGGGCAGGACGTGGTGGTTGCCGCCGTGCAGCCGGTCATGTCCGGGGAAGCGGCCGAGCTGCTGAGGAATCTGGAAGTGATCCCGCTCCAGACCATCGGGGAAGAGACCGCCGTGAATCTGGATGCGGTCATCGCGCGCCATCCCGGCGTGTGCGTGATCGACGGACTGGCCTACGACAACCCGGAGGGCTTGCGGAATCCGACCCGCTGGCAGGACGTCGACGAGATGCTGCGCACGGGCATCGCGGTGATCACCTCCATCAACATCCAGTACGTCGCCGAGATGCGCCAGTTGATCGAATCGGTCACCGGCAAGCGCGTCACCCCAACCGTGCCCATGAGCTTCATCCAGAGCGCCGACGAGATCGAGATCGTGGACGCTCCCCCGGAAGAGCCCATGGAGCGCTCGCCGGAACAGCAGATGAACGCCGTGAAGCGCGAGCAGCGGCTCTCCCGTTTGCGGGAACTGGCGCTGGTGCTGGCCGCCGACGTGGTGGATCATCAGTTGACCGAGTATCTGCAGCGCCACGGCATCGAGCAGCACTTCGGCACGCACGAGCGCGTTCTGGTGTGCATCACGCCGCGGGCGAACGTGCATGAGATGATCGAGACGGCCCGCAGCATCGCCGAGAAATTCCATGGGGAGCTGATCGGCGCCTACGTTCACCAGCCGCATATCTCGGCGGCGGATCAGGCCGCCCTCGACGACAAACTTGCCATGGCGCGTTCCGCCGGCGCCAGCATCGAAATCCTGCACGGTGAGGACCCCGTGGACGCGATTCTCCACTTCGCCCGCGCCCGCGGGATCACACAACTGTTCATCGGACACAGTCAGCGCTCGGGACTGTGGTCGCGCCTGTGGGGGAACCCGGTGGACAACTTCATTCACCGGTCGAGAGGAATGGATGTGCGAGTATTTCCTCAATAGGCCATGGTGGAGCAACGGACCGGGAAGCTGAAGATCTTCATGGGATACGCGGCCGGGGTGGGCAAGACGTATCAGATGCTCGAAGAAGCGCAGCAGCTCAGGGCGCAGGGCCTGGACGTGGTGGTGGGCTACTTCGAGCCGCACGGCCGCAGGGACACCATCGCCCGCGCGGAGGGGCTGGAGCTCATTCCCAGGCGGGACGTCGACTATCGCGGTTCGTGCTTCGAGGAAATGGACACAGAGGCCATCCTGGCGCGTCACCCCGCCGTGTGCGTGGTGGACGAGTTTCCGCATACCAACGTCCCCGGTTCCGAGCGGCTTAAGCGATGGGAAGACGTGCAGCGGCTGCTGGACGCCGGCATCGACGTGCTGACCACCATGAACATTCAGCACCTGGAGAGTCTTAACGACCAGGTGTGGCAGATCACCGGCATCCGCGTTCGCGAAACGATACCGGACTGGGTGGTGCAGCAGGCCGACCAAGTGGTGATGGTGGACGTCACCCCCCGGGCGCTGCTCAACCGGCTGGAACGCGGCGTCGTGTATGGGCGCGAGAAGGCCGAACGCGCCCTGCAGAATTTCTTTCGCGAATCCACGCTGGTGGCGCTGCGGGAGATGGCGCTTCGCCAGACCGCTCACGAGGTGGAGCACCGCAGCTCGGCGGATGCGGCGGACGCCTGGGCTGGCCACGGGACATCCGGACCTGGGACGGGCAGCCACCCTGGCCCGCACCACAGGATTCTTGTGCTGGTGAACGCCGATCCCGAAACGGCCATGCTGATTCGGCGCGCCAAGCGCGTGGGCGACTTTCTGGACGCCGAGTGTTTCGCCGTCACCGTGCAATCCTCCGGTGGCCTGAGCGGACTGCCGGAAAACGCCCGCGAGGCTATTGAGCGTCATCTAAATTTTGCCCGCAACCTGCACATCGAGACGCGCATTCTGGAGGGCGACGAGGTGGCCACGGCGCTGGTGGACTTCGCGCGGCGGAATCAGATTACCCAGATCTTCCTCGCGCGACCCCGCGAGCGGGACTGGCGTTCCTTGTTCGGCCGCGATTTGATTCAGCGGATTGTCGGACTCGCCCGGGACATGCAGGTGGTCATCGTGTCCGAGCGGGAACCCGTTGCAGGCGTTACCGGTTAGGTCGAGATTGGGTTCGTTTTGTCGTGCAGCATCGCGGGCGGCCTGCGCGGCCAGTTTGCGAAGCGCGAGGAGCTGTTGCAGGGCTCGAAAGCCGGTTCGCTCGATGGCCGCGGCGTAGCGCTGCAGGGCGAGGAAGGGCCCGGCGGCGTTGTCGATCAGCGCGGCGGCGAGGATTGAATCGGCGTCGGCAGGGTTGGCGAGGCCGACCATCTGCTCGATCACGGCGGCTTCGAGACGGCGGACGCGGGCGAGGCGCCAGCGGGATTGCGCCATTTCTTCGACCAGAAACTGCTCATGCGTGTGGGTGGGCGCGAAGGTGCGGTGGTACTCGGCGATTAATTCGTCGAATTCCTCCTGATTCTCGTTGGTGAGAACGCGGAAGGCGGCGGAGAGGCCGTGTTTGGTGGCGTTGCCGCTGGAAATGGATTTGCCTTGCGCGGTGCGCGGGCCGGTGCTGCGAAGGGCATTTCTGCGGTTCGCCAGGATCTGTGATTCAGTTGACATGACGCACCGACGGTACACGGGCGGCGTGGGCCCGGTTGTGTAACGTGGTGGTTTGGCTGGGGCGGGTTGTTGTCAACGAGGTTGCGCGGGGGTAGCGCCAGGTTTCTGCCAAAACGCCCGATGAGTCTATGCCTCGTTCGCGAGTGACCTGGCGAGCACCTGTAAATAGCTGCTGGAAAGGGCCGGCAGATTGACTGAGGCCGAGCTCTCTCGTACGCTGGCTGTGACAGGCAGCCATGGAACAAGAACGAATGGCGGTTTGCGCCACGACTGAGGGTTCCGCCTCTGATTCGAGACCGTCCATCTGGTCGAGCAGCACGGCGTTGCTGATTTACGTGGCGCTGGCTACCGTAATTGTCCACGCAATCGTAGGAAATCGCTACGGGTTCCACGCTGACGAATTGGCGACGCTGGAAGACGCGCGGCACCTGGCATGGGGCTACCCGGCGTACCCGCCAGTTACTGCTTTCTTTGGGCGGATATCGCTCATCCTATTTGGCACTTCGCTGGTTGGGTTCCGGTTCTTCGCGTCCCTGGCGCAAGCGATCGCGGTAGTGCTGGCCGGACTTATGGCGCGCGAACTTGGCGGGAGTCGTAGGGCGCAACTCGTGGCCGCGGCAGCCGCCATCCCCTTCTGTATCGGCGGCGGTGCGCTAATGCAGTATGTATCGTTCGATTACGTGTCGTGGGTGCTCGCGGCATACTTCATCGTGCGCCTGCTCAAGTCCAGCAACCCACGCTGGTGGGTGGCGGTGGGGGCCAGCATCGGCTTGGGCATGCTTTCGAAGTACACGATGGGCTTCTTTGTCCTGTCCATGGTCGCAGGCCTGCTACTGAGCGACGCCCGTCGCTACCTGAAAAGCAAATGGTTCTGGATCGGGGTGGCTTTCTCGGTTCTGGTGTTTCTGCCGAACCTGCTTTGGCAAGTGCAGCACAACTTCGTGTCGCTGGACTTTCTGCGGCATATTCATGCTCGCGACGTGCAGAACGGCAAAACCAGGAGCTTCCTTCCCGATCAATTAGAGTTCACGTACCTTCCCCTGGTCGTAGCGGGTCTATACTTCTACCTGTTCTCCCGCCAGGGCAAGCGCTTCCGCATGTTGGGCTGGATGTACGTCGTCACGCTGCTGCTATTCGTGGTTGCGAAAGGCAGGGGCTACTACCTGTTCCCGGCGTACCCCATGCTATATGCCGCCGCTGCGGTCTGGGGCGAGGGCTGGTTGGCAACGATGCAACGAGGGCGGGCGATGACGATTTGGAGGATAGCATGGGGGGTGCTTACCTTCGGCGCGATCGCCACAACAGCTTTCTTTCTGCCGATAGCACCGGTGAACTCGGGCTGGTGGGAGATTTCCGACGCGCTGCAAGAAACCTACCGTGGCGAAATCGGGTGGCCGGAACTGGTGCAGGAGGTGACCAGGATTCGCGATTCGCTCGCCCCGGAAGAGCGGGCACATTTGGGAATTCTGGGAACGAGCTACGGCGAAGCGGGAGCGATCAACTTGTTCGGTCCGCAATACGGATTACCGCGCGCGATCAGCGGGATCAATTCGTTTTGGCAGCGAGGGTATGGCGACCCAGCGCCACAAGCGCTGATCGTGATGGGACTGAGCCGGGAATTCGCGGACGAGCACTTTGAGGCATGCAGGCTGGCGGGACACATCTGGAACCAGTACGGGGTGAAGAACGACGAGAGCATAAACTCGGACATTTTCGTTTGTGGCCTACCAAGACAGGGCTGGCCGCAGTTCTGGAAGGGTTTTCGGTACTTCGGATAGAGTCTGTTTCAGCCGGGTACACCCAGCCCGCTGTTTGCAGCGGCAGGAGCAGCTTCGCACAGGGCTGATTTCCGGAAGCATGGTCGCCGGGCTCGGCCCGTGGGAGGGCGCTGCACCGGAGCGTTGCAGAGGATCAACTCAAGCTGCGAAATCGTACTGCATCGTCACGAAGAACTCACGGCAACATGGCAGGCTGGATAGCTGTCGAGAACAACAGCCCTTCTGACCAGCGATCGGGCCTAAAATGCCCCGTCAAACAGGGCGAGCATCTGAATCAGATAGCTCCGCAGACTCGCCAGGGACAAGCGGACGCTGGCGGTCATGGGCATGGGGCGCGCGCCGCTGCCATGGCGCGGTCACCGCCGCGCAGATCAGGCCCTATTTTGGGGGCCAGATTCGGAACTCGCCGCTGCAGTGCAGCAGGCCCATTAGATACCACATGCCGTCGTAGTATCGGAATTGCCCCGATGGGATGGGTGAGTTCCACAGCGCCTCAACGAATTTCGCCGCGCGCGGTTGGGTGGCGGCCAGACTGGCCACGGCGTTTGTGGCCACCAACGCGGTCGAGTGGGTATTGACCAACGGTTTGCCATCCAGCGTGAACTGGTTTCCATACGTGTCCATACCGCTGGACTCGAAGAAAGCCTGGATGCGGTCACTCAATTGCCGCTCCCTGGGATCGGCGGCCCACCAGGACCAATCCACGGACCAGTTTGCCGCCGTGCGCCAGGCGTCGGGTCCGAAACTGGGGCCGCGCCCGAAAGCCGCGATCGGCGTGCCGTCGAAATTCGCGTAGTTCGGAGCGAGGCCGGTGGTGGGGTTCGTCACCTTCTGAAAGTAGTCGCGGCTCACGGCAGCCGCCTGAGCCCAGAACGGCCGGTCCGCTACCGGGCCCCACCGCGCCCACAGCTCATAGAACGCCGGCAGGTGGTAGGAAGGGTCGGTGTGATCGGGCCTTTTGTTGTTTGGCGTGAAGCGCACCATCTTGTGTTCGGCGTTGAATTCGGGTCCGTCGGTCTCGGGGCCTCGCACCGTTTGGCCGGTGATCACGGCGCGGTTTTTCATGCTGTCCAGGAGGCGGTCCGCTTCGGCGTGGTAGTTGTAGATGCCCGTACCGTTGCCCCAGCGTCCGGCGGCGAAGTAGAGGGCCATGGTCCAATACTCCTCGCCATCGGGCGCCGGCGATTCGTCGTTCGGCGTGCCGTTGGGTTTCATCGACCAGGAGAAGAAACCGTAACCGGGGTGGCTGGGCGAATCGTGATACATGAAGGTCTTCGACCAGTTCCAGAGGGCATCGAACTCGGCTTTCTTGTCGAGTTGAACCGCGATCATCATGCCGTACGACATGCCTTCCGAACGCACGTCCTTGTTGTTGATGTCGGTAAGATACGCCAGCGGTCCGTTCGCATTCCGGCCGGCGGGGTAGTAGACCGTTTGCGTTTCGGGGTCGCCATGGAACAACTGCTGGAAGGCAGCGTCGATCTTCCGGGAGATCTCTGCGGGGGAATGACCGGCTTCCTGAAACAGATTGCGATAGCGATGCGTGGCGAATGCGCCGGAGCCGCTGGATGCCGGAGGTGCGGACGCCGCGGCGAGAGCGAAGCAGAAAACCAGGGCGGGTGAGAGCAGAGGGAACACCAACATTCACCAGATCAGATAGCTGCCGCGAAGTCAATGGGCGGGGGTGGTAACCGGTCAGCAGTGGGCCACGAAGGCCGCCAGCTTCCGCCAGGTCTGCCGCAACTGCGGATAGATTTCGCGGTAGATTTCCAGCAGTTCGGCATAGCGCAGTACGCGGTCCGCGCATGGTTCGGTGACGCGCGTGATCTCGCCGCTCATTGTTTCCGCCGCTGCCGGTATGCCGTTGAACCAACCGCTTGCCGCGGCCGCGCACATCGCAGCCCCCAGGCTGGAAGCTTCCACCGTTCGCGAGCGCTTGAGCGGTTTGCCGCAGGCGTCGGCGATCATCTGGCACCACAAATCGCTCGCTGCCCCGCCTCCAATGGCGACAAACTCCTGAACCTGGACTCCGGCGTCCTGTTCGATCATCTTCGTCACCATGGCCTGCTCGAGAGCGATCCCCTCCAGCAACGCGCGGTAGAGATGCACCGTACGATGGGCGCCCGTGAGCCCCACCAGGCAGCCGCGTGCGTTCGGATCCCAATACGGTGTCATCACCGCGCCCCAATAGGGCACCGCCAGGACCCCGCCGCTGCCAACGGGGAGGCTGGCGGCCTCGGCTTCCAGGCGTCCACGAAGCTGGTCCTTGTTGGTCCCGCCGCTGAAGTTGTCCAGAAACCAATCGACCAGGAACGTGCCGCTTCGGAGGCTGGTCTCGAGGTAGTATCCGTCTGCGGAGCAACTGCCCATGGTGCGCCACGCCTCCCCGATGCGGTACTCGCTGGAGTGGACTCCGGCCACGACAGCCGTTCCGAGATTCAAATAGGCACGACCGGGCGTCAGCGCATTCACGCCCAAGCCAGCAGCTTGTCCATCGCCACCGCCGGCCACTACCGGTGTGCCGGCCGGGACCGTAGTTAATGCCGTGGCATTCTCATTCACGTGGCCGACGACGGTTCCCGGAGCCACCGCCTGAGGCAATTGGTCAGGTGTCACCTGGAGGGCCGTCAGGATCTCCGTGGACCAGACCTTGTTGCGCATGTCGAAAAGCCCCAGCGGATCGGCGCTCGCCCAGCTTGTCCGGAAATGGCCGGTGAGCCGCCATGTGAGGTACCCGTGTACGTCCGTGAAAATGGCGGTGCGGCGGTACTGTTCGGGTTCGTTCCGCAGCATCCAGGCCATTCTGTAGGCGACGGGCGCCAGGTCAACCGGTTTTCCGGAAAGCTCATGGATTCGGCGTCTGCCCACTTGCGCGCTGAGCCAGTTCACCTCGTCGTGGCAGCGCCGATCCATCCAGACGATTGCCGGCCGCACCGGGCTGCCATCCGCCGCCAGAGGTACGAAGGTCTCCCGCTGGTTGGAAATGCCGATTGCGGCGATGCGCGTCGGCGAGACACGTTCCAGCAAATCCCGCAAGGCGGCACATGCGGAATTCCACCAGTCGTCCGGATTCTGCTCGTACCAATCCGCGGACGGACTCGCCAACGGAATCGAGCTGCGCCCTTCGGCGATGGGCACGCCCTCACGCGTCCAGGCAATCGCTTTGGTGGCCGATGTGCTGCTGTCCAGACCGATCACAAGGTCTTTATCCATTTGCGAATCTCCGTCCGCTATGCACGATATCACCCACAGCCGTGGGGCATAATGAGAGCGAGTGCGGACGTGATGGAATCGGCAGACATAGCGGCCTTAAAAGCCGCTGGCCCGCAAGGGTCGTGTGGGTTCAAGTCCCACCGTCCGCACCAGCAGCGCCGATGCGACCAATTCGCAAGCTGACGCTGGTCCCGCTTGCGGCTGCTACCTACTTCATGGTCTCGGGGGGACCCTATGGCCTCGAAGAGCTGGTGCAGGATTGCGGCTACGGCACGGGGTTGCTCATCCTGCTGCTGATCCCGCTCGTGTGGAGCCTGCCCACCGGCCTGATGGTGGGCGAACTCTCCGCCGCCATCCCCGACGAGGGCGGTTTCTATGTCTGGGTGCGGCGCGCCATGGGGCCCTTCTGGGGTTTTCAGGAGGCGTGGCTGTCTCTGGTCGCCAGCGTGTTCGACATGGCCGCCTACCCCGCCCTCTTCGTCCTCTATCTCGGACGAATCTGGCCGCCGGCGGCCCATGGCTACAACGGAATGCTGATTGGCGCGGCGGTGGTTGCCGCCTGCGTGGTCTGGAACCTGGCCGGTGCAAGGGCCGTCGGCGGCGGCTCTGTTCTGCTCGGCATCCTGCTGCTGAGTCCATTTCTGCTGATCGTGATCTTCGCGCTGGTTCGTCACCCGGCCCTGGGCAACTCCGCTGTAAGTGCGGGCGGCACCCAGGGTGGTCTGCTGGCCGGCATCATGGTGGCCATGTGGAATTACATGGGATGGGACAACGCCTCCACCGTCGCCGGAGAGGTGAAGAACCCGCAGAGAACGTATCCGCGGGTCATGATGGTGGCGCTGGCTGCGATTGTTCTCTCCTACACGATTCCGGTTGCCGCCGTTTGGCGGACGCACGTTCCGCCCGCGTACTGGGCCACCGGCAGTTGGGCCGGCATCGCGTCGCTGGTGGCCGGACCGTGGCTGGGCATCGCGCTGGTGGTGGCTGCCATGATCAGCAGCCTCGGCATCTTCAACTCCCTCACCATGTCTTACTCGCGGTTGCCGATGGCCATGGCCGACGACGGCTACGCGCCGCGGATGTTCCTACGCAGGCTGCCCAATGGCGCGCCCTGGGTCTCCATTCTGGTTTGCGGTTTGGCCTGGAGCGCCGCGCTCGGACTGAGCTTCGACCGGCTGCTGATGCTGGACATTCTGCTCTACGGCGCGAGCCTTGTGCTGGAGTTTGTCGCCCTGGTGGTGCTGCGCGTGCGCGAACCGGGTCTTGATCGCCCCTTCACCATTCCAGGCGGCCTGGCGGGTACCGTCCTTACGGGCGTGGGTCCCACGGCGTTGCTGGTCGTCGCCCTGGTCCGGAATCGCAACGAACAGATGGGCCGCATCAACGCGCTGACGCTCGGGCTGATTCTCATGGTTGTGGGCGTGGGGGTGTGGTACATGGCCAAATGGGTGGGCAAGGATGACACCACCTAACGTCCGCCCAGGAGAACCGTCTAACGCTACGTTTACTGAGCGTTGTGGACTGTTCTGTAAAACTCACGAAACTCCTGGAGTCCTGATCTCGTATTAGTCGCAGACAGGACTCGCGTCGGCTCGAACCACGAGTGCGTGGCGGCTCCGACGATGGGGCCAATCAGGGGAGAGCCGGGGGAGAACCGGGCGCCATGCAAACGAGCATGAATCAACGGGAGGGGCCAAAGAATCCACCGGCCAGGCCGCCGACGGAAAGAGTGAGGCGCGTTTTGCAGTTCGGCATGTTCGAGTTGCGCACGGACACGGGAGAACTGCGCAAGCACGGGATTCGCGTCAAGATCCAGGCCAAACCGCTGGCGGTGTTGCGCGCACTGCTGGAGAGACCCGGCGAGGTGGTGACGCGCGACGAGCTGCGCGATCATTTGTGGCCGGCCGACACCTTCGTCGATTTCGAAAGCGGCCTGAACACCGCCGCCAACCGGCTTCGCCTCGGGTTGGGCGATTCCGCGGACGCGCCCCGGTTTATCGAGACCCTTCCGCGCGTGGGGTACCGCTTCATCGCCCCTGTGGTGGTGGTGGGCGGCATGGGCGTCGCGCCCGCGGCGGAACCGAGCGGCGCGAGCTTCGCAGTGGTGGGGAAGGTGGCCACCACGGAAACGGCAACGCCCAGGGAGGCGCCGGTTTCCGACACGCCTGTGGGGAGAGGCTCATGGATTCGCACGAAGGCCGCCGCATACACCGCCGCGGGAATTCTTCTGGCGCTTCTGGCCGCAGTCGGCCTCTACCTCCGCTACTTCAGGCCGGGGCTCCACACGCCCGTATTCCATCAGGTCACCTTTCAGACCGGGTGGATCGGAACCGCCAGATTGGTCCCCGGCGGGAACAGCGTGGTCTACACGCGGCGGACCGAGGGGCGCGGGCAGTTGAATCTGGTGAACACGGACAGTCCGGAATCGCGGCCCCTCGAATTCCAGCGCTCCAGTCTGCTGGCGGTATCGAGCACCGGGGAACTTGCCATTCTCACCTGGGGCCCCAGCGGTTTTCCGATGGATCACGCGGTTCTCGCACGCGTGCCGCTCAATGGCGGTTCGCCCAGGGTGATTGCGAATGGCGCTTATGGCGCCGACTTTGCTCCGGACGGCGAGACCCTGGCGATTGTGCGGGATGGTGGCCGGATCGTCGAATACTCCGGAAAGGTGCTCTATCGCTCGCCGGGGATGGTCACCGCCATGCGCATGTCGCCGTCCGGCGACCGCATCGCCTTCCTCGATCACCCCATGCGCGACGACGATGCCGGCGTGGTGCGCGTCGTCGACATGAAAGGCAACGTGCGGACCCTGACCAGGCGCTGGAGCAGCGTGAGCGGAATGGCCTGGTCGCCTACCGGACGCGAGATCTGGTTTACCGCGAGCGATGTCGGCATCGACCGCGCGTTGCGGGCCGTCACCCTGGACGGCCACGACCGGCTGATTTCGTCGGCCCCGGGCGTGCTGCGCCTTCTGGATATCGCCCGGAACGGCCGCGTGCTGCTGGCGCGCGACGACAATCAGATGACCATGGCCGGGCGGCTGTCCGGCGATACCGCCGAACGGGATCTGACCTGGTTCGACGGGTCGCATGTTGAGGACATTTCCGCCGACGGCAATCTGGTCCTGTTTACCGAGTCGGGAGAGGCCAGCGGCGCTCACTACTGGATGTACGTGCATAACCGGAAAACCAACAGCACCACGCGCATCGGCACAGGGCGGGCGCTGGCTCTTTCGCCGGACGGAACACGGGCGCTGGCGATCGATCCTTCGGAGCGGAAATATCTGTCGCTGATTCCGGTTGGCGACGGGCCGGCCGGCCGCATTTCGGGAGAGGGTTTCGAGTATCAGTGGGCGCAGTTCTTCCCGGATGGCGGCAGCCTGCTGGTGGCGGGCGCATTTCCAGGCCAGCCCATGGCGCTGTTCCGGCAGTCCCTGCGTGGCGGAAAGCCCGAGCCTCTGCGCACCGGGGGAACATATCTGGATTTCGATTTCATCACGCTGGCGCCCGATGGCGTGCACCTGGCGGGTCTCACTCCGGCTGGTAAATGCGTGATTATCGCTCTGGGCAGCGACGATGTGCGGCCCTGCCAGACCGATCCCACGCTGGTCCCAGCGAGATGGGCGGCCGATGGCATCCACTTGTACATGGCCAGCATCGTTTCCGCTCCGTTTAAAGTGGTTCTTGCCGATCCCGCGACCGGCCATACCGAGGTGGTGCGCACGCTGAATCCGCAGACAAGTAACGGATTGCAGTGGCTTGCCAAAGTGGCGGTCACGCCGGATGGCGAGTACTTCGCCTACTCGCTGCAGCATCTGGTTTCGCAGTTGTTTGTCGTGGACGGATGGGCCTGAGGGGCGCTCTGAGAAAAGACAACTACTCAGTTGACACTGTAAACCAATCCATTTACAGTTGAAGAGTGATCGTTGGCTTCCGGCATAAGGGACTGGAAGAGATCTACCTCAACGGGAAGACACGCCGGATCGGCGCCAGCCATATCCGGAAGTGCGTGCGCATCCTGCAACTGCTGGAGGTGGCGGAGCAGCCCGAGGACATGAACATCGCAGGGCTTCACTTCCACGGCCTGCGAGGCAACCCGCAGCGCTGGTCGGTGCGCGTGACCGGGAATTGCCGGGTCACTTTTGGCTGGTCGGGCGAAAAGGCCCTGGATGTCGATTTCGAAGACTACCATTAGGGAGGAATTCGTGGAGAGAAAGAGCGGACTGCCACCTGTCCATCCGGGCGAAGTAATCAAGGAAGACATCCTGCCGTCCGTCGGCTTGTCCGTGACGGCCGCCGCGAAAGCTCTTGGCGTGTCGCGCCAGATGCTTCACGATATTCTGGCGGGGCGTAGACCCCTGTCGGCCGTCATGTGCCTGAAGGTGGCCCGCCTGTTTGGCGGCACGCCGGAATTGTGGATGCGGCTGCAGGCGACTTACGACCTGAAGAAGGTTGAACAGGATAAGAAGGTCATGCAACGCGTTGCGCGGATCGTGCCTGTAGAGCAGGTGAAAGAGGTCCGGGCCTGACGAAGGTCAGCAGAGAAAGCCGGAGCAGTGGCCCGAATGGCACGCGCGAAAGGAGCCAATTCCGAGCGAGGACACCCGCTATTTCTCGATAAAGAAATTTCCAGCGAAAAGCGCGTCAATGCCCGACGAATAGAAGCTCCGCACCGCATCGCGCGGCGTGCACACCAGCGGATCACCGAACAGATTGAAGCTGGTGTTGTAGAGCACCGGCAGACCGGTGGCTTTCCCGGCGGCGTGCAGCAGGCGATGGTAGAGCGGATTGTCGCCCGCGCTCACCGTGTGCACGCGCACCAGATCGTCGCCCAGAATGGCGCCCTGGAAGCGCTCGCGGTACTCGGGCCGGACGCGGCTCACCGTGGCGAGGAAGCGCGCGTTGGGGCCGGCTTCGAAATATGTGCCGGCCAGCTCGGCCGGTACCGACGCGGCGAATTTCCGGAACGGCTCGCGGTGCTTAATGAAGATATTCAGGTTCTCCGTGGAGTAAGGGTTGAGCGGCGAGGCCAGAATGCTGCGATTGCCCAGCGCGCGCGGGCCGAATTCCATGCGCCCCTGCATCCACGCGATGATCTTCTGATCGTCGAGCGCGCGCACCGCGGAGTCGACGAGCTCTTCCGTGGTTTGCAGATAGTGGAAACGCAGCTTGCAGTTCTCCAGCACCTGCTTGATCTCCTGGGCGGCATAGCCGGGGCCCAGACACAGGTCGGCCAGCGAGACGCGCTCCTCCCGGCCGAGCAGGTGATGCCAGGCATAGAGCACCGCGCCAATGGCCGTCCCGGAGTTGCCGGCGGCCGGCTGCACGAAGACGTTCTTCTTCCGCTCCAGCGCGGCGATGAGGAGAGCGTTGAAGAACAGCCCGCCTGCGACGCACAGGTTTTCGCCATCGCCCGCCAGCGCCAGCACCACCTTCTCCACCGCGCCCTGCAACGCGCGTGCGACCGCTGCTTTGAGACGCTCGGGAACCGGCTCGCCCTCCGCAATCCCGAGGGCTTCGTAGAACCGGGCCCCGAAGCCGCCATTGCCCACGCGGTTGGCATCGAAGAACGCGGGGTTGAGCCGCGCGCCCTCGTCCAGCAGCTCGCCGAACAGACCCGCGAAGCGATGGTCACCGGCGGTGGAGAGCCACTGCACCTTGTGCTCGTCGGCATCCGGCTTGAAGCCGAGCAACTCGGTGACACGGCTGTACAGGTCGCCCACCGAATCGGGATAGTACATCTCGGCTTCGAGCTGCATCCGGTTGCCCTGCCCGCGATAGCGCGCCCCGCAACGAAAGTCGCCCGCGCGATCCAGGGTAAGTACGGTGGCGTCGTCGAAGCCGGATACGTAATACGCCGAGGCGGCGTGCGCGGTCTGGTGCTCTACCAGCGAAAGCCGCGCGTTGGGAAACATGGAGCGCAACTGCGCGTGCATGGCCGGTCCGGTGGACACAGGCCGCGCAATGGCCACCAGGGTGACGCCCGCCGGGTCTGCCGAAGCCAGCCGCAAACACTCGGCTATGGAGGCCAGCGGCAACCCGGGAGAAGCGGCCTGCCGTCTGGTTTTGTTTTCCTCCATGGCCGCGACGATCTCGCCATCGCGGAGGAGCGCGGCGGCGCCGTCCTTGTTAATGCCGCCCAACCCGAGAATGGTCATTTGGATTTCTTTTCGATTTTCGCCCAGGTGTCGCGCAGCGCCACCGTCCGGTTGAACACTGGCTTCGCCGGCGTGCTGTCCGGATCGACGCAGAAATAGCCGAGGCGCTCGAACTGGTAGCGGCTGCCTACCGCCGCGCCGCCCAGCGCCGGCTCCAGCTTACAGCCGGTCAGCACCTCGAGCGACTTCGGGTTCAGATACGCCGTGAAATCGAGGCCTTCGGAATCGTCGCTCGGGTTCTCGCGCGTGAACAGGGTTTCGTACAGGCGAACCTCCGCGTCGACGGCGTGCGCGGCCGAGACCCAGTGGATGGTGGACTTCACCTTGCGCCCGTCCGGCGCGTTGCCGCCGCGCGTTGCCGGGTCGTAGGTGCAATGAATCTCCACCGCGTCGCCGGTGCTGGGGTCCTTCACCACGCCAGTGCAGGTAACGAAGTAGGCGTAGCGCAGCCGGACCTCGCGGCCGGGCGAAAGGCGGAAATACTGCTTCGGCGGGTCCTCGCGAAAATCGTCCCGCTCGATGTACAGCACACGCGAGAACGGAACCTGACGCGTGCCCATGCTCTGGTCCTCGGGATTGTTCACCGCCTGCATCTCTTCCACCTGGCCCTCGGGATAGTTGTCGATGACCACGCGGAGGGGCCGCAGCACGCCCATCATGCGCGCGGCGCGCTTGTTGAGATCCTCGCGGATGTAGTATTCGAGCAGCGCGAGCTCGGTGATGCCCTGGGTTTTGGACACGCCCACGCGCCGGCAGAAGTTGCGAATCCCTTCGGGCGTGTAGCCGCGGCGGCGCACTCCGCAAATGGTGGGCATGCGCGGGTCGTCCCAGCCGCTGACATGACCTTTCTGCACGAGCTGCAGCAGCTTGCGCTTGCTCAGCAGGGTGTAGGTGAGGTTCAGGCGGTCGAACTCGATCTGCTGCGGATGGTAGATGCCGAGACGTTCCACGTACCAGTCGTACAGCGGCCGGTGATCTTCGAACTCCAGCGTGCAGATGGAATGGGTGATGCGCTCGATGGAATCGCACTCGCCGTGCGTGTAGTCGTACATCGGGTAGATGCACCACTTGCCGCCGGTGCGGTGATGCTCGGCATGCACGATGCGGTACATGATGGGGTCGCGCAGATTCAGATTCGGCGAGGCCATGTCGATTTTCGCGCGCAGGGTTCGCGCGCCATCGGGAAACTCGCCCGTGCGCATGCGCTCGAACAGGTTCAGATTCTCTTCCACCGAACGATTGCGCCAGGGACTCTCCTGGCCGGGCTCGGTAAGGCTGCCGCGCTGCTGCCGGACCTCCTCCGCCGTCAGATCGCAGACGTAGGCGTCGCCGGATTTGATGAGCTGCACGGCCCACTCGTAGAGCTGGTAGAAATAATCGGAGGCGTAGAAGAGCCGGTCTTCGAAGTCGCCGCCGAGCCAGCGCACGTCCGCGATGATGGAGTCGACGTACTCGGTCTCTTCCTTCTCCGGATTGGTGTCGTCGAAACGCAGGTTGCACTTGCCGCTGAACTCCGCCGCCAGCCCGAAGTTCAGGTTGATGGACTTGGCGTGGCCGATGTGCAGATAGCCGTTCGGCTCCGGCGGGAAGCGCGTATGCACGCGGCCTCCGTACTTGTTGGTCCTCAGATCGTCGATGATGATGTCGCGGACGAAATTCGACGGTCCCGCCGCGGCCTCGGGCTCATTCGGTAACGTACTCATGTTGTCCTCAGTTTTCCGATCGCCTGATCGATTCTCTTCAGGCAGGTGTCACGGCCCAGCACCTCCAGCGTTTCAAACAGCGGCGGAGCGTTCTTGCGGCCGCACACGGCCACGCGAATTGGCTGGAACATCTGGCCGGCTTTGATTTTCATTTCCTGTGCGCTGGCGCGTAAAGCGGCATCGAGCGCGGCGTGGGTGAATTCGGCCGTCGCCAGGATTTCGCGGCCTCGCGTGAGCGCAGCCAGGGCCATCGCCGCGTCGCCTTTCTGCGGGATCAGCTCGGCGGTATCGAAAGGCGGCAACTCCTCCAAGAAGAAAAAGTCGGCCACGGTGTTCACGTCGCGCAGCAGCTTGATGCGCTCCTGTACCAGCGGTGTGATTTGCAGCATTCGCGGCAGGTCGGCGGTGAAACCGGCAGCCTGCACAAACGGCAACAACTGCGCGGCGAGGTCTTCCTTCGGCAGGGCGCGGATGTTCTCGGCATTCAGCCAGACGGCTTTGGGATCGAAGGGGTCCTCTTCGGTGAAATTCACCACCGCGTTGCTGCGATTGATTCCCTCGAAGGAGAACGCGTCCACCAGTTCCTGGCGCGTCATCTGCTCGCGGTCGTTCTTGGGCGACCATCCCAGCAGGCACAGGAAGTTCACGTAGGCGTGTGCCAGAAAGCCCGCGTCGCGATACGTGGTCACGCTCACCACCGGCCCGTGCCGGCGCTTCGACAGCTTCGAGCCGTCGGGGGCAAGCAGCAGCGGCAGATGCGCGAACGTGGGCGCGGCGGTGGCGAGGGCCTCGAAAATCAGCACGTGCTTGAAGGTGTTGGTGAGGTGGTCCTGCCCGCGAATGATGTGGCTGATGCGCAGATCCGCGTCGTCGGCGCAGGAGGCCATGTGGTACGTGGGCAGGCCGTTGCTGCGCAGCAGCGCGAAGTCTTCGATATCATCGGCGGCCTTGGCCTGCCCGCCGTAGACGGCGTCGTTGAACTCCACCACGCGGCCCTCGCCACGAGGCACGCGAAAACGCAGCACAAACGGTTCGCCAGCCGCGGCGCGCCGGTCGCTCTCTTCGGCGCTCAGCTCGCGCATGCCGGGGTTGAAGAGCCATCCGGTCTTGTCGTCGGGTTCGGTATTCGCCAGCGTGAAATCGCGGTAGGCCCGCCCTTTCTCGAAGATGTTCCATGCCGCGCGGCGATGCAGGTCGAGCCGCTCGGACTGGCGAGACAACTCGTCCCAGCCAAGATCGAGCCATTCGAGCCCCTCGAAGATGGAATCGAGCGAGGCCTGGGTATTGCGCTCGACGTCGGTGTCGTCGATGCGCAGCACCATCGTGCCGTCGTTGTGGCGTGCGTACAGCCAGTTGAAGATGAAGGTGCGCGCACTGCCGATGTGCAGATACCCCGTGGGCGAGGGGGCGAAACGAACTCGAAGCATTAAGTCCCAGAATAGCCTTATGGGGGTCCGCCCGGGGTCCGCCCCACCACATCACATGGTCCATCCGCCGTCCACTACGTGCACGGCGCCGGTGGTGAAGCTGCTCTCATCCGACGCCAGGTACACGGCGAGCATGGCCACCTCGCGTGCCCAACCCAGCCGGCCCATGGGCTGCCGCGCCACGAACTCGCGGTGCACGGCCTCCACCGTTTTCCCGGTCTGCGCGGCCTGCGCCCGGATGCGCTCTTCGAGCGACGGCGTCACGATGGTGCCCGGACAGATCACGTTGGCGCGGATCCCGTGGCGGATGAAGTCGGCGGCCACGGCTTTCGTCAGACCGATCACGGCGGCCTTCGTCGCGGCGTACGCGTAGCGATTGGGAACGGCATGAACCGACGAGGCGATGGAGGACACGTTGATAATCGACCCGCTGCCCTTCGCCAGCATCCCCGGAAGAAACGCCCGGATCGTCCGGTGCATCGACTTCACGTTGAGATCGAAGCTACGGTCCCAGTCCGGCTCCGAGCAATCGAGAATCGTGCCGTGGTGCACGAAGCCCGCGGCATTCACCAGCACATCGACCGCGCCAATGGACTGCGCGAGGCTCTCAATCTCGGCGGTCTCCAGCACATTCAGACGGCGGACCTCGGCGCCCTGCAGGCCGCTCAGCTTCTCCAACGCGATGTCGGTGGCGATCACCCGCGCCCCGGCCTCCACAAACGCCTCCGCCACCGCTCGCCCGATCCCCTGCGCGGCCGCGGTGATCAGGGCCACTTTTCCGGCAAGTCGATCGTTCATCGCGCAGCCTCCTTCAGCAACTGTCGGCGAATGGCCGGCGCGGCGTGGCCAGCGCGGCCGTCGGCGTGGCAGTCCGAACAAGCGACGCTGTGAATGTTGTGGCGGCTTTTGGAGGACGCGAACGTGGTGTCCATCTTCTCCACATTCAGGCCGCAGTTGGAAAGCCGCGGATGGCAGGTGGCGCAGGACGCGCGGGCGCTCTGATCGTGCCCCTGGTGGCAAGCGATGCAACTCAGCCCTTCGTGGACGCCACGCGGTGTGCGGTCGTCGCCGGAACCCGCTTCCAGCGACGCACGCGGCGCGTGACATTGATAGCACAGCCCATCGCGAGGATCGGGGCTCGTCAGGATGGGGCCCTTGCCATCGTGCACCCGCGGGATCTCCAGAGACGCGGCCAGGAAATGCACCCGTTCGCGCCGGTCGAACAATCCCAGCGAAGCGGGCACGGCAGGCCCCTCCACGGAAGCATGCTCCATCTTCGCCGCGGGTTTCCCTTCCCGGTGCATTTCGTGACAGGTCAGGCACGGCATGGTGGGCGCGTTCTTCAACTCCGGCCGCAACAGCCGCCACGAACCCTTTGGATACTGGGCCACCACATCGCGAATGGCGCCGTCGAAATGCATGCCGTGGCAACGCAAACAGTCGTCCATCAACGTCTGCTTTGCATTCTGCTCCGCGTTGGTGAAGATGCGCGCGTAGGTGGCGCTATGCGGCCCGGATTCCCACGCGGCGAATTCCTGCCGATGGCACTGGCGGCAGCGCGCCATCATTCGCAGCACGTCGCCGGTTCGCAGCACCACGCGTTCCGGCACGGCGTCGCGGAAATGCGTCATCACCCGGCGAACATTGCCGGCGATGGTGCTCTCATGACAATCCGTGCAGGCCACGTGACGATGCGTGGATACCTGCCACAGCTCCACATTTCGCCGGATCTCGTGACAATTTGCGCACGCGGTTCCATCACCGTGATGGTAATAACGGTCGGCGCCAAAAATCGCGGCGGCGATCAGAAGAACTGGAACGGCCACAATGGCCGAGATGCGAGTAATGACCCGTTTCACGAGCGCAACCCCGTTCCCCGCCACATGCGCAGAATGCCCGCCGACGCGTAGTACGAGATGGCCATGATGGTCAGCGCCGGATTGAACCCGCCGTTGGTGACATGGACGCTGCCGTCCACCACGAAGACATTGTCCAGATCGTGAACCTGGCAATGGCGATTCACCACCGACGCTTTGGGATCGTCCCCCATGCGGCACGTGCCCGCCTGATGCTGTCCTCCACTCACGCCGCGGCCAGGCAGCATCGGCCACGTGCGCACGGCGCCGGCCTCCTTCAGCCAGAGACCCGCTTTCCCGGCCATGACGCGTCCGATCTCCAGCGTATGCGGGTGGCGATCGCCGGAGAGACGCGCCACCGGAAGGCCCCACCGGTCGCGCACCTTCGCATCCACCTCCACGCGCGATTCGGCCATGGGCATCTCCTGCGTGGGACCCATCACGATGATCGTGCGCCTGTAGTGCTGCCGCATGGCCTGCTTGTGCCCAGCCCCCCAGCGCGGCGTGCCCGGAGGCAGCCCATTCGTCACATGAATGGGCAGGCGGATAAACTCGTTCGCCAGCATGGCGCCGCCCTTGAGACCGGGGTTGCCGTGATTGAAATCGGAAATGGCCAGACCCGCTCCCGGCCCGATGTCGTCGTACACGTCGAAATCGAAGACGCCAGCCGAACCGGTGTACGTGTGGCCCTGCAGATTGCGGCCCACCATGTCGTAGCGATTCCCAATGCCCCGCGGATGCAGCCGGCTCTTCGAGTTCAGCAGCAGCCGCGCGGATTCGATGGCCGCGCAGGAGACCACCACAAAATCGGCGGGCTGCGTCTGCAGCCGGTCATCCTCGTCGAAGTAGGCGACCCCGGTGGCGCGCCCCCGATCGTCGGTGAGAATCTCCTTCGTCATGCAGCCCATGCGCAGCTCGCAGTTGCCGGTGGCCAGCGCCCGCGGAATCACGGTGTTGTGCGTGCCGTTCTTGGCATCCACTTCGCAGGCGAATCCCACGCACCAGCGGCAGCGCATGCACGGTCCGCGGCCGTTGAAGGGCACGCTGTTGCGCGCCATGGGAATGTCGAATGGGTGCAGCCCCAGCCGCCGGGCCGCGGGAAGCAGCACCTCGTATTCGCGGTTCGGCGGAAGCGGCGGCATGGGCAGCGAACGCCGCCGCGGCGCCTTGAAAGGATTGCCGGAATCGTCCCCGGAGACGCCAATCTCCCACTCGGCTTTCTCGTAGAACGGCTCCAGATCGTCGTAGCTGATCGGCCAGTCTTCCAGCGTGCTGCCCGCCAGCGCTCCGTACGTCGAGCGCATGCGGAAATCCTGGGTCATGAAGCGCCACGCCATCGCGCCCCAGCTCAGCGTGCCCCCGCCCACGCAGGCCGCGTTATTCGAGTACGCGCCCTCGCTCGGCAAAGCCACGAATTCCCGGCCATCCCAGCTCGCCACCACGCGAGGGTTGCCTTCGTCCTCCGGACCGAATGCGTTGCCGAGCACGGTGGTGCGCTGGTTGCGCAAGTCGTCCTTGCGGCAATCGTTGGCCGTGTACCACTTGCCCCGTTCCAGCAGGACGACGCTGAGGCCGGCTTCCGCCAGCTCCTTCGCGACGATCCCCCCGCCGGCCCCCGCCCCAACCACAACCGCGTTGACCTTCTTCAACACCCCGCCGCCATTCGCGGGTCGTATCGGGCCCATGCCCTTGAAGAAGTCCGTGGACCGGCCGCGCACCGGCGGATCGGGCACCCCCAGCATGCGCCAGCTCACCGCGTCGCGATTGCCGCCATGCCGCGGCGAGCCGTAGAAGCTCTGCATGGTGTGGTTCAGAACCAGCTCGAAGAACCCGCGCTGCTCGCGCTCCAGAAGCTGCACGATCCCGGTCTGTTGGGCGGCGGACAATTCGCCGAAAGCATGGCCAAAGCGGGACAGGCTGAGCCGGTCGGTGTCGGCGAGGCCACGACGGTAGGCCGCGCGGTGCCGCCGATAGTGGCGCATCAACTGCCGGTCGATATACTCGACCGCGCCGGCCACGGCAGCTCCGGGATAGTCATCGGGCGGAACGATCTGGTTGCACAGAGCGGCCAGGGTTCGGCCTTCCTGGTCGTTGAAAAAGAGCCATTTCGTTCGCGAACGACTGCAGGAAGTGGCGGAGAAGGCGGCAGCGGCAGCCGCGCCCGCCTGAAGGAACCTGCGCCGGTTCATGGTGCTTTACTTCTATTTCATGCCGAAGCCCGTGTCAAGTTTGTCGAAACGCGAGCCAGACGAGCCCCGTCGCAATTGTAAGCGATTGTAAACACCGGAGTCTCGCCCGATGATACAATCAGTTCAACGACGGGGAGTCCGCTGCATGTCCCAGGGGAAAACCATCGAACGTGTGTCACTGTTGGATGCATGGTCGCCGGAAACCGATGCCGGCCGGCATGCCATCCAGGAGCAACTGGAACGCCTGCTGGCGAATGCGCGCTTCAAGAACAGCAAGCGTTGTCCGAGCCTTCTTCGCTACCTTGTCGACAATACCCTTGACGGCCGAATCGAGCACCTGCGGGAACGCACGCTCGGCATTGATGTTTTCGGCCGAAGCCAGGACTACGACACCAACGCCGATCCGATTGTGCGGGCCACGGCCGGCGACATCCGCAAGCGCATCGCGCAGTACTATCACGAGCCTGGCCACGAGAACGAGATTCGCATCGATCTGCCGTCGGGCTCCTATCTCCCGGAATTCCGATTGCCACCGGTCAAAGAGCCGGACGCCGTCACCCGTGGCGCCTGGTTGCGGCGGTGGTGGAAGCTGCTGGCGCTTGCCGGCGTCCTGATTGCCGTCGCGGCCGCGGTCGTTCTGCTGCGACCTTCGATTTTCCGCAGCCCACTGGAGCGCTTCTGGGCTCCCGTGGTGGATTCATCGAACACCGTCCTGATCTGCGTGGGGCCGGCCGACAAATTGCGGGTGTCCGCCGATCTCGAAGCCCGGGCCGCGTCCGGCGCTGCGCAGGCGATATCCGACACCGCCCCAACCCTGAAGGATCTGCTCTCCATTCATGACGTGGCGCTTCAGGATGCCACCACTCTGGCGCGCGTGGCCATCCTGGTCAATACCACCGGGAGGAGTTTTCGCATCCAGAGCGACGACGCCACCACGCTCTCCGATCTGCGGGCCGCGCCCAGTGTGCTGATTGGCGCCTTCAACAACGCGTGGACTCTGCGGAGCGCACGCCAGTTGCGTTTCAGCTTCGAGATGGACGCGGTGACGAATCGTTACTGGATCCGGGACCGGCAGAATCCGGCGCGTAAGGACTGGGAGATCGACATGGGTCTGCCTTACACGAAGCTGACCGAGGACTACGCCATCGTCGCCCGGTTCATGAACCCGTCCACGGAGCGGATGGCGGTGATCGCAGCCGGCATCGGCCAGTACGGCACCATGGCAGCCGGAGAATTCCTGACCAACGAGAAGTATATGAAGGATCTCGCCGCCAGGGCGCCCGCCAACTGGGAGCACAAGAACTTCGAAGCGGTGATCGCAGCCAGGGTCATTGACGGCAGCACGGGACCTCCGCGCGTCCTTGCCGCATGGTACTGGTAGAGCGGTATCTGGGTTTGCTCGGGATGGAGCGCCCGCCTTCCGGAGTTGCCGGCCTGCAGGAAATCGTGCACCGCCATTTGTGCCGGGCGCCCTTCGAGAACGTGTCGAAGCTGCTGCTCGCCGGCCGGGAGGGGGCGGGCCGCGAGACCACTCTGAGCGAGTTCCTGGACGGCATTGAGCACTACGACCTGGGCGGGACCTGTTACACCTCGAACCCGTTCCTTGCGAGCCTGCTGCGGGCTCTTGGGTACGATGCGAACCTGCTCGGCGCCGACATGACCAACCCGAACGTGCACACCAGCATCCGCGTTCGCATCGGGCTTGACCAGTATCACGTCGACGTGGGCTACGCCGGCCCATTCCGCGAGGCCATGCGGCTGGACCGCCTCCCCCACCAGATCGTACACGGGCCGTATCGGTATGTGCTCGATCATGGCAGCCGCGCCGGCGAGTACGAGATGGCGGTCTTCTCGGGCGGGGAACGCGCTCATGGATACGTCGTGCATGGCCCCGCGCGCGACCGGGAGTTCTTTCGCCCGATTGTCCACGATTCCTTTCGCCCCGGCACGACGTTCATGAGCTGCCTGCGCATCACGCGCTTCTTCGACGAGCACGCTGTGGAGCTGCAGAACACCACTCTGATTCGTACCCGGGGAAGCGAGAGCAGCCAGACCACGCTCCACGGCATGGCCGAGCTGCGACGCGCGGTGGAGACGGACCTGGCCATGCCGCGCTGCCCGGTGGAGCAGGCGGTCGGCATACTCGAACAGCTCACCGGCAAACCGTTCTTCGAGAGCGCGAGCTACCCAGGCTATTGACGTTGCGGTGATGCTGCTTTGTACCGCTACACCCGAGAATCTTCGGGTCCCCGACCCGCCTGCCCCTGAGTTGCGGCGATGCTGCTTTGTGGGGCAGGATATTATCCTGCGGCCGATTTTCAATCGGCCATGGGCGACGGCACACGAACTGAAAAAGGAGTGAGCGGATGAGTAAGGTAAGGGTACTGGTTGGCACACGCAAGGGCGCTTTCATCCTGGCGTCAGACGAAAAGCGCAAACGGTGGGATGTCAGCGGTCCCCACTTTGCGGGTTGGGAGATCTATCACCTCAAGGGATCGCCCGCGGACCCGAATCGGCTGTACGCATCGCAGTCCACCGGCTGGTACGGGCAACTGATCCAGCGCTCCAACGACGCTGGGAAGACATGGGAGCCAGTGGGCAACAAGTTCGTGTACGACGGCGTCCCCGGCACGCACCAGTGGTACGACGGCACGCCGCACCCCTGGGAGTTCAAGCGCGTCTGGCACCTGGAGCCGTCGCTCACCGATCCCGACACGGTCTGGGCCGGGGTGGAAGACGCCGCCATATTCCGCACCAGCGATGGCGGGCAGTCGTGGCAGGAGCTTCCCGGATTGCGCGGCCACGGCTCCGGGCCCCACTGGCAGCCGGGCGCCGGTGGCATGTGCCTGCACACCATCATTCTGGATCCGAGCGACCCCGGCCGGATCTTCATCGCCATCTCCGCTGCGGGCGCCTTCCGCACCGACGACGCCGGCACAACCTGGAAGCCGATCAACCAGGGGCTGCGTTCCCAATACATTCCCGACCCGATCGCCGAAGTGGGCCACTGCGTTCACCACATCGCCATGCACCCCTCGCGCCCCGGCGTGCTGTTCATGCAGAAGCACTGGGACGTCATGCGCAGCGACAACGCCGGAGAGTTGTGGCGCGAGGTGAGCGGCAACCTGCCCACCGACTTCGGTTTCGTGATCGACGTGCACGCGCACGAACCCGAGACCATCTACGTGGTCCCCATCAAGAGCGACTCGGAGCACTTCCCGCCTGATGGGAAGCTGCGCGTCTACCGCAGCCGGACGGGCGGGAACGAGTGGGAGGCGCTCACGAACGGTCTGCCGCAAAGCGACTGCTATGTGAACGTGCTGCGCGACGCGATGGCGGTCGACTCGCTCGATTCGTGCGGCGTGTATTTCGGCACCACCGGCGGGCAGGTGTACGCGTCGGCCGACGCGGGCGACAGTTGGGCGCCCATCGTCCGCGATCTGCCTGCCGTGCTTTCTGTCGAGGTGCAGACGCTGGCATGATCCGGGTGGTGCTCCCGGCGCATCTGCGGATTCTGGCGCGTGTCGGCGGCGAAGTGCGGATCGAGGTCGCGGGGCTGGTCACGCAGCGCTCGGTCCTCGACGCGATCGAGGCCCGCTATCCGATGCTGAGCGGCACGCTTCGCGACCACGTCACGCACCAGCGCCGGCCGTTCGTGCGCTTCTTTGCCTGCGCGGAAGATCTGTCGCACGAGTCGCCGGACGCCCCGCTTCCCGACGCGGTGGCATCCGGTGCGGAGCCGTTTCTCATCGTAGGGGCCATCGCCGGCGGCTAGGAATCATCATCCTTGCAATTCTGCCATCCCATGCCATAATTACAAGGATGATTCACCGCCGCATCGAGACTCTGGTTCAGGACCGCCTGAGCCACGTCCCGGCGGTGGCGCTGCTCGGCCCGCGCCAGGTCGGCAAAACCACGCTGGCGCAAACGGTCGCGGAAGGCCGCGAAAGCGTCTATCTGGACCTTGAATCGCCGCTCGATCAGGAGAAGCTCGCCGACCCGACGTTCTACCTTTCCGGGCATGAGGACGAACTGGTGGTTCTGGATGAAGTGCAGCGCATGCCCGAACTATTCGCGACCCTGCGCGGCTTGATCGACCAGGGCCGGCGGCGGGGAAAGAAATCCGGGCGCTTCCTGCTCCTGGGTTCCGCATCGGTCGACCTGCTGCAGCAATCGGAGACGCTCGCGGGACGGATCGCCTACATCGAGCTATCGCCGTTTGACGTGCTGGAAGTGCCTGCCGACAAGCACACCGAGCTGTGGGTGCGCGGCGGTTTCCCGGAAAGCTTCCTGGCCGGCGACGACTCGCGCAGCCTGATCTGGCGCCAGGATTTCATCCGCACCTATCTGGAGCGCGACATACCGCAGCTTGGTCCGCGCATTCCGGCCACCACGCTGCATCGTTTCTGGACCATGCTGGCGCACGTCCAGGGAGGCCTGTTCAACGCGGCGCAGCTTGCCCGCGGGCTCGCCGTGGACGGCAAAACCGTCGCCCGCTATCTCGACCTGCTGGTCGATCTGATGCTGGTGCGGCGGTTGCAGCCTTTCCAGGCCAACATCGGCAAGCGTCTGGTCAAAGCCCCCAAGGTGTACGTGCGCGACAGCGGCATTGTCCACGCGCTTCTCAACATCGGCGACCACGAAGCGCTGCTGGGCCATCCCGTATCGGGCACAAGCTGGGAAGGTTTTGTGATTGAGAATCTGATCGCGGCGGCGCCGCTGCGCACCGAGCCGCTGTTCTATCGCACGTCGGCGGGCGCGGAAGTGGACCTCCTGCTGGAGATTCCCAAACACGGCCTTTGGGCCATCGATATCAAGCGTGGCCTCTCGGCGCGTCCCGAGAAGGGCTTCTTCGTGGCCTGCGAAGATCTCAAGCCGGCCCGGCGTTTTGTGGTCAATTCAGGCAGCGAGCGCCGCGCGGTGAATAAGGATACGGAGGCGATCGGCCTTCACGAACTGGCTGCGATGCTGGGGAAGCTGTAAAGCCCCTTCGAAGAGGTGCTCAAGCGCGCTGCCATGTGTTCCCAGCATTCGTGATAGAAACAAAGTTCGCCATGAATGTTGAATCTGCTCTTCTTGACCCCGCCCAGCCCTTGCCGGGAGTGAGCGCCACCACGGTCGGTGACTTCTGGCGCTGGGCCTATTCCGACGTGCTATCGAATCGGGATCGTTCGTGGGCCTTGCTCTCGGATGTGTCGCCAGCCCGAGAGTCGAATGGGACGCCGTGGACCTTCGGTATTGCAATTTCAAGGTCGAAGTAAAATCGTCTGCGGACTGCCAAAGCTGGCACCAGTGCAAGCCGTCCACCATCAAGTTCAGCGTCCGCAAGGCAGTAGTGTGGGACCCGGCCTCGGGGAAATACCATGGCGAAGCCAATCGCCCCGCCGATGCTTACGTGTTCTGCCACTACCCGGAGCGAGACAAGTCCAGGGCGAACGTGCTGGACGTTCCGGCGTGGGACTTCTATGTGGCGGCAACTGAGATGCTGAACCGGGAATTCGGAGAGGCGAAGTCGGTCTCACTGAGTGCGGTTCGCCGTGTGGCAGTGAGGTGCAAGTTTGATTCGCTCCGGGCAACGATGGATCGGGCTCTCGAAAACCGTCCGCTTCGAGCGGCCAGATAAGCTCTTCCCCCCTACTCCTCCCGCAGCACCTCCAGCGGCTTCTGCCCCAGAATCCGGAAGCTCGCCAGCCACCCGGTAGCATCCGCCACCACGGCCGTCGCGACCATAGCGATCACAATCACCCACGGATGAAAGCTAATGTGCACGGCCTCAAACCGCCGGCTCAGAATCAGATTCGCAAACCCATTCGCCAGCAAACCGCCCATCAGCCCCGCCACTAACCCAATAATCAGAAACTCCACCGTAAATACGTTGGCGATCTTCCGCCGCGTCCCGCCCAGCGTCTTCAGAATCACCACCTCGCGAATGCGCCGGAAGCGCGTGCCCGCCACGCTCGACGCCAGAATAATCACCCCCGCCAGAATCGCGAACACCGACAGAAACCGCATCACCAGCGCCACCTGATCCACCACTTCCTGCACCACGCTCAGCGCCTCGGCCACGCTGATCACGGTAACGGTCGGGTACGCCTCATACAGCGCGCGCTGCAGCCGGCCCACGTTTTCCGGCTTCACCTGCACGCCCCCATAGTCGATGAAGGGCAGACCAGCCAGCGCGGCGGGTGGGAAGTTGAACTCGGTGGTGGCGCCCATGCGAAATCTCTCGCTGTGGTACACGGCGGCCACGCGCACACGCAAGATCCGCCCGAACGAATCGAAATCGACCACCGTCCCCGGCCCCACCCGCAGCACCCGCGCGGCGTCTTCTTCGACGGCCACCAGCGGCTCCGTGCTGCCGTCCTTCCACCAGGCGCCCTTCAGCACCTCGACGCCACGCGGCAAACCCGCCGCCGAGGTCACCCCGCGCGAACCCAGAAACCGGCGCTCGAAGCCCTGCAACTTGTGCACATCCAGCGGGCGGCCATTCACCGCGGCCACTCGCAACTGCGCCACGCGGATGATCTCGAACGCGCCGCCCGTCCCCAGTTGCTGGCGAATCATCCGCTCCACGCCGGCCTCCTGCGACGGCTGGATGTCGATGAGGAACACATTCGGCAAGCCCGGCGGCGCGTTCTCCATGATCTTCGTCACCACCGAGTGCTGTACCAGGTACACCGACGTGATGAACATCACGCCCACCCCCAGCGCCACCAGCACGGATTGCGCCTGATTCCCCGGCCGGTACAGGTTGGCGATGCCGTGCCGCACCGTGCCCGGCAGCCGCAGCGAAGCGCGCCGCTGGAACCACCGCAGCCCGCGCAGCAGCACCCACGCCACCGCCGAGAGCGACACCAGTCCGGCCACCAGCGCGATCAGGAAGAACAACCCCACCGTCGGCGAATTGCTCAGCCACGCCGCGATGGCGCCCATGCCCGTCAGGATCGCCGCGCCCATCGCCAGCGCCGCGCCCGATTCCATCCAGCGCCTCCACCACGGCCGCCGGCCTTCCATCATGTTGCGCCGCAGAATCACCCCGGGCCGCACGCGCCGGATGCGCAACAGCGGCGGCAGCGTGAACAGCATGGTGGTGAGCAGACCGATGGCCAGCCCCTGCGCGATGGTCCCCCAGCCAAACGCCAGATCCACGTGCAGCTTGAAGTAGCGGTCAATCAGGTGCGGGAAAATGCGCTCGATGCCGTACCCGCCGATAATCCCCAGCACCGCGCCGGCCGTGCCAAGGATGGCGGTTTCGAACGCGTAGATGCGAATCACCTGCGCCGACCGTGCCCCCAGCGACTTCATCACCGCGATGCCGTCCAGGTGCTGCTGCAAATGCGCGTTCATGGCCATGCCCACGCCCAGCGCGCCCACAATCAGCGCGATCAAACTGACAATGCTCAGAAACGTGGTGGCATCGTTGAGCCCGCGCGTCACCGTGGGATTGCTCTCGCGATAATCCACGACCGGGGCATCCGCGAAGATCTTCTTCACCTCCTGCTTCGCGGCGTCCACCGAAACGCCCTGCGCGGGCAGCCGGAACAGATACCGTTGGATGGCGCGGCTGCCGGGAATGATGAGGCCGGTGCGGTCCAGCCCACCTCGCGTGGTCATCACCCGCAGGCCGAAGTTGAAGCTGCCCGACACGGTCATGCGGTCCGGCTCGCTCACAATCACGCCGGCGATGCGGAAGTCCTGGCCGCCGATGCGCAGCGTGTCGCCCACCTTCGTGCGCGTGCGGATCAGCACGTCCTCGCCCGCCACCACCGTGTAGTCGTTCAGCAGCGCGGCCAGCGGACGGTCCGGCGCCATCAGCACCGTGCCATAAAACGGGTACGCGGCCGGGTC
Source organism: Bryobacteraceae bacterium (assembly GCA_049510065.1). Lineage (GTDB taxonomy): Bacteria > Acidobacteriota > Terriglobia > Bryobacterales > Bryobacteraceae > CAWACP01. Next base: position 92,897 of record JBEKZH010000013.1, read on the forward strand.
CACTGCCTTGATGGACATCATCACCGGGTAGGGATGGCTGGCCGACGAGCCCATGGTCAAAACGTGCGTGACGCGCGTCACGCGCAGGCCGCGCGCCTGCAACCCGTCGAGCGCGGCCGTTTGGGCCGCCGTGGGCGAGCCGAACTGGGTCACGGTGAGGTCGGCGGCCATCAGCGTCCGCGCCTTCGCCAGCAGCATGCCCCGGAACGATTCGCTGAAGCCGCGCACGCCGGTGAGCGAGCCTACGCCCGCCGCCACCGCCAGCACCACAAACACGAACTTCGCCGGCGACGCCCACAGCTCGCGCCAGGCGATGCGCAACGCGGTGCGCGAGAATCCCGGACGGCGGTCAGCCGGCACTCGCATCACCGCACCTCATTTCGCGTTGCGATGTACTACTACAGCCCGAAATCTTCGCAGCCCGCAGTGGGGCAGGCTCGCAGCCTGCGGCGGGTCCCCGACCCGCCCTGCTCCTGGGTTGCGGCTCCGCTGCGTTGTGGGGCAGCCAATCATGGCTGCGGACACGCTTTCCAGCGTGTCCTGCCGGCTGGAAAGCCGGCTGCGGGCAGGATTGCCCGCCCCACAGATCACCCGGCATTGCCGCCTCGCAGCTCGTCGGAGACAATCAGGCCGTCGCGCAGCGTGAGGATGCGGTCGGCGTGGACGGCCAGGTCGTGGTCGTGCGTCACCAGCAGCAGCGTGGCGCCCTCCATGCGGTTGAGCTCGATCAGCAGGTTCAGCACGAGCTGGCCGTTGGTGGAATCCAGATTGCCGGTGGGTTCGTCGGCCATCAGGATGGGCGGGCGGACCATGAACGCGCGCGCCAGCGCCACCCTCTGCTGTTCGCCGCCGGAGAGCTGCACCGGGTAGTGATCCCGCCGCTCGGCCAGACCCACGCGGTCCAGCAGCTCGCGCGCGCGCCCGATGCCGTCGCTTCCTCCGGCCAGTTCCGCGGGCAGCAGCACGTTCTCCTCCGCGGTCAGCGTGGGCAGCAACTGCCAGCTCTGAAACACGAAGCCAATCTTGCGCCCGCGCAAACGCGCCAGCGCGTCTTCCCGAAGGGTGGTGATGTCTTCGCCATCCAGCATGATACGGCCGCTGGTGGCGCTGTCCAGACCGGCGAGCAGACCGAGCAGCGTACTCTTCCCGCTGCCCGACGCTCCCATGATGGCCACAAACTGACCGGCCGGGATTTCGAAGTCGATGCCGCGGAGGATGTGAACCTGGTGAGTACCACTGTCGATCGTCCTCGTCAGGCCGGAGACCTGAATGATAGGACGTGTCATTTTCAGAAGGTCACTGTCTATATTATGGCTGTTAGTGAAGCTTCTCTCTGTCATCGCGGGTTGCATTCTGATTGCCTCATGCGGCCGGGCGCCGGAGCCGCGGGAACAGCCGAGTGAAAAACCGGTCGCAGCCGCTCAACCCGCCGCACCGGTGGTGGACACGCGTCCAGTGATCGTGGCCTTCGGCGACAGCCTCACGGCGGGCTACGGCGCCGATCCCGGCCAGAGCTACCCCGACCACCTGCAGCGCGAGCTGGACAAGCTGGGCTATGCGTACCACGTCGTCAACCTGGGCATCAGCGGCGAGACCACGTCGGACGCGCTCGCCCGGGTGTCCGACGCCGTCGCCCAGAAGCCGCGCATCGTGATTCTCGAATTCGGCGGCAACGACGGCCTCCGCGGACTCCCCATCCCCACCGCCCGCGCCAACCTCGACCAGGTGATGGCGCGTTTCCAGGCCGCGCACGTCCGCATTCTGCTGGCCGGCATCACCCTGCCGCCCAACTACGGCCAGGACTACATCCGGCCGTTCCAGACCATGTACCATGACCTCGCCGTCCGGTACCACGCGCCGCTGATTCCTTTCCTGCTGGAGGGGGTCTTCGAACACGGCCTGTTTCAACAGGACGGAATCCACCCCAATGCACAGGGATACGCATTGGTGGCGCAGACGGTTCTGCGCTATTTGCGGCCTCTCCTGGGGAAAATCACCCAGCCCACCCCCGGACCAACGCGTAAGCCCTTATAACACAATGAGTTAACTTTGGCCGGGCGCGTGCACCGCAACCGCGTGCGCTTTTGCACTCTGGACTGGAGGTGAACTGTGCCCGCTACCGAGATGACGCACGCCCTTGATGGGAAAGGCCTTTGCAGCAGTCTGACCCAATCCATCCGGCTCGATCGCAACCTGAACCGCGTGCACGACCTGAGCGACGCGGAACTGGAACAACTGAACTCGGACGTGCTGACTCATCTCGGCCGCTGGATCAACGGCAAGGAACGGGATGTGCAGCCCTGCACCACCAGTGTCAGCGGCTTTTGCGCGGCCCACTCCGTGCCCCAGCTTGAGTCGTGCTATTACCTCTACCTGATTCGCGAAGGCGTCACCGAGTTCCTCCGCCATCAGGACTTCGACACCGGCGGGGAGCTGGAATCGCGCGCCAGTAAGTTCTTCGACAAGCTGGTCTGCGAAGTCCTGCGGGCATAGCCGCCCGGGCTCTCTGACAAGTCGCGGCTCAGCGGGCCCGTACCGAGCCGGTGCGTGACGGAGCGGTTGCCCGGTATTGCGGAGCCTGCCTGGTTCCGGCTACGCCGGGTTAGGGAGTGGTTGATCGCCGAAAACGAGGGGCGCCGGTCTGACCCTCCGGTTGAGACCGGCCCCTCGGCTTTCACGGGGTCTAGAACAGATTCCAGAGAAACTGATTGTAGACCTCGTGATGGTACTGGACCTCGGCTGGCTTCACGATGGTTCCCAGCAGCTTCGCGCAGCGGTCTGCCGAAGCCTGCTTGAGATCGGCGTAGCGTCCCTTCACGTCCTCGCCGAGCAGCTTCGTGGTCCAATCTGAACTTCGGAAATGCGCCAGCGCATCGTAGATGTTGTCCGGCAGATAGCGGTGCGCCGAACGCAAGTTCTCAATCTCCGAGATCTCCCCCTCCAGGCCGGCGAAGAACACCGAGTAGAGCACCAGGTAAGGATTGGCATCGGGGCCCACCGAGCGCACCTCCACGCGGGCGCTGCGTTCGTTGCCGATGGGGATGCGAACCATGGAGCCGCGATCGGTGGCCGAGGCCTTGATCTGGTTGGGCGCTTCGAAGTGCGGGTCCAGCCGGCGGTAGGCATTCACGCTGGCGTTCAGCAGCAGGCACAGGTCGTTGCCGTGCGTGAGAATACGGTCGACGAACTGCCACGCAAAACTGCTCATCTTCTCTTCGCCGTTCGGATCCCAGAAGACGTTCTTCCCGCCCCTGGTCACCGACACGTTGGTGTGCATGCCGCTGCCGTTCACGCCCACCACGGGTTTGGGCAGAAAGCTGACCGACAGCCCCATGCTGGTCGCCACCTGGCGGCAGATCAGTTTGTAGTTCCTCATGGCCACAGGTGGCCACAACTTGCAATGAAAATGGACACGAGCAGGGGAGTATGCTGCTGATATCCGGGTGCCGGAACAGAGGTCGTACAGCAATGGTGCGGAGAGAG
>JBEKZH010000130.1:0-6193 GCA_049510065.1 Bryobacteraceae bacterium
GGCGGCTCGCCCGCGTCCGCCGTCTCGAAGCCGCCGTGATCGAGCAGATTGTCGGCCTCGCCGACCCCGCCAATGCCGACTCCGCACTCGCCGCCGCGCTCATCAACAACGCCACGGGTCCCCTAATCACCCTGCAACGCTACGCCGCGGCCATCGAGCGATCCGGCTACCGAGCCCTGCAACAGCTCCTGGCCCTCCGCAAACTGGAGGCCCAGGCCGCGCGCGATACTGCACGACGAAACGAACCCAATTCCGCCGTGAGCCCGGACGCCAATTCGAAGACATGCAACGAGTTCCCGCACAGGGAGGCCGCTGAAAACACTCCACCGTTCGCGGCAGAATCTCGCCGCCCGTCTCCGGCGCGCGATGCTTCTCACCACGGGTCGCTGGTCACAGAGGTAAACCAGCACTGATGCAGCCGGCAAATCACCCTTCACCCCCGCCCGCTCCAAACCATCTCCAGATGGTCCCGGTCGGCCGCGTTCCGGTCGTCGCGATAGGCCGTCCCGCTTCCGTTCCAGCGCGCCGCTCCGCTCACCGGCCAACTGGTCACCATGATGTTGGTGATCGCGGCATCGCCCGGCTTCACATCCGTCACCCACACCGCCCCGAAAGCCTCGCGAAACGACGCCAGCACGTTCCGCGCGAACGCGGACTCCATGTCGCGGTCCATCACCACATTCACCGCCACACGGTCCGACACCGCGCGCGCATCCCGGAAGAACTCCACGGTCACCAGCTCGTCCGGTATGCCCCGGCCGAAATAGGCGTCGATGAACGTGAACCCATACCGCTGGCCGTCCCGGTTCAGCTTGCGCACGGCATAACGCGCCGAGAGCGGCAGGAAGCGCACCTTCGCGGGCAGCGGCTGCCGGAGAAACTGCCGCTCTGCAATCCCCTTCACCACCGGATCCACGTCCACGGCGTCAATCCGCCGCACCCACGAAAAGGCCGCCGCATCACGCGGAAACGTGAACCCCGCCGAGCCGATCACCAGCACCGTATCCGCCCCGCTCTCCGTCAGCGCCTTCTCGGCCGCCTGCACGTACGCGAAAGAGGTCTCGCCCGTGTCTGCGTACACACCCGAAGACCGGCTCCCGCTCATGATCAGCGTGCGCTCCGCCCGGCCGCTGTCCGTCTCCTCATCCACAATGCGGATGGACTGGTACGCGCTGTCGAAGGAGAACCCCTGCTGCCCCTCGGAGGCAATCGCGTTCGCGGCGACCACCACAATCAGCACCGCGCCTCCGAAGCCCAGAGCTCTCAGCGCCCGCGGATGGCCGATAGCCATCACGCCAGCCCCGCCGGCCAGCAGACCGCAAACCACAAAAGTGGAATGCGCCACCCCGAGCCACGGGAACAGGCAGACCGGCGTCACGATGCCGCCCGCTACCGAACCCACCGTGGAAAAGAACAGCACCTGACCCGATGCCTTGCCCGCTTTCCCCTCCACATTCGTCAACTCCGCCAGCATCGGGACAGTCTGGGAAGCGAGATAAATGGGCAGCAGAAAGAGCAGCGAGGATGCCGCGCCGATGGCCAGCGGGAGGCTCAGCCCCAGGTCCAGCGCCTTTTCGATGGTCGCCGCTTCCAGCGGAAACGCCACCGCGCCGTACACCACCGCGGCGATCAGCAGATTCCGCGTCAGAGCGGTGCGCGTGCGCGCCTTGTCCCAGCGCGCCGAGAGTGCGCCTCCGCGCCAGTATCCCGCGCTCAACGCCAGCAGCACCACGCCCAGCATCACGCCCGTGAGAGTAATGCTGGAGCCGACAATGGGGATGGCCAGACGAATGGCGATCACCTCCACCGCCAGTGTGGAAAACCCCTCAATCAGCGCCACCGTCCATGGCAGTGGGAACGTACCGCGAAACCCGGATGTCTGCACTCTCACATTGTCTGGCATACAATAGCCATTCATGGCCTCGAGAACGTTCCCACTCATCACAGCTCTTGCGCTGGCGGCTGGTATCGCCGCCGCACAGACGCCCTCCGCAGCTCTGCGCAAGCTCTGCGACGACTACACCGAGTTCGGCTATCGCGCCGATCCCACGCGAGCGACGGCGGTGGGCCGCACCGAATACAACGACCGCTGGTCCGATCTTTCGCCGGCTGCCATCGAGGCGCGCGAGCGAGCGATCAGTGAGTTTGCGAAGCGCCTCCACGCCATCCCCGCCAGCGAGCTCTCCGGCGAAGACTCCATCACTTTCCGCATCCTGGATCGCGACCTTGCTCACGCGGTGGAGAGAGAGCGGCTCGGCCGGCATCTGCTCACCGTCGGCCAGTTGTTCGGCCTGCACAATCAGGTGCAGCAGGCCTTCGATCACATGCCCGCGCGGACCGAACATGACTACCAGAACTTCATCGCGCGGCTGAATGCCCTGCCCGCCCTCATCCACCAGCAGATCGCGCTGCTCACCGGCGCCGCCGCCGACGGACTCACCCAGCCCCGCGTGGTCATTGACCGCGTGGTGGAACAGCTCGACCTGCAGCGGACGCCCGATGCCGCCCACGCCGTCGCGCTCGCCGCCTTTCGCCGCTTCCCCGATTCGTTCCCCGCCGACCTGCGCCAGCATCTGACCGCCGCGGCCACCGAGGCGTACGAGCGCTCGTTTCAGCCGGCGTGGAAGCAGTATCGCGATTACCTGGCCGGACCGTACGCGCAGAAGGCTCGCCCGGGCATCGGCATCGGCAGCGTGCCGCACGGCCGCGAGATCTACCGCTTCCAGATCCGCACCCTCACCACCACGGACATGACGCCCGAAGAGATCCACCGCCTGGGAGAGCAGGAACTCAGCCGGCTCGAAGGTGAGATGCAGGCCATCGCGCGGGAGACCGGGTTTCAGGGTTCGCTGGCCCAGTTCGAGGAGAAGCTGAAGGCCGATCCCAGCCAGCACTTCGCCAGCAGGGAGGACATGCTCATCGACGCGCGCAACACCGTCAAGATCATCGAGCCCGAACTCCCCCGCCTGTTCGAGAACATCCCGTGGCTGCTGTTCGGTGTCCGCGCCATTCCCCCTGACAACGAAGCGAGCATGGCCACGCATGCCGAGCCGCCGCCGCTCGACCGCAGCCGCCCCGGCTGGTTCGACCTCAACACCTGGCGACCCGAGCAGCAGACGCGTTGCGACAAGCAGGCCCTGGCGCTGCACGAGGCGGTCCCCGGACATCTGCTGCAGGGCGCGTATGCGCAGGCCGCCGGCGATCTTCCCACTTACCGCAAGACCACGTGGTTTCCGGCTTACGGCGAGGGCTGGGCCCTGTACGCGGAATCGCTGGGCGGCGAGCTCGGGCTCTACCGCGATCCGTACAGCCGCTTCGGCCAGCTCGCCTCCGAGCGTTTTCGGGCCGTGCGCCTGGTGGTGGATACGGGAATCCACGCCATGGGCTGGAGCCGCGAACAGGCCATTCAGTTCTTCCAGGAGCATGCGCCGGAAGAGTCGGTGGCCGAGGTGGACCGCTACATCTCCTGGCCGGCTCAGGCGCTCGCCTATAAGATTGGACAGTTGCGCATTCTGCAACTCCGCAAACTCGCCCAGGACAGCCTCGGCCCTAAGTTCGACATTCGCGAGTTCCACTACGCGGTGCTGCGCCACGGCGCGCTGCCGCTGGACGTTCTGGAGGAGCAGGTCCGCCAGTACATCGCGGAAAAACGGTAACTCAGTGAGTGGGGCAGCGCCTGCATCGGATCGAGACCTCATAAAAGCGCTCGTGGGCGTTGGTGACGTTGCCGAAGTTGCGCCGGGCCGCGGCCCAGGCCTCGTCCTCGCTCAGCCGTTCGTCGCGTAAGCGCTCGGCTTCGAGGGCCAGGTGCGCGCGCATTTCCTCGGAGAAGTCATCCTGTTTGCGCTTGCCGAACATCGCGTCAGCCCTCCTGCGTCTCCGGCCCCAGCACGCGTCCGATGGCCGCCGCCAACCTGCGCCACTGGCTGGTCTCGTGCACCAGTTGCCGGCGGCCTCTGGCGGTCAGGCTGTAGAAGCGGGCCCGGCGGTTGTTCGTGGAGGTGCCCCACCTGGCACCGATCCAGCCCTTCTCCTCCAGACGCTGCAGCGCCGGATAGAGCGCTCCGTGATCCACGATGAGCACGTCTTCGGAGGTCTGTTGAATGGCGCGCGCGATCCCCTGGCCGTGCTGCGGCGCCAGAACCAGCGTCCGCAGGATGAGCAGGTCCAGCGCCCCCTGCAGCAGCGCGATGCGTTCTCTTTCCGGTCGCCTGCGCAACCGGCCAGCCGGCCGGGGGTGTATGTTGAATACGATGCGACGCACCCTGCTGCCCGGAATCTTCCTCTTTGCCATCGCTCTGGCCGCGTTTGCGGCCGCGCCCCGCGCCACCGTCGACGGCGCGCGCAAGTTCATGGACAACGTCGAGTCCACGCTCGACAAGCTCGCCGTCATCGACAACCGAGCATCGTGGGTGAAAGCCACTTACATCACCGATGACACCGAAATCCTCGCCGCGAAGGCCGACGAGGACTACATCCGCCAGACCGTCGACTTCGTGCATCAGGCGGAGCCCTTCGCGGCGCTGCCGTTGCCGCCCGACCTCGCACGCAAGTTCACACTGCTGAAGTTGTCGCTCACGGTGGCCGCGCCGTCCGATCCGGCAAAGGCCGCCGAACTTACCCGTATCACCGCGGGCATGGAAGGAACCTACGGCAAGGGCAAGTACTGCCCGCCCGGCGGCGACAAGTGTCTGGATCTCGAAGACCTCAGCCGCATCCTGCGCACCAGCCAGGATGCCAATGAGCTGAAGCAGGCGTGGATGGGCTGGCATGCCATCGCGCCACCGATCCGCAAGCCTTTCGAGCGCTATGTGGAACTGGCCAACGAAGGCGCCCGGCAGCTCGGATTCGCCGACACCGGCGCCATGTGGCGGGCCAAGTACGACATGCCGCCCGATCGGTTCGCGGCCGAGACCGACCGCCTGTGGAACCAGGTGCGGCCGCTGTATCTGGCCCTGCACGCCTATGTGCGCAACCGTCTGCACCAGAAGTATGGCGACGCACAGCCCGCCACCGGACCCATCCGCGCCGACCTGCTGGGCAACATGTGGGCGCAGGAGTGGGACAACATCTATCCGCTGGTGGCGCCCGCCGATGCCGACCCCGGATACGATTTGACGAAGATCCTGGAGGCGCGCAAGGCCGAGCCGAAGCAGATGGTGCATTACGCCGAGCGCTTCTTCACGTCGCTCGGCTTCGCCCCGCTGCCGCCGACGTTCTGGGAGCGGTCGCTCTTCGTGCGGCCGCGTGACCGTGACGTGGTGTGCCATGCCAGCGCCTGGGATCTGGACGGGAAGGATGATCTGCGCGTGAAGGTCTGCCTCCAGATCACCGGCGAGGATCTGATCGTCATACACCACGAGCTGGGACACAATTTCTACCAGCGCGCGTACGAGAACCAGCCGCTCCTGTTCCGGGACGGCGCCAACGACGGATTCCACGAAGCCATTGGCGACACCATCGCGCTGTCGGTGACGCCAGAATACCTGGTGAAGATCGGCCTGCTGGACGCAGCTCCGCCGCCCTCGAAGGATACCGGTCTGTTGTTGCGGAAGGCGCTGGAGAAGATCGCGTTCCTGCCCTTCGGTCTGCTCATTGACCGCTGGCGATGGGAAGTGTTCAACGGCCGGATCACGCCCGAGCAATACAACCGCGCGTGGTGGGATCTGCGCCTGAAGTACCAGGGCGTCATGCCGCCGGAGGCGCGCAGCGAAGCCGATTTCGACCCCGCCGCGAAGTTCCACGTCGCCGCCAACGTGCCGTACACGCGCTACTTCCTGGCCGACATATTGCAGTTCCAGTTCCATCGCGCGCTGGCGAAGACGGCTGGTTGCACGGGTCCGCTGAATCGCTGCTCCATTTACGACAACAAGGAAGCGGGGCGCCGGCTGAACGCGATGCTGGAGATGGGTCAGAGCAAGCCGTGGCCCGATGCGCTGTACGAACTGACCGGCGAGCGCGAGATGGACGCAACAGCGATTCTGGACTATTTCGCTCCGCTTAAGAAGTGGCTCGACCAGCAGAACGCGGGCCAGCCGCTGGGTTGGTGAATTGCCGGCCGGGTTTTTCGCCCCGTCAAGTCATTTAACAGAGTAACCGAAACGGGGATCGTTGGGTCACGTAAGAAAGTAACCGAACGCGCGGGGCTTTTCCTCCTTGTCGTAGTCTGAAACCGATCCGCGAGGGGTCGCGC
>JBEKZH010000131.1:0-6130 GCA_049510065.1 Bryobacteraceae bacterium
CCGGGCCGCCTGAAAGGCGGCTGCAGCCAGGATTGGCTGCCCCACGAGGAGTAGTATTAGGCCGCGCACTCTCCGCGACCGAGCTTGAGCGAGAACTCTTCCTCATCGCCCCAGTCGCGGTACAGCTCCGGAAAAGTCTCGGCGGGCTTCGCCAGATCCGCCGTCATCGCCCGGAACGTCTCCACCTTGTGACGCAGCACGTAATCCCGAAACGGCTCGCCGTCCAGCCGATTGGCGATAAAGTGATCCAGCACACGGCGGACCGCCGTCGGCGCGAGCCGCGCCGGCACGCTCTGTATGGCCAGCCCGAAGCGCAGCATCTTCTGATCGTCATAGCCGCCGCCGAGAAGCATCTGGTAATACGGCACTTCGCGGCCGTCAATTTTGCGCGCGTTTCCGTAGAAGCCGACGTCGCCGGCCCAGTGCTGGCCGCAGGAGTTGGGGCAACCGCTGATCCTCACCGAAAGCCGGCGCACACCGGGATCGTCGTAACCGGCCACGGCCCTGGCAACCGCGTCGCCCAGATTCATGGACTTCGTAAGCGCCAGGTTACAACTGTAGGCTCCCGGACACGTGGTGACGTCGTCGATCTGGTGCGCCCCGGCGGCGGCGAGATCAATCTGCCTGAGCGCGGCGTGCACGCGCTTCAGGTTGTGTAAAGTGATGAACCCCAGCATCAGGTTCTGGTCCATGCTGACGCGCACGTAGCCGTCACCGGCGCTGCGGGCGATTCCCGCAACGGACCGCATCTGATCCGCAGTGAGGTTGCCCTGCGGCACCTTCACCGTGACGATCGCGTAGCCGTTCTGCCGCTGCGGCCGGGTGTTGGATTCGAGCCAGCGCTCGTATTGCGGGTCCATCTGTGTGCCGAGGTGCCCGTTCAGGACCGGCAACTGTTGGCCAGCTCCCAGTGGTGGTGGCACTGCTTGAAAACCACCGAAACTCTCCGGGACTTCCTCCGGCAACGCGATGCCGCCGTTGGCCAGGATGTCGCGGTATTCCTTCTCCACGTGCTCCTTCACCCAGTCGAAGCCGCGCTCGCGGACGATGAACTTCAGCCGCGCCTTGTTCTTGTTTTGCCGGTTGCCGTGTTTGTTGAAGATGCGCAGCACGGCTTCCACCTTGTGGACAAGCCGGTCGGCGGGAACGAATTCGTCCAGCAACTGCGCTTCGTTCGGCAGCGGGCCCAGTCCGCCGCCCACCACCATGCGGAAGCCGTGCTGCCCGTCGCGAATCACCGCGCGCAGGCCGACGTCGTTGAACGCGGTGCCGATGCAATCCTCGGGGCAGCCGGAAAACGCGATCTTGAACTTGCGCGGCATGCTGTCGGTGAGTTCCTTGTGCAGGAAGGCGAAGGCGATGCGGCGCGCGTAGGGGTGGACGTCGAAGGGCTCGTCCGGCAGCAGGCCGCTGAGCGGGCACGCGGTGACGTTACGCACGGTGTTGTAGCAGGCCTCGCGCGTGGTCAGCCGCTGATCCGCCAGCAGGTGGAGCAGATCGGGCACGCTGGCCAGCGGAACAAAGTGGTACTGCAGGTTCTGGCGCGTGGTCAGGTGGCCTTTGCCGGCGGCGTAGCGTTCGGAGATGAGCGCGAGCTGGTCGAACTGATCGGCGGTGAGCGTGCCGCCGGGGATCTTGGTGCGGATCATCTGCACGCCGGGCTGGCGCTGGCTGTAGATGCCGCGGCGCAGCCGGAACGGGCGGAAGTCGTCGTCGGTGATCTCGCCGGCCAGGAGCTTGTTGGCCTGTTCGCGAAAGAGCTCGATGTCCTGGCGCACGATGGCGTCGTACTCGGCTTCCGTATGTGATTGAGTGCAAAGGGATGGCTGCGACACTCGCGAAAGGCCTCCTTCTCGATAGATGATATCAGGTTTGATGGCGATGCGGGCGAAATTGGGTTCGTTTGGTTGTGCGGCATCGCTGGCGGCCCGCAGCCTGGTGGAGGAGGGTGGCGGGAAGGAAGGAGTAAAGGGAGTAGAGGGATTAAGGGGATTAAGACTACGGCGGCAGTTTGGGGTGGCGCCGGAATTGGCTTCGTTTCGTCGTGCGGGATTGCGGGCGGCCGGGGCCCCCGGTCCGTGGATTGCATCCCGGGTGCGGGGGCCTTTGCTGGCATGGCCATTTCCGCGATTTGGGAAGCTCCGTGCGTCTGTATGCATCTCGCCCTGACGGTAGCACGAGACGGCGGGTTATTCGGGCGGCGAGGGTGGAAGTGGCTGTGTAATGTGGTGTTTTAATTGGTGGGTTGTTGTCAACGCCGTGGCGGAGAAGATGCGGTCACGGGTGCGTCGCCGTTCGACTGGTCCCGATCAGCCACCCTGGTGATCGGGGCCACCTCTACGCGTCGGCGACTACGCGGCCGAGTGGGTTGCCTAACTTCTGCAACTGAGTTTTGCAACGCCACCGAACATCAGGGACCGTGCCGCTGGAAGACCCTTGGGGCTCTATTTCGCGACTGACTTTTGCAGCTCTGAAATCAGCAGTTTCAGGGCCCTCCACTGACGTTGCAGAACTTACCCTTTGTGAGACGTTTGGAGAGCTCGGGCCAAGACGACCCTTTCGCTTAATGGTCACTCCGGGCTTTCTTCTGAACCTCTGTCTCGGGGCAACCGAGTGAGTACGTAAGGGCGATGTCGTCCATGGCCTCCACAAGAGAGACTGTTCTGAAACCGATTGCGCAAAGGTTCCGGCGAACTGTCGGCTGGACGAAAGACCGTCGAAGCAACTCATCACGGTCAATCCCCTCCGACGCAAAGTAGGACCTGACAACAAGCTCGCCATCGTTGTCCTTAACGATGAATTCCACTCCCCACGTCCGTTGAAGATTTGCTACGAACTTCTCACGACTCTCTCTCAGAATCTCCTTCTTCATCTCCGTCTTCGAGAGTGGCCTCGGCGAAGCCGGTGGAGTCGTGACTCGCGGTTTTGGTTGTTCAGTAGGTGTCGCCACTCTGGGGGCCCGACTTATCAAGGCAGTGATCACCATCACGCATGCGGCTGCGATCACCGCCACATAGACCCGCTCTTTTGTCCCGCCGAGCATTGCCCGCGCTGTATGCCTCGGTCCCCTATCTTAGCCTTTGTGAGACACGGGGGGGTTCGCTCTTTGAAAAACAGTATTATAGCCGCGTGCCGTGCCAAGCAGGGCACAGAAGCGAGAGGAAGATGTCCACAGCAAACAGCACATTTCTAAAAGTTCGGTTTAAGGGACACCTGAGCCTAGGGCGGGTGGATAGCTTGCTGAGAGAAGTCGGAAACCCCGACGCAACCCATGAGGAACAAGGAAGGGCACTCGATAAAGCGATAGACGTTTTCAAACGTATGTACGCTGCGGCCAAAAGGAGGGGAGTCTAACAGGGGAAGGGCGGAGCCGGGGCGGGTTAAACAAGGCAGTGATCACCATCACGCATGCGGCTGCGATCACCGCCACATAGACCCGCTCTTTGGTCCCGCCGAGCATTGCCCGCGCTGTACGCCTCGGTCCCCTATCTTACCCTTTGTGAAACACGCGTCGGCGCTGTGACGCGGGGCAGGGGAAGCCATTCACTCTTTGTCAGCAACCCGATGCGACGAGGGAGTATACTCTCTCACATGACAAGGTCAGGGTGGATCGCTTACGCAGCGTTGACGCTGATATTTCTGGGCTTCGCGGCGTTCAGCGAGCACCGCCAGCACACCTTGCAGAAAGCTATCGATAACGTGGCATGGGATGCGCGCCTTGCTGATCACCTTCAAACAGACAACTACATTACGGCATCAGTCGGCAGTATTCAATTCATCAGACACGGAAGATACTCGATTGAAATCGAGGATTTAAAGTACACTGCCAACGGCCTTGAAATGTCGGGGTTCATCGGAAATGCAACACCCCTCTTCTTGAGCGCTCTCACCGTGACGTTTACCGCCAGCCGCCCGTATTACAAAAACCGCGAGCGATATCTGAAAGAACGTGGAACATCCTCCGAGTGGTACACAGTAGGATGGCCTGACGATGAAATCGGCAAAGGACAGGTCTTGTTGACGTTTCTTGGGTCGGGAAGCCGCATGCCGTTTGCCGTGACCATCCCCAGCGTAAAGCAACACCCTGAAGAAACGGAGCTGAGTGTATCGTTTTCAGGCGAGCGATATTCCTATCATTGAGGTTGGGGGCTTTTATTCCACTACCTGATTCGCTTCCATGGATGGAAAGCATCGATGCCAAGATGATCCGTGCCCACGAACACCTTGAGGTTTTCGGTCGGGAAGTCCACGATTACCTGTCGACGATCAAGATCACCATGGTTCTTAAAACAGCGCCGACCGAGCCGCATCCTTGGCTTGTGATCTGGGCAAACGACTACATCCCCCCGATGCGGCTTAGCGTCCTTCTCGGCGACTGTGTTCATAATATGCGTGCCGCACTCGATAACCTGATTTGCGGCCTCGCGCGAACAGTAGACCCACGCTGCACGTGCAAGGGGACGGCATTTCCATTCCGTCAGTCAGAAGCGGATTGGGATGCCAATTTCGAACGCGATCTAGCTGGTGTTCCCTCTGATGCACAGGACATAATCAAAACGCTCCAGCCGTGGCATGACCAGGCAAGCCCGCTGATCATGCTGAACCGATTAAGCAACACCGATAAACACCGGGCGTGCAACCTCACGTTGGCATACAACCGAAATGCTGGTTTTCGGGTCCACGGCAATGACGGAACCGTGACGGACATCGCCTGTAAAGAACCGCTGTACCTTGGTGACGTCCACACTATCGTGTTGCCGGTTGCTCGGTCAGCGGTCGAGCCAAGCGCCCGCGTCGAAGCGGGCGGAACGTTCACGTTGAGCATCCGCGAAGAAGGCAATTGGGGCGAGACACCAGTTACCCAAGTTCTTCAACGCTGTTTCGACCACATCGAAAAAGCGGTGATCGGAAAACTAAAGCCGTTCTTCGAGCGATAACGATCCTCTGCTCGTTCAAGGAAGGATTGCCGCCCGAGCTGGCGCATTCCTGAATGGAGCGAGACGGAGCGTTTATTGACGTTGCGCAAAGGACCGTTTTTGCAACGTCGATCTTGCCACTCGCCTCGTAACGCGCACACCGTCGAAGTCTCCCCAGCGGGAATGCAGCCGGGAATGACCGCGCGTCCAATTACGGGGACGGGCAACGAGATTCCGCAGTGAACGGGAAACGTTGGCGGCGGCTTCCGGTGCGGAATGTCATTGCCCGTCCCCGAATTGGCCGACCGGCCACTACCAGCCCACGGGTTTTCCGATTTCCAGCGGCCAGACGCGCAGCTCGGGCGAGTCGCGCAACTGCTCGGCGAGGCCGTCGGGGGTTCCGGTGAGCAGCGGGAAAGTGCCGAAGTGCATGGGGATGATGGTGCGCGCTTTCAGCAGACGGGCGGCGAGGGCGGCCTCGTGCGGGCTCATGGTGAAGTGGTCGCCGATGGGCAGGAACGCCAGCTCCGGTTTGTACAACTGCTCGATGAGCGACATGTCGGAGAAGACGTTGGTATCGCCGGCGAAATACGCGGTGCGGCCGTCGGGGAAGTGCAGGACGTAGCCGGAAGCCTCGCCGCCGTAGACGATCTGGTCGCCGTCGAGAATGCCGCAACTGTGCACGGCGTGAACCTGCGTGGCGCGAAGGCCGCCGCAGACATCCTGCGTACCGCCCTTGTTCATGCCGCTGCAGTTCTGCACGCCTTTCTTTTCGAGCCAGTGACAGGTCTCGAAGATGGCCACCACCTTTTTCGGGTGGAACCTTTTCGCCAGTGGAATTGCGTCGTGAATGTGATCGAAATGGCCGTGCGAGATCAGAATCGCGTCGACGCGCGAGAACGTGTGCGACTTCGGGTACTTCGGGTTGCCGTCGATCCACGGGTCGAGTACGATGATCTCGCCCGACTCGAGTTTCAGTTGAAAGGTGGCATGTCCGAGCCAGGTAATCTCAACCATGGAAGTGTCTCCTTATGTCCGCGGCCGGCCTTTCGGCCGGCTGGACCCGCTGGAAAGCGGGTCCGCAGGCTGTAAAGCCCAATGGCACTTAACTTTTTGAGAGCGGTGGGCCTCAGAAACAGAAAATCATTAAAATGTTTTAAGAGACCTGGCGCGAAGCCCGTCGGATCAGCTATAAGCTGGTGGATGGCACTGCC
>JBEKZH010000132.1:0-6052 GCA_049510065.1 Bryobacteraceae bacterium
TTTGGAGCGGGGCGGTCGACCGGCTTGCGGAGGAGGCGATTGTACGGGCCTACAGTCTCCGTCCGCGCCCGCCGCTCAAAACACGGAACTTAGGCTGGCATTTTTGCGCCAAGAAGTAGCTAAATCTCACTAACTCATAGGTTTGCAACTGCCCCAAGGACAATGTAGTCAATTATGTAGCTGGTCGTCGCCTCAAAGTTCAACAACCCGGACCCCCGAAAGCACGGCCAGGCTCGCTCGGCAGAAGCGACCTCCTGTCTTTTAGGCAGGTGGCCTATCTGTAAGTTATTGAAAATAATCATGCGATCCACTGTGCCCAAGGCAGTTCCCGGCAGATTCCGGAAACGCCTTGCTTTCAAGTACTTAGGTTTCAAGCGGATACGGGCATCCTGTTGAAGTCTGTTGAGCCCTGTTGAATCCGGAGGCACCGGGCAGCTACATTTCTATCTACATCGTGCACCCGACGACTCTTTTTTCGCGTGTGCGTCGCGCATCCCATACCAAAGTACCGGCCAGCGTCGACAGGCATCAGCTCCCCGCCGGGTCATGATGCAGCCCGCCGAGCACTGGTATCGATTTGACAGAGAATATCGCGTGGGAAAGGAGGCCGCCGAACGGCGGATGGAATCATTGTGGACCACAAGCTCTCCAGGTCGTTTAACATTGTGACTCGAAACCACGCCAACCTATTGATATCACTCCGGGACGACATTATTGCGGAGCACAGGGGACCACGCCCGCCAATTGTCCGATAACTTCACATAGCGGTAACAATGCCACTGTTGTGACGCCTGGAGCTGTTTCCGGGCGGACGACGATACGCGCCGAGCGAAAACGGGAACTTCCCCGTGAGCCATTCCGAGACCAGGCCGATTCGCGAAAGTGCTGAGGGCTGTTATTCGGAACAAGTGATCGATGGTTCGTTGTTTCGAACCGAGCTTCGTGCCCAGCTTTCTTGGTTCCAACGCAACCACCCCGGTATCAGCGCCGGCTGAAGCGTGTCCCGCCTTTGTCGGTCAGGTCGTCAAGGTAGTCGCCGTCGTCAGAGAGGGCCACCGTGTTGATGTAACCATAGTTTTGCCAAGTCAGGCGGAACCGGCTCTCGCCGATCCTCTCCCAGCGGCAGTCATTGACCTTGCGGTCGCCATCCTCGCTATGGACGTAGGCATCGCAGGTATGGTCGCGGTGAATGACGAGAGTCTGCCTGTTATACCAATCCCAGGTACCAGCGATTCCGCCGATCGAGGCGTGCCCGAGAACCTTGACGAAGCCTTCTCCAGAGCTGCCGCCGTTCTGGCAGACTCGCGAGCGTCCCGTGCGAATGGCATAGGTTCCCGGCTCGGCCTCGATGTCAAAGGAGTCGCGCGCCGTACACCAGGCTTCCTGATAGGAATCGCACTCCGCTCGGCTCAACGCTCCGGTGCGGATCGTTTGGCCGTCATGGAAGAGTGTGTACGATACAGAGGACTCTCTAGCCCGCCAGTGGTACCACACCTGGATCTGGTTGAGGTGGGCCGGGGTTCGCAGGCTAAAAGAGGCACTATCGGTATAGCCGCAGGCATCTGTGTTCCAGTTATCGAAGAGCTTGCCCTGTGCCGATGCGACGGCTGAGGTTGCGAGGAATGCAATCATCGCCTCCAGTTTTCGAAGGTCTTTCATAACTATCTGCGTTGTCCCAGAATCACGTTCCCATGCCGACATTCCGGCTACCATCGATTGTACGTCAAATGCACCTCCGTCGAAGCCCTCCCTTTCTTGCTTCCAACTTGTAGCACGCAAGGAACGTTCCGTCCGGAAAACACCCCGGCCACCCGAGTTCCCGGCTACCTCTGCTCAGCCCGCCATCCGAGTCTGTCGGAAAAAAACGGGAGAAGAAGCTTCGGATCTACTGATACGAGCGCGAACCTTGGATGGCCTGCTCCAGGGCAATGCTGACAACCGCGGGTCGGGCCGCTGGCTCGGCCAGGCAGCCTTCGGCACCTGTTGCACAAAGGACCCTTTGTGAGACGCTCCACTAGAGGGTGGCAGCTAATCCGGCGTGCTAACGCGCGTCCCGCAGAAGTGCCCCCGCGATTCGTCGGCTACCGATAATACCGAAATATCGTTCCAACGCCGTCGCGCCGCTCAGGGCGCCACCCACGTCATTCCGCGGGTTGCCGTTACCTCCAGGTGGTCGGAAACTCCTTGTCGGCAGACTGCCGTGAGCGGCGTTTCACAGGAATCCTCAAGCCCCCAAATGCGGCCCCGTCCATCCGAGCAATCCTCGCGGTAGGGACGACCATCGCTGATCGCCCCCCGCACAGATCCATACGGGCGCGTTGACGCATACGGCTCTTACCGAGGATGAGTGGCGTCGAAGCGCTCACCGGGATGAGGATGCAGGATTCGGGGCTGAGGAATCCACCGATCCAGCAATGGGGCCAGACGGTCCCATCGCACCTGCGCGCGTTGACTGCGACGGACCAACACATTCCGCCAAAGCCGGCATACGCGACGCCTGAAGAGACGCAGCGGAGTCGAATTTCCGGGAGAGTACGTGCTCTTCGCCTGGCAAGGCGATGCCGGCCTAATCGGCGATCCAGAGCGGATACACGCGGCAGGAGGCATGCCGCCTGGGAATGCCGGATGAGCTGCCCTGCGTTCAGAAACCTCACACGGTACGGGCGCTGGCCGCGGCGGTTGACGGCGCTTTGGAAGGCGCGGCCGCGGTGAACGCGAGCCAGACGGCGTTGCCTGAGCCCTTTACTGGCGCTCGTAGACGGCCGTGGTCGGTTCGTTGACGGCGGTCGGATTGCCGGCGTCGGTCAGAGTCTTCCCGTCCGGCGAGAGGGTCAGCACGTCCACTAAGAACGGTTTCCCGTCCATCTTGCTGGTCATTTTGAAGCCGGCCCGCCCAGTCTTTTCGAACGCAACCGTGAACTTCAGATTGGCGCCGGCAACGGTGGCGACGTTGTCTTTGCCGTCGAAACTGCCTTTGACGGAGAACTGGTATTCGGGGTAGTTCACGGCGATGCCGTTTGCGCCTTCGAGCGCGATCACCATCGTGGTGGCGGCGCCCCCTACCTCGGTGGATTTCCACTTACCCAGAAACTCCGGCCCGCCGGAGACGCGCACCGCCTTCGAGGTCTGCTCCACCGTGGAGCCATCGGGCTTGGTCAACTTCGCGGTCATCGTAACCGTATCCTGAGTGAGTTTCGAGACGGCAACCTCCACGACCTTGTGGTTCATCCGGGTGGTTTGTTCCCACGTGTTGGCGTCGAGGGCCCGGTACGCTACGGTGGTGCCGTCCGGCGCCGGATATTCCTTCCCCGTCAGGTCGAAGTCGAATGCAAAACCCTGACTGTCGAAGTGCAGCAGGCCTGAGGCTGCCTTTTCGATAGAGAAGGTTGTGCCCGTCAGTTTGCTTTTGGAGAGGTTGAGCTTCCACGTACCTGCTAAGGACGGCCCAGCCGCTATTCCCGTACCAACGCCCAGCCATAAGGCGAGCGCGCAAGTGATGCCGAGGGATTTCATTCACAATCCTCCTTCGAGGTTCCGCAACTTAGCCAGAGGTTCCTTTTTGGCTTCCTGTCCACTGCTGATTCTACTCCAAGCCGGTTCCATTGGAGCCGTTCTTCTGATTTCTTCCATCCGGGGCGACTCCGGCAGCCCACGAAGGGGCCGCCCCGGGCCCCTCCAGGTGCGCAAAACCGCCGGACCGTGTGCCGCTGCCGGCCCATCTTGTCCATGATCTCGGCCAGCGTGGCCCCGTTCTTCCGCTGCAACATGGCGACCACCTGGGCCGTCTTGCTGCCCTCGCGCGGCCCGGCGGCCTCCTGCGTTTTCGCGGCCTTCGGCTTTCCGATACAGGTCTCCGGGATGGAGAGGGCAACATGAAGGCTTTGATCACGCGGCTGCGCCGACTCGAAAGTCGATTCGGGGCGACGATTGCGGCAATGCAGACTCCGTGCCCTTCGCCGGCGCCGCTGATTGCTGCAATGCTGGCCAGGTGGGGAATCGTCCGGGATGCGAACGAGAGCCTGATCGAGACGTTTGCACGAGCCATCGGGTTGACCCCGCTGCAGCTCCGGGAGGAATTGATGCGCCGCGCTGGTCTGGATCGCAGGTAACGAAGATGATCAACAGGAAGCTCTCTCAGCGGTTGGAACGACTGGAATCCCGCTTCATTCCGGCTGGCGAATCGACAGTGATCCAGGTCGTGTTTGTCACGCCGGACGGACGCTCTGCCGATGGACCGCAGTTTACCGTTCCGGCCGGCCCGAAAGGCCCTAATTGGCGGAACCCGTGGCGAGGGCAGCGCAATGGGGAAATAGCTACCGATAACCCCCGATAACGCCGTCAAGTTGACGCCAGATCGCGCGCAAGCTATTCTGATACAATCTTTCAGCCTGCACGCTGACACGATCACTCCGGTCTGGAGGACTGGATCGGTACCATTTGGAGGAAAACGAATGCACAAGAGTACAATCCACCGTGGTGGATTGCTGGTTCTGCTGGCACTGGCGGCACTCACGTTGCGTGCGCAGGACGACAAAGGCAAGCCACCCATCTACACTTACATTTCCGAGTGGACGGTTCCTCGGGCCCAATGGGGCGACTTTCTCAAGAACGACGCAGCCGAGAAACCTCTCATGGACAAACTCGTCGCCGATAGCACGCTCATCGGCTATGGCACATTTGTGAATCTGATTCACCAGGAAGGCGAGCCGACGCATGGCAGTTGGATGACTGCTACTTCCGAGGGCCGTCTGGTAAAGGCGCTGGAAGCGGTATGGGCGCTGCCGGGTCTCACTTCAACGGCGCTGGCCGCCTCGAAACATTGGGACTATATGCTGGAGAGCCGCATGTACAACTCCCGCTCGGGTACTTGGGAGGGCGGCTATCTTAGCGGAAGCCAGTGGGACGTGAAGGCTGGCGAAATGCGGAGCTACAACGAACTGGTGAAGAGCACCCTGGTTCCGGTATTTGAAAAGCTGGTGACCGACGGGGTAGTGACCACGTATGGATTCGCCACGGAAGACTATCACACTGGAAAAATCGGGCGTGTCACTTTCTACTTCATGCTGCCCGACGCGGACGCGCTCGACAAAGTCGATAAAGCGCTGGATGAGGCGTTTGACAAGAACCCGGAATACGGCATGGCGTTTCGTTCACTGGTGGAGCGGGAAGGTCACCGCGACTTCCTTGATCGCGTGCGAACCATGACCAACAAGTAGCGCGCCGCCCCGCGGCCCGGCTAAATGCTCCTGAACGCACTCAACCGATAGTGTGGGTATGAAGTTGATACCTGACGTGCCCCAAGGTCCAGCTTTCAATCTCCCCTGAGCGAGCTGGACCTTCTCCATTTCGCAGAACGTCCGCCGAGGCTGCGCAGCCTGTCGAGTTCCCTACTCTCGCCCTAGTCAGTTATTCCAGAGCTGCTGCTCTCGTCCGAAGAAGACCGCTCCCGGCCCGACGCCCGGTTGAGAAGTCGTAATCGACGGGTAGAGCGTCGTCTGGCGCTCGGTCGGCGTCGCCACCACGAAAGACCGGCCGGAGTTCAGTGCCAGTTCGCGGATCTCATCGTCAGTCATTCGCTGTGGAGGAAGTTTCGGACATCGAGGCCGTCCGACGCTTCCGGCTGGGACGCGAAGGGGTGGAGACGGATGGAGCCGGCCGAGATCCCGATCCGGACCTCCTCGGGCGGGCGCTGGTAACCCGTGCCGCGCGCTGGACACTGGACCGCACGCTGGAGGAGACGATCCTCATGGTGCAGCGTCGCGACGCCAGCGCCACGCCATTATAACCGTCCACTCCAGCGCACATCTTGCGCCGACATCAAGCGCCTGTTCCCGCTGAGTCTTCTCGCCGCGGCGGCCATGATAGCGGCCAGAGGATTCACTTTGTAGTGGCCGGCGTACTTCGGCGCCGAGCCGTGGGTGGGCTCAAAGACGGCGTAAGCGGAGCCGATGTTGCCCGAGTAGGCAAAGCCCATGCCGCCGACCAACTGGGCGCAGAGGTCGGAGAGGATGTCGCCGAACAGGTTGGTGGTGACGATCACGTCGTAGTTCTG
>JBEKZH010000133.1:0-9468 GCA_049510065.1 Bryobacteraceae bacterium
GGCGACTGCTTATCTTTTTCGCGATCCTCATCCCCATGGGTTACGGCGCGAGCCGGATCCGCTTGCTTATGGAATAGAGCAGGCCACCGTGGCGCGGCCCTGACCTCGCGCTTGCAGACGTTAGAAACCGAGATGCTGGCCGACGATGAGAACTTCGCCGGGCTGGCCCGCATTAACCGGGAACTTATCGGCAAGGCGGAAGCTGTCGATTCACCGCAGCGGGTCGTGCTGGACATGGACAGCACGGAGTGTTCCAAGACTCGTGGGACCTGGAATTCCGGCATGTCGGTCACTGTCGCGATATCCTTCTCCACGCGCTCGTACTCGTTATCTGCAACCTCGATGACAGCCGCCACATGCAGGCGCCGCTTGCGCCCCTGGTGTATTACGTCTACTGCCTTGCGTAACAGGTACGCTCAGATACGTTTGGTTTTGTGGAGAGATCTCAAGGGTTTCATTTCTGTGTCGCACGCCCGCTAGGGGGAGAGGCGGACATGGCCGCCCAACTGCTATATGATCGAATTTTCACGGATTGCAGGATGCCGAGCGTGGAGACTATGGGAGCAGGTTGATCCGGCGGAGCAGTTTCGGGAGGTACTCGGCACAATCTGGAGGAGCGGGGAAGGGGAAGAAAGCCATCATGGCGACAACAAAGCGCAAGGCGAAGGAGCCGGGAGTAACCCTCGATCCAATCACGGTCGAGCCGCCATCCGGGCACGATGCCCAGGGATTCCCCATTGTCGGCATCGGCGCGTCGGCCGGGGGGCTGGCGGCGTTCGAAGCCTTCTTTTCCGGCATGCCCGCCGACACCGATCCCGGCATGGCCTTTGTTCTGGTGCAGCATCTGGCCCCGGACCACAAAAGCATCCTGTCTGAGCTGGTCAAGCGCTATACCCGCATGGAGGTCTTCGAGGTCGCGGACGGGATGGCGGTCAAGCCCAACTGCGCCTACATTATCCCGCCCAATCGGGACATGGCCTTTCTAAACGGCACGCTACAGTTGCTGGAACCGACCACACCGCGCTTCCACCGTTTGCCGATCGACTTTTTCTTCCGCTCCCTGGCCCAGGACCAGCACGAGCGGGCCATCTGCATCGTGCTCTCGGGCACTGGCAGCGACGGTGCCCTGGGGGTGCGGGCGGTCAAGGCCGAGGGCGGCATGGTGATGGCACAGAACCCCCAATCCACCGAGTATGACGGCATGCCGCGCAGCGCCATTGCCACCGGCCTGGTGGACTACGTGCTGCCGCCCGCCGAGATGCCGGCCCAGCTCATCGCCTACGTCGCGCACGCGCTCGGAAAAACACTCCGTCCGGTCTCTCCCCCAGCCCCCCAAACCGAAGACGCGCTGAAAAAGATCTTCCTGCTGCTGCGCGCCCAAACCGGTCACGACTTTTCCCAGTACAAGCGAAACACCATCGCCCGCCGCGTCGAGCGGCGCATGGCTGTCCACCAAATCGAGCGGCTGGACGGGTATGTCCGCTATCTGCAGCAAACCCCGGGCGAGGTGGAGGCGCTCTTTTGCGACCTCTTGATCGGCGTCACCAATTTCTTTCGTGACCCTGAGGCGTTCTCTGCGCTTCAGGAACAGGTCATCCCGCGACTTTTTGCCGGCAAGGCCGCCGGCGCAGTGATCCGCGTCTGGGCACCCGGCTGTTCCACCGGCGAGGAAGCCTATTCCATCGCCATCCTGCTCCAGGAGCACCTGGAAGAGCTGAAGCAGAGTTTCAAGGTGCAGGTGTTCGCCACCGACATTGACCGCCAGGCCATCGGGCATGCCCGCGCCGGCATCTTCCCGGCCAGCATCGCCGTCGACGTCTCGCCGGAACGACTGGCGCGTTTTTTCACCCAGGAGCCGGACGGCAGCGCCTACCGCATCCACAAAAGCATCCGCGACATGGTGGTCTTTTCCGAGCAGGATGTGATCAAACACCCACCATTTACCAAACTCGACCTGGTCAGTTGCCGCAACGTGTTGATCTACATGGGCGGGGAACTGCAGAAGAAGCTCATCCCCCTGTTGCACTACGCGCTGAACCCGGGCGGCATGCTTTTCCTGGGCACGTCCGAGACCGTGGGCGAGTTCGTGGACCTCTTTGCCACGATGGATCGAAAGTCGAAGCTGTACCAACGCAAGGAGGATGGTCACGACGCACACCGCCCGGGAAGAGGGGGGTTTCTCCCGCCCCTGTCGGAAGATGGATCCGTCCCATGGCCCTCCGGGAAGGCACCTGGCGAAAGCAAGCTCCCACTGCGCGAGCTGACCGAACAGGGGCTGCTGCAACAGTACGCCACGGCCGGCGCGCTCGTCAACGAACGCGGCGACATCCTCTACCTACACGGCCGCACCGGCCAGTACCTGGAACCGGCCCCGGGCGAGACCGGCATGAACATCCTGAAGATGGCTCGCGAAGGGTTGCGGCGGGAGTTGACCACCGCCCTGCGCAAAGCGATGGTGCTCAAAGAGCCCGTGCGCCACCAGGGCCTGCGGGTTAAAACCAACGGCGATTTCGCCACCATCAATCTGACGGTCCGGCCGGTGTCCACGAGCAGGGACGCAGCCGTCGCGCCCAAACTGTTCCTGGTCATTTTCGAGGCTGCACCGGCGGCAGACCCGGGACGGCCCGAAAAGGCCGTCGTCGTGGATGCAGGCGCAGGAGCGGGCGAGAGTGCCACGGACGTCGACGCGCGCATTGTGACGCTGACGCGGGAACTGCGGACCAAGGAGGAGTACCTTCAGACCACCAACGAGGAACTGGAGACATCCAACGAAGAGCTTAAATCCTCCAATGAGGAAATGCAGTCCGTGAACGAGGAGCTGCAATCCACCAACGAGGAACTGGAGACCTCCAAGGAAGAACTGCAATCGGTCAACGAGGAACTGGCCACGGTCAACGCTGAACTACAAACCAGGGTGGCCGATCTGTCGCGCTCCAACAACGACATGAATAACCTGCTGGCCGGCACTGGCATCGGCACCATCTTTGTGGACCATCACCTGCGCATCCAGCGCTTCACTCCCGCTGTCACCCAGGTGATCAACCTGATCCTGACCGACGTGGGGCGGCCGGTGGGCCACGTCGTCTCCAAACTGGCGGGCTATGACCGCCTGGTGGCGGACGTGCAGGCGGTGCTGGACAGCCTGACGCCCAAAGAGGTTGAGGTCCAGACCCAGGAGGGCGCGTGGTACCTGCTGCGCATCTGGCCCTATCGCACCCTGGAAAACGTGATCGAGGGCGCGGTGATCACCTTCACTGAGGCTACGGAGATGAAAAAGGCGCAGGCGGCGCTGCGGGAATCCGAGGCCCTGCGCCGCCTGGCCGTGGTGGTGCGCGACGCGCACGATGCCATCACGGTGCAGGACTTTGGGGGGCGCATCCTGGCCTGGAATCCGGGGGCGGAAAGGATGTACGGCTGGAGCGAAGCCGAGGCGTTGGCGATGAACATTTCCGACATGATTCCAGAGGGGCGGCGGGAAGAAGCGTTGGCCATGGTTCGGCAACAGAGCCGGGCTGAGGTTCTGGAGCCGTACCGCATGCAACGGATCGCCAAAGATGGCCGGATCGTGGAGGTGGCGCTGACGGCCACCGCATTGGTAAATGAGTCCGGGGAAGCGTATGCTATAGCCACGACGGAGAGGAAGATATAAAGCAGGTGCCGGAAAACCTGGACACGCTGTCGCCCAGGGAAGCGCGGCAGGTGCTCCACGAGCTGCAAGTGCATCAGATCGAGCTGGAGATGCAGAACGAGGAACTGCGCCGGACGCAGGAGGAACTGGAAGCCTCGCGGACGCGGTATTTCGACCTGTACGATCTGGCGCCGGTGGGCTATTTCACGCTCAGCGAACAGGGGTTGGTTCTGGAGGCCAATCTAACGGCCGCGAAACTGCTCGGCGTGGCAAGAGGCACTCTGGTCAGGCAGCCCTTATCCCACTTTATCCTCCCCGAGGACCAGGACATCCACTACCGGCATCGCAAACAGCTCTTTGAAACGGGCGCGCCGCAGGTGTGGGAGCTGCGGCTGGTGAGAAAGGACACCGCCCCCTTCTGGGCGCGGGTGGAGGCGACCATGGCGCAGGACGCTGACGGGGCTACCGTATACCGCGCCGTGGTGAGCGACATCGCCGAGCGCAAGCGGGCCGAGGAGGCGCTCAAGACGACCAACGCCGAACTTCGGAACTTCGCTTATGCGCTCACGCACGACCTTCAGGAGCCGCTGCGTATGGTGGTGAACTTCACGCAGCTACTGGCAAAGGAGCGCGAAGGAAAGCTGGGGGAAGACGCAGACAAATATATCTCTTATTCCGTCGAAGGTGCTTTAAGAATTGAGGCCCTCCTGAAGGCGTTATTTAATTACTGGGAGGTTACGGATCGGGCCGGAGAGAACTTATCACCCGTCGACTGCAACCACGCGCTATCACAGACGCTGCTAAACCTCCAAACGGCGATTCAGCAGAGCGGTGCTACGGTGACCTCTGATCCGTTGCCGACCGTGGTAGCCGAAGACCTTATGCTGGTGCAGGTTTTCCAGAACGTTATTGGCAATTCGATCAAGTACAGGGGCGAGGCAGCGCCCAGAATCCATATCTCCGCCGTGAGAACTGCCGAAGGGTGGCTGTTCTCGGTGCGGGATAACGGCATCGGCATTGATCCGGAAGACGCTGAGCGGGTATTCGGCATGTTCAAGCGTCTGCACGGAAAGGAAATTCCCGGCACAGGCATTGGACTCGCACTTTGCAGGAAGGTGGTTGAACGTCGCGGTGGGCGCATTTGGGTGGAATCGGAAGCGGGACGGGGTGCGGCTTTCAAATTCACGATTCCCATTGATAGAGAAGAACCGTAATCCGCCGAGCCGCTGGGTAACGCTGTTGGGCGAGAGCTTTCGTTCGCGGAAAAGATACGCCTGGTACTGGCGGATGTGATCCGGACCGAGTTGGTCGGGAGAGCGTTTGAAATATCGTGCGAAATCTTCAACCGTACGGAGATACGCGCGCATTGTGCTGGGAGAGTAATTGCGACGCTCGAGTCCCTCGCGCATCAGCTTTCGGAGATGGGTCACAGGGACCTCCTTGTGACCGAACGCATCGTACCGCGATTCAGCGCCTGTCGCTGAAGACGATTAATGCCGAAAGATGTACACGCGTAAGCGTCTGCTGCTGGCGGCTTCGTCCAAGTCGGCTTCGCGACTGTGATGGAGAGGGAAACGTAGGCGGGTGGATGGGCTGTGCTATGCGCGTTTCTCGATACTAATGCCAGCAAGCTTCCTCTAGGCGGGCTTGGGAGAGCTTGGCGCCCCATATCCGGGATCACCGACGGCGAGGTGCCCATCCAGGGGACCCCTGATCTGCGGCCGTGTGTGCATCACCCCTGAAACGTTCGATCCTATTCTGAGTTAGCGGCGGAGGGCGTCGAACCGATCTATGCTCGAAGTAAGGTCACTCATCTCATGCGGTGGGCAAAGGACGGACCGAATATTGAGCCCGAATTAGTGCGGGGTGTCCAGGAAGGGCACCTTGTGTTCTTTTGTGGCGCGGGCATCTCGCAGGAAGCTGGCCTCCCTGGTTTCAAGGGCCTCGTTAATGGCGTCTACGACAAGCTTCACCGCATGCGCGACCTGCACCCGGAAGAGCAGAGGGCTTTTGATCGCGGTGACTACGATCAGGTCTTCACAAGCCTCGAGGCCGCAGTAAACAATCCAGGACTCGTGCGCGAAAAGGTTGAAGAGATTCTTCGTCTTTCGCCTGAGGCCGATACCCGCACCCACAAGGCGCTATTGACCCTGGCCACCGATTCGGAAGGCAGATGTCGGCTGGTAACAACGAACTATGACCTGGGCTTCGCTCGCTACCTCAACCCCATGCAAATCGATCCGGCACCGCGCCTACCCGTGCCAAAACCGGGGCGATGGAATAGTGTTGTTCATCTGCATGGACTCCTCGGAAACTGTGGACTGAACAAGCAGGAGCTGATCCTGTCGAGCGCGGATTTCGGCGCGGCTTACCTTGTAGACGGCTGGGCTACGAGGTTCTTACTTGAGCTGTTCCGGAACTACATTGTCGTTTTTGTTGGCTACAGGATTGACGACCTCGTGGTGCGGTACATGCTTCAGGCTCTATCGGTCAGTTTTGCCACCCAGAAGCCGAGGGTGTTCGCGTTTGCCGAGATGGAAGAGGACGAGGCATCCACAAAGCGGAGCTGGAGGGCAAAGGGCATAGAGCCCATCCTCTATGCGAAGAAGAGTGGCTCTCATGCGGCACTACACGAAACCCTCCGAAACTGGGCCGAAAAGTCCCGCCACGGGCTATTGAGCAGAAAAGCGATCGTGGAGGACTACCTCGGCAGCCCGGCTCCGGTCGAGAAGGACGAGGTCGTCGACCAGGTCCTCTGGGCTCTCAACGACGAGGGCGCGACCTCGAAATCCCTTGCTGATCAGGAACCGTCGCCCCAACCCCGTCACTGGCTCAGAACCCTCGACGAAGGGGGGTTGTTTTCATTAGGCGGCGCGCCCCTTGTGGATAATGGCGCGATCACATCGCGATCCGGCAGCCTCAACCCGGTGACCTGGAATTTGGCGCGGTGGCTTTGTAAGCACCTTGCTGAGCCCGAGGTTCTGGACTGGGTTTTGACGAAAGGAGGTTGTCTCGCTCCGGAGTTTCGGTGGCTTGTGCGGAATGCCCTGGAGAATCAGGGCAATCCAATTTCGTCCGAGATGGAGAGGGCGTGGCGGTTCCTTGCGCGCTACTCCTCCCGAGTGGGTCCGAACGGCGACCTTTACGCACTCAGCATGCAGATCGGGCACGGGGCATGGGACCTCAACTTAAAGCACGAAGTGGTCACCGCCATCGAACCGGTTTTTGCCCTGAAGCGTGACTCCATGCTCGACATCTTTCGCAAGACCAGACAAAACGAGTCCGACTCGTACCCGCTGGACGTCGAAATCGCATTCGGAGCTGATGAAGTTGGCTTCGTGCTCGACGAGATAAGAAGGCGAGTGGATCGTGATTCAATTCTTACGGAATTGCTGGATGATTGTACTGCGTGTCTGAGACGGGCTATGGAGATGTTGCAGTACCTTGGAAAGGCCTCGCCCGATGAAGATTGGACCTGGATGCGGCTCAGGTCAATTGACCCGTCATCGGGCAGTCACGCGGACAGACCCCTAATTGTACTGATCAGGTTGGCAGCCGCGTGCCTCGACTCGGCTGCCCGTGTCAGCCCGTCGTTGGCCCGTTGCCAAGTCGACTACTGGAAAACTATCGATTACCCTGTGTTCCGGCGGCTCGTCTGCTACGCACTAGCATTGCCAGATCTGTTCACGATTGAGGAATCGCTTTCCTACATTCTCAGCGCTAGCTCGCCGCTCTGGAAGCGTGGCTGCAGCGCAGAGGTTCGCCGGCTCCTCGCCGACATCTGGCCTTCACTCGATGTCGAACCCTCTCGAGTGTTGGTAAGCGCCATTCTCAACGGCCCACCCTCCGACTACACGGGCACCGATGTTCCTCGCGATATAAGCGAGGAATATCGCGCACACGCGATCGAAGAGCGCCTGCGCGTCCTGCACGAATCGGGTCGGCCACTTCCACCCGTTGCGGAAGAGTTCCTGACCAGACAGGATGCGAAGCGTATTTCGGAAGAAATTGATGCAACCGCGGAGAAGAAACTCTTAACAGAGTTGCCACCTAACGAGGTGGCTCAGGTACTCGCCAACGGCATCGGTGACAGCCAAGCTCTGCGCGGGGAGTGGCTCCAACTGGTCACCGACAATCCCCAAGATGCACTGAGCATTCTACGTATCCTGGTTGCCGCTGCCAACTGGCCCTCGGATGTATGGACCATCCTCCTGGATCGAGCTGTCGTCTGGGCCATTAACGAGCCATCCAGGCACCGAGACGCGATGTCCATCTTCGATCTGCTGGTCGATGCACCGGAGCGGTTCATTGCTGCGGTAATGCATCACCTGACGAATTTCCTGGAGCTCGTTCCGAGGATGCCGGATTTCGCGGAACGCGAGGAGTATTGGATCGCTTGGAACAGGACGCTCTCGGTCGCGCTCTCGGATTCGCCGGCAGGCACGAACCAGATACAGAACCTCGACCAGGCCATCCACGCTCCTTCCGGCCGCCTCACCGTCGCCTTATTCGAATGGATCCGCCAGCGATCCGTTGAAGGTAAGAGCGACATACCCGAACAATTCTGGCAAAGGCTTCAGGCAGCCTGCACGGCTTCTGTAGCACAAGGTCGAGGACCACGTAGTGTGGCCGCAATGCACCTCGGATGGCTGGTCTCAAAGAACCGCGAGTGGGTGTGCCTCACCCTTCTGCCTTCCTTCGATTGGGACCGTCCGGAAGAGGCAACTGCTGTATGGCAGGGCTTTCTGGTGCAGCCGTATCTTGACTCGGACCTCTGGCCCCTTCTAAGAAGGGATTTCCTTAACGCGTTCGAGAACACGGCAAAATTGGGATCTGAGCCGACGCGAAGTCTCTACCACCAGATTGCCCGCATCGCGATTCACGCCCCAACGTGGCTCAGCAACGCAGAGTCTCAAGGGATTGTCACAAAGGCTAGCCCCGAAGCCCGGCAGGCTATCGCCTGGGTGTTTTGGAGTTCTCTCGAAGCGGCAGGAGATAGGGCGTCTTCCTTGTGGAGAGATCGAATTGGCCCGTGGCTAGAGGTGTGCTGGCAACCGGACGAGGCCCTCAAGGATCCCGAGACAACAGCGAGCTTGATCCGGGTTGCCGTTGCAACAGGTGACGCTTTCCCCGAAGCAGTAGACGCGATCGAGCACCGGATTGCTCGCGTGAGTCGAGCTGACGGTGCGATTTTCTTCATAGCGAGATCGGAGGCGCCCGAGCGATTCCCGAAGCCGACTGTCAAGTTGCTCGATCTTGTTATCGACCGGCGGCAGAAGTTCTTCAAGGGCAATCTGAATTCACTGTTGTCGAAGATCGCGCAGAACTGGCCGGAGTCACAGATGGATAGGACCTTCCTCGGCCTTTACGAGTTTTCCGCCGCGTGAAAGAGGTGGGAGCCTCGTCTACTCACAAGAATCCCGAGCTTCATGCGAGACCGGACACACAGGTAATAGCCGTCTGAAACGAGCCGCTTCTCCCCCGTTCTCGGTTACTCCCGACAAGTCGGCCAGCATCCCGGAATAACGGCGCGAAGTCCGCGGTCGGATGGGCTGTGCTATGCGCGTCTCCCGGTAGTAATCCGACAGGCCCCACCCGAGCGAGCATTCTCCGAGTTGCGCGTTATTCGACCGAGATAGAAGGATTGCGGTCTGTTTTCAACCTGCGCGCGACTCTTGCAGCTTTCCGCTGCGACTCGTCGATAGTGTTGGTTGTCCTTCACTACTGTCCGGCTAACGGAGAGTGGGCCGTCAGCAAGCGATTGTAAGGCAGCAGGTTAGGGGGGTTTCGGCTTGCCGCGATTTGAGTTTGCGGACCACGCGACCGCCCAGAATGGGGCA
>JBEKZH010000134.1:0-5706 GCA_049510065.1 Bryobacteraceae bacterium
ATGGGACTGACACCATCGGCGTCCTGATGACCGGCATCGGAGACGACGGCGCCGACCAGATGGTCGCGATCAAGCAGGCGGGCGGGCACACGATTGCCGAAAGCGAGCAGACGGCCGTGGTATACGGAATGCCCCGCGAAGCGGTCGAAAGAGGCGGAGCGTGCGTGGTTGCGCCCAGCCACCAGGTGGCCGGCGAGATCCTGAAGGCCGTTCGGAGGACGACAGAATGAGCAGCCTCAAAGAGTACGTGGAGAAGCTGGATTCCTCCGACGAAGCGGAGCGCATTTGCGCGGCTGAGGATCTCGGGTATCTGAACGTCCCGGAAGCCGTGCCGGCTCTTCTGGAGCGGTTGGGCGAGGAGCCCTCGCTCGCAGTACGCGACGCCATATTCCAGGCCCTGATTCGAATCGATGGGGACGCGCCCATCGAAGGCGCCATCGGGCTGCTCGAAAGCGAAGATCCCCAGATCCGCAACCAGGCTGTGGATGTGCTGCGACGCAAAGGCGCCGCTGCGATCCCCTTCCTGAAGCCGGTCATGCGCGAGGGCGACAAGGATCTGAAGAAACTCGTCCTGGACGTGCTCAGCGGGATTCAGGCCAGTGGCGCCGAAGAGATTTACGCGGTCGCGCTTGCCGACAAAGACCCGAACGTGGTGATCACCGCCGTCGAGAACCTTGGGAGAAATCGTGCGGTGGAGTCTCGAAGCCGGATCGAGGACCTGCTCCAGACGGACGCGCACCCCATGCTGACCGCCGCGTGTGTGGAGGCGCTGGTTGGAATAGGCCAGGAATCCTCGCTGCCGACGATCCGCAGCCGATTCCCGGAATTGGCGGCGCTGCCGGACTTTCTCCTGGGGCCTTGTCTGAAGGCGATTGCGGCTCTGGGAACGGCCAGGGAATGCGCCGAGGTGGCGAGCCTGCTGGCCGTCCGTCGCCCTCATCTCCGCCCCGCAATTCTCAACGCGCTCACCGCCGTTTATCAGCGCTGCCCGTCGCAGGAACCCGGCGAGGATCTGCTGGCGACGTTACGAACGGTGGTCGATGATGGAGATCCACCATGACCGATCTCTCCGTCGAACAATTCCAGAGACTGAGCCAGCAAATCTATCAGAAGCTGGGGCTGCATTTCGATGACAAGAAGATTTACTTCCTGAAAACGCGAGTGGCAAAGCGCATGGCGGCGTTAGGCCTGGACGACCCCCGGGAGTACCTTTTCAAGATCGGCTATGCCGATCCGGGCGGCCTGGAGATGCAGGAGCTGGCCAATCTGATCACAACGAACGAGACGTACATGTTCCGGGAGTACGAGCAGTTGCAGGCATTCGCCAATCACTGTCTTCCGGAAGTGCTGTCGGCCAAGCAGGCCCGTGGGCAGAGGACATTGCGGATCTGGTGCGCGGGTTGCTCTTCGGGCGAAGAAGCTTACACGCTGGCGATGATCCTTCAGGAAGTCTTCCCGCAGGCGCAGTCCTGGGACTGCCAGATCGTGGCCTCCGACATTGACGAGAACATGCTGCGGAAGGTCACAGCGGCGCGCTATGGAAGGCGGTCGGTAGCCGAAGTCCCCGACGAATACCGGAACAAGCACCTGCTTGAGGATGGGGACGAGTGGGTTGTGCGGAGGAGGACCGCGGCCCTGGTCCAGACGCTTCATCTCAACCTGCACGACCGGATGGCGATGCGGGCCATGCGCGGCTTTGACTTCATCTTCTGCCGCAACGTTCTGATCTATTTCGACGACCTCTCCCGAAAGACGGTTGTGGATCACTTTTACAGCGCGCTGAATCCGGGAGGCTACATCTTTCTGGGGCACTCCGAATCGGTAGGACGCGTGACGACGGCTTTTAAGCTGAAGCGGTTTGAAAACCATCTGGTTTATGCGAAGGAATAGCGACGTGGATACGAAGAAAACCATCCTGATCGTAGATGATTCGGAGTTTGTCAGGAGTTACCACTCCAGCATATTGGAGCATGCCCGCTTTCAGGTGATCACCGCGGTGGACGGCAGCGACGGATTGGAGATGCTGTACACGAACTCCTGCGATCTGATTCTCACCGACATCAACATGAGCAACATGGATGGCTACGAATTCATCCGGCGGGTGCGCGCAGAGAGAAAGTACAACTCACTTCCCATCATTATCGTGTCCACGGAAAGCGAAAGCAGGGACAAGGGGAAGGGATTCGCGGCGGGAGCGAATCTTTACATTGTCAAACCCTGCTCGCCGGAAATGATGGTCGAGAACATTCGCATGATTCTGGGCGCCAGCCAGGAGGTGGGAGAGTAAGTGCCGTTTTCCATCGCGAGCGAGCAAGGCAGACTTCTTCTGAAGCTGGAAGGCGAGGTCACCATACGGCATGCCCTGGACCTCGCCGCCAGGCTGGAAGAAAGCCTAGAAGACGGCAGGCCCGTGGGCGTGGATACCGGAGGGCTGGATTACATCGACACCTGCATCCTGCAGTTACTGTGTTCGTTGCGCAACGCAGTCCCGGCGCTTTCCTTCGACAACCCTTCGGATACTTTCCTCGGCGCGGTGGACCGCTGCGGCCTGCGGCGCGAGTTGCTGGCGCGGGAGGGTTCGTGAGAACCATCATGACCGTGGACGACTCGGCCAGTCCACGGCGGGTGGTGCGAGGCGACGGCCAGGAAGCGCACTTCCCATACAGGTTCGTCCCGATCGTTCCATTGACCACGGAATCGCATCCGGAGAAGCAGCAGGAAGGCAGGGCAACCGGGGCAACCGCCCGGGTCGTAAAGCCGTTCAACCCGGGCCGGCCTTTGGCGGTAGTGAAAAAGGTCATGCGCTGACGCCCGGCGGGAAAGGTGCCATAACGATGTCGTCCGACATTATGGAGCAAATGCGGGTCGCATTCCGGGCCGAGGCTCTGGACCTGCTGATCGAACTCGACTCCGCCCTGCTGGCGCTGGAGGCGGAACCCGACGATTCCACGTTGGTACACCGGGTGTTCCGGGCCATTCACACCATCAAGGGATCGGGGGCAACGGCGGGTTTCGCGCACGTCGCCGGGTTCGCTCACAGGATGGAAGAGGCCTTTGACCTGGCGCGTGAAGGGCGCCTGGCCGTCACGCCGGAGTTGATCGATTGCGGATTGAAGGCCTGCGACGTCCTCCGGCTGATCATCGAGGAAAAGGCGGAAGGTGCGGCCGTGCCTGGAGAGGAGGAAGTGACCGGCGCGTTCACGCGACTGCTGCCCGTCTCCGACAGTACCGGCACAGACCGAACCGAGCCGCCGAAGCCAAACGCCGCTACCCGTTCGGCATTCGAAATCGTCTTCAAGCCGGGCCGCGGGATATTCTACTCCGGCGCGGATCCGGTTACGCTGCTCAACGATTTGCGGGAACTGGGACAGGCGCATGTCACCGCCCATGCGGACCAGGTGCCTCCGTTGCCTTCGTTGGAGGCTGAGCACTGCTATCTCTGGTGGGAGATCCTGCTGGTCACCGATCGCGATCATGCCACGGTCAAGGATGTGTTCGTCTTCGTCGAGGACGAATGCGAGGTGCGTATCCGGTTGCTGGAAGACCAGGGCGCGGCTGTGGCTCTGCTTGGTTCGGTGCCGGCCGAGGTATTCGAGCTGTTCGGGGCGGAGTGCGAAGACCACCTGGAGGGAATCGAACGGGACGCGCTTGCGCTGGAGCAGGATCCCGCGTCGAGGGACTACCTTGACGATCTGTTTCGGGGCGTCCACAGCATCAAGGGCAATGCGGGTCTGCTGTTGGGACATGTCAAAGGCGCCGCCCTTGTAGACAGTCATCCCCTGCAACTGCTGCTCCGGGTGACCCACGGACTGGAGTCCGTTCTCGATCCGTTCCGCGGAGCGAACGCCGGACCGGTGCCTGAGGCGACGATCCAGACGGCACTGGAGACGTGCGACGCCATCCGCACCCTGTTGGGGAGCCTTACGCAAAAAGGCGCCGGCGGACCTTTGTCGCCGGAACTGCTCGAGCGTTTGGGAGTCCGGACCAGCGCCGCGAGTGCGCAGGCCGTGGAGGGACGAGCCGCCGCCTTTCACAACACGACGTCACAGTGCCTCGAGATGATGGAGGGCTGTTTCCGGCGCATGGAAAGCGACGCCGAGTCCCCTGGGCCAGTCCTTGAAACCTGGCTGCGCGGTCTTCGGACCCTGATGGCGGCCGCCCGCTACCAGAATTGCCCGGAACTGGAAGAACCGGTGGCGCAACAACTGCGCATCCTGGATGCCTCGATGAGCACCGGTGCGCCATTGAGCGGGGAAGAGCGCGCAGTACTTGGCGACGCCTTCCGGTCGGCTCGTTCCATTCTGGACCGCATATCCCCGCGCAGCGAGGTCAGCCGCGCTCCGGTGTCCGCCGATCCTGCCCCCGCGAAGGCTCCAGCGGACCGGCCGGGCGCTTCCGCTTCGCCGTCGACGATTCGCATCGATCAGAACAAGCTGGACCGCCTGATGAGGGTTGTCGGCGAACTTCTGGTGGCTCGCGGGGCGTTCCCGTTACTCGCCGGAAAACTGAATGCCGGTGCGGACGCCACGGGGGTGGCAAAGGAGCTGAAAGAGTCCGGTGCGAACATCTCCCGCATCGCCGACGAACTCCAGGACAGCGTCATGTCGATTCGGATGCTGCCGGCCAGGACCGTCTTCCAGAAATTCCCGCGTCTGGTGCGAGACCTCGCGCGGTCTCTCGGAAAGGAGGTTCGGCTGGTCATCGAGGGGGAGGGTATCGAACTGGACAAGACCATCCTCGAACAAATCGGCGATCCGCTGGTTCACGTGATCCGCAATGCCGTGGACCATGGTCTCGAACCGCCGGACGAACGCCAGGCCATGGGAAAGGACGCGTCCGGGCAACTGATCCTGCGCGCGGTGCATGAGGCGGGCGGCGTGGTGATTGAAATCACAGACGACGGGCGGGGACTCGACGCCGGTGCTCTCAGGCGGAAGGCCGTCGAAAAGGGGTTGCTTACGCCGGAAGCCGCTGCCGCCCTGAGCGACGAGGCCGCCTTTCAGTTGGTGTTCCTGCCGGGATTGACCACCGCGGCGAAGGTCAGCGACGTATCCGGCCGGGGAGTCGGGATGGACGTCGTCCGCAGTAACGTTCGCAACCTGCACGGCGCCATCGAGATTCGGTCGAAGCGCGGTCGTGGCACCACTTTTCTGATCAGGCTGCCTACCAGTCTGATGATCTCAAAGGGCATTCTGCTGGAAGCCGGCGCCGAGGAGTACATTCTGCCGCTGAGTAGTATTCGCGACATGGTTAAGGTGCCACCTGAAGAGGCGCACGAGTACCGTGGACTCACCCTCGCGCAGGTTCGGGGAAACGTCTACCCCCTGTTCACTCTCGCGGAAATGCTGGGCAGGGCCGCCGCAAAGACGCCAGAACTCTCCATCGCAATCGTCAACGCCGGCGCAGTGGTGTACGGCCTTGTGGTCGACAAGTTCCTCTGTGAAGTGGAGGTATTGGTCAAGCCTCTGACGGGTGGCCTGGAGCAGTGCAGGGAGTTCCAGGGCGCCGCAATCATGGGTGACGGACGGGTGGTACTCGTCCTGAATGCGCTGGAGTGTCACAACCTGGCTGGTGCCGCGTGCAATTAAACACAGCGTCATAAGTACTTGCGCATCCGCTCCCTTGGAGACGCGCCCCAAACCATTGATTCTGCAGAAGAGGTCCCGTGCGTCTCCATCCTTTTGGGTGGGCCGCCGCGGCCCATGG
>JBEKZH010000135.1:0-5625 GCA_049510065.1 Bryobacteraceae bacterium
TCCGGACTGGCTGGTGACGCGGGAGCAGATGGCCGCATTCATCATGCGGGGGTTGTTCAACAAGACCATGCTCGTGGGGCCGACGGCGCCGTACCTGGCAGGGGTGAGTCTTCCGAACACGGTGGCGGCGACCCCGGGCAGTCAGATCACGGTGACCATCACGGGAGCGAACACGAGCTTCCAGAGCGGTGACACGGTGACGGTGCCGAGCGGGATGCTGGCAGTGAGCAACGTGGTGGTGAATTCGGCGACCTCGATCACGGCGGCGCTGACGGTGAATGGGACTGCGGTGGCCGGGCCGCAGGCGCTGGTGGTGAGCAGCGGCGGTCAGAATCTGACGTTACCGCTGGCCATTAAGGCGGGGACGTACTGAATCGCGAAAAGAGGGCGAACCAATGCGATGACATCGGGGCATAACAGGATTCTCACACTATTCCGAGCGGACACACGTCCGTTCGGGGATGACTGTGTGGACCGAAACTTCGCAAGCCTTCATTTCGCTCACTGCGGTGCGCAATCGCGCTTGCCGTGTTGCCGTTGCCGTAGGACGGGCTGTACGATCACCACAAGCGTCGCTGTCGCTGGACCGGGAACAGTCTCCGACCTCAGTGTGCGGCATTTCCACGGGAAGCTGACGGAAGAGCACGAGATGAAGCCGCGACTTTGAATACCGCCATGGGTTCGCCCTGCTCCTCGACCACATACCGGACAGCTTCCCAGACGTCTTCGTCCTTCCAGAGCCATCGCGTGCTTCCATGACGGGCCCAGCGCTTTCGACATGGCTCTCCACATCCTGAGCGGTTCAAACTCCGGCTGGCGTACGATTTGAAATCGCTCGTGACTTTTTCGGGCCGGACTTCCGCCTCCATGATCGTGCACGTGACTGGTCCGCACGTGCGCGGCCAACAGAACACCTCCGGAGAGCCTCGAGCACGATTGCCCGGCTGCCCTGGTCCAGCAAGTACGGCAACTGATCCATAAACTGGCGTTCGACTTTGGCGCGTTCCGGGTGGGCTGGCAACAATCGGTTTCCCGGCAGATTGTGGTTCCGGTCAACGGAACCGGCTTCATCGCCGTGCAAGTGCCCGCCGTAGCACGCAAAGGTAATGAAGTACCTCATGGACGTTCGTTCGCTCTGGCGCATCCGCTCCCTCACGGTCGCGGCTCGGTTTGATGTACCTCCTACGCTCAGATTTCGTTCTTCCGCTGAAAGTTTCCCAAATCTACCACTTTCATGTCGCTCACCCGACAAGCAAGCAAGCATTGACAGCCTTCGAGGCGACGAGCCACAATACGAAGTTGGGTGCAGCGATGGGATGATCTCTTTCACCCGGCTTCGGGCGGAGTTCCTGCCATCGAAGCAGGTCGATCCAATGTGCAAACCTCCCCGCGCCGTCGGGAACGTGATCCGGGAGGAGATGGGATTGTGTAAGCGCTCCGGCACGCTCCCCATCCTGCTCAAGCAATTCCTGGCGACGCCGAACGCGGGTGACGTGGCGAGCCGTCCCATTGTGTCCTATGTAGCTTCGCGACCCGTGGAAGTGATCGGGGAGGCTGCGAGCGAAGCATCTAACCTGCTCGCGATAGGATCGATTCTCCACTGGGCCGATTGCAACTCGATCATCTGGGGTACCGGACTTATCGCCGATCATGTGGTCCTCAATGTGAAACCACGGGCGGTGTTGGCGGTGCGAGGTCATCTTACCTGGGAGAGGTTGCAGGGACAGGGCATCGACAGTCCGCAAGTATTCGGTGATCCCGGAGTTTTTCTGCCGCAATTGTATCCGAAGCAGCCGGTCCAATGCTCGCTCGGTATCGTCCCTCACTACGTCGACCGGTATGATCCGTTTGTGTGCCGCGCCGCCGCCAGCGGGGCCGAAGTGATCGACGTCGCCGCTCCACTCCCGCAGTTCGCCGCCGCTCTTTCAAGTTGCGAGAGGATCGTGTCTTCGTCGCTGCATGGCCTCATTTTCGCGCACGCCTACGGAATACCGGGCGCATGGCTCAGGCTCTCGGACAAGGTCCATGGAAGTGGGTTCAAGTTCTTCGACTATTACTCGTCGATCGGCATTGAAAGAGACGACGTGCCGGTGTCGACGGCGGACCAGAAACTCGACGCCATAGTGCGGCGATGCCACCTGCCGCCATCCCCGGTTAACCAACCCGCGTTACGTGCCACGCTTGTCGAGGGACTGCGAAAATGGAGCG
Organism: Bryobacteraceae bacterium; assembly: GCA_049510065.1. Taxonomy (GTDB): domain Bacteria; phylum Acidobacteriota; class Terriglobia; order Bryobacterales; family Bryobacteraceae; genus CAWACP01. The sequence goes on from JBEKZH010000135.1 coordinate 2,209, forward strand.
AGAGATGGTGACCGCCGTCGCCATCGTCTGTGTTCGCAATGAAGCGCCGCATATCAAACGGTGTCTGCGGTATTTCATCCGGGAAGGCTTGGACGTCATCCTGATCGACAACGATTCGACTGACGGCTCCGCCGATATCGCCCGTCCGTTTCTGGGACAGGGATTAATCTCAATCGAGCGATTACCGTTTGAGGGATCGTTCTCTCTGGTCCAACAACTGGCGTTCAAGAAAACGATCGCAGAAGGCGTCACGCACGACTGGATAGTTCACGCGGACGCCGATGAATGGCTGCAGGCGCCGCCCGGCTATGCCAGACTGATCGACGGCATCCAGGACGTGGAGTCGCAGGGGTTCAACTGCGTCAACTTTCTGGAGTTTGACTTCATCCCCCTTCCCGGGGAAGACTTCGAGGTGGAAGACTACCCGTCGGTAATGCGCCATTATTACCATTTGGTCCCCTTCTACCCGTTTTTGATGCGGGCATGGAAGAGATCGGCGGAACTCGATAACGTCGAACGAGCCGGACATTTTCTCACCGGGCCGGACATTCGTCTGTTTCCGCGAGATTTCATCCTTCGGCACTATATCGTGCTCAGCGAAGCGCACGCGCGCAGGAAATACCTGGGACGGAGATTTGCCGCCGAGGAGATTGCACGGCTCTGGCACGCCGATCACCTTCTGATTGACGAGGAGAATATCGTGCCAAGACCCGGAACTCCATTGTTGACGCTGGAGTATCCATTGTCTTCGCCATTGAGTACCGATCGCCCGACGACGATTCATTACTGGCAGTGGCCATAGGTGGTGCGCGGCCGCCCGTCTGTGTTTTCGCGGGTGTCCGGTCGAATCTCAGTGTGACAACCCCGTGGCCTCGGAATCCACGGCAACTCCGGTTCCGTGGTTAACCCGCGCTGGGCGCTGGCGCCATGATTCCGGCATCGAGCGAACGCGGTCTGGCGTCGCGGAGGTTCTCGAACGGCCAGTTCAGGCCGCGTTTGAAGGGAATGTCCCGGTCCGTGGAAACCATCCGGGCAAGCAGGTTAGTCGGCTCGTAGAACCGCACCTCTACTTCTTCGAAACCCATGAATTCGCACATCTCCTTAACGCACAGGCCCGTGGGTTGCCACCATGTTCCAGCGTAGAAACGGGCGAAATTGGCATAGGAATACGTGAAATCGTCCAGACCGTGGCTCTGTATGATCAGCCGCCCGGCCGGCTTGAGCAGCTCTCTCATGGCGTAGAGCCCTACCAGCATATCGCTCATGTGGTACAGCACGCCGGACAGCAGGATGAGGTCCAAACTGCCAGGTGCGATGTTCTCACGGAGCCGGAATGCCGATTGCAGGACCGGGTGTACTGCCGCGGTCCTGAAAGTCCGGGCTAAGAAGGAACATTGGGCAAGGTGTTCGGGGATCGTCCGCTGCATATACTATCTCCGCACCGCGATGCGCCATGAGGAGCGCTAACCCGCCGGTGAAGCATCCGACATCGGCAACACGCATTCCCTCAAGACGGGCGGGCCACCACCCCCAACTCGTCAAGTCCGCCGGCAATTCGAAGATGGTGTTCTCCAAACAAGCCCGGCATCCGAAACGGGCCGAAGTCGATCGTGTGGGCCCAGCCGTATTGAGCGTCGGCTGCGAACTGGTCGACATCCGCTTTGAGCTGAGCGAGATCTTCGTCGGTGGTGGCCGCCGGAAGGGCAAACGGCCAGGCAACCGGAGGCAATGTCGGATAGGTCATGAACCGACCATGGTACAGTATTTGTGGCAGCAATGCCGAAAGTGGGGATTGTTGCGCTCTGCAGCGCCCCTGCCGGTTGTGGAAAACTGCGCCGCGCTGTGGTGGATTGTGGCTCCTTTCCCGCTCGGGGTATGCTAACGGCACCAGGCTTGGCGGCGCGCCATGACGAATCTGATAAATATAGGGCGGGCGGAAGTCACTCAAACGTTGTCCAAAACACCGGGCACTCCCTATACGGAACTCAGTCAGGCCGATGAAGAGTTGTTCAGGCCCGTTCTGAACAAGTGGAGACCTGCGAACGAACCCCCGGTGATTCTGCTTCGCTGGTTCATGACCGAGTGGTGCAACTATAAGTGTCCATACTGTTCTCAAACGCACGATCGTGATGCCCCGAAGGGTCGCGGTCTTACCGCTCATGCTTTTGACAACTTTCCGATCGAGAGGTGGCTGGCATCGTTTGAGCGGCATTTCGCCGACAAACGCCTGTCCCTTGTGATTACCGGAGGGGAACCCTTTGTCGATCGACACTCCATGCTTCCTTTACTCCAGTTTCTGACCAGTAGGCCGGGAGCTGAGTGTATCCGCATCGACACCAACGCATGGTGGCATCCGGATACCTACGTTGGCCTTGATAAGTCGAGGATCACGCTGATGTGTACGTTCCATCCGAGCCAAGTTTCGGCCGAACGGTTCTTTGCCAAGGTTGACGCCTTGCTTGAGGCTGGCTTCCAGATCGGGATGGTTAATTACGTGATGACGGCCGACAATCTGGAGCACTATGTGGAATTCAGGGAAGCTCTTGGGCGGAAGAACGTCCCTTTACACCCCAACCCGTTATGGGACGCGGCAGGCAAATATTCTGAGGAAGCTCTGGAATTACTCAGAAGTGAGCTGCCAGTTACCGATTTCCTTTACCGTACTGGAATTCGAGCGCCGCGGGGGAAGCATTGTCTGTTCCCAGGACTAGCCTATGAGATGGATTACATCGGCGAAATCCATGTTGGCTGTCATCGCGATGCATCCGGCAGTTTCTTCGACCAGACGCTGCCGGACCTTTTTGCCGGACCGGCGCCATGTCCCCACACATCTTGTGTTTGCCTGGACAAATACTCCTTCCTCGCAGAATCCAATAGGAACACTGGATGGGATCCGCTGCGCATCTACGGAGAAGTGCTTCGGGGTGTTCGCGGAATCCACCCAAGCTCGTAACGTGGAAGATGTGTCTCCGCTTCGGAATCCAGGTTGCGGCCTCAGATTCACGCTCCCGAGCCAGTAAGGCCGTAAGTTAGTTTAGAGTAAGTCAGTACGTCCCCACTTTCACCGCCAGCGGCAGCGTCAGATTCTGACCGCCGCTGCTCACCACCAGCGCCTGCGGCCCGGCCACCGCGGTCCCGTTCACCGTCAGCGTCACCGTGATCGAGGTCGCCGAATTCACCACCACGTTGCTCACCGCCAGCATCCCGCTCGGCACCGTCACCGTGTCACCGCTCTGGAAGCTCGTGTTCGCGCCCGTGATGGTCACCGTGATCTGACTGCCCAGGGTCGCCGCCGCCGTGTTCGGAAGACTCACCCCTGCCAGGTACGGCGCCGTCGGCCCCACGAGCATGGTCTTGTTGAACAACCCCCGCATGATGAATGCGGCCATCTGCTCCCGCGTCACCAGCCAGTCCGGA
>JBEKZH010000136.1:0-7005 GCA_049510065.1 Bryobacteraceae bacterium
AAATTGTTTCAGAACTTGATGTGGTTAACACGGCGCGACGCTGAGGGAGCGAATAGCGCGGCCTTGGCCAAAAGACGCCCGCAGCCTCGACCCGCCTTATCACGCGTGGAAATCGAGGCTAGCGCCGATATTGGCTAACACGGACCGCTGGGGCGACTGAGCAGGGAGGCAATCAATTCACGGTCCGGACCCTCCAGGTGCGGCGCCAGCCATTCGTGCAGGAACTGCATGGTGTCAAAGGCAATTGGCATTGAACCGGCGTTAAATGACTGTTTCAGATGGCGAATCGCGTTGCGGGCGCGCTCGTGTTCGAGAACATGAGCTGCCCTGCCGCCGTAGTCCCGCGTGGCCATAAGCTCCTCTTCGGTCCCGAAATGGTTGAGGAGACAGGACTCAAGGCGATCTAGAAACGTCCCCATGACCATGTGGGCGTTCCCTCTGGTCATCGCAAGGTGAAGTTCGTCGGCAAGCGTAAGTAATTCATAGTGTTGCGAGTCGATAATAGACACGCTGGAGCTGACGAACGCGGTCGAGAACCGTGCGACTTTGGGTCGTTCGCGTGTTTCCGATCTGGGATGTTCCATGTGTGACCTGGGCTACATGTCCGAACTGTCGTAGTCAATAAGCCGTTTCGATGTCTGAGTCTCTTGCGTATTCATCGGCTTTTCCCGTTGATTCCGATATAGTGATGGAGTAATAGGATTTCTATTTCATCAAATCCAGAGTTTGAGTCAGCGAGTATCTCAGCTACCGTTCATGCGCATTGTCACACGGCTGCCCGGCCTGACGGGCACAAAGGCAACTCCCCGAGCACGAACCGCCAGCGACTGGAGTGGCCTTCCGATGCACTCTCCTTGCGCCCGCGCGGGTGGGTGTTTCATTCCAGGAGTCGCAGACGGGTGCCGAACCTGGACAATAAGCTTCGCTTCATATGCCAATTGTGAATCGTTGCTTGACGACCACCCCCCACGCTTCAAGGAGGCACGCCTTCGAGCAGCAGTGTTCGGGAAACATCTCGGCGAAGGACCGCATGGCCTCGTAGACGGCATCCGCCTCGCTGGTCCGCTCAGCGCCACCGTCGATGTGAGCGCCAACCCTTCGGCTCAGATAACGCCCCTTGTCGGTCCTCTCAACCCAGATCTGAACCGGGCCATCCGCAGTCGCGTGCAACTGCCACCAGAGCAGGCTCTCGGCGGGTCGCATGGTGGCAGCGCGCAGCGCGGCGGTGAACCGGTCCATGGCCTCAAGCCGCTCGCGACAGCCTTCACAGATAAGCAAATGTTCTTCAGCATCACTCAAATCCCGTTCTGGCAAACGGCCCAGTGCGAGCAATTCGAGCGTCTCTTCGGCAATATGCATCAGAGCAATAGTGCGGTCATGCGGCAAAAGTTCTCTGGAAACGCGTTCCTCAAACACGATATGATCTGCAATCATGGATATTACAAGCATCATTGCCGAACTCCGGCAGGAGCGCGACCAGATAGATACCGCCATACTGAGCCTGCAGCGTTTGGCCGCCAGCTCGGGCAAACGTCGCCGTGGCAGGCCTCCGGCGTGGATGGCCGGGCTGAAAACCAACGCGCCCAAGCGTCGCGGCCGCCCGCCTGGCAGCAAGAACAAGCCAAAGCCGAGCGCCTGAGCGCTGGTGCCGGCGCGCCCGCTTCCGTTGTGCGTACCGACGGCCTGGGCACGACGAACGGGCTATTCTCCATCGTCCAGCAGGTCCTTCAATCTGGCCTTTAGGAGCACTTCTGCAGGCGAACGGCCCGGTCGGCGAAGCCATGATTCAAATACGTTCCTGGTCAATCGATGCTGAGTGCCGGGTTCTCGCGACTCGTGACGTGCAACTCCTGCCGTTGATCAGGCAAGAAGTGCTGCCTCCGCCGCCGCAGTCGCCACACGGGAACCTGTCGCGCACGCCCGCGGGTGTGCTGTGTCGGTTAATGTTCATCAGGCCGCCCAGCAGGGTGGAACCTGTCGCGCACGCCCGCGGGTGTGCTCTAGCTGAGCTCTAGGTGTTGTAAAGGCGGGCCACGGGGCGAAAGCGGCACTGGTTGGGGAACGGCCTGCAAAGTGCCCGCTATTCTGTATGCGCACAACTTGCCTGCTGGCCGTGACGGCTTCGATTCTGGCGCTGGCCTGCGCGGGCGCAACCGGACCGGCGAAAAGGCGCGCTGGTGCGCCGGCCCTCCGGAGTCTGGCTGGGAGCGAAATAGAGGACGCAACGAAGACTGGAGCGGTGGGGCCGGGCGCTTCGGGGCCCAGGGTGGTGCGGGCGCAGATTCTTCTGGACCGTGCCAGGTTCTCGCCGGGCGAAATTGACGGCGTCTACGGCAACGATTTCGCGATTGCGGTCAAGGGATATCAGGAGAACCACGGTCTGCAGCCGACCGGCACGATCGACGCCGACACGTGGGGCCTGCTCAATAGCGATGCCGGCCCGCTTCTGTTGACCTACACGATTACCAGAGCGGACGAGAAAGGCCCATTCCAGAAGGCGCCGGACGACATCCTGGAAAAGGCCAAGCTGAAGTGGCTGGGCTTCGAAACGCCGGGAGAGGGACTGGGCGAGAGGTTCCATTGCTCGCCCAAGCTGCTGGCCGAGTTGAATCCCGGCACGAAGCTGGACACAGCGGGGGAGCGGATCAGCGTGCCGAATGTGCGGCGCCCCGCCGTTGCGCGGCGGGCGTCGCGCGTGGTCGTGTCGAAGTCCAAACGCACGGTCATCGCCTACGGTCCCGGCGACAAGCAACTGGCGCAGTATCCGACCTCGATCGGCGACAGCCACGATCCGCTGCCGATAGGTCATTGGGCGGTCACCAGGGTGGTGCATTTCCCGTGGTTCAACTACGACCCGAATCTGTTCTGGAACCCGGACCCGAAAAAAGCGCATGCGGTGCTTGCGCCGGGCCCCAGAAATCCCGCCGGCACAACCTGGATCGGCCTCACAAAAGAACATTATGGAATCCATGGGACGCAGGATCCGGGCCATATCCGGCACAATGAATCAGCCGGGTGCGTGCGGTTGACGAACTGGGATGTGGACGATCTGTCGCACATGGTACGGCCGGGCACGCCGGTCGTGCTGGAGGAATAGCGGTGCGGCTCTGGATTTGCGTTGTCGGGCTGTGCGCGGTGTTGCTCGCTGTGATTGCGCTGGCCGTTCGCGCATCGGCTGTTGGCGCATCGGCAGTTCGCGCGGGCTCCTCTATTCTCGAGATGGCTCCGCCGATCCGCGGGCTGGCCCTGGCGGATCTGCGGGATACGTTCACAGAGATTCACAACGGACATCCGCACGAGGCGATCGACATTATGGAGCCGAAAGGGACACCCGTGCGTGCGGCGGTATCGGGGACCATCCGCAAACTGTTCCTCAGCAATCCGGGCGGCAACACAATCTACGAGTTCGATGAGATGGAAGTGTATTGCTACTACTACGCGCACCTGGACGGGTACGTTGAAGGGTTGCGGGAGGGCATGCGGGTCGAGCGCGGGGACGTCATCGGTTTTGTGGGATCGACGGGCGATGCCGATCCGCGCGCGCCGCACTTGCATTTTGCGATCTTCGAACTGGGCCCGGAAAAGGTGTGGTGGAGGGGGCAGGCCGTCAACCCGTATCCTGGCCTGGTCGACGCGGTGAAGCGGACGAAATAGCGGACGATCTGCTCCTGTCGTGGACGCCGAGCGAATTCGCGGGTGAGTACGCGGCTCGCTGCGAGCTCACGGCAACGCAAACGGGCTGAGGACTGACACTGCGGCTGGTCCAAAAACACTGGGCCCTTCAAGCCGAAGGTTATACTCTCTATCAAACTAGTACAATGCATCGGTCTGGCCAACATGACGACCAAAATCGCTGATTTCTACGCATTGACGGGCAGCCCATTCCCCAAGAATCTTCATGGGGCAGATGCGGAATACGCGATCCGGCCGGGCTGGCTCTCCGGCATCGGCCTGGGGTCGAATCGAAGAGTTCGGGGAGCGTGCGCCTCGGCCACGGTCGCGCGAAAGGCAGGCAGGTAGGTGTCCTCAAGATCGTGCGGCGAGACGTCGACGTTGAAGCCGTGCCGCAGCAGCTCCGGGCCGCTGTGCACCGCGTAGTGCTTCGGAGTTGAGACCACCCGGAAATACTTTGGATCGTTTCCCTGCATGCCGCTGACGAAGGCCGCGCCCATGCGGCTGGCCAGGAACGGATCTTCGCCATAGGTCTCCTGGCCCCGCCCCCAACGGGGATCGCGAAAGATGTTGATGTTCGGCGCCCAGAACGTAAGCCCGAAGAACGCTTCGTGCTGGTTGTTGCGCATAGCCTCGTTGTACTTGGCGCGCGCCTCTGTTGAGACCGTCTCGCCCATCATGAGGACAAGGTCAGTATCCCAGGTGGCGGCCATCCCGATCACCTGAGGAAAATTGGTCGCGTAGCCGGCAAAGGCGACACCATGGAGGCCCTCGTTCCACCAGTCGTACTTCGGAACGCCCAGGCGCGGGATGGGGGCCGCGTGGTCCCGCATCTGCGAGACCTTCTCTTCCAGGGTCATGCGGCCGATCAGGTCGTTAACACGCTGTTCCAGCGGCAATGGGGCTGAGTGAAGGGCTGCACAAGGGAAACGCGCGGGCGGCCTCGCCGCTCGCGCGCTCGCCGATTCGTCAGAGCGATTCGATCAGTAGCCCGGGTAGAGGTTCGAATAGCACGGAGCCGGCTGCCAATAGCCGTATCCGTCATAGTAGCCACAACCGGAACCTGAATCGTAGCCCCAGCCGAACGGGATGCCGATCCCGATGCCAAAGTAAGGGCGAGCCCAGAAGCGTCCACCGTAGTAATAGCCTCGGCCGGCGTAGAACCGGCCAGGGTAGTAACCGCCTCCTCCACCGTAGTTACCGCCGCCGTAGTAGCTGCGCCCGCCGTAGTAGCTGCGCCCGCCGGAATAGCTGCGCCCGCCGGAATAGCTGCGCCCGCCGGAATAGCTGCGGCCCGCGTAAGGGGCGGCATAGCTGCGCCCGCCGCCGGAATAGCTGCGGCTCGCGTAGAGGGCGGCATAGCTGCGCCCACCGCCGGAATAGCTACGGCCCGAGTAGGACGGGGCAGAATAGCGGCGTCCACTGCCGCCTGAGAACGAACGGCCGGAAGAACTGCCGCCAGAGTGCCCACCGCGTCCCCCGCCGCCACGCTGGGCCAATGCGGCCGTGGGGCCCAGCAACATCAGGACCGCGCCAAGAGCAAGCGCCGGCATCGCGGACTTGAACGATACTGTCTGCACTGTCCGATTCATGAGAACCTCCAATACTTCCGGCTCTGTAATGTGCAAACCACGCGCCAATCCCAAGTATTGGAGAATAAGCAAATTATGTCATAGCAAGCGTGAAATCCCTGGCTGAAAACCACCGCCTAAGGTGCACCTCAACCGTCCTCGCCAGAGTTGGGCCGATCAGGCGGCCAAAGCGTCGCGCGAAATGGCTGCCGATATGACCCCTTAACGCCGGCGCGCCGTCGGCGCGCCACTCACCTCGTTCAACGGTTCGGCGAGGTCTCGTCTACTTGGCTGTCTCCGAGTGACAGACCCTGTCTTTCTTGCGAGGAAGATTTCTCTCGCACCGTGGCGTGTCACGAGGGCGTCGAGCGCGCCGAACAGGCCATCAAGATCAGCCGGGGCCGCGCCCTTCACCGCTACCAGTTCGAACGTCTTGCGCAAAGCGCTCTCGGACGTGAGGCTCTTCACAAGAACCTCCGCAATCTGCTCTCGCGCAATCACGCCGTCGCTGGGATTGCCGGCGTGCCGCTTGTCGCCTTGCAGGAACACCAGCCGGTGCTCGTCAGGCTTGTTGCAGTCGAACCAGCCGGGCCGCACAATCGCGAACGGCAATCCGCTCGCGCGCACAAGCCGCTCCGACCGCCGCTTCCAGTCGTGCGACTCGGTCGTGCGGTTGTAAGCGCTGTTTCGATTCGTCACGCCGATCGACGTCATCAGCGCGATGCGTGCCTTCCTTGAGGCCAACGCCCGCAGAACGTTACGAACACCGCCGTAGTCGATGTTCTCGGCTCCCACTTTCCCCTGGCCGTCCGAGCCGAGCGTGAACACGATCGCATCAACGCCCTCCACCGCGGAGGACAACGTCTCGGGGCGCGTCACGTCGCCCACAACCGACTGCGCCCGGGAAGAGATCTGGCGAGCCCTGGCGGAGCCGCGCACCAGGGCGCGCACAACATGCCCCTCACGGATACCTTCCTCAACCACAAGGCGCCCGATGCTTCCCGTGGCGCCCACTACCAATACCGTCAACCGAGGCTTCGTCATGACAACTCTCTTCTCATCTGCGCCGTTCACGCCGCCGCAACCTCGTCCACGCAGCGCAGGCCGTTGAGCGTTCGGGGATATCCGATGAACGGCAGCAATTGCGCAAGCACGTCGATGAGTCGCGCCCGGTCATTGCCCACGTGGAGATTGGCAGCCACGTGCCCCTTCACCTGCGGATCGCATCCGCCCAGCGAGACCAGCATGCTGAACGTTAGAAGCTCACGCGTGGGTATGTCGATACCCGTCCGCGCGAGGTGATCACCGAAACAATTCGCCGACAGAAGCCGATGGATGTGCAACTGGTCTGGCGGTGTGGAGGCGTAGAGCTTCTCGACGACCGCGTCTCCGATGATCTGCCTCTGAACAGCAATGCCCTTTTGGGCGCGGTCCTCCGGCGTCGTAGAAGACTGGCCCGGTAATGGCAACTCCACGCCCCGCTCGGTCAACACCTCGTTGGTGGCGTGAAGACAGTCGAACATCTTCGCCATTCCCACGTAGGGCACCGCCTGGTACAGGATTTCCTTGATCTCGATCGGCGTGACACCAACCGTAAGCGCCGCGCCGAGCATGACGCGGTATTCGCTCACCGCTTGACAAGCAATCATGGAAGCAAGCTGAATCATCAGCCGCGTCCGAACGTCCAGGTTGCTGTCTCGAAGCACCTCGTCGAAAGCGAAGTTGTCGAAAATCTCGATTAGCTCGGGATCGGTCACCGCCA
>JBEKZH010000137.1:0-5553 GCA_049510065.1 Bryobacteraceae bacterium
GCGAGGGACTCAACGAAATCGTCTTTCATGTGCCATCGGGAGTCACGGGATGCAGCGTTCCCGTTGAGGTGAGCATCAACGGCATTGTCAGCCCGACCACGACGATGCCGATTGCCAGCAGCAACGCGAATCGCGTGTGCTCGGATCCGAATGGAATCTCGGGCACGGTCCTCGAGACGCTGCTTTCGAAGCCTTCGTTCAACCTGGGCTTTGTCACCCTGAGCCGAACGACGGCAACGAATCCGATCTCAGGGACCACAACCACCACCGATACCGGCGACGCGGGCTTTTTCAATATCAAGCCTCTGGACTATGCCGGCGCAGTTTCCTTCCAACAGACCTCGATTGGATCGTGCATCGTGAATGTGATCTCCGAGGGGGCCGGGTCCACTCTTCTCTCCGCCTTCACAGGCCTCGATGCCGGGCCATTTATCGACGTGAAAGGGCCCGGCGGAACAGATCAGAAGTTGACTCCCGTGCAGGGATTCACAGGCGATTACATTTCCACGAATGGGATCACATCGTTTCTCACTCCCGGCGCCTGGACGGCCAGCGGTACAGGGGGGGCTGACGTGGGGGCCTTCTCCGTTGGTATTACGGTTGCAAACCCCATCACATGGACCAATGAGGCGAGCATCAACACAGTCGACCGGGCCAGCGGAGTGACCGTGACATGGACCGGTGGCGCGCCGGGCACATACGCTAAGATCACGGGCTCTTCCATCCTCATGGGACCTCCGGCGTTGGTTGCGACATTCACATGCCAGGCGCCGGTTGCCCAGGAGACCTTCACGGTTGGACCCGAGGTCCTGCTGCAGCTTCCCGCGAGCGGGAGCATTGGCGGGATTGGGTTAGGGTCACTCTCGCTGGGGAATTCCGAACCGTACACGTCGTTTACGGCGACCGGGCTGGACTACGGATTCGCGGAAAGCTCCGTCCTGGTCAGCAAGTCCGTCACGTATCAGTAGGCTGCGCCACGTTCCCGTCTTTCACGGAGCCTGCGCTTTTCCGATTGCCCGCTATTATCACTGAATGGTATGCTGAACCGACCGCCCGCAGTTACCTCTGTCCGCGAAGTTTGTGGCCTGGATTAGCTTGCCGGTGTAAGCGACTGTAACAGGAAAAACAGTCCTCAGGAGTGGGAAATGACCAACGTTTTCGTAGGTAACCTGTCGTATCAGACGACCGAGAGCGAGCTCGAGGCCGCGTTCGGCGAGTTTGGAGCCGTGGAGCGGGTGAGCATCGTCCGCGACCGCGACACCGGACAACCCCGCGGATTCGCCTTCGTCGAGATGACCAACGCGGCCGAGGCCGCCAAGGCGATCAGCGCCCTCAATGGCCGCGAGATCAACGGCCGCGCAATCAATGTCAACGAAGCACGCCCGCGGGCCGAACGCGCTCCGGGCGGCGGCGGTGGCGGCGGCCGGGGGCGCGGACCGGGCGGTGGGAGCGGAGGCGGTGGCGGCTTCAACCGCGGAGGACGGCGCGAGCCGCGCTGGTAAGCGGCTACCCCTTCAGCCTTTTCCCCAACAGGAACGCAAGACCGATCAGGGAAGCTCCAACCAGAGGAGCTGAGGGTGCAAATGGTCGGCCAGAAGGTACCGACGAGACGCTGAAAGTACCAGGCTGGGCGGTGGCCGTGGGAAACTGGAGCAGTGAGTCATTCCGCTTACGTGCACGGGTATTCCGAGCGCGAAACAGAGAGACTTGCGGACCAGGCGAACACTCTCACCCATCTGCTGCACCACGACACCAGCTACCCGCTGGGGAGCCGTGTGCTGGAATGCGGATGTGGAACCGGAGCCCAGACGGTGTTTCTGGCCGCCGGCAGCCCGGATGCGCGAATTGTATCCGTGGACGTTTCCCCGGCTTCGCTGGATCGGGCACGGGCGCGCGTTCAGGCCGCGGGATTCCGGAACGTCACCTTCCGCGTCGCCGACATCTTCCACCTCCCGTTTGAAGACGCCAGCTTCGACCATGTTTTCGTCTGCTTCGTGCTGGAGCACCTGGCGGACCCGATCAAAGCCCTGCGTTGCATGGCGCGGGTTCTGCACCCGGGCGGTTCGATCACCGTGATTGAAGGAGACCACGGCTCGTGGTATTGCCATCCGCAGACGGCGGAAGCGTCGCGCGCGGTCCAATGCCTGATCGACGTTCAGGCCAGGCTGGGCGGCGATTCCCTGATCGGCCGCCGGTTATACTCTCAGCTGGTGGAGGCCGGCTTCCGCGAGGCCCGCGTCACGCCGCGGATGGTGTACGTGGATTCCAGCCGGCCGGAACTGGTGGAGGGCTTTTCGAAGAACACCTTCATCGCCATGGTGGAGGGGGGTCCGCGACCAGGCCCTTTCGCTGGGCCTGGTCGACACGCGGACCTGGGACAAAGGCATCGCCGACCTGTACCGCGCCACCGAGGCCGATGGCACGTTCTGCTACGCCTTCTTCAAAGGCACGGCTATCGCGTAGCTATTTCGCCTTATAGACGACGCTGACCGACAGGCTGTCGCGGTGAGAGCCCGGAACCACCATGTCCATGTAGGCCTTCTCGGCCATGTCGCGCTCCCCGTCCGAAAGCTTCTTCTCGGCCTCGTCGAAGGCGGCGTTCACCTTGTCCTTCGCTCCGAGGTTCGGCATCGTAACGATGGTCCACACTAAACCGGGTTCCATCGTGTGGACAGCCTCGACGTCCAATTCGTAAGCGTAGATCACCCCGTCGGCGACGAGCTTATCGTACACCGGCTGGTCATACTTCTTGAACATCGTCATGAAATCCTGCATGTGGCCTGGTTTGATCCGTACGATATCGAAATCCCCGATCGGTTGTGCGCCGGGCGGTACGCTTTTGTGACCCTCCTCCCGCGTGCGGATGACGAGGTCACGGTGAGTCGTCATATCGGCCATCGAAGTCAGGTCCCCCATCAGGCCCGGGTTCGCCTTCATGAACCCCTCGATGGCGTCCTCCTCCCTGGCGAGGGCATCGTAGTTGGGCACTTCTACCCAGAAAGCGATATTATTCTCGCCGGGCACGTGGAGCATGTCGACATCGATGCCGTAGGCAAGGACGACGCCGGACTCCATCAGTTTGTCGAGAGGCGCGGTGAACGCTTTACCCTTCTGGACGAAAGCGCTATCCTTCCCTGGGGTGACTTTGAAGGTGGCGACGGAGGTGAGGTATTTGTACTGTTGAGCGGACAAAGTGGTGGCCGCAAACAGCAGAGTTGTGGCAGCAAGCAGACGGGTGGTCATGGTTAGTGTGTATTCTCCCTTACTTTTTGTTAATGGTCTGCGCCACACGAGAATTCCTTGCAGCGCCTCCAGCCTTCGGACTATAGCGCGAAGCGGGTGGGATGTCCAGCAATTCTCGCTCCATTCGTCCGGATACGCCTTCTGAGCGGCCCGGTGAAAGGCTGCCGATGCGCCTTCCGGCGTGCTTCTCCGAATTGCATGTATGTCGATAAAGCCATTATTTCATTGACTTTGCCGGCGCGACAGCGCACACTTGTTACGAGCCGAGCATACCCGCCACTCTTCAGGCGTCTGCGCTAAGACAGTCGCCTTCACCCATCTTTTCTTAAGCAACATAGCCCGGGCCCGGCGGTGCCGGAAGGGAGCGATGTGCCTTTTCAAAACTACGTGGCAGCCATATTCTCGGAATTGCTGATTGAGAGGCTCGCTCCACCATTAGCGGGTGTCTATGGATTGTCGAATGCGCGGGAATGGATATTCGTCGGTGAAACAGAGAACATCAAAGCGGCCCTGCTTACACATCTGCAGGCGACGAACCGCGCCGTCGCCGACCGTTCGCCCACCGGTTTCACCTTCGAGGTCTGCTCGCCTCACGCCCGGTTTGCCCGTCAGGACCGGCTGATCCAGGAGCTCGAACCGGTCTGTAATCGCAGCACGCCCCATGCGGAGCCGCGCCGGCGGGACATGGTCGGCTGAGCAGCGACCTGCCCCATGTCCTTGCGTTGATTGGGGCATATCACCCACGGATCTGAGGTCCTCGGGCCTCCCACAGCCCTTCTGATTGAGTGATTTGCCCCGAAATCCGCAGGGCCGCCTTTGGCCGCGCGATTGCAATCCTGTTGCAGGAAGCTGCGAACCCCATGTCCATGAACTTCGATATGTCGCCCATGCTGGTGATCTGGGAGACCACCCAGGCCTGTGACCTGAGCTGCGCGCACTGCCGCGCGTCCGCCCAGCCGCTGCGCAACCCCGACGAACTCACCACCGGGCAGGCCCGCGCGCTGCTGGAGGAAGTGAAGCGTTTCGGCAGTCCCCTCATGGTCTTCACCGGAGGCGATCCGTTGAAGCGGCCGGACCTGTTCGAGCTGATGGAATACAGCGCCAGCCTCGGCCTGCGCACCAATGTCAGTCCCAGCGCCACGCCGTTGCTGACGCCGGAGGCAGTGCGGCGCTTCAAGACGTGCGGTCTTGCACGCATGGCCGTGAGCGTGGACGGGCCCGACGCCGAAACCCACGACAGCTTCCGCGGCGTGGACGGGTCCTTCGACCGCGCCATGGTGGCGTTGCGGGAGGCGCAGCGGATCGGCCTCGAAACGCAGGTGCAGACCACCATCACCCGCCGCAACATGAACAAGATCCGCGCCATGGCGGACATGGTGGAACAGGTGGGCGGGCGCATGTGGAGCCTGTTCTTCCTGGTGGTGACCGGCCGCGCGCTGGCCCACGACGACCTCACGCCGGAGGAATACGAGCAGGTGTTCGAAGCGCTGTACCAGGTCTCGCTGACCTCTTCCTACGACGTGAAGACCACCGAAGCCATGCACTACCGCCGTTACGTGGCGCAGCGGCTGAAGCAGGACGCGCGCAGCGAGAGCGCCTCGCGCAGCAAGGTGATGTACCGGACTGCGGGCGTCAGCGACGGCAAGGGCTTCGTGTTCGTGTCGCACACCGGCGAGATCTGCCCCAGCGGCTTCCTGCCCATCTCCGCGGGCAACGTGTTGCGCGATTCGCTGGTGGACGTGTATCGCAACTCGGCGCTGTTCCGCTCGCTGCGCGACATGGATCGGCGCGAGGGCAAGTGCGGCCTGTGCGAGTACCGCAACATTTGCGGCGGATCGCGTTCGCGGGCGTACGCCTGCACGGGCAACTATCTGGCGGAAGACCCGCGCTGCACGTATCAGCCCGGCCACACGAAGGAAGGCGGCTGCGGCAACCGGGAATGCGCCAGCGTTGTTTGCTCGAATAACTGAGCTGGTCGATTTGGTGCTACCCGCCATCTCAGGCGGCTTAGCGAATAGGACGGTCAACTTCCGAATGCCCCGTGATCCGACCGGAGGACCCAATTGCCCACGTACCGAGTGCGTCGGTAGACGCTGCGCGACTTATCGGGCGGAATCGGCCGATGCGGATATTGAGATGACCAGGCGCAAAGCATTTCCGGCCATTCTACGACTACGGGACCGTAGCTACAGAAAACCGATTGAGTAAGTGCAGTGGAAGGCCCTTAGGGCTTTGCGGACGGCGGCTGCCAGAGCTCAATCTTATTCCCATCCAGGTCATAGATCCAGGCAAAGCGACCGTAGGATTCAT
>JBEKZH010000138.1:0-5536 GCA_049510065.1 Bryobacteraceae bacterium
TGCGAATGGCCAAATGAAGGCGACAACTTCCCCCTGCTTTCGGCAGAGGTTTTCCGCTTTTTTGCTCAGTCTTTCGTACTCAGACTGCCGGCGCGCGCGTTGCCGTTCGGCCTCGCAACGTGCGGGTTCCTCCTCTGGCAGAGGAGTGCGCATCAATTCGTCCGACGCTTGATGCGCTTGTTCTCGACGCGCTACAGCGCTCGGGAAGTTCTCGAACACAGCTCTCTGCACTCTCAGATTGTCCCGGCCCTCCTCGATTCTCCTGAGCAGACTCGAAATGGTCTCGACCAAACTGAATTGCCGGTCACCCATTGCATACAGTCTAACTGCGTCGAAGTGTCTCTGGCTGCCACGGTGGACCGCGGGCTCGGGCCCCACTCAGGCTTCAAGAAACTCGGCCAGGTGTTTGTCTATCAGTTTTTCGACCCGTTTGTCGATTGCTCGGTCCGACATCGCGCCGTTCTCAAGAACTTCCTCGACCAGGATCGCTCGAATTCGCTCTCTGAGCTTGTTCTGTAATTCCCATTGGTCAGAGAAGTCGTCGAACTCGATTCCGCCTTCCTGCTCTAACTTTTGGAGGCAGACCCCGACGTGGGAGAGGCGCCAACCGACACGCCTTTCAGCATCAGCACGTTGCCGCGCCTTCTCGCGTTCCTGCCGAGCCTGATCGTCGCGCTGCTGCGTCTCGGCCTTGCGTCTTTGGATTGCTGCGTGAAATGGCTCCAGGGTGGCTTCCCTGGTTTTCTCCAACTGCTTCTGCGGTGTCCCAACGGGCAACTGGGCGAGAGACTCAGCAACTGCGTGGCGGGCTTCCTGTACCTCCTCCGTTGTTCCTCCGCCAAGCGTGACCCAAGCGGCCAGTTGGTGGCAGGTCTGCCAGTGCGCGTATTCCCTGGCGACAGGCTCAACCGCCAGGGTGGCAGCCGCCCGCATCTCGCTGCCAGTGGCCTCGGCCTGAAGTTTGTTGATGGCTGCCGCGGCAGCTTCCAGAGCCCGGTTCTTCAGGAGTGCCCATTCGCTATGATCGTTAATCTCCCAGGGCAGGCTGCGGATAGCCGATTCGATGGCTTTTCGGATTTCAGTCTTCCGCCTCCATGGCCGCAATGCTCTCTCAACGGCGGCGTCTACGAGGCGCTGGGTCGTGTATCGTGGCTGATCCGGCTGGGCACTCGCCAGCGCGGTCTGCACCGCCTGGTGAAGGTCAAGCTCAGTCTCCCGTGGGGCATCGTAGGGCCGCGAGTTGAGTGCGTACTGAATCCAGGAGTCGATCCACTTTCGGCGCCGCTGCTCGGCCTGAGCCGCCTCGGCCTTCCGGCGTTCAGCGGCTTGGAGGGCGGCCTGCCGGCGATCGCGGTCTCGGAACCAATCCTCTACTTCCTCAGCCTCTTTTTCAATCCGCCGCTTCTGAAGTCGGCTCTCGACGATCTTGACCTCCTCGGCCGCCCCGATCAGTTCAGCTGACGGCGCGGCCAAAAGTCCGTCGGGCACGTCGCCTGAGTCGGTGCCACTATGGGGCGTACCTTGGAAGTCGTCCGGATTATCATCCAACTCGACCGGGACCTCCGGCAGCCCTTCTCTCTGGAGCCTTACAATCTCGGAAGCCGGGATCTTGTATTGTTGGCCATCCGTGATCTCGGCAGTGATTTCTCCCGCTTCACACAGGCGTCGGATACGGTACGATGAGACTCCCAACTGTTTGGCGGCCTGTCCGGTTCTGAAGTAGCTTTCGGGCATAGGAAACTCCTTTCATTTGACGGGGTTTTGAGGAATCTTTGACAAACCAACGTTCGTTCGACGAAGTTTGCAGGAATCTTTCGCGATTGTTCGACGAGTGGCAGTCGTGGAAGCAGGCAGGAACTATAGAATCATCGGCGGAATGAGGAGCAAGACAGGCTATTGCCATATCAAGCAACGCAGGCGGGTTGAGTCTCTGGATACGCTGGCAAAGCATACAACACCGTTCGGTTGGCGGGCCGGGTCGTGCCGTCGATGGTGGGCGGTCCGCCCGGCAATCGGCCACGAGCACACCTCGAGATCGTTCATCCCATGCACCTGCTGCAACTGGAACTCGGGATCTTTCGGAGGGTGCGCTTTGCGCTGGCCTGTCGAACCGGGCCCTGCTTCATTTATACGCCGACTTGGAATGGATGTCTACCGGACAGCTGGTGAGCCGGAATCACTGTCCGACTTGGGCATCCAGTTGACGTGACCGGGACTCCTAAGACAAGGATTCCCTTCCTACCGTCGTTGTCCGGGTCATACCCGGTCTCCAGCTTCCCGGGACTAATCCATGGTGGCACGCTGTGCCCAAACACGATATGATTTGCAGTCATGGATGTTGCGAAGATCATTATTGAACTCCGGCAGGAGCGCGACCAGATAGATGCCGCTATCCTGAGCCTGCAGCGTCTGGCCGCCAGCTCCGGCGAACGCCGCCGGGGCAGGCCTCCGGCCTGGATGGCGGCGCTAAAGCCTGACGTGCCAAAGCGCCGTGGGCGCCCGCCCGGCAGCAAGAACAAGCCGAAGAAGGAGTCTTCCTGAGATTCTGGTTCCGGCGCGGGACAAGGTTCCTTCGAGTGCACCTCTACGGGTAGGGCGTTGTCCGGCCGGGTGGCACATTGCGGCATCGGCCGAATCAATGCTGAGTTGCCCGCTCTCGCTAGTCGGCCACAAGAAGCTGGACCGGCGCAAACTCCTCCTCCGCGCTTGGCACACGCGATCTGGCTCACGTCGAGGAATGTTGTGTAGCGGCGCCGACTGATGCACCCGTCCAGACGTCACGCGGTGGGTTGGAGGAGGCTGCGGAATTGCGAGTATCCGATCGCGTCCGAGGGCGACGCGGCAAGCCGATCCGATGCGAACAACGTGAAGCGGCTCACGCGTTATGGCCGTGCATCCTTCGCTGGGACTGTGGCCGAGTACGTTCACTGCCTCTGGCACGAGGTCACCGTTCGAACAGGACCGGACTACTTGCCGGTGCCGCCGTTGCGGCGGCGCCTGGAGCTATTGGCGCGGTGGTTCCCGCCGAACCGCGGCTATCGCCTGTTCCCCGCGGCGCTGTGTCGTGCGGGGCCGTCTCCGTCTCCACGTGCCTGTTGACTGCCCGGGCTGTTGTGGAGATCAATATCGCGTGCTCCAACGCCGAGTCCGCGCTTTCGTGGTGCACCCACGGGAAAGTGATGTCCCGCACGAGAACCCGGCGGCCCGCTCCATGCTCTTTCTCCATCCACAGGAGCGCCGTATACGTCACCCACGCTCCGGTCGCATTTGATCGTGGCCCTTTTCTTTCCTGTGGGTCCGGAGCATAATAAGCGCGTACGAGGCAGTTCTTGGAGGTGTCTCATGCCGATTCCAGATTTTCTCGGCTTGACCCGGCTGGCCAAGCCGTTGACATCTGAAGAAGGTCGCCGCATCCTCGAACGCGACCACTATCGTTGCCAGTATTGCGGGCTGGACAGTATGTCGAATTTTGAGAACTCGCTGATCATGACAGTTGATTTTGTCCATCCCCGGGCACGCAAAGGAAAGAAAACGCCAGTCAACCTGGTTACCGCGTGTCGCCCCTGTAACATCATCAAGGGTCGCCGCGTGTTTAGCAGCTTCGAGGAGGCTAAGGCGTACGTGCTGCAGCGTCGCGAGGAACTCCGGAGGGATTGGGAGGCCAAGACCGCCCGCCTGCGAAGTCAATCCGCAGCACTTTCACTATAAGGCAGCAAGCAGACTGTTGTCGAAGTGGGGCGCCCACTTGCCACATCCGGATCGCTGATTTGCGGATCGGCGCGTCAGGGCATTACCTGCTCGCCCGGAAGACCGCCGCGCGCTTCAGGGCCAACGCTCTGGATCACAGTGGCAACCCCGTCGACGGAACCGCGTATGAGAAGATCCTTGGTCGTGTCTTCTCTACCCGCGGAACAAAGAAGTTGTAGAGCACGGCAAACAGATAGCCGCCGACAGCGCCGTCAACGAGTCCATACGCCGTGCCAACCAACACGTCGAGTACCGTACGTGAGGCGTGGAAGAGGGGAGATTTGGCTTGGCTCGGGAATTAGTGGCGCTCGTTCGGGTCTTCGCCGTGCCTGCGTGGCGGCGATTCTGAGCGCGGCGACGATGCTGGAGCATCTGGGTGTGACGGAGGTGACGCACGAGGTGGAACGCGCGGTGGCGGCCGTGCTGGCCGAAGGGAAGGTGCGCACGCCGGACTTGGGCAGCACGAGCGGCACGGCGAGGTGACGGATGTGGTGCTGACGGAGCTGGGGTGGAGTGGCATGAGGCGCGCGACGGCGGCGCTCGCGGTGACGTTGTGGGCGTGCGGTGCGGCGGCCCAGCCGCGTCCCGAAACCGTGCGCGCGTTCGAGCAGTACTCGGCCGCGGTGGAAGCGCGCATAGAGAGGGGCCGCGGGACATCGGGCTTCCTGCGGCTGGCCGCCGATCCACGCGGGCGAGCCCGATTGCGCGGAGGCGAGGTGCCGGCGGTTGCGGCGAGAACGCTGGGTGTGCAGCCGTCCATCGCCATCCCCGGCGGACAGGTGCAGCACTGGGTGGGAGCTGCGTTCATCCCGGGCATGACCATCGCGCGCGCTCTTCCGAAACTGCAGGACTACAACAACCGGAAACGCGATATGGCGCCGGCGATTGTGGAGTCGCGCATCCTGTCGCGCGAGGGGGACCAGTTTCGCGTCTGGCTGCGGCTGCAACAGAGAGCCATGATTCCCGCCGTTTTCGATCTGATTCTGCGGATCACGTATCGACGAGCGCCGGACAGCGGGCAACTCGAAATCGAATCGCGAACGGAGAGCATCCGGGAGGTTCCCGGCGTGGATGCGCCACGGGGCGCCACGGCCAGGGATCGCGGCCTGCTGTGGGCGCTGGACCACTACTGGCGGTTCGCGGAGCAGGACGGCGGTGTTCACGCCGAGTGCGAAGCGCTGGTGCTGGCGCGGCAGACACCGGTGCTGTTGCGGTGGATCGCCGACCCGCTGGTAGCCCGTGCCGCGCGCCGGACACTGGTCGGCACGCTGGAGGAGACGATCCGCATGGTGCAGCGAGAGCGCTGAGGTGTCTCAGGTTGAACTCGACCTCACGGATGTCCAGGTCGAGGGGGCCGTTGACCGATCTGGCACAATGATCGACGAATCCCGCCAATCAGGAGACCATCGCCATGGCAGAGTCAGAGACCAACAAAGAGGAGTTGCTGAAACGCATCGCGGAACTGGAGCAGCAATTGCACGGCCGCAAACCGACCGCCCTGGAGTTCCGGGTCAGCGACAAGGGAGGCGTGAGCGTCTACGGCCTGGGGCGGTTCCCAGTGACGCTCTATTATGAACAGTGGTCACGGCTGCTGGAACACGCCGATGAACTACGAACCTTCCTGGAAGAAAGCAAGAGCAAGCTGAAACTCAAGCCACGCGTCGGGGAATGAGCCCCGCACCGGCCTCGCGCCTGTTAATGCGTCAGATGGCTGCGCACCCGCCGCCCCGAAGCGTTCCAGGGAATCGAAGCGCCGTGCCCGGCAGCGCTCACTTCTTCTTGCCGGCCG
>JBEKZH010000139.1:0-5534 GCA_049510065.1 Bryobacteraceae bacterium
TGGTCGTGGCTTACGGAACCGACAACGGTGACTATCCCGCCCAGATCCCACTCTTTGATCGCATCCCTGACCGACTGCAGGTAGTCCGGGTCGAAATAGGTCAGATCCCCAACTAGCCGCACGTGTATTGCACCCAATCCGCTGCAGTGCAGGACCCGAATGGCCTCGACAAGGTCCATCAGACCCTTGGCGGGAACAAAACGGCCGACGAACAGGATCCGCACCTCATCCAGCTTCGGCCGCACCCGAATCGGTCCCGGCGGGAAGCCCTTCGTCAGCGGAAGAGGCAACACGCTGATCCTCTCGGAAGGAATACCGAATTCGACCAGGTCCTGCCTGTTGAGAGGACTATCGGCAAAGACGTGATCGACATGGTGGAGATTCGCCCGCTGCGCCAATCCGCGACGCACGGTGACCCTGTGCGCCTCATTCCGCACCAGCCTCTCCGGCGTGATGTTGTGGTACTGGACGAAAGTGAGCTGAGGCGCAGCCCGCAGGAAGACTGTATTGAGAAGATCGTTGTGGATGCCGAAAGAATAGAATGCCACCTCCGAAGCGCAGAAATAGGCGTCGGTGAGGAGCGCTTCCAGGGACGGGATGACCCGGATAGCCGGATGTTCGATGTTCGCGTTGTAGGTGAAGACGCGAACGTCCCGGATTCTCCCCTCACGCTTCCACTGCTCAAGGACCCTCAGCTTCCAAAGCAGGGCTTGAGAAATCGCGTCCGGAGGCAGGCAGATGGTGTTGACAAGACTCACGGTAGGAATCATTGGAGTGGATCTTGAGGGCGCACGGTTACCGACCCAAAGGTCAGAAGGGCGCCTGGCAGTTTCTGTGTCGAGCGGATACGGAATTCGACGAGGGTGTGGCGATCCGGTTGACGGAAGTCGAGTGGCACGAGGAGACGCCGAGTCTCTCCTGGCCGGAAGTCGCTGACGGCTGCAGCCTGAAGAGAAAAGGTGCGCCCGCACCAGGAGACGGTTACATCGAACTCGAGTGCAAACCCTAGGTGCACGCAAGCAGGCGTCTCGATGGAGCAGTCGAATAGTGCAGAGTAACTCCCGGGCCGGAGCGTTAGGTATGGGCCATACACGATGAAGCCGTCTCGTTCCCCCAGAGGAATCCTGCACCGGCCAGCAATGCGCTCCGAGTGCGGAATACAGAAGCTCCACGGCGTGAACCGCAGTCTATTCGGCGAGTTACAGTCCAGAGTGAGGATGTGCTGGTAATACTGCGCCGCGGCTTCTACCATCTGCCGGCGAGTGAAGCGCTCCAGGAACGCAGTCTTCGCAGCCTGTCCCATGCGCCGGCGACGCTCTGGATCGGCCAGCAGCGATTCGAGCGCCGTCTGGAGCGCCGGGGGATCATCCGGCTCGACAAGGAAGCCACTCACGCCGTCGTCGACGACCTCAACAACCCCACCCACGCGGCAGCCTACCACCGGCTTCCCGTAGCGCATTGCCTCGAGGTAGATCAGGCCAAACGATTCATAGCGTGAAGGCGCCACAAACAGATCGCACGAGGCGTAGAGCGATTCGAGTCGACGGTCTGGAACCTGACCGAGAAACTCCACTCTCTCCAGGAAAGCTCGCCCCTTATGGCGCTCCAGGAAGGCCATCCTGATCGCCGGGTCTACCTCCTCCCCGGCGATGCAAAACCGCACTTCCGGGTGCTTTTCGCACAGAACGGGAACGGTTGCCAGGAGTGTGTCGACGCCCTTTCGCTTCTCGATGCGCCCGACAAAGAGCGCCATGATGCCGGTGTGTCTTTCGAAAGCCGGGGTCAGGGGAGGCGGGTCAATCCCGTGAGGAATGACCACGTGCTGGCCTGTTGCGCAGTCGATCCCATAGTATCGACGAATCGTGTCGATCACCGCTCTGCTGTTCGCCGAGATGCCGGTAGAATGCGTCAGTACATGCTCCTCGGCCGAGACGAGCGCCTCATGAAACTGCTTTTCATTCTCGTCGGCCGCGGCCCAGTCGTTGCTTGCACAGGCGACCCGAAACGGCGTGTGTAGAGTGGTGACGACAGGACAGCTTCCGTCGACCACAAACGCGATCCCCTCGGAGTCCCATAGAGGGGCCACGACGATGTCCACAGGATGAAACCTCGCCAGGCGGTCCTTCTCTTCGAGCATGGACTGGGAGTAGTTCCAGATGTGCGGCGCCGCCCTCAATTGAGCTGGAACAGTATACGGGTGGTCCTGGACGACGACCCGGTGCACCCACACTCCGTGTTCGAACTCGACCGTGGTGTGACCGTACGGGCTCCGAGTCAGGACATGGACGATGTGGCCGATTTCGGCGAGCCCTTGTGCCAGTGCGACCGTGAATGTCGCGATGCCACCCACCCCGGTGGGAGGGTAGGCCTTGCTCAACAGACATATGGTCAGCTTCTCGGCGGCGGGCAGGATGGTCGGAACAGGCAGGAACGTTCCGGGCTTGCTGCCAAGCGCATCGTATGCCACCGGCCCTCGCGCCTGCTCGGCCGCCTCACTGTCCATAAGGCGGCGAGGCTGGTTGAGACCGTGTGCAAGGCCCACCTCCCAGGCCCTCTTGACATCCTCCTGAAAGCTCTTCAGGACCGCGGGATCGAGTCCATCTTCCCGAACGGACCACTCCAGCGAGTCCCTTGCTTCCTGAACCCTGCGTCGGACGGATTGGGATACCGCCTCGAAACTGTAGCCCTGGCCGAGCGCATTCTTGCAGCAGAAGTAGATCTTGTTCTTGATAATGGGATACCAATTCAGGATCACGCGGTTGGCGTTGCGAAGATGGCTTGGCCTGGAGTAGTGGTAGACGTACGCGCCGTCCACGTGTGCGAGACGGTAACCCGAATCGACTATGCGCACGCAGAGATCGGTCTCATCGAGGAAGTAGTCGTATTCTTCGTCGAAGCCACCCACGTCATGAAGAACATTGCGGCGAAAGGCGGACACGCCCATTAAGTGCGGGAAATTGGCAGTGAACGGAAACGAAAGATCCGGTAGGGCAGTGGTTCGCTCCAAATTGGCGTCTGCGAGGCGCGTGCAAGTCACGTTCTGGTATTGCGCGTGGTAGCCGGTGTGGTCGAAGATCACGCCGCAGGCGCCTCCCACCTCCGGATCCTCGAACGCGGGGACGAGCTCCCGAAGCCAGTTTTCGTCCGGCACGGCGTCGTCGTCCAGGAACGCGACCACATCGCCCCGCGCCATCGAGATGCCGACGTTGCGTGAAACCGAGAGATTGCGATCCTGGCACGTGCCGACCCGAATCCAGGCGCGGTGGCGGTCCAGAAGCTCCTCCGTCCCGTCGTCGGACGGGCCATTCACCACGATCACTTCGAAAGGGAAGTAGTTCTGGCGTTGAAGCGCCTGGAGTGTGTTTTCCAGGCTGCTCGCCCTGTTGTACGTATTGATGATGATCGAGACCGTCAGCGGAGAGCGCGACGCCCCCGCGGCGTCGCCGCGCCGGTCCGCCGGAGTGGCCGTGGACCGGGAATCCTCACAACGTGCCGCTTCGCCGCCCTCTCGCTTCTTCACCGCCCGCGCCTCGCCACCTCGGCCGAACGCGTGGCGCTATGCGTAGCGGCCGCCTGCGGTTCCAATCTCTGCGCCAGCAGATCCATCTCCTGCCGCACGTCTTGGATGAGTCGCCGTATCTCAGCCTGTTCCTTCGCCGTTTCGCGGTCGGAACGTCTCGCCTCGCGCAACGCCCCCGGCAGATTCAGCGTCACCATCTCCACGTCCACCAGCTTCTGTTCCAGTTGGTGAACCTTCGCCGCAGATTGGGATTGGCATTCGAGCAGACGGCCGACATGCTGCGTCATCGCGCCCACGTTCTGCTCGGCCAAATTGAGGCTGTTGATTCGCGCACGGTGTTCCTCCAGACCGCCCTCGATTGTCTGGACCCTTGACTCAAGCTCCAACCGAAGGGCGTCCGTGAAGCGTCTAACCTGGTGAATCTCTGCCAACAGGTCATGCCGGACTTGGTGAATCTCTGCCAACAGGTCATGCCGGACTTGGTGAATCTCTGCCAACAGGTCACGCCGGATGTGGGGCAGCAAGGCCAGATCATGGACTAGCTTAAGCGTATACCCTACTCCGGGAATCCGAGCGACAAACGCCGTCCATTGCAACACTGTGCTTAGAATCCTTTCATTTGCGCTCTAGCAGGATGCTGAGAAAGTCCGGAAACCGCTTGCTGACGCGCGCGGCTCAGAAACGCGGCCACGTGTTTGCATGCACTTACCGAGCCGACCGTTAGGGAGCGGAGGCCACATGGCCTTTTTCAGGATCCTGCTAGTTCCGATTTTTATCGAAGACATGATACTATCGCAGATTGCCCCATGTGTAAAGCGGAGATAGGGCTGGGGATGCGCGACGTGGGAATAGCGATTTGCGAGTTCTCTTTTTTTGTGGCATGAAACCGAGCGTAGTAGTACGCTAGCTATACGGGAGGCTCTACATGCCCGACTCTCTGGTTGAGTTCGAAGGCCGTCGCGCCGCCATTCAATCGCAATTGGCCCGGTTGGGGGATATGCGGTCTGGCTCCATTACGGGAACGGGTGGTCGTTGCGGGAATCCGAACTGTCATTGCCATCGGGCCGATGATCCCGGCCACGGTCCTTACTATCGGCTGACCCGCAAGGTTGATGGCAAAACGGTCACTGAAACATTGTCCTCTCCGGCCAGATTCGCGAAAGCCCAGCGAGAAGTGGCCGAATACCATCGCTTCCGGGAACTGAGCGGTGAACTGTTGCGTGTGAATGAACAGATCTGTGGGTTGCGGCCAGTTGCGGAGAGCCCGCTATCGGCACAGGAAAAAAAACGGCGGAAGCGATTCACTAGGAAATCGCGCGTGAAGTAGACCAACTGCTGCGCGTCATCTTCAGCGCTCGCCGCAAGACGGGGCGCCTGGATCTGGAAGCCATCGAAATGGCTGTGCGCTCGGCGATGCATCAGCGGGGGCCACAGCGCTGACCGAACTGCTGCAGTTCCCAACGCCGGCCGCGGAGGTATTCGTGGCGGCCGTTGGCGGCTTTGACGGAGCGGAGGAACACGAGCGTCACCTACTACTTTACGAATACTCCACAGAATTGGCGAACAGACAAGATCATAATGCGACTATAGTCGAACTCCTGCAAGATCGTATCCATCTGCGCCGCGCGCATATCCATGAACCCTCTACAGTTTGCCACAACTGGATGGCAACTGAACCAGAATCGCCCACCCGATCTTTATCGGGATAAACAGCGCCGGATTCCGCTTCGCCATATCCACCACGTGGGCATAGCGTGCGGTCATGCGCGGGTCGGCGTGCCCCGGAAAGTCCTGCACGGCGCGCAGGTCGCCGGTGTCCAGATAGCCCAGCGGCGCCGCCGCGTGGCGCAGGGCATGGTCGGAGATGGCTGGACGCTTGAGGCCGGCCAGCCGCAGACACTGGACGGTCGGCTGGCGGACCCCGGATACACACAGAGGCGAATCGCGCGGTCTTTGCAGCGGCAAAAAACCATTGGTACCCCCTAAAGTGCCCCCCATTTTGAGTCCAAATCCG
>JBEKZH010000014.1:0-76877 GCA_049510065.1 Bryobacteraceae bacterium
CAGCCCCGCCTACCTCGCCAGCCTCGGTACGAGCTTCAAGAACAACTACGGCGGGGTCGGGGATGTCAGCAATATCAATAACGGCAGCGCCGGTTCGCTTTGGCCGGGCGGCATGATTCCCGCCGCGCAGATCGACCCGAACGCCGTGGCCATCTGGAAGCTTATGCCGAAGCCAAACGTCGACCCGAACGCCAATTCGGCCGGCTCCAACTATCAATACCTCGCGAATCCCCCGCAGAACCGCTGGGAGATCAGGCTTCGAGGCGACTACAACATCAGCGACAACACGAAGCTGTTCTTCTCGTGGAATCGCCAGGACGAAAAGGACCAAAACCCAATTAACGTGTGGTGGTGGCTGGGCGGAGCCCTGCCCTATCCGTCGAGCATGGATGCCAACCAGACATCGAGTGTGTACAGCGCGAACATGACGCACGTCTTCTCCCCGACCCTGACCAACGAATTCGTGTTTGCGGACGCCACCTTCCTGAACCCCATCAATCTGGCGAACCCGGATGCTGTGAATCCGAGCAAAGTCGGGTTCAAGATGACTTCGATCTTCGACCAGAGCGGCTACACGCCGCAGATCCCCAATCAACTCACCGGTTGGGGCGGGATCGGAGCGTTCGGCGGCTATTCGGCTTACACGTTCGGCGGCAAGGGCTTCTCGGCCGGATTCGGCAAACTCTCCCAGGCGCCCAACGTCTCGGATAACGTATCCAAGGTTTGGGGCACGCATACCATCAAGGCCGGCTTCTACTGGGATTTCGCCCGGAACGAGCAGACCGCATTTCCCGGTCCCGAGGGTGGCGTTCAGGGTACGGCTCAATACTTCAACTGGGGCGCCACGGGTACCGGCAATCCCCTCGCAAACTTCGTAACCGGCCGCATGACCGCATTCGAGCAGGACAACGGCGGACCGACCGAGGACTTCAAGTACTATCAATACTCGTTCTACGCCCAGGATACGTGGAAGGCCGGACGCCGGCTGACCCTGACCTACGGCCTGCGCATGGATCACATGGGCAACTGGGCTCCCAGCAGCGGACCAGGACTGGCCGTGTGGAATCCTGCCACCTATGACAATACGTCGGCGGCGACGGCGTGGACCGGGTTCCAATGGCACGCCATCAATTCCAGCATCCCGAACTCCGGGTTCCCGTCCAAAGCGTTCTTCGCAGAGCCGCGCGTGGGCGCCGCTTACGACCTGTTCGGCAACGGCAAGACGGTTATCCGCGGCGGCTTCGGCGTTTACCGGTACCAGCTTGCCTACAACTCCGTTTCCGGCGCGGCGTACACCGCTCCGATCGGTTTCGAACACGTCACCACGAACTGGGGATGCTGCCTCGGCTGGGACAGTTTCAACCAGTACACTTCTTTGAACCCCGCCAAGGCGGGTCTGGGCAGCAGCCCGGGCGGCGTCCTCGCGATGGGCGACAAAAAAACGCCGTACACCCAGACTTACAACATCACGCTTTCCCAGCGCGTTCCGTGGAACTCGGTTGCGGAGTTTCAGTACTCCGGCAACAGGGGCCGCGACATGTTGCTGGATAATTTCCAGGAGAATCTCCAGAACGTCCCGGTAGGAACGTACTTCAAGCCGGATCCGATCACCGGAGTGGTTAACAATCCTTCGTTGGGCGGCTTCCCGACCTCCGACTACTATCCCCTTCGAAACTATGGGGGAACGGTACGACTGGTTACCCACGGCAGCTACTCCAATTACAATGCCTTTATCGCGACGTGGCAGAAACAGACCGGCAGAGTCACGTTCACGACGAACTACACCTTCAGCAAGGTACTGGGCATTCGCGACTGCCAAACGGATAACGGAACTGGACAGGGTTGCGGTAACGACCCGTTCAACTTGAAGAACAACTACGGCGTCCTCGCGTTCGACCATACGCACATCTTCAACGCCGCGTACGTTTTCAACCTTCCCAGCCCGGTTCACGGCAACATGTTCCTTGGCGGCGTTGTGAACGGTTGGGAACTCTCCGGCATCACCCAGCTCCAGAGCGGCGCCCCGATCCAACCCAATACGGGCGGCGATCTCTATGCCAATATGCCGGGCAATTTCATCCAGGGCTCGCCGACCCTTTACGGTCAGGCGTCTTTCCTGGGTACTTCCGCTTATGCGGGCGCCGGCCTGCTCCCGGTGGTCATCTGCGATCCGCGCAAGGGCCTGAGTTCGGGGCAGTACTTCAACCCCGCGTGCTTCGCTCCGGAAACCACGATGGGACAGCAGGGAACCTACATCTGGCCGTACATCAAGGGCCCTGCGTATTTCAACAGCGACCTCTCCTTGTACAAGAACTTCCAGTTCAAGGAGCACCAGAACTTCCAGTTCCGGTTCCAGACCTACAACTTCCTGAACCACCCACTGCCGCAGTTCGGCACCGGTGGCGCGTCGGACCAGAACCTCAGCTTCAACAACAACAACTACCTCTCCATGACCAACGTGAACGGTGTCACAACGGGCAAGCCGCTGTACACAGTGGGCCGCCGCGTGGTGATGCTGAGCCTGAAGTATAACTTCTAGGACGGTCTCGGGACGGTTCCCAGGGAACCGTTAGGAATCAGGGGGTGGCGAAGGCCGCCCCCTTTTTTTATGCTCGGAATGTGGGGCAGGTTTCAGCCTGCGGCGGCCTTCAGGCCGCCTGGATCGGTGGGTTGCGGCTATGCCGCCCTGTGCCACCATACAAGAACTGGCATGGCTATTTCATTACCGCGCCTGACCCGCGGCTGTGGCGCTGCCTGTGCGGCGGCAATCGGAGTGTCTCTCCTGTTGTGCGCCGCGGGCGGTCCTTCGCGCCCGCCCATCCGATTCTCTCTGGCCCGGATTCCGTTCCATCTGGACAACGGCGAGATCACGGCGCGCCACGTCCCGGCAACGATGGCCGGCGGCGTAGCCGTCTTCGATTACAACAAGGACGGACGCCCGGACATCTTCTTCACCAACGGCGCGAACCTCGCCACCTTGAAGAAGGACTCACCAAAGTACCGGAATCGGCTGTTCCGCAACGACGGTGGCGGCGTGTTCACCGACGTGACCGACAAAGCTGGCGTGGCGGGGACGGGTTTCGACAATGGCGTCGCCGTCGGCGACTATGACAACGACGGCTACCCCGACCTGTTCGTGGCCGGCGTCCATCACAACACGCTCTACCACAACAACGGCGACGGGACATTCACCGATGTGACCGCGAAGGCGGGCCTCGATCGCGCCGATTCCCGGTACGGGCCCCTGTGGGCGATCACGGCGGTGTGGGTGGACGTCAACAACGACGGCCTTCTCGACCTCTTCATCGCCAACTATCTGCAATGGGATTACGCCACCGAGCCGCTCTGCGAGTACAAGGGTGCGAGCGACTACTGCAATCCGAGGAAGTACAAAGGACTGCCCGATCAGTTGTTTCTGAACAAGGGAGACGGAACGTTCGAAGACGTTTCGGAAAAATGGGGAATTCGCTCGCACGTCGGCAAAGCCATGGGCGTGGGCATGGCCGACTACGACCTCGATGGACGGCCGGACCTGTTTGTCACCAACGATGCCTCCTACAATTTCTTCTTTCACAATCTGGGCGACAAATTCGAGGAGACCGCGTTCCAGAACGGCGTCGCCCTGACGGAAGACGGAAACTTCATTTCGGGAATGGGTCTGGATTTTCGCGATATCGACAACGATGGTTATCCGGATATCGCCTTCGTAGCCCTGGCGAATCAAACTTTTCCGCTATTTAAGAACGTCGGCGGGCGCGAGTTTCGGGAAATTACCACGGAGAGCGGGATGCGCGCGCTCAGCATGCCACGCGCGGGCTTTGGGGCGGGGTTGTACGACTTCGACAACGATGGATGGAAGGACCTGTTCGTCAGCCGCGGCGACGTGCTGTCGCGGGCCATGCCCGGATCGGTTGTGGACCAGCCCAACACCGTCTTCCGGAACCTGGGCGCCAGTGGGAAGTGGCAGGCGTTGACCGAAGAGGCCGGGTTCGATGCCGCTGCGCCCGCGCGTCACCGCGGCTGCGCCTTCGGCGATCTGGACGGAGACGGCCGCGTGGACGTGGTGACCACCGCCCTGCAAGCCGACGCCGAGATCTGGATGAACCGCAGCGAAGCGTCCGGCCACTGGCTGGATGTCGCCCTGGAAGGCACCGAAAGCAACCGCGACGGCATCGGCGCCCGCATCAGGCTGGTGACCAGGAGCGGCGCGCAATACAACCACATGACCACCAGCGTGGGCTTCGCTTCCTCCAGCCACGGGCCGGTACACTTCGGACTGGGCGCCGACACCAAAGCGGAATCGATCGAGATTCACTGGCCGTCCGGCGTGGTTCAGACGCTCGCGAACGTGGCCGCCGATCGCGTGCTCAACGTGAAGGAGCCGGCGCGCCCGGGGTCCCTGCGTCCTTCTCCTGCTGTTCGGCGGTAAGGCGGTCGACGATGGCCCGCTCTTTCGCGCCGTCTTCGGGCCGCCGGACACGGTAATACAGCGCGGCGAGCTCCACATGAAGCTGCAACCAACCCGGGTTATCGCGCTCCACCGTTTCCATGTCGCGCACCGCGGCGTCCAACTGGCCGAGAGCGCGTTCGATCCGCGCCATCTCGAAGCGGGCCAGCGGTGATGAAGGCCGGAGCTGCAGCGCGCGCTCCACATGCAGCTTCGCGCCGTCCAGGTCCCGCTCCACGTTCAGAACGGCGCCCAGGTTGAGATGCGCCTCGAAGTCGTTGGCGTCGGCTTCGACGGCCTTGCGCAGCGCGGCGATGGCGCCCTGATTATCGCCCAGAACCTGCAGTACCTTGCCTTGCAGCGTGTACAGGCCCGGGAGCCGCGGATTGATGCGCATGGCGGCATCGGCATCCTTCTGCGCGCGCTCGAAGAAGTTGAGACGGAGCGCGGTGTCTCCCGCCAGCAGCCAGGCCTCCGCGCTGCCGCGCCCCTCGGCCACCTTCTCCACTCGGACGAGACCGTCGGCGAGGCGGCCCGCACGAATCAGCGCCTGCCCCAGCGCCCACGCCAGATCGAGATCGCCGGGATGCGCCACCTCGAGGGGAGCCAGCACGGCGATGGCCTCGGTGTCGTGCCCCTGACGCGCGTCGCACTCGCCCAGCAACGTGGCGATGCGGACGTCGCCGGGATCGGCTTCGTGCAGAGACTTCAGTTCGCGGGCCGCCTCGGGCATGTCGCCCTTCTTGTAGTACGCGAGCGCCAGGTTCAACCGCAGGCCGGTGTTGCCGGGAACTCGCGTGAGAGCGGCGCGGTACTGCGCGATGGCCTCGTCGAAGCGTCCGAGGTGGGCGAGAGCGGCGCCCAGGTTCGCGCGTACCTCGACGACGTCCGGCCGAAGCCTGATCAGCTCCTCATATTTGCGCACGGCGCTCGCATCGTCCCCGCGCCGTTGCGCTTCCACGGCCTCGCGGAAGAGCTGCTCGGGAGTGGAAACCTGGGCGGCCGCGGCGCAGGCGAGCAGGATCAGGAACGCGGCGCTACGCATCCTTTTCAGAATACGCCCACCAACTACAATGGAACTTCGATGCCGCTCACCCGCCGCGAGCTTCTCACTTGTCTCGGAGCCGCCGCCTTCGCGCCGCCCGCGCCGGGCGGCTCCATCTTCGAGATCGTTCCGTCCGAGCAAAGCGGTATCACCTGGGTCCACGACAACGCAAGATCGGTGGAGCATTGGCTGCCGGAATCGATGTGCTCCGGTTGCGCCTTCCTCGACTACGACAACGACGGCTGGATGGACATCCTGCTGATCAACACGGGGCCCTGCGCTTTCCATCATCCGGCGAAATCGCCGCGCAACGCCTTGTACCGGAACAACCGCAACGGCACCTTCACCGACGTCACCCGGCAGGCGGGGCTGGAGGCCGCGCGCTGGGGCGAGGGCGTCGCCGTCGGCGACTTCAACGGCGACGGGTACCCGGACCTGTACTTCACCTGCTACGGCGACAACGTTCTCTACCGCAACAACGGCGACGGCACCTTCACCGACGTCACACTCCGGGCGGGCGTCGCGAAAGGGGGATGGTCTACCTCCGCGGTCTGGTTCGATTACGACAACGACGGAAAACTGGACCTGTTCGTCTGCGGCTTCGTCGACTACAGCGGGCCCAACCCAAAGACCTGCGGCAGCGCCGCCCTCCAGAAGTACTCCTACTGCATCCCCACCATTTTCGAGTCGCGCCCCAGCGCGCTGTATCACAACAACGGCGACGGCACCTTCACCGAAGTGGGCCATCTGACCGACATCGGAAAAACCCCCGGGAAAGCCCACGGCGTGGTGGCAACCGATATCAACAACGACGGTCTGATGGACCTCTTTGTCGCCAACGACGCCGTTCCCAATTATCTGTACGTCAATCGGGGGAACGGGAAATTCGAGGAAATCGGCCTGGCCGCGGGCGTGGCCTACAACTCCGACGGTCAGGCGCGCTCGGGTATGGGCGTCGATTCCGCCGACTATGACAACGACGGACTGCAGGATTTGTTCGTCGCCAATATCGACAGCGAGCGTTTTTCCCTCTATCACAATGACGGGAACGAGAGCTTTACGGATCGCGCCGACGAGACCGGGATCGGCAAGGCGACCTTCTATCTGAGCGGCTGGGGTCTGAAGTTCTTCGACTACGACAACGACGGCAACGTCGATTTGTTTCTCTCCAACGGGCATCCCAACGACATGATCGAGGTGCTTCTGAGAGATGTGACATGGGCCGAGCCTCTCCTGCTATATCACAACGACGGAAAGAGCTGGGCCGACGTCAGCAGTCAGGGAGGTCCCGCTTTCCAGCGCCACTGGCCGGCGCGCGGACTGGCCATCGGAGACTACGACAACGACGGCGGCGTGGACGTGCTCATCAACAATAACGGGGCTGCGCCGCTGCTGCTGCACAACCAGGTGGGGGCGCGCAACAACTGGCTCGGCCTGCGTCTCATCGGGACCACGGCGAACATCGACGCGGTGGGCGCTCGCGTTACCTGGGGATTCGCAGGGGCCACGCGCAGCCGGCTCAAGATCGCCGGGGGAAGCTATCTCTCGTCGCACGACCCGAGAATGGTGCTGGGTATCGGCCAGGCGAAGCTGGACTTCCTGGAAATCCGCTGGCCCTTGCCATCGAAGCGCGTGGACCGCTTCACGTCGTTGCCCCTGAACCGGTACATCACCATCCGCGAGGGGAAGGGAATTGTTTAAGCAACCTTTACTCCCTTTACTCCCTTTACTCCTTCTGCTTAATGTGCCGCGCTGCCGGACACCGGGCTGGCCGTCGCCGGCTGCTTTGCGCTCAGCTTCCGCACGATGGCGCTTTCCGCGTCGCCGTCAGCCTTCCGCCGCAGGCGATAGTAGGCGCTGGCCAGCACAACGTGGGCTTCGCGAAAGTCCGGGAAGCGTTTGGTGAGGTCTTCGAGGACGCGGCAGGCCTCCTCGCGCTTGTCTCGCGCGGAGAGGAGATTGGCGAGCTGCAGCAGCGCGCCCGGATCCTGGGGGCGCACCGCGAGCGCGCGCCGGAGATGCGTTTCGGCGCTATCGAGCTGGCGGTCGTGCAGCGCCGCGACGCCCACGTGGAGGTTGGCGGCGAAGTCGTTGGGGTTGATCTCCAGCTCCTTCTCGTAGGCGGCGAGCGCGCCGGTATCCATCAGGCCATCGAGAGCCGACCCGTACAATGAATGAAGCCCCGGCAGCGTGGGGCTCAGCTCGATGGCGCGCTCCAGATCCTCTTTCGCGCCCGCATAATCCAGCCGGCGATTCCGCGCCGTGGCCATCAGCACCCGGGCCTCGGCCGAATCGCCGTTCCTCAGAATGCGATCCATCACCTGCTGGCCTCGATCCATCTGGTTACTGCGCATCAACGCGGCGCCGTAGAGGTAGGAGAATGCCAGGTCGTCGTGGTAGTCCGCGTCGAGGGGCCCAAGCAGATCGATCACCTTGCCGTTCTCCCCCTGCTGCAACCAGCAGTCGGAGAGCAGCAGGGTGACGCGCTTCTCCGCCGGCGCATTGCCGTGCAGAGTCGCGAACTCCGAGGCCGCCCGATCGATGCGGCCCGCCTTGTAGTACGCCAGCGCCAGGTTCATGCGAATCTGGAGCTGGCCGGGGTTGCCCGCGAGGGCGCTTTCGTATTGCGCGATGGCCTCGTCGAAACGGCCCAGGTGAACCAGCGCCGCGCCCAGGTTGGCGCGCGCTTCGAGGACGTCGGGGCGAAGCGCGATCAGCTCCTGGTATTTCTGCACGGCGCGCTCGTAGTCGCCGTGCTGCTGCGCTTCCACCGCGTCGCGAAAGAGTTGCTCGGGAGTGGAGTCCTGCGCAAAGGCCGCGCAGATCAGGAACGCCAGCAGGGCAGCGGCACGCATCACCCTCAGCATAGCTCCGCCGTGGCGCGCCCGACCTGCCGCGGGGCGTCACGATACAATGAACTCGTGTCCCCATGGACCGCTCCCTGACGGCCGCTATGAAGTCTCTGTGCGCCAGCGCCATCCTCTTCGCGTGCCTGTTGCCGGCGCAGACTCCGCCCGACAGCTTTGAAGATCTTGCGGCCCGCGCCCAGGCGGATGTGGACAGCAACCCCGCCGAAGCGGTGGCCCTGTTCCGGAAAGCGCTGGCGTTGCGGCCTTCGTGGGCGCCAGGATGGCTCTACATGGCGGGCGACCTGTACGGATTGCGCCGTTACACCGAGGCGCGCGATGCCTTCCGGAAGGGGATCGAGCTGGCGCCGCAGAACGGCCCCGCGTACGCGTTTCTCGGGCTGTGCGAATACGAACTGGGAGATTTCGATCAGGCGCTGGCCGACATCGACAAGGGAGAGCGGTTGGGGATTGGGTCCAACCTCCCGTTCGAGACGGTAGTGCGGCAGCGAGCGGCTCTGATTCTGATTCGCGCGCAGGCTTTTGACGAGGCGCTCGACCAGTTGGGACCGCTCTCCAAGCGAGACGTAAACGATCCCGACGTGATCCTCGCCAACGGCCTTTGCGCGCTGGCCGTGGCGCGGCCGCCGGAGACGCTTTCTCCCCGCGAGCGTGCCGTGGCCGAACTGGCGGGCAAAGCGTTGTGGGCCAACATGGGCCGGCACTCCGTGGAAGCAGCGGAAGGGTTCCGCGAACTGGTGACGAAGTACCCGGACGACCCCGGCGTTCATTACGCCAATGGCGTGTACCAGATGGAGATCGATCAGCACGTCGCGCTGGCCGAGTTCGAAAAGGAGCTGAAGGCCTACCCCTCGCACTGGCCCTCGATGCTGGTGATCGCCTTTCTGCGGACCAGAAACGGCGAACCGGAGGTGGGCGTCCAAATGGCGCAGAAGGCCCTGGCGCTGCAGCCGGCCCGGAACCGCTGGGT
Source organism: Bryobacteraceae bacterium (assembly GCA_049510065.1). Taxonomy (GTDB): domain Bacteria; phylum Acidobacteriota; class Terriglobia; order Bryobacterales; family Bryobacteraceae; genus CAWACP01. The sequence continues at coordinate 9,330 of JBEKZH010000014.1, forward strand.
CAGCCATACCGCCATCGGGCATGCGTATCTGAGCATGGGCGAGCCGGAGAAGGCCATTCCGGAACTGGAAGCCGCGGTGAGGCAGGAGCCGGCCAGCACGCCCGTGCACTTCTACCTGGAGAGGGCCTACCGTCAGGCCGGCCGGAAAGAAGATGCTCAGCGAGAGAAGGCCGAGTTCGTGCGCCTGAAAGGGCGGGAGGATCCGCTGGCCCTGCCAGGCTTGGCGGGCATGCTCCGCGAGGGCGCTACCGGCCCGGCTCGGTGATCGCGACGATGCGGTCCGCTGTCACGTCGTGGAGTGTCTGCCGAATGCCGCTGGGCCACGCAATCTGAATCTCTTTCGCCGAAGCGGACGCGCCCAAACCGAAGTGCACGCGCGAATCGCTCGACGACGCATAGCCGCTGCTGGTGGTGACGTGGTTGTACTGCACCAAACCATCCGCCGTGGTCAGGCGGATCTTCGCGCCAATGCCCATGCGATTGCTTTTGGTGCCGATCAGGTTGAGCAGCAGCCAGTGGTTGTGGTTCGCGCTGATATTGTGAAAGACCTGCGCCGCGCCGTTGAGCACCGTGACCACGACGTCGATGCGGCCGTCGTTATCCAGATCGCCGAAGGCGGTGCCGCGGTGGGCCGCCGGGATCTGGAACGTCTGCCCGGCGGTGGAACTCACATTGCGAAACCTGCCGTTGCCCAGATTGCGGAACACCGCGTTCGGCTCTTCGTAATGCCGGGCGGAAAACAGCTCCACGTTGTCGATGACATTCGACCGCGCCGCGAACAGATCCTTCCAGCCGTCGTTGTCCAGATCGACAATGCCGTTGGACCACCCGGACATGCCCGCCGTCTCCAGACCCAGACCGGCGGCGGCGGTGTCTTCGGCGAACAGGCCGTGGCCCAGGTTGCGGTAGAAGGGGAAGGTCTGCTTTTCCATCGCTGTGATGAAGAGATCCGGCCGGCCCCGGTTGAACACATCGCGGAAATCGGCGCCCATGCCGGAAATCGCATTTCCGGATTCCGCCAGCGCGACGCCGGCGTCGAGCGCGACCTCCTCAAAGCGCTTGCCGCCGATGTTGTGGAAGAGCTGATTGGGCGAGTCGTCGTTGGCGACGAAGACATCGGTGTATCCATCGCCATCGTAGTCGGCGATGGCGATGCCCATGCCGCGGCCAAGATACCGGTCGAGGCCCATCTCGGCGGAAACATCGGTGAACGTGCCGTCTCCGTTATTGCGGTACAGCGTGTGGGGAAGAGCCCCGTAGGCGCGCGGGTTGCAGAAAATGGGATAGCCGTTCTGGATACAGCGCATCTCCGTGTCCGGATTCCATTGGCAGTAATTCGACACGAACAGATCGAGCTTCCCGTCGTTGTTGTAGTCCAGCCATGCGGCGGAGGTGGACCACATCTTCCGGCCCTGGTAGACGCCGCCACCCACGCCCGCTTTCGCCGTCACGTCGGTGAACGTGCCGTCGCCGTTGTTGTGAAACAACTGATTCCCGTCGACGTTGTTGATATAGAGGTCGGGCCAGCCGTCGTTGTCGTAGTCGCCGACAGCCACGCCCATGCCGTAGCCCGCTCCGCCGAGGCCGGCTTTGTCGGTGACGTCGGTGAAGGTCAGGTCGTGGTTGTTGTGGAAGAGGCGGTTCTTGTACTGCGGCCCGTCCTTGACCAGAGAAGGCATGCCCGCGCCGTTGACGAAATAGATATCCAGGTATCCGTCGCCATCGTAATCGAACACGGCAGCGCCGGCCACCATGGTCTCCGGCTGATGCTTGAGGGACGTGGGGCTGCTGTTGGATACGAAGTGGACTCCGGCCCGCTCCGAGATTTCTTCGAAGGCGATCGGGCCGAGCGCGGGAGACGCGGCCAGAAGAGCCAGCGCGGCCAGGGCAAAAGGCGCGGCCAGCAGACGTGAAACAGGCACTTACCTGAGAGTGTAGCGCACCGCATTCGCTCGCTCCGGCGGTACGATATAAGCATGCGTACCGTCCTCCTTGTCGCGGCCTTCGTCTGCCTGTTTTCTTCGACACTCGTTCGTTTGTCGGCTCAATCCACAGAATCGCGCCCCACCACGATTGTTAACGTGCACGAGGTCTCCCTGGACCTCGTTGTGCGTGACAGCAAGGGCAAGGTGGTCAGGAACCTCCGGCCCGAAGATGTGCAGATCCTGGAAAACGGAGCGGAGCAGAAGATCACGGGTCTTCGTTTTGTCGAGGGACGCGATTCCACGACGGCCCAGGCCGGCGCAGTTGGCAGGGTGGCGCCGCTACGGACCAGCAATCTGGTCTGCATCGTCCTCCACAACATCGACGTGCACACGCGCAGATTCGCCACCGCGGCGGTGGAGGAGTTCCTGGCGAAACAGTTCCCGGCGGGCACCTGGATCGGTGTCTTCAACCTCGGCGGCGGCCTCAGCGTCCTGCAGCAGTTCACCACCGACCGCAATGTGGTGCTGCAGGCATCGCGGAAAGCCTGGGTCGGCACCAACCCGGACTTTGCCACCAGCGCCGCCCTGGTCAACAGCGCCAGCCCAACGGAGATGGCCGTCGTGGGCGCCGGCGCCGGGGGAGGCCAGGGAAGTTCGGCAAGTCAGGGCGCTCTGACGGTCGGCGGAGGCGAACTCAATGCCGCAGCCATCAATGGAGCGGACGTCGCTACCACCCAGAGCGCCAATGTGCTCCGGGGCCAGGCAGCGGAAGAGCGCCGGCAATTCGGGGGGATTGAGGGTCAGAAGGCCTTCGATCAGATGCAAACCATGATTCGGCAACTGGGCAGCCTGCCAGGGCGCAAGACCGTCCTGCTGGTCAGCCCGGGCTTGATCGCCACCGGGGTGGACCCCGATAAGTTCAAGTCCCTGGTGACCGCGGCCAACAGTTCGAACATCAGCATCTACGCGATCGACGCCAACGAAATGGACACGAACTCCTCGGTGATGGCGGGCATTAACATGACCCACACTGCTGCCTCGTCGAGCACGCGCACCGGCGTAGGCGGTCAGGATACGTCGATGAACGACGCGGCGGCGGTCGCGCGGCAGGGCGATGTGCTGCACGATGCAGTGCGTGGCTCGAACGCGCAGGCTCCCCTGCGCATGTTGTCGGAGGGCACCGGCGGCGCCTTCACCTCCGGCAACGACCTGCGAAAGCCGTTTCAGCACATCGTCGACGACCTCGGAGCTCACTACGAAGCCACTTATCACCCCGCTTCGGACGTCTGGGACGGACGGCTGCGCACGATCCAGGTGAAAGCGCGCGGCGATCTGACCGTGGAAAGCCGCAAGGCCTATTTCGCTCTCCCCGATCCGCAGGATCTCAAAGCCTTCGACTTCCCGGCCCTGGTCGCGCTGGGCACGAATCCGCCGCCCCACACCTTCGACTTTGGCGTCTCGGCGTACCAGTTCCGCCCGGAAACGGCCGCTTCGCAGTACGCGGTTGCCTTTGCTGTGGCGGGCGCGAACATGACCGCCACCGCCGTGCCGCAACAGAAACAACACCGGCTGCATGTTTCTCTGCTGGCCCTCGTCAAGGATTCGAAAGGCCAGGTGGTGGACAAGCTCAGCCGCGACTATCCCATGGCCATCCCCGACGACAAGCTGGAAGCCACCAAAGCCGACACCCTGAACGCCACGCTGCCGTTCCACCTTGGCCCGGGCCACTACACCGTAGAAACCGCCGTGGTGGACTACGAAGGGCGCCGCGCCAGCACTGGCACTCTCCAGATCGACAACGCGGAGCGGCAGGGACTGGGGATCAGCAGTCTGGTGCTGGTGAGCCGGGCGGATGCGATCACCGGCAAGCCGGATCCCGCCGATCCGTTCGAATTCCAGGGCAAGCGCATGGTCCCGCTCATTGCCAGCGCCTTGAAGCCGACCGACCAGCCGTATGTGTACTTTGTGGTCTATCCGGATAAGTCGAATACCGAGAAGCCACAGATCCAGGTGGAGTTCCTCGTGGGGGGCGAGTCGCTGGCCAAACAGACTGCCGATCTGCCACTTGCGGATGACTCGGGCACCATCCCCATGGTGGTGGGCGCGGCCGTGAAACCGGGCGCTTGCGAGCTGAAGATCACGGCTATGCAGGGGAACGCGTCGGCCACGCAGAGCGTCAAATACACCGTAGCTGAACAATAATACTCCGCGTGGGCGCAGGTCCCGGATCCTGCCGTCCGGGCCGCGCCATCGCGGACACAGCGAAACGATTGGCATTATGCATAAGCTCATACCTGTCCTTGTTTGCTCGTTCTGTCTGATACCTGCCGGTTCCGCCGCGGCGCAGACCACGACTCCGGCCGAATCCGGGCCCACCATCCGTGCCACGGTGAACGAGGTGGCTCTCGACCTTGTCGTCCGGGATAAGCATGGGAAGCTGGTGAAAAACCTCAAGCCCGGCGATGTGCGGATCTACGAGGATGGTGTCCTTCAGCAGGTCCGCAGTTTCCGATTGGCGGCGGGTCACCCCGTGGAGGAACAGGCCAGCGGCACGAAGCCCACGGGCGTGCCGGCCCCAGCTCTGCCGCTGCGGAGGGTCAACCTGGTGTGCATTGTCTTTCACAATCAGGAAAACCTGGACGTAAGCATGAAGAAGTTCACGCTGGAGGCGGTCCAGGAGTTCCTGCTAAGCAATTGGCAACCCGACACCTGGGTGGGAGTCTTCACTCTGGGCTCGCGTCTGAACGTGCTCTATCCGTTCACCACGAACCGCAACGAACTGATGCGGGCGGCCGCGAAGGGATTCAGCGGGGGGACCTTCCAGCTCGCCAGGGTCGCGGACGCCGTTCTTAATGGCACTCCCAATCTGGATGTGGTACAGGGGACTTCGAACCCGGCCGCGCACACCGGCGGGGGAATCGAGACGTTAACCACCGGCAAACTCAACAACGCGGCGATCCTGGACGTGCAGCAGACCACCGGCCTTGCCTCGGATGCTCAGCGCGGGGATCTGGTGGACCAGCAGCGGCAGTTCGGCCACATCCAGGGGATGCAATCGATCGACCAGATGAAGTTGATGATCGGCCAGGTGGGACAGTTGCCCGGACACAAGACCGTCCTCATGCTCAGCCCCGGGCTCGCCAGCAACGGCGATGCCGAGCTGTTTGAGACCGTTCTCAACAAGGCGCGCGAGGCGGACATCAGCGTCTACGCTCTCGATACGAATGGCCTCAGCGAGAATTCCAATCTTCTGGCTACGAATCAGGCTCTGCAAAACGTCGGCTCCATCAGCCAGCAGCAGGGCAGGATCACGAGTGTCACCAACGCCGACAGCACCGGCTCCGTCGGTCAGGATATGGAGCGGATGCGGCAGGACGATTACCTGCATAACGCCGTCCGTGGCAGCGACACGCAGGCGCCTCTCCGCGCGCTTTCGGAAGGCACCGGCGGCTTCCTGATCGGCGGCACGAACGACCTCCGAAAGCCGTTTCAGCATCTGATCGAGGACGTGGGCATGCACTATGAGGCCGTATATCGTCCTGTTTCGGACAAATATGACGGGCATCTGCGCAAAATCGAAGTAAAGCTGGCCCGCGCCGACTACAGCGTGGAAAGCCGCAACGGGTATTTCGCCATGCCCGATATCCGCGGTTCGGCTTCTCTGATGCCCTTTGAAGTGCCGGGCCTCGCGGCGCTCAATACCAAACCGCTGCCGCATGCCTTCGATTTCCGTACGGCGGCCTTCCAGTTCCGGCCCGAGAGCACGACGAACCAGGTTGGTGTTGCCTTTGAGTTGCCGGCGGCGAATCTGACGGTCACGCCGCAGCCGGGGCAGAAGGACCGCCGGTTGCACGTTTCCCTGCTGGCGCTGGTAAAGGACGCCAACGGGCAGATCGTCGACAAGTTCAGTCAGGACTCGCCCTTCGAGGTCCCCGATGACAAACTGGCGGCGGTGCAGGCCCTGCCCATCACCTGGACGCATCCGTTCAACCTCCCTCCGGGCCACTACACGGTGGAGACCGCCGTGCTGGATCGCGAAGGGAACAAGGCGAGTGCCAGCGTCCTTTCGTTGGACAATCCCGAACACAGGGGCCTCGGCCTGAGCAGCGTCATGCTGGTGCAGCAGGTGGCGCCGGTGAAAGGCAATGTGGACGCCGCGGACCCGTTCGAATTCGCCGCCAATCGCGTGGTTCCGTCGCTCAATCCCGCTCTGAGCAAAGGGGCACAACCATACGCGTATTTCGTGGTGTATCCGGACAAGGCGAGCGCGGAGAAGCCGAAGATCGGGGTGCAGTTTCTGGTGGACGGCAAGGTTCTGGCGGAGCAGACCGCCGATTTGCCGGCCGCCGACGCCACCGGAGCGGTGCCCATGCTGGTGGGGGCGACGGTCAAACCGGGCAACTGCGAGCTGAGAATTACGGCACTGCAGGGGAAGGCGTCGGCGGCGCAGAGCGTCAGCTACACGGTAGCTAACCAGTAGATTCCCGAGTGAAGAGGGAGGTGCCCATGCAGGCTTTCATGGTTGCCATGGCGGCTGTTCCCTGTCTGTTCCTGACATTCGCAGGGGCCCAGAATCCGCCAGCGGCGGCGCCCGGCCCAACTATCCATGCCACGGTGAACGAGGTGGCTCTGGACCTTGTGGTCCGGGACAAGCATGGAAAGCTGGTGAAGAATCTCCAGCCCGGCGATGTGCGGATCTACGAGGACGGCGTCCTCCAGCAGATCCGCAGCTTCCGTCTGGCGGCGGGTAACGCAGTGGCGGAGGCGCAGGCGGCCGGCGGCACGAAGCCGGGCACGCCCGCTGCAGGGAGAGTGCCTGCAGCAGCACCAGCTCCCGCTCTGCCGCTGCGGCGGCTCAACCTGGTGTGCATCGTCCTTCACAATCAGAGCAATCTGGACGCAAGCATGAAGAAGTTCACGCTGGAGGCCGTGCAGGAGTTTCTGCGGGCTAATTCGCAACCCGACACCTGGGTGGGAGTCTTCACTCTTGGTTCGCGCCTGGACGTGCTCTATCCGTTCAGTAAGAACCGCGACGAACTGATGCGGGCGACCGCAAAAGGGTTCAGCGCGGGAACCTTCCAGATGGCCCGAGTCGCGGACGCGGTTCTGAATGGCAGCCCCAATCTGGAATGGCTGGAGGGGGTCGTTGGCGGAGCTATCGACCACTGGACCACCGGCCAGCTCAACAAGGCGGTGATGCCCGACGTGCAGCAGACCAATAGCCTTGCCTCGGATTTGCAGCGCGGGGATCTGGTGGGCCAGCAGCGCGCCTTCAGCGGCATTCAGGGAATGCAGTCGATCGACCAGATGAAGCTGCTGTTCGGTGAACTCGGACCGTTGCCTGGACACAAGACGGTGCTCCTGCTCAGCGCCGGGCTTCCCAGCAATGGCAATCCGGAGCTGTTTGAGGCCGTTCTCAACAAGGCGCGCAAGTCGGACATCAGCGTCTACGCCCTCGATACGAATGGCCTCAGCCAGAATTCCAATCTGCAGGCCGCCAACCAGGCTGTCCAGTATGCCGGCTCCCTCAGCCAGGACCAGGGCAAGATGTGGAGCGACAATACCCCCACCCCCAACCGCAACACCACCTCGATTGGCGTTGCTGGCCGGGATCAGCAGTCGATGCGCCAGGACGATTACGTCCACAACGCCGTCCGCAGCAGCGACTCGCAGGCGCCTCTCCGCGCGCTTTCGGAAGGCACCGGAGGGTTCCTGATCGGCGGCGGGAACGACCTCCGAAAGCCGTTCGAGCAACTGTTCGAGGACGTGGGCATGCACTACGAGGCCGTATATCGTCCTGTTTCGGAGAAATACGACGGGCACCTCCGGAAAATCGAGGTGAAACTGGCGCGCGCCGACCTGACCGTGGAAAGCCGTACCGGCTATTTCGCCATGCCGGACGTCGGGGGCGCGCCGCTGATGCCCTTCGAAATGGCCGGCCTCACGGCGCTCAACAACAAGCCACTGCCGCATACCTTCGATTTCCGTTCCGCGGCATACCAGTTTCGGCCCGAAAGCGCGACAAACCAGGTTGGTGTCGCCTTTGAGGTGCCGGCGGCGAGTCTGACCGCCACTGCCGAGCCGGAGCAGAAGGGCCATCGGCTGCATGTTTCCCTGCTGGCACTGGTGAAGGATCCCAGCGGGCAGATTGTCGACAAGTTTAGTCAGGACTCGCCCTTCGAGATCCCGGATGACAAGCTGGCGGTGGTGCAGAACCTGCCCATCACCTGGACGCATCCATTCAACCTCCCTCCTGGGCACTACACGGTGGAGACTGCCGTGCTGGATCGCGAAGGAAACCGGGTGAGTACGAGCGTCCTGCCGTTGGAGAATCCCGAACGCAAGGGGCTCGGCCTGAGCAGCGTCATGCTGGTGCGGCGGATGGCGCCGCTAACCGGCGAGCCGGACACTGCAAACCCGTTCGAGTTGATCGCGGGGCGTGTGGTCCCGTCGCTCAATCGCGCTCTGAAGCAGGATGCACAGCCGTACGTGTATTTCGTGGTGTATCCGGACAAGGCGAGCACGGACAATCCCATGATCGGGGTGGAGTTTCTGGTGGACGGTAAGCTGGTGGCGCAGAAGACCACCGATTCGCCGGCCGCCGATGCCACTGGGGCAGTTCCCGTGGTGATGGGAGCGATGGTCCAGCCGGGCGAGTGCGAGCTGAGGATCACGGCGATGCAGGGGTACTCCACGGCGACGCAAAGCGTCAAGTACACGGTATCGGCGCAATAACGTCCTATTTCACTGCGACCGTGACGCCCGGCTGCGAGGTAACGCCGCCAACTCTGATCGCCACGGGAACCGAAGGCCCCGGATGCGCGCCGTCGGGAATTCGCGCGTTCACCTGCAGCACGCCCGCAACGATTCCGGGCGCCTCTCCGGCAAACGCCACGGCTGCGTCGAGTCCGTCGATCTGCACCGCGACCGGCAGGATGGGCAGAGGCGTCGTGGTTCCGGTAATCAACCCGTCTACGCCCGGAGGTGTCGTCTCTCCTTCGCCCGTTGCGTAGATCGCGATGTAGTCTCCACGCGCGGCAGGATTGGACGGTGAATTAACGGAATTATCCTGATTCAGAATCGCGCCCGCGCCAGAGCCCTGCTCCGATAGCGTGAAAATGCCCGGCATCGCCGGCACAACCGGGACCACCACGGGACGGGAAAGCACGCCCAGGTACGAAGCCTGCACACTGGTTGTAGAGTTGCCCGCGACCGAATAAGGCACAACCGCGCCCGCCTGGCCCGACCACGCGTAAACCAGCGGAGCCGGAGCGCCATCAAAGAACAACTGCGCGCCCTGCAGCACGGTGCTCAACGAGCCCGTTTCATCCAGCGCTGTCGGCGCGAGCGAAGGCGGTCCGACACCTTGTCCGAGAATCATCACCACCTCGCCCGGCGACACGCCGCCCCGTTCATAACTCGCCGCGCTCATTACACCTTGCTGATCAAACGATGGCGCGCTCTGGTTGGACCCCGGCCCATACCCGTAGAAAACGCCCCGTCCGCCTGTACCCACGTAAACAAGGTCGGCCTGGCGCATGTCGCCTTCCAGCGCGGAGATGTTGCCGAACTGTTGCTGGGTGGGGTCGCTGACGCGCGTCCAGGACGTGCCGAGGTCGAGCGAACGGTAGATTGCATCCGTGGTTGCGCCTCCCGTCCTGCCGTGGATGTAAATCGCCGGATGATCCGCGTCCGTCCCTTTTCCGAACGCGACGAAGTTCGCGCTGTCCACCGAATCAACGCCCGAGAAAGTCCTGCCCCCATCCGCGCTGTGAAAGAGAGGGAAACGCCCGGGCTGATTCTGATTTGCCGCCATGCTCACCCACACGTCGCCCGCCTTCGCCGGATTCGGAACAACGTTGACCATAACTGTGAACGGCACCGGCAGCGCGGTGGGCCACGTCGCGTTGCCCGCCTGCCAGTTTGCGCCGCCGTCCGCGCTGAAGTAGAACGCGCCATTGTTGTAAAGGTAGAATCGTTTTCCGTCTACGCGGTCGGCTGCCAACACATCGCCGGCCCACCACTCGTTGCCGAGCTGCCAGGACCCCGGAAGCGCAAAGCCGTTCCCCAGGCAGACGTGCCACGTGCGCCCCGCATCCGTGCTGTACTGTGGTGTCGCCGAGAGGGCGGGCGCCCAGACCAGCCGGTTCGGATCGGTGGCCGACATCGCGATTCTGCCCGCGTGGCCCGGCACTATGCTCGCGAACGGTGTCCATGTTTTGCCGTTGTCCGACGAATAGCCCGTCAGCGCGGCGGCCGCCTCGTCCCAGCCGACCCACGCCATATACTGCGGCTTCGAAGCGCAATACGCGAGGCCGGTTCCCAGCGCGACATAGTTGACGGTGCCGAGCGTCGCGGCGGGCGTCGAGTCGCGCGAGGCGTGCCGGAAGCCGATCATGTCGGCCACTACGCTGAACAGGTCCGCGCCAGGCTCAAGCGGCGGAACCTTGATGTTCTGCACCACCAGCTCTTCGAGGTTCTGCATCCTCCACGACCAGAGCGGAGCCGCCGCCGTGAAGTCTTCCGTGGCGAGCACGCCATACCCGTTCGTCTGGAAGAGCCGCGTGGGTTTCGCTGGATCAATCGCCAGTGCCGCGTTGCCCCAGGTCCCCGGGTTCGCGTAGTAGTTGCCCGCCGTGGGAGGAGGGAAGTACGGAGGCTGCGCGGAAATGTCGGCCGCCGGCACCCGTTGCCAGGAATCGCCCTGGTCGGTGGAGTAGAACACATTCCTCCCGCCGTTTTGCGCCACAGCCAGGCGATTCCCGCTGGGGTTGAACGACACGCCCGAGTATGACGCGAGCAGCCCGAGCGGCGTGATGTCCTTCCACGAACCGTTCCGGTACCGGCCCACACTGCCTGTGCTCGCTCCTTCGTCTCCGCCATACGTCACGACGAGCGTTCCATCCGGACCCAGGGCGCCGCGCACGGGATTCGCCGCGCCGCCGATGGACGTCCACGTGGCGCCGCCATCCGCGCTGGCCCAAACGCCCGAACCGTACACCCCGGCGTACAGCATCGTGGTCCCGGCGAGAACGAATGTAATCCCCGGGCTCGTAGCCGATTCGGGGAGTCCGCCGCCCAACCTGATCCAGCCGTTCTGGTCCAGCCGCCACAGTCCGTTCCGCCGCGATGCGAAGTACACTACGCCCGGCCGCGCAGGGTCCACGGCGAGGCGTTCTCCGGTAGTGCCGCGATACGAGTCGTTGGGTCCCATGTAGACGAGCCCGGGTGGCATCCCTGTCTTTGTCCACCACACGCCGCGCGAATGGGACACCAGCACTTCGCCCCACGTGGTTTCGTCGTAGTACCCGCCGCCCGTCGCCGTGTAGACGCGGTTCATTGCGACCGCGGCCCAGACCGTGTTCGCATCATCTGGATCCACCGCGATGCTCTCCACTCCGAATGCCGATTCCGCCGTGCCGAACCGGTCCATGAGCGGAAGCCAGCGCTCGGCGGCGCGGTCATAACGGTACGCGCCGCCAACGTCGGTCCGGATGTAGATGTCGTGCGGCGCGAGCGGGTGAATCACCAGTCCGGTGACGTACCCCATGCCTTGTATGTTGACGTTCTTCCAGGTAAACGTGGATGTTTGGGCGTGGGCCGCGAACGAGAGGCACAGACTGAGGACAAGACCGAAGATGCGGCAGTGGCTCAATTTGCACTCCTGGTCGACCCGGGAAATTGGGTTCGTTCCGTCGTACAGGATCACCGGTGGCCTGGGCCTTCGGTTTGCGGATTGCCCGGAGGCCGCTGTGCAGTAGTGTACATGACGCATTGACGATAGCACGGGGCGGATGCGATATCCGGGGGCAAATGTGTGGAACTGCTATGTATTGTAGAGTTTGGATCGGTGTAGGTTGTTGGGAACGCCCGCAGCGACTCATCAGGTTTCCGGGCACTCCGAGAATGCCGCCGGGAAGCGCTAGAATGGCGGAATGCGGTCTCCTCTCCTCGTAGTTGGGAGCCTGTGCGGTCTGGTTGCAGGTGCGGCCACCGCGCAGGAAGTGCGTCCACCCGATTCCGGCCTGACCATCAAAGCCACTGTGAACGAGGTGCTTCTCGACCTTGTTGTGCGCGACAAGCATGGCAAGCTGGTGAAGAACCTCAAGCCGGGCGATGTCGAAATCTACGAAGACGGCGTCCGCCAGCCGATTCGCGGTTTCCGGCTGGTGTCCGGTCCGGAAGCAGCGCCGCCTCAGGAGGCTCCGGCAGCCGTCGTGAAGGCGGAACCGGCAGCGACCCAGAAAGTGAGCTCGGCGTCGGGGCCTTTGCGCACGCTGCATCTGATTTGCCTCGTTTTCCAGAATCTGGACGCCAATACCAGGAAATACGCAGTGGAGGCCGTGCAGGAGTTTCTCAAGGAGGATTTGCCGCCGGGCACCTGGGTGGCGATCTTCAATCTGGACTCGAACCTGACGGTGCTGCACAATTTCACGGCGAACCGGGACGAGCTGCTGCGGGCGGCGAAGAACGCGTCCAGCGGTACGACCCTGAATTTCGTGGGAGTGGCTCAGGCCATTCTCAGTGCCCAACCCAACGTGGTGACGGTGACGATGAGCGGAACCCCGGGTCCTGGGGGGTCGGTCAGTGTGACCCAGGATCTCACGGGGGGCGATCTCAATCCCTATGTCATCAACGACGCCAGCGTCTCCAACGATATTGGCGCCAGCCTGCAGCGCGGCGAGCTGGTGCAGCAGCGGCGAGTATTCGGCCATATTGAGGGGATGCGTCAGACAGACCAGATCATCATGATGATCGACCAGTTGGGGAAGCTGCCTGGCCGCAAGACCGTCCTGCTCATGAGCCCGGGATTGATGACAACCGGCGAGCCGGAGCGTTTCGAATCCATTCTGAACAAAGCCAATCACCAGGACGTGACCGTTTACGCCATCGACGTCAATGGCCTTACCCAGAACTCGAATACGCAGGCCAGCACGGCGGCGACCAGACGCGTTGCCTGGCTCAGCCGGTCGCAGATCAGCAACTCGAGCGATGTGGGCAGCAACATGGAACAGATGCGGCAGGACGATTACCTGCACAATGCCGTGCGCACCTCGGACACCCAGGCGACCCTGCGCGCCCTCTCGGAGGGAACCGGCGGCTTCCTCATCGGAAACACGAACGATCTCCGAAAACCATTTCAGCATGTGCTGGAGGACATGGACACCCACTACGAGGTGGTGTACGACCCGGTATCGGATAAATACGACGGACATTTCCGGAAGATCACATACAAACTGGCGCGCGCCGACCTCACCGTGGAAAGCCGCGCCGGGTACTTTGCCATGCCGGTTCTTGGCGCCTCGCCGTCGCTGGCGGGGTTCGAAGTGTCCGGGCTCATGGCGCTGGATGCGAAACCACGGCCGCATGCCTTCGATTTCCGCTCGGCCGCGCTCCACTTCCGTCCTGAAAGTACGACCTCGCAATACGGCGTCGCCTTCGAGATGCCGGCCGCAAATCTGACCGCCACGGCCGAGCCGGAGCAGAAGAAGCATCGGCTGCACGCCTCGCTGCTCGCGCTGGTGAAGGACGGCAGCGGGCAGATTGTCGACAAGTTCAGTCAGGACTCTTCGTGGGAGATCCCGGACGACAAGCTGGCCGCCGCGCAGGCGCAGTCGATCACCTGGACGCATCCGTTCAACCTTCCCCCGGGGCGATATACGGTGGAGACGGCCGTACTGGATCGCGAGGGGAACCGGGCGAGTACGAACATCCTGGAGTTCAACAATCCAGAACACAAGGGAATCGGCCTGAGCAGCGTCATGCTGGTGCAGCAGGTGGAGCCAGTCAAAGGCCAGGCGGACGCGGCCGACCCCTTCGAATTCGCCACCAGCCGGGTGATCCCGGAGCTCGCTCCCACTCTGAATCCGGCCAGTCTGCCTTACGTGTACTTCGTGGTTTATCCGGACAAGGCGAAGGCGGAGAAGCCGCAGATTGAGGTGCAGTTCCTGGTGGACGGCGTGGTGGTGGCGAGGCAGACCTCCGATCTTCCGCCCGCGGACGCCTCCGGAGCGATCCCCATGGTGGTGGGGGCCGTGCGGAAATCGGGCCAGTGTGAGCTGAAGATCGCCGCGCTTCAGGGGGGCGAATCGGCTGAACAGAGCGTGAAGTATACGGTGGCCGAGAGGTAGACGCCCCAGTTGGGTCCGCAATCCACGCGACGCAGGTCACAATCCGCGCATCACTCCTGCCCCGGAGTTGGTAAAGGACCGATAGAAAACGGCCGATATGGGAAAGGGGGATCATGTTCCGCGGCTACGTAAGCCGAAAACAGCCATGGACTTGCGGCTAATGAGAACCATTGCTCTTCCGGGGAACTCGCGCAAGACGGACCGCGACCGCGCTGCTGGGCGCTTTGTGCTTCTCATTACGTTGATTCTCTGCTCCACGAGCGCCAGCATGGCTCTGGACCGGGATCGGAGCATCGATCAATACGGCCACAACATCTGGACATCCCAGAATGGCCTGCCTGGGGAGAGCGTCTACCAGATCCTGCAGAGCCGCGACGGCTACCTGTGGCTGCGCACCTCGGCCGGGCTGGTGCGGTTCGATGGAGTGCGCTTCGTGCTGGTAGCGCCGGTGGCCGGGGGGCAGGTGGTCCACGAGCCGATCAAGGCGATCTGCCGCGGCGCGGACGGCGATCTTCTGGTACGTACTCTGTCAAGAACCCTGATCTACAAAGACGGGATCTTCGCCGACTACCGGCCGCCCGCGCCTCTTGGCGGAGATATTCGGGTCCTGTTCGAATCGAGCCGGCATGAGCTGTTCGTTGGGTCCGACGACTTCATTTACAGGCTTGGGAACAAGGGGCCGCAACTGCTGCGGGAGGGCACGAGCTGGATCTCCGGTTTCCTGGAGGACGAGAAGGGCACGGTGTGGATCGCCGGGTTGTTTGCGGTCTACACATATCGCGACGGCGTGCTGTCGCAAGCCGGTCCGGAAGCGAAAAAGCAGCCCATGGCGCTTGCGCTGGCCGAAGACCCGGCAAAGCGCATATGGATCGGAACGGCGAACGGGCTGCGCCGGATGGATGGTGGCGTGGTGGCGCCGGCGCCGCTCGCGCGGCAGATTCAGTCCGAGGTGGGCTCCGCACTGATCGACCGCCAGGGGAATCTCTGGGCCGGTACGGCCTCCGCCGGGATCTATCGCATTACCGGCAACCGGGTGTCCTCGTTCCATGCTCCGGACGGTCTGACCGACGACCGGGTCCTGTCCCTGTACGAAGACCGCGAGGGCAGTCTGTGGGTGGGGACGGCCAGCGGCCTGGACCGATTCCGGGACACCAGCCTGACAACGCTCACGGTAAGCGAGAATCTCCCTTCCAACAGAGCCGAGAATATCATCGAAGCCCGGGATGGAAGCGTGTATGTATTCTGCGCGGGTGGCGGCCTGGCGCGCATCCGCGATGGCGTTGTCACGACGTTCACGAAGAAAGACGGCCTGCCGAGCGCGTACTCGAATGGAATGTTCGAAAGCAGGGATGGCAGTATCTGGCTGGGCACCAATGCAGGACTGACCCGTTTCCGGGACGGGAGATTCACGCGGTATCCGGCGCCGAGGATATCCGGGCGCTTTATTTCCGCCATCAGCGAAGACGAGGAGGGCCTGATCGTCACCACCACGGAGGCTCTCGCGCTCCGGTTACGCCGGGGCGACGCCGTGCCCCTGACCATTCGGGGACAGGGCACGCCGCTTTCCACGCCGGGCAATTACACGTTCACCATCTACCGGGATCCAGCCGGAACGCTATGGTTCGGCACCGCCCAGGGGCTGTTCCGGTTCGCGAAGGGCGAGCCTCCGGACAGGGCCGGGCAGAAGCAGATCACTTTTCCGGTGACGACGATTTTCGACGACGGGAAGGGCAGTCTCTGGCTGGGCGGCAGGGTGCCCGGACTGACCCGGTTCCGCATCAAAGACGGCCGCGTCACCCGCTACACCGAAAGCGATGGGCTCTTTGACGACTCCCCCAGCCGCATCCTCGCGGACGATTCGGGGAACCTCTGGATTAGCGCCACGAGCGGCATCTACCGGGTGCCCAGGCAGGATCTGGACGACTTTGCCGACGGACGTATCTCCACGGTTCGGGCCACCAGGTACGGCACCATGGACGGGATGAAGGTCAGCTCGGCTTCGCCGCCGCTGGCGCAGCCTGCCGGGTGCCGCACGCGGGATGGCCGTCTGTGGTTCTGCACGCAAAAGGGCGTGGTGATTGTCGACCCGAAGCGCCTCTTGCAGAACCGTCTGGTTCCCCCCGTGGTTATGGAGGAAGTGGTGGCCGACGGGCGGACAATCTCCCCGCGCGAGGGCTTTCAGATTGCAGCCGGCGCGGACAGGATCGAGTTCCACTACACGGGTCTGAGCCTGCTGGTTCCCGCCCGGAATCAGTTCCGGTACAGACTCGAGGGCTACGATCACGATCGGGTGGACGCCGGCTCGCGCCGGGTGGCGTACTACACGAAGCTCCCTCCGGGCAGGTACCGTTTTCAGGTCACCGGCTCGAACGACGACGGCGTGTGGAACCAGGAAGGAGCGTCCGTCAGCGTCGAACTGCGGCCGCAGTTCTATCAGACCTGGTGGTTCTACGGCATCTGTGTGGGTGTCTTCTCCGTGGTTGCGGTTGCCGGACAGAAGCTGTACACACGCCGGTTGCGCGCGCGCGCCCGTGAGCTGGGGCGCCTGGTGGCGGAACAAACCGGGGAGCTGCGCAAGGCCATGGAGGCCGCCGAGTCCGCGAACCGGTCCAAGAGCGAATTCCTGGCTAACATGAGCCACGAGATCCGCACGCCGATGAATGGCATCCTGGGAACCACCGAACTGGCTCTGGAGTCCGATCACAGCCCCGAACAGAGGGAATACCTCGGCATGATCAAGGCATCGGCGGACTTGTTGCTGACCATCATCGACGACATCCTGGACTTCTCCAAGATCGAAGCCGGACGACTGGACGTGGACTCGGTGGAGTTCGACCTCCGAGAGAGTCTCGACGACGCCGCGAGGACGCTCGCGCTACGCGCCCAGGGGAAGGGACTCGATCTTAGCTGCGAGGTGCGGCCGGACGTGCCCCCCATGGTGATCGGCGATCCAATACGACTCCGGCAGATCGTCGTGAATCTTCTCGGCAACGCCATCAAATTCACGCGCTCCGGAGAGGTGGCCCTGACGGCCGGTGTCGAGGCGAGGGAAGGCGATCACGCGATTCTGCACTTCCGCGTTCGCGACACGGGCGTCGGAATTGCGCCCGACAAGCAGAAGACGATCTTCGAAGCTTTCACGCAGGCCGATTCCTCCATCACGCGGCTATTCGGCGGTACCGGTCTGGGGCTTGCCATTGCCTCTCGCCTGGTGGGCATGCTGGGGGGAAGGATCTGGGTGGAAAGCGAGCCTGGCCACGGCAGTTGTTTTCACTTCACGGCCCGGTTTGGCGTTGCCGCTCAGCGGGCCGAGGCCGCTCCGGTGGCCGCGGATCTCCGTGCCGCTCGCCCCGAGCCGCGCAGCCGGAAGCTCAACATCCTGGTTGTCGAGGACAACGCGACCAATCAGCAACTCCTTCGCCGCATTCTGGAGAAGCGCGGTCATTCGCCGGTGGTGGCCGGGGACGGGCGAGAGGCACTGGCGGTCCTCTCCCGGCAGGACTTCGACCTGGTGCTGATGGACGTGCAAATGCCCGACATGGATGGTCTCCAGGCGACCGCCGCGATTCGGGAGCGGGAACGGACCACGGGCCGGCGCCAGAAGATCGTTGCGCTGACCGCGCATGCCATGAAGGGCGACCAGGAACGCTGTCTCGCCGCCGGAATGGACGGCTATCTTTCCAAGCCGATTCAGCTCCGCCGTCTGGCCGAGGTTCTGGAAGAGACCGAAGCCGAGTGCGGCGTACCTCGCGAGGTCGGCTGAATCCCGGGTTACGGCACGGGCACGCCGCTGCCGGAGGTGACGTAAGTGTTCACTTCACGCTTCTCCAGGCGGTCGTACCAGGTGAACTTCAGGATCAGCGACGTCACCACCACAATCGCGGCGGTGATGGCGACCCGGTCGAACTGCCGGATGACGAGGTAGATGGGCAGGGCTACCAGGCTGACCTGCCATATGATGCCCACCACGACGTTGAACATGTCAAGCAGGAAGTCCCGGTTCGGTTCGAAGGACGGGTCCAGCTTCTGCACCTTCTCCCGGATCGGGCCCCAGAAGCCCCACGGCCGCACGCGCCGGTAGAAGTCCACAACGATCGCCTCTTCCTCGGGCCGGGTGGCCAGCGTGCCGACCACGCAGCCGATCAGGGAGAGCCCGAAGACCAGAGCGAAACCGAGCGAAACATCCAGGTTGAGCTCGTGCGCTTTCGCGAAGGCCTGCAGGGGCTGAATGTGGCCTATGATTTCGGGGATGGTGAGAGCTGCGGTGATGCCCGTGGCCATCCCCCAGAAATATCCGTAGCCGTTAAAACGCCACCAGTACCACTTGAGGACGTTGGAGGCGGTGTAGCCGCCCCACAGGCCGGTCACGATCCACTGCACGACATTCCCAACGGAAACGACATACCAGCCGATGGCGACGCCCAGCAGCACCACCACCAGCGAGGAGAGGTAGCTCAGGCGCACGTAGGTTCGGGGGCTGGCGTTCGGATTGATGAAGCGCTTGTAGATGTCGTTAACGAAGTAGGGGGGCGCGGCGTTGACGGTGGCGGCGAAGTTGGACATGAAGGCCGCCAGCAGTCCGGCGATGAGCAGGCCGAGCAGCCCTACCGGGACGAAGTGCCCCAGGGCGTAGGGCAACACCAGCTCGAAGTCCATGTGAGTTTTCATCCCCGGGTTGTCGGCGACGAAGAAAACCAGAGTAAGGACGGTCAGGCCGGTGATCAGGAAGTAGCGGGGCGGCGTCAGCACCAGATTGACCCAGCCGCTCATCATCGAAGCCTCGCGCGGAGTCTTCGACGAGAGGACGCGCTGCATGTCGTAGTTCGGAGCCGGACCGGCGGCGCTGATCAACACGCCCTTGAAGAGCAGCATCATCACCAGGAAGCCGAATAGTCCGTAGCCGTCGGAGGCCACTTTGTCGGTGGCCGAAGGCATCAGGGTGGACCAGTTCAGGTTGAGATGCCAGCCGAAAAAGAGGTTGTCCCAGCCGGCGGGAATGAACCTGCGCAGCGTGTCAGGAGCAACCTTCGACATGGCGATGATACCCACCGCGAAGGAGACCACGGAGAGAATGCAGAACTGGATCACCTCGGTGATCACGACGCTGATCATGCCGCCCTTGATGACATAAATGGCGGTGATGGAAATCAGGATCAAAGCGTAAAGGTTGGCGTTCAGCGAAGGGTCGGCGCTCAATTGCCAGGGCAGAAAGCTGGCGGCGAACTTGCCGATTCCCTTGAAGCCGTAGGTGAAGAAGCCAATGATGCTGATGAAGGCGTAGATCACCACGATGATGTGCGCAAGCTGGGCGCCACGGCCCTTGCCGAAACGGGTCTGGATCCACTCCGCGCCGGTCATGACGTTGGAACGGCGCAGCCAGGCGGACAGGTAGACCATCAGAAAGATCTGATTGAAGGTGGGCCATAGCCAGGGAATCCAGACGCTCTTCAAGCCGTAGACGAACATCCAGTAGACCAGCAACATGGTGCCGCTGATGTCGAACATGCCCGAAGCGTTGGAAATGCCCAGCAGGTACCAGGGCATGGTGTTTCCGCCGAGGAAATAGGCCCTGATATCCCGCGACGCGCGATTCGAGACCCAGTAACCCACCAGGACCGAACACACCAGGTAAGCGATGATGATGGCAATGTCGATTGCGTGAAGATGCATGTGGTCTCTCAGTTCCCGCTATCGGAGTTGCTCGCAGGGGCGTCGTGCTGACTCGCGATGCGACTTGGATTTTGGCTGATCGAGGCGCCCCCATTATACATGAAGGCCTTGCCACGTGCTCTCGGAGCGGTTACCTGGGCTTAACGTTGCCGCAGTCGGAGCCGAGCCACCTGGAACTGAAGATGACCTTACTGGTTGCGGTGGGGCCGCCCTCCATGGTGGTGCTCATTGCCACCTCGCCCTTGATGGATTCCGGCCCGGCCACATGAACGTGACCGTCTCCAACGCTCATCGTCCTTCCGTTGTTGCATTCGACATGGAATTCCATGCCGCCGGGGGACGAACGGACCACGGTACGCTTGCAGGAGCTGTTCGGGTTGTCGCCAAACGCAAGCGGTTTCCTCAACGTCTCGCTGGTCATGCAGGACTTTGCGGTGTGGGGAGCGTTCATTGCCGCCTCGATTCTGGCGCGCTGCTCCGCGGACATTTGGGCCAGAGCTTCGGCGGGGATCCCCGGTATGCCGCTCGAGTGGATTGTGACGGTGGCTTCCCAGAGCCCCGGTTTCACATCGAGCGGCGTTATCTCATCAGCGCGGCAAGCGAGCGGCGCCAGCAGAATCAGAGCGGACAGGATCAGGTTTTTCATGACATCCTCCAATGCTTCCGAGGATGGCACGAGCGCGCCAGGTTTGCAAATCGAACAATGCGGCGGCAGCCGCGTACTCGCCTGGTATCGCATAACGCGGCTGGTTGCCGCGTGCCCTTCACAGCCGCTTGATCAGTTCTTCGAGCGTTTTCACGTCGATCTCGCCGGTGAAGGACCGGACGGGCTTGTCCTGCCGGTCGTAGACGAACGTCGATGGCAACGTCCCGCTCCACTTCGGATCCACGGCGCGGATGAAAGCGTCATCGTCGGTGGCGGCCTTGATGTAGACGGGTGGCGGCGCGTGCACGGACTCCAGAAAGGCGCGGGCCTTTGGCTCGTCCGTTGGGTCGTCGGCGGAGATGAGCAGCAGCTTGACGCCCTTCGTCGCATGGCGGTTCTCGATCGCCACGAGCGAGGGCATCTCCTGCCGGCACGGAGCGCACCACGTGGCCCAGAAATTCACCACCACCACTTTGCCGCGATTGGCCCGAACAAGGTCGCCGTACGCGGCCTCATTGACGGGTTGCAGCGAGGCCGCGGCCAGCAACAGGGTGAAGAGCGCGGTCACGGCGTCCTACTTCGCTCGCTTGATGCTGCAGCCGAAGGCTCGCGTCTCCGCGACCGGGACCGGATGGCCCGCGAGCACGGCGTCGAGAGCGGCGCGCAAGTCCCGCTGCTTCACGCCACCTTCGTTCATGGAGTCGTCGACACGTCCGTGGTAAACCAGAATGCCGCCCTGGTCGAAGACGAAGGCCTCCGGGGTGTGCTCGGCGCCGAGCTTGTCTGCGAGAGTGTTCCCGTTGTCTTTCACAACCCGGAACGGCCACCCCACGCGCTTCTGGTGCGCTTCCACGTCGCTCGGCGATTCAGTGGCGTTCGCGTTCACGAACGCGAATTGCACGCCCTGCGATACGTAGTCGTTATACAGCGCGGCGAGGCGTCCGTTGTACGCGTTGGACACCGGACACTGTGTGGCAACGAACACAACGGCCGTGGCCTTCGCCGCCGAGGTTTGGATGGCCGGCGGAGCGCCGGGCCCGGTAACCGTGACGGCAGCAAGCCGGGAGCCGATGGGGAATTCACCCGCGGCGAGAAGGGAACAGAAGACGAGAAGAACTGCGGACAGTCGCATGACACCTCCAGTTCTGTAAGAGACGCAGCAGCCGCGAATTCGTTATCAGGCGGTTGTCCGGCCGCCCCCGGTTCAGGTAAACTCGTACCGAAATCCATCGTTTCGCAGAATCCCGGCGAGGCCGCTGGCAAACCTGCCCGCGGACCCAGAGCTTCCGTTTCAGGAGCACATCATCATGCAATACGGCCATTTTGACGACGAGAACCGCGAGTACGTAATCACCCGGCCCGACACGCCTTTACCCTGGATCAATTATCTGGGGTGCGAGGCGTACTTCGGCATCATCTCGAACACCGCCGGCGGTTACTCTTTCTATCGTGACGCACGCCTGCGCCGCATCACCCGCTATCGTTACAACAATGTTCCTTTCGATTTCGGGGGGCGGTACATTTACCTGCGCGACCGGGAATCGGGCGAATTCTGGTCGCCTTCCTGGCAGCCCACGCGCCACGACGCGGAAGCCTACGAGTGCCGCCACGGCATGGGCTACAGCACCATCGGTTCGCGCTACCAGGGGATCGAGGCGAGTACCCGGTATTTCGTTCCGCTCGACGAGACGCTGGAGATCTGGCAATTCACGGTAACGAATCGCCGCGCGACGCCGGCATCGCTGTCGGTGTTTTCCTCCATCGAGTTCTGCCTCTGGGACGCGCAGGACGACGCCACGAATTTCCAGCGCAACTTCAGCATCGGCCAGGTGGAGGTGGAAGACGGGGTCATTTATCACAAGACGGAGTATCGCGAGCGCCGCGATCATTTTGCGTGGTTCGCCTGCTCGGCCGCGTTGGCGGGATTCGACACGCAGCGCGAGGCCTTTGTCGGGCCCTACCGGAGCTGGGACAAGCCAGTGGTGGTGGAGCGCGGGGAATCGTCCGGCTCCATCGCGCACGGCTGGGCTCCGATCGGTTCCCATCACGTCAAGGTGGATCTCGCGCCCGGCGAGACACGCCAGATCGTGTTCGTGCTCGGCTACCACGAGAATCCGAAGGATCAGAAGTTCGACCCGCCTGATTCGCAGACCGTCAACAAGAAGACCGTGAAGCCGCTGATCGCGAAGTACCGCGACCCGGCCAACGTGGACGCGGCCTTCGAGACGCTGCGCGCGTACTGGGCGAGCACGCTGGGCATCTGCTCGGTGGACACGCCGGACGTGCACACCAACCGCATGGTGAACATCTGGAACGCATATCAGTGCATGGCCACGTTCAACATGTCGCGCTCGGCCTCGTTCTACGAATCGGGCATCGGGCGCGGCCTGGGCTTCCGCGATTCCAACCAGGATCTGCTCGGGTTCGTTCACATGGTGCCCGCGCGCGCCCGCGAGCGCATTCTGGATCTGGCCGCGACGCAACTCCCCAGCGGCGGCGCGTATCACCAGTACCAGCCGCTCACCAAGCGCGGCAACAACGACGTCGGCGGGAACTTCAACGACGATCCGCACTGGCTCATCATCGGCGTGGCCGCCTACCTCAAAGAGACCGGCGACTGGAGCATCCTGGACGAGCCCGTGCCGTACGACAACGAGCCCGACTCCGAACAGCCTCTCTATGAGCACTTGCAGCGCAGCTTCCACTACACGCTGGAGCGGCTGGGGCCGCACAGTCTGCCGCTGATCGGGCGCGCCGACTGGAACGACTGCCTCAATCTCAACTGCTTCTCGGATACGCCGGGGCAGTCTTTCCAGACCACGACCAATAAGGAGGGCAAGGTTGCCGAGTCGGTGTTCATCGCCGGTTTGTTTGTGCTGGCGGGCGCCGAGTTGGCGGCCATCGCACGGCATCGCGGGTTGGAGGAAGAGGCCGCGCGCTACCTCGCCGAAGCTGCAAAGATGGACCGCACGGTTCACGAACACGGTTGGGATGGCGAGTGGTTCATTCGCGCCTACGACGACTTCGGCCACAAGGTGGGCTCCCACGAATGCGCGGAAGGGAAGATCTTCATTGAGACGCAGGGGTTCTGTGTGCTGGCGGGCATCGGGCTGGACGACGGTTTGGCGGCGAAGGCGCTGGACGCGGTGCGAACGCATCTGGCCACCGAGCATGGCATCGTCCTGCAGCAGCCGGCTTATTCGCGCTACTACATCGAACTCGGAGAAATCTCCTCGTATCCGCCGGGCTACAAGGAAAACGCCGGCATTTTCTGCCACAACAACCCGTGGGTGATCATCGCCGAAACGCGGATGGGCAATGGCGACGCCGCGTACGATTACTACCGGCGGATCAACCCCTCCGCGCGCGAGCCGATCAGCGACCTGCATCGCTGCGAGCCGTACGTGTACGCGCAGATGATTGCCGGCCGCGACGCGCCGACGCACGGCGAAGCGAAAAACTCCTGGCTGACCGGCACTGCCGCGTGGAATTATTACGCCATTACGCAGTGGATTCTCGGCATTCAGCCGTCGTGGGACGGACTGCGGATTGCCCCGGTGATTCCGAAGACTTGGCAGGGATTCCGCGCCACGCGCAAGTTCCGCGGCGTCACCTACCACGTCACCGCCAGGCGCGCCGGCGAGGGCAATCGCGTTTCGCTCACCGTGGATGGGAACCCCGTCGCTGGCGAGATTGTGCCGCCGCCGGCGGATGGTCGAAGCGAAGTCAACGTGGTTGTGACACTGTCATGAGAAGCTCGCTCGTTTTGCTCATACTCGCCGTTTCTGCGCTGGCGGCGAATCCGGTGGGAGAGATCAAGGTGGATCAGGCCGGCTACCTGCCGCGCGCGCCGAAGCTGGCCATGGTTGTCTCCGGCAAGGCGGTGACCGAGTTTCTGGTACATCGCACGCGGGATGGGTCCGTTGTTCTCCGCGGACAACTGACTGCCGCTGCGCGCGATTCCGATACCCAGGACTCCGTGCAGACGGCGGACTTCACAAAGCTGGCGGAGGAGGGCCGTTACTATCTCGAGGTCCCGGGCGTGGGCCGGAGCTGGGATTTCACCATCGCCGCCGACGCGTTTTTGCGAGCCTTCTACCTGGCCCTGCGCTCGTTCTACGGTCAACGATGCGGCACAGCCGTCGATCTCGGGCCGGAATTCCCGGGTTATTCCCATCCGGCTTGTCATTTGCAGGCCGAATATCATGCCTCCTCCGGGAAGACGGGGCCCGCAGCGGCCACCGGTGGTTGGCACGATGCTGGTGACTACGGACGCTATGTGGTGAACTCCGGGATCACGACGGGGACACTGCTGTGGACCTGGGAGCTGTTCGGCCCGCGCATCGCCAAAGTCAACCTGCACATTCCGGAGTCTGGCAACGGTGTGCCGGACATTCTGAATGAGGTTCGCTGGAATCTGGACTGGATGCTCTCCATGCAGGACCAGGATGGCGGCGTTTGGCAAAAAGAGATGAGCGAACAGTTCGGCGGTTTCGTGATGCCGGACAAGGATCCGCTGCTCCCCTACGTCGTCGGCACGGGGAAACCTCCGTATAAGAGTTCCTGCGCGACAGCGGACCTGGCCGCAGTGATGGCCATTGCCGGGCGCGTCTACACTCCGTACGATGCGGCGTTTGCCCGAAAGTCCATGGAAGCGGCGCGGCGGGCATGGAGCTGGCTTGACCAGAACCCGAACGTTCTGTTTCGCAATCCGCCGGGAGTGAGGACCGGAGAATACGCGGATGCCGACTGCGGCGACGAGCGGCTATGGGCATCGGCGGAGCTGTGGCGAAGCACAAAGGACAGGGTATACGAACGGTACTTCGCGACCCACTACAGCGAGTATCGAGACACCATTCGCCCGATTCGGCCGCAGGATTGGGAATACGTCGCTCCGCTGGCCATGTGGACGTGGGTGCTCGGCGGCGGGCACGACGCTGCCGCCGGGGATATCCGCGATCGCACGCTGAAGGCCGCGGACCAGATCGTCACGCGATCCGCTCGGAACGGTTATCGGATCAGTCTCGTTGCCAGCGACTACATCTGGGGTTCGAACAGCCTCGCGGCAAACTATGGAGTGCAGCTTCTGGTTGCCAATGCGATGCATCCGGATGCCCGCTACGTCAACGCTGCTATGGACAACCTGCATTACCTGCTCGGGCGAAACACGTTTTCTCTCTCGTGGCTGACCTGGGTTGGCGAGAATGCCTTCCAGCATCCCCATCATCGCCCCAGCGGAGCCGACGGCATCGACGCGCCGTGGCCGGGGTTGCTTTCCGGCGGTCCCAATCGGGATCGTCAGGATGGCGTCCTTAAGGCGCTACCGGATCTGCCGCCGGCGAAGATCTACGTCGACAGTCAGGATTCCTACGCTTCCAACGAAATCGCGATCAACTGGAACGCGGCGCTGGTGTTCCTGCTGGCGTCCACTCTGCCCGGGAATTAGTCCGTGCGGTCCGGGCCCGCGGGGCCGACCGAATCGCGCACGATGAATTCCGGGTCGATTACGATGCGTTGTCCCGGCGGGCGAGGATGGGCTGGATCGGACCGTAGGAATTCGAATGCGGTGGTTCCAATCTGTTCGCGTGGAATGTGCACGGTGGTCAGCGCCGGGGAACAGAACTGCGACAGGCGGATGTTGTCGAATCCGGTGACCGACACGTCCTGCGGCACGCGCAAGCCCCGCTCCCGGAGTTCGCGCAACACACCGATGGCCATGAAGTCATTCACGCACACAATCGCCGTCGGGCGGAAGCCGGAACCCAGCAGGTCGCGAGCCGCTTGTTGCCCGCCTTCCAGACTGTCGGAACCCAGGATCGTCCGGAACTGGACCGGCGGCGTGTAACGGGCGACGATCCCTTCGAAGGTCTTCTGACGTTCGCTGATGGGACCGAGTGTCGCGTGGTGGCCAACGAAGGCCATGCGTTGATGTCCGAGCGTGTGCAGATACTCGACCACCTTCTCCATCCCTTTGCGGTAATCCACCGCGATGTTCGTGATCTTCCCGACGGCCGTTCCGACGTCATAGAAGACCGTGGGGATGGCGGCATCCCGCAGCAACTGGATCAGAGTCGGATCCATCTCGGACACAATGACGGCGAGCCCGGCGACGCGGCGGCCGATCATCAGGCGGATGTTCGACACCAGACGCGCTGGCTCATAGCCGGTGTTGGCCAGCACAACCTCGTAACCACCGGCGAGTGCCGCCGATTCCAGACTCTCGAAAATGTCAAAGAAGAAGGGGTTCGCAAGATTGGAGACGATCACGCCGAGCGTGCGGCTCCTTCCGCCGGCCAGCGTCCGCGCGTGAAGATTCGGATGATACTTGAGCTCGGCCACGGCCTTCATCACGCGCGCGCGTGTGGAATTCTTAACCGGACCGACGCTATTTAAAACGCGCGAAACCGTGGAGGTGGACACCCTGGCGCGTTTGGCGACTTCTTCAAGACTCATGACGCGAAATCGACGTTGCTCTACCTTTCTCTCTATGCGAGTGCGCCTCGGATCTGGGTGAACGAGTGCGCAGGGAACTTGTAGCGCACCTTGTTACCGCTGGCGCGCGCCGTGCTCTTCTCCGCTTTCACTTTCTCTGCGCCGAAACCGTTCGCGGTTTTGAGGCCGGGGCCATTCACGACGGCCACCTCGAGATCACCGGCGAACTGGGCATCCTGCGCCTCGATCCCGGTCTCGATGTCCTGGTCGGGGTGGCGGTTGACCACGTTCAGCACCAGGGCGCCGTTATTCAGTGACGCGGAGGCATCCAGGTACGGAACCTTGTCGAACCGCTTCGTGCCGTACGTCGGCGAGTCGACGAATACTTCCAGCGCCGTGCCGTGCGCATTAGCGGCGAACAGTTGCAGCGGGTAGTAGATGGTTTGCAGGAACAGGTCTTTTTCGTTGGTGAAAATCGGTGCAATCACGTTGACGAGCTGCGCCATGTTGGCGATCTTCACGATGTGCGCGTTGTTGACGAACGTGTTGAGCAGGGTGGCGATCACCAGCGCATCTTCCAGGTTGTAGATCTCCTCGAGGATGCGACGGCCGGCCTCCTTGCCTTGCCCTCGCGCGCGGTACCAGACATTGTACTCGTCAAACGCGATGTAGATTCGCCTGCGGGCGCCGGGCGCGACGATTTCGCGGATGATGCCCTCGGTGGTGCGGATGCGGTCTTCCACATCCAGCGCACTGGCTGCGAAGGCCAGGTAGTCGTCTTCGCGGTTACCGACATAGCTGTGCAGCGCGATATAGTCAGTGTGGTCCTTCAGGTACTCGAGCACGGTCCGGTTCCATCCGGTCCATCCCTCGCGCGTGGCGAAGTTGGACGACCCGGCGGCGATCAGCTTCACGCTCGGATCGGTCCACTTCATCAGCTTGGCGCCTTCGAGAGCGAACTTGCCGTAGTCCTCCGCTGAGCGGTGCCCCATCTGCCAGGGACCGTCCATCTCATTGCCAAGGCCCCAGTAAGTCACCTTCCAGGGCTTCTCCCGGCCGTTCTTCTTCCGCAGAGCAGCCATCTCGGTGCCGTCGGCGAGATTGCAGTACTCCACCCACTGCTGCGCGTCGGTCCACGAACCGGTGCCGAAATTCACGCAAACATACGGCTCCGTGCCCAGCATTTCCGCGTAATTCAGAAATTCGTGCGTGCCGAAGCGGTTATCCTCCACGGTCTGCCAGGCCATTTCCAGGCGCTTCGGACGCTGGTCCCGTGGGCCGATGCCATCCTTCCAGTTGTAGTTGGACGAGAAGTTCCCGCCCGGCCAGCGCAACAAGGTGACATGCAGATTGCGCGCGGCCTCCAGCACGTCGCGGCGATAGCCGTTCGCGTCGGACAGGGGCGAGCCCTCGTCGAAAATGCCTCCCTCGATGCAGCGGCCCAGGTGTTCGGTGAAGTTGCCGTAGATCTTCGGATCGATGGGCCCAATGATGCGCTCCGGGTCGATGTGGATTCGTGCGTTCAGCGCGCGCGTTTGCCCACGGAGCAGAAGCGGCGCGGCTGCCACGGCGGCGGAGAATTGTCGGCGCGTGATCACAAGAACCTCCCGGGAACCCTCTACTTCACCGTCGAGAACTTGAAGACAGTGTTGCTTTCGTACGTTTGCCCCGCCTTCAGTTCCGTGCTCGGGTAGCTCGGCTGATTCGGCGAATCGGGGAAGTGCTGCGTCTCAAGGCAGAGCGCGCCGCGGTATTCATACACCTTGCCTCCCTTGCCCTTGATGGTTCCATCCAGGAAATTGCCGGCGTAGAACTGCACGCCGGGCTCGGTGGTGAGAACCTCCAGCACGCGGCCTGACTTCGGATCGTGCACGCGCGCGGCCAGCGTCACCGAGTCATCCTTCTTGTTCAGCACCCAGTTGTGGTCGTATCCGGGGTGCGTGCCCGCCCGCAGTTGCTGATAGTCGGAATCGATGCGCGCGCCGATCTTCGTGGGCTTGCGGAAGTCCATGGGCGTGCCCTCCACGCTGCGCAATTCGCCGGTTGGAATAAAGCCTCCGTCGACCACCGTGAACCGGTCGGCATTGATCTGGATGTCCTCGTCGAGGATGTTGCCATTGCCCGCGCCGGCCAGATTGAAGTAGGAATGGTTGGTCAGGTTCTTTACGGTGTCCTTGTCGGTGGTGGCCGTGTAGTGGATGCGCAGTTCGTTGTACGGAGTCAGCGTATAGCGAACCGTCGCTGTCAGGTTGCCGGGGTAGCCTTCCTCGCCATCCTTGCTTACGTAGCGCAGCTCGATGGTATGGTCGTCGGCGTGAACCGCGGTCCACAGGCGTTTGTCGAAGCCGCGCTTTCCGCCATGCAGCGAGTTCTCGCCTTCGTTAGCGGTGACATGATATTCGTGGCCGTCCAGCGTGAAGCGCGCCTTGCCGATGCGATTCCCGTACCGGCCCACAATGGCGCCGAAGAAAGCGGTGTGATTTACGTAGCCCTCGGCATCGTCAAAGCCGAGCACAACGTCGTCGAAGTGGCCGGCCGCATCGGGAACCTTCAGCGACACAATCGCCGCTCCCCAGGTCATGACGGTCACTTCCATTCCTTTGTCGTTCTTCAGCGCGAACAACTCGATTGTCTTCCCCTCGGGGGACTTTCCGAACGGCTTTCCTGCCATCTTCGCCTCCATGTTGCCTACCGCTACGCAGCCGAGCAGAGCGGCCGCCAGCGTAGCCTTTAGTAAAGAATGAAATCGCATCCCGTTCTCCTCATGGCTGGCCATAGTAGCTGCCTAGCCCGTGCTTACGCAGAAAGTGCTTGTCGAGCAAAACCTGCGAAATCGGCTGCGCCCCCGCGTTCAGGGTGACCGTATAATACGCCATTCGCGCGATTTCTTCCAGCACCACCGCGGTGTGTGCCGCCCTGGCCGGCGACGGGCCCCAGCAGAACGGCGCGTGCCCATTCACGAGCACGGCAGGGAAGCTGGGGCAATCAAGATTCGCAAAACGCCGCACAATGGCATTGCCAGTATTGCTTTCGTAGTCGCCCTGAATCTCGCCGGCATCGAGCGGCGGCGTCACTGGCACGGGTCCATGGAAGTAATCGGCGTGCGTGGTTCCCAGACAGGGGATCTCGTGCCCGGCCTGCGCCCACGCTGTAGCGAATGTCGAGTGCGTGTGCACCACGCCGCCAATGCCCGCGAAGGCGCGGTACAGCACCAGGTGGGTAGGCAAGTCCGACGAAGGACGCATAGTGCCTTCGACCAGCGATCCATCCAGCCGCACCACCACCAGGTCATCCGGACGGAGCTTCTCGTACGGTACGCCACTTGGTTTGATGGCCACCAGATCGTCGCCCCGCACGATGCCGCTGGCGTTGCCAAAGGTGTACAACACCAGACCCCGGCACATCAGTTCCATGTTCGCTTCGTACACTTCTTCGCGGAGTTGTTTCAGATCGCTCATGATTTCTTCGCCGCGGCTGCGATCCGGCGCAGCGATGGCAGAACGCCGCCCACCGCGACGGGTTGCGATTCCCGGCTTCCCAGCGCAAAGTACAACTGCCGGTAGTGGCCGGAGAGTTCGTCGTACGCGGCGCGGCTGGTGGGCTGTGGCTCCAGCGTGGCGTACGACGGGCAGAGCGCATCCTGCGCCTCTTCGATGGTCCGAAACGCGCCCGCCGCAAGAAACGCAAAGATCGCCGAGCCCAGACTGGTCACGTCGCCTTCGGGCACCAGAATCGGCTTGTTCAAAATGTTAGCGTACACCTGATTGAGCACCGCGTTCTTGCGCGGGATGCCGCCGCCGTTGATGACACGGCGCACCGGCACGCCGTATTGCTCCATGCGGTCGAGAATGATGTGCGTGTGGAAGGCCGTGCCCTCGATGGCCGCGAACAACTCGTCCTGCGCGGTGTGGGTCAGGTTCCAGCCGAGGGTGACGCCGCCGAGTTCGGGGTTTACCAGCACGGTGCGGTCGCCGTTGTCCCAGGTGAGGCGCAACAGGCCGGTCTGGCCGGGCTTGTACGTCGCAAGGCCGTTCGACAGCTCGGGTACGGTGGTCCCGGCGCGCCGGGCTATGGCGTCGAAAATGTCGCCCGTGGCGGAGAGGCCCGCTTCGATTCCGGTATAAGAAGGATGCACGGAACCGCGCACAACGCCGCACACGCCGGGAACCAGCGTGCTCTCCGTGCTCATGGCGATGATGCAGGTGGAGGTGCCCACCACGTTCACCACGTCACCGAGACGGCAACCTGCGCCGATGGCGTCCCAGTGCGCGTCGAAGGCGCCCACGGGAATGGGAATCCCGGGGCGCAGTCCCATGCTGGCGGCCCATTCCGGCGAGAGAGTCCCGGCGATGGCATCGGAGGTCCGGTAGCGGCCCAGCGCCATCTTGTCGCGAACCCCGGCGAGCAGCGGGTCCACGCGCTGCAGGAAGTCCTCGGGAGGCAGGCCGCCGAGCTGCTGGTTCCACATCCATTTGTGTCCCATGGCGCAGATGCTGCGCGGAACGTCGGCGGGGTTGGCGATGCCGCACAACGTGGCCGCAACCATGTCGCAGTGTTCGAGGGCGGTCACCATCCGGCCGCGCTTGTCGGGGTTGTTCCGCAACCAGTGCAGCAACTTCGAGAAGCCCCACTCGGAGGAGTAGGTTCCGCCGCACCAGTCAATGGCAGCGAGTGCGCTCTCGTGGGCGGTCCGGGTGATGAGCGCGGCTTCCTGCCAGGCGCGATGGTCGCACCACAGATAGTAGTCGTCGAGAGGTTCGAGTCCCTCGCCCACCGGGATCACGCTCGACCCGGTGGTATCGATAGCCATCGCTTCGATCGCGCGGCCATCGATGCCGGCCGAGGCGACAGCCCCGCGCGCCGCCTCCACCAGCGCGGTCATGTGGTCGACGTGGCTCTGCGTGGCGTAATCGGGATCGTCGCGGCGGCGGTGCAGCGCGTATTGCGCCGTACCCGAACCGATTCTGCCTTTGGCGCTCTCGAAAATGGAGACGCGAACGCTGAGCGTCCCAAAGTCCACTCCGGCGACAATGCTCACGGTGTCCCCCTGGTGACTACTCGTGCAGGTAAACGTGCCAGCCCAGATATTTCGTCGCCGCTTCTTCCAGAACCCCCGCCGTGCTCGACAGGTTCGCGGCCACGTGATGCTCGAAGCCGTTCTCGCAGATGTAGCGCAGCAGGTTCTGGAGCTGCGGGATGCGCACCACGCCGGCGCCGCCGAAGGTGTCCAGTGGATCGCTGGTGAATTCGCCCTCGCCCACGTAGCCCGCAATCAGTCCCTCGTCGTCGATGGTGGAGAAACGCGCGTAGGTCATTGGCCCGGCCTTCACGCGGCCGACGCAGGTGCCGTGGGTGTTCTCGCGGCCGACGGTCCCCGCGATGATGAGCTGGAAGTCCATCTTCACTTCCTCGAAGAAGTCCTTCGGCAGATTGCTGCAGTGGAAGCAGACGGCCTTGTCCGGATCGCTGCCGTAGTTGTTGTTCCAATCGAGCAACGCGCTGGGCGTTCCCGAAGCCAGCCGCAGGGCATGCATGCCGAGGACGCCGCAGATGTCCACCTCGCAGGCGCTGGACATCAGGTTGTTGCTCATCATGCTCATCACCGTGCAGGGCACCACGCCGAAGTACTCCTCCATGGACGTCCAGCACTGCACGGCGCTGATGGAAACCAGGGTCTGGCTCATCCATTCGTCCACCACGGCGCCGAACTTAGCCATCTTCAGCAGCGCCGCCCTGGGCGTGTCGCCTGTTGCGACGTAGGCTTCGATGGCAGCGAGCTTGGCGAGCGCCGCCGGATCGTCGTCCTTCATTTTGGCGATGCGGCCGAAGATCTCGGAGAGGTCGACCGGTTCCACCGAAATGCCGGCCTGCTCCAGCAGCTTCTCGCTGTAGCGCACCGTGTTGAACGCGGCCGGCCGAGCGCCGATGGCGCCCACGCGCAGGTTCTTCATGCCACGCACCACCCGGCAAACGGCCTTGAACCACTCCAGATCCTTCGCGAATTCGGGCGAGTCGGGCGCTTCGGTGTGCAGCGTGGTCAGCGAATAGGGAATGCCGTACTGCTTCAGGTTGTTGCAGCAGGACATCTTGCCGCAGAAGCTGTCGCGGCGGTCGGCGATGGTCATGCGGCCCGGCGTGTCCGGCGTCGCCTGCACCAGCACTGGCACTTTCAGCCCGGAATGGCGCAGGGCGTCGACGATGCCGCGCTCTTCGCCGAAATTAGGCAGAGTCACGATGATGCCGTCGATCTCATGGCGATGGCGATCGAACAGTTCCGCGCACTGGCGCGCCTCGGCGTGCGTCTCCACCGCGCCGTACCTGGTCTCCTCCTCGCCGGGTGCGACGACGCGCACGCCGGCTGTCTCCAGCACGCCAATCATCTCTTCGCGGCCGGATTTCGCGAGGTGACCGGGAAAGAAACCACGGTTTCCGACGATGAGTCCGAGCGTAATATCAGAGCCGGTTTTCATTAAAGTCTATGCTCCGCGTTTGGAAGGTATGGTCAACACAAGTGCCTGGCAGCCGGACGAGCCTCTGCAAGCGCTTTCATACGCAATGCTACATGCGATGACGCCGGATGTCAAATAGTTCCGAGGGGTTGCCGAGGGGGCCCGGCGCGGCTTTTCACACGGCGTGCGCGCCGGCTTTCCCCGCCACCAGCTTCAGCGTCCTGGGTTTGACCAGACGGTCAAAATCTTCGTACAACATCCGGAGGAGCTCGCGATGGGAACCAGCGTTGAAGGCGATCTCTTTCTCTCTCGCCAGGCCTTCGTCGACGAAGACCGCCATGTCATACAGATTGCCGAACGGCGGCATCGCGCCTGTCTCGCATCCCGGAAAGCGGCCGAAGAAATCCGCTTCGCTGGCGAGGCCGACGGCATTCGCGCCGGCTCCTTCCTTCAACCGTTCGAGGCTGACGTGCCAGGAGGCCGGCACCACGGCCATGGCGAGCACGCCATCCACCTTCACCATGACCGTCTTCGCCAGCTCCTTGCCTCTGGTGTGAGTCAGGGCGGCGATCCCCTGAGCTGTGTAAGCGATGGAGTGCGTGATGGTCAGGTACTTGACGTTGTTGCGATCGAGGAATTCCTTCAATGCGCTGACGGGCATGACTCACCTCCGCGGGACTGTCCGAGTGTGGCGTCACGCCGGATGAGGTTGTGCGGGCACCGCCGCCACCGCCCCGACGCGCCCGGTCTCATGGTACACCTGTGTTCCACGTCCGGGAAGCCCCTCCCGGACTTCAGGACTGAACCCGCGCCTGGGCGTCGACCACCGCGATCGCCGCCACGTTGACGATGTCATTGACTTCGGCATCCCGGCGCAGCACGTGGACCGGTTTCGACAGCCCCATCAGCAGCGGACCGATCGCCTCGGCGCCACCCACCCGCGACACCAGCGTGTAGGCGGTGTTGGCCGACTCCAGACTCGGGAAGATCAGCACGTTCGCGCCGCCCCGCAGAGCACTGAACGGATACGTGGACTCGATGATCTCCGGCACGACGGCCGTGTCGCCCTGCATTTCCCCATCGACCATGAGTTCCGGCGCTCGCTCCCGGACCAGCTCCACCGCGCGCCGGACTTTCTCCGTAAACGGATGGCGGGTGCTGCCGAAATTGGAAAACGAGAGCAGCGCGACTCGTGGCGTCACGTTGAAGCGGCGCGCCGTGGTTGCCGCCATCAGCGCGATTTCCGCCAGATCTTCGGCATCCGGCTCGATATTCACCGTGGTGTCGGCGAAGAAGAACAGGTTGCCGTCGCGCGGCAGCATGAGATGCACGCCGGCGACCTTGCGCAGGCCCTCCCGCAACGGCAGCACCTGGAGAGCGGGGCGGATGACGTCCGAGTAGTTCTGGGTGAGCCCGCCGATGAGCACGTCCGCATCGCCCATCTTCATCATGAGCGCGGCGAAGTAATTCGGACGCAGCACGAGTTGCGCGGCGGAAGTCCGGGTTACCCCCTTGCGCTGCCGGTGGCGAAACAACTCCTCCGCGTACGCTTCCGCCCGGGGGCTGCGGGCCGGATCGAGTATCTCCGTCCCCTCCAGGCTGAGATGCAGCTCGCGCGCCCGCGCGCGGATCACGTCCTCCTTGCCCAGCAGAATGGGCCGGGCAATCTGGTCGTGAATGAGGATCTGCGACGCCCGCAGGATCTTCCCGGCTTCGCCTTCGGTGAACACGATGCGCTGGGGAGAGCGGCGGGCCTGGTGGATCACGAAACGCATCAGGCCCTGCGTGCGGCCCTGTCTGCGTACGAGCTGATCGTAGTATTCGTCGAGATCGATCTGGCGCCCGGCCACGCCGCTTTCCATGGCGGCCCGGGCCACCGCGCACGCCTCGCGAACCAGCACGCGCGGGTCGAAGGGTTTGGGAATGATGTACGCGGGACCGAACTCGAGACTGTCCACGCCATAGGTGCGCATCACCGAGTCCGGCACATCCTCGCGCGCCAGCTCGGCCAGAGCGTTGGTTGCCGCCAGCTTCATCTCGTCGTTGATGGTGGTGGCGCGCACGTCCAGGGCGCCGCGGAAAATGAAGGGAAACCCCAGAACGTTGTTCACCTGGTTGGGATAATCCGAGCGGCCGGTGGCGACAATGGCGTCGGGGCGCGCGCGCACGGCGACATCGTACGGAATCTCCGGATCGGGATTCGCCAGCGCGAAGATAATCGGACGATCCGCCATGGCCTCGATCATTTCGGGTGTCACCGCGCCCGCCACCGACAGGCCGATGAAGACGTCCGCGCCGCGCAGCACCTCGGCGAGCGTCCGCAATTCCGTCTTCGCCGCGAAGCGCTCCTTCCACGGGTTCATGCCGCGGACACGGCCCTGCCAGATGACCCCGAGCGAATCGCACAGCGTGATATTCTCGCGGCGGACTCCCAGACGGATGGCGTGTTCCGCGCAGGCAATCGCGCTGGCGCCGGCGCCGCTGAACACCACGCGCACCTCGGCGGCCTGCTTGCCGGCCACGATCAGCGCGTTCTGCAACGCCGCGCCCACAATGATGGCCGTTCCGTGCTGGTCGTCATGGAACACGGGGATCTGCATGGTGCGCCGCAGTTCCTGCTCCACCAGAAAACAATCCGGCGCTTTGATGTCTTCGAGGTTGATGCCCCCGAAGGTGGGCTCCAGCAACTGGCAGGCGCGAATGATCTCCTGCGGGTCGCTGGTGGCGAGCTCGAGGTCGAATACGTCGATGTCGGCGAAGCGCTTGAACAACACCGCTTTGCCTTCCATGACCGGTTTGCCGGCGGCCGGCCCAATGTTGCCGAGCCCGAGCACGGCGCTGCCGTTGGTCACCACGGCCACCAGGTTCCCTTTGCTGGTATACCGATACGCGAGGGCGGGATCCTTCTCGATTTCGAGACAGGGGACGGCCACGCCGGGCGTGTAAGCCAGGCTCAGATCGCGCTGGCTGAGACACGGCTTGCTGGGGACTACCGAGATCTTTCCGGGCGGGCTCGACGCGTGATAATCCAGAGAATCCTGTCGTCCTATATCCATGACCTGACAGTACTCCGGTGGCGTCCGCGGTTCAAGGGTCTTCCCGCGGATCGAACCACGGCTGAGTGGGTTCGCCAGAAAAGGGTAGACTCGAAGCAGGGAGCGTTCGCATGGACTTCGGCAGGATATCGATCGATCCGCGAGTTTGCCACGGGCAGGCATGCGTGAAAGGCACAAGGATGCCGGTGCATCAGTTGGTCCGGATGCTGGCCAATGGCGATACCATCGACGATCTATTGGCCGAATATCCAACGCTGACTCGCGAGGACATCCTGGCATCTCTCGACTATGCGGCCGACCTCGCTGAGGAGCAGGTCACACCCATCCAGGTCGCTGGCGACTGAGGGATGAAGATCCTCGCTGACGAGAACATCCCGCTGATGACGGTGGCGCGTCTTCGGGAACTCGGACATGACGTGCGGGATGTCCGTGGGACCGCGGATCAGGGAGTGGAAGATCCCGTTCTATGGTCCGCCGCGATCGCTGACCACCGAGCCCTCATTACGACGGATCGCGGCTTCACAGAGTACCGAGCGTTTCCACACTACGGCATCGCGATAGTCCGCTTGCGGCAACCCAATCGACACAGGATACACAAAGCGGTGATGATTGCAATCGAGCGTTTTCGCGAAGAAGAATGGCCCGGCCTGCTCGTGGTTGTGCGAGACGCCACGCTCAGCGTGTCTCGGGGCGGTGGACCGGTTGAGAGGTCGTGAGATTGTCCGGGTGCCCGTCGCGCGGCAAAGCCCCTACGACCACTGCAGCATGTTCTCCAGAATCATCTCCACCACCGCCGGCGTGGCCGCCCGCACCGCCGGCAGCATCTCCGCGCCGAACGACAGCGTGTCCCCCACCTCGATCGCCAGAATCACCACCTTCTCCGGTACGGGCAACTGCAGCGCCCGCGCCACTCGGAGCGCCTCGTTCAATCCGACATAGTGCGGCGAGGACCCGCACACCACCGGGAGATCGTCCTCGTCCAGCAGGTGTACCGTCCCCGGAGGGGCTCCGGTCTGCACCGCATCCACTACCACCAGCGCCGTGGTGTTGATGATATGATCCAGCAGATCCAGGCCGCTATCGTCCGTAGTGTCGACGTCAAAGCCCTCAGGCAGCAGATGTCGAAGCTGCTCGGCTACAACCACTCCTACGGCATCGTCCCCCAACAGGTCATTTCCCAGACAGAGTATTCGCATTCCTTCTCCAGACTTCCGCAGCGTTAGTCGCGCTTCACGTCTCCATTCTTGTCGCGCCGTATAACGGCGATGGTCTCTCCCGCAGCGTCGTGCACGCACAGGCGCAGCGGCATGCTGCCGGGCAGAGCATGCGTGGCGCACCCATGACACGGGTCGTACGCACGAAACGCCATTTCCACCTTATTCAACACGCCGTCGTCCATCTTATCGAGGGAAATAAGGCCTTTCGCGGCCGTTTCCACGCTCATGGCGATCCGCGCGGCGTTCTGCTGCGTGGCCACGATAAGGTTGGCATGTTTGAGGAACCCCTGCTCGTCGGTTTGGTAGTGATGCACCAGCGTGCCGCGTGGAGCCTCCACCACGCCGATCCCTTCGCGCGGGGTCGCCGTGGGCAGATTCCGCACGTGCTCGCTGGTCAGCTCGGGATCGTTGGCCAGTTCCTGCAGGCGTTCCGCCGCGTAAACCAGTTCGATCACGCGAGCCCAGTGGTTCGCCAGCGTGTGGTGCACGGGCTTGCCGCCGAGAGCCTCGACGTATCGTTCGTACGCGTTCTGGGCCAGCGGCGTGGCCATGCCCTCGCACGCATTCAGGCGGGCCAGCGGCGCAACGCTGTACACACCGCTGTCGGCGCCGTCGGTGAAGCCTTTCCAGCCGATGGGTTTCAGGTAGCAGAACTTCATGTAGCTCCACGGCTCCACGTGCTCCGCTATGTTCTCCAGGTATTCGGCCGGCCCGAACTTCTTCCACTCGGTTCCGTCGGGCTTCACCACCCGAAGCTTGCCGTCGTAGAAGTTCAGACGGTTCTGCTCGTCCACCTGCCCCATGTAATAGGTCCGGTGCGTGTACAGATCCGATACGATCATGCGCACGTATTCGGTGTTCGGCAGGACGATTTCCTCGAAAATCTGCAGCGTGAATTTCGCGAATTCCACCGCTTCGGCGGCCACTTTCTGACATTGCTGCTGCATTTCCGGAGTAAACCGCTTGGCTACGCCGCCCGGCAGACCGAAAACCGGGTGTACCGGCTTTCCGCCGGCCATGGCCACGATCTCACGCAGGTGGCGGCGCATGGCAAT
Source organism: Bryobacteraceae bacterium (assembly GCA_049510065.1). Classification (GTDB taxonomy): domain Bacteria; phylum Acidobacteriota; class Terriglobia; order Bryobacterales; family Bryobacteraceae; genus CAWACP01. The sequence goes on from JBEKZH010000014.1 coordinate 47,911, forward strand.
CACCTCTTTGCCGACGTCCACCCCTACTTTGGCGATCACGCCGAGGACATTCCTCTCGGCGGCGGGCGCCTCCGGACCGACGATGAAATCGGGCCCTCCGAGGAAATAGAAATGCAGCGCATGGTCCTCCGCCATGAACGCGCTGTAGATGAGTTCGCGGATCTTCTTCGCTGCGGGAGGCGGCTCTACCTGATACAGGTCGTCGAGAGCTTTCGTGGAGGCCATATGATGGGCCGTCGGGCAGACTCCGCAGATGCGCGAGGTGATCTGCGGCATCTCCTCGACGGGCCGGCCCTGCGAGAACTTCTCGAATCCTCGCAGCTCGGGGACCTGGAAGTATGCGTGATCCACCTGCCCGGTCTCGTTCAGAAACACTTCGATTCTGCCGTGACCTTCCAGGCGGGTGATCGGGTCGAGCGTTATCCGATGCCGGATGTACTCGCTGTTGGCTCTGGCGGAGGCTTCCTGCCACATTCCGCTCTGGGCTTCGGTGTCCTGCTGCATTGAGTCACCTCGGGTGCCGCTTACGCCGCACGGGTTTGATTCTGCCTCGCCGCCTGCAACAGGGATGCAGGCAGGCTGTACCGGTAGAAAGTTCCCACCGGATCGGGAATCGTCGCCAGGGTGCGTTCAATCTCCTCTGGTTCCTTGCCTTCCACCAGCGAAGCGAGCGCCGACAGCATCTTCGCGCCCTGATCCCTGACGCGGGACATGGGACCGCCACATCCCCCACATGGCATGTTTCCCTGAACACATACCGCTTCACACCCGCCGCGCGTCGCCGGGCCCATACACACCAGCCCCTGCGCCAGCAGGCACGTCTTTTCGTCGATGAGCACCTGGTGCGGCCGCTTGAATTCCGTAAAGGACAGCTTTTCCGGTTTGGTGTCCTTCCGCGGGCATTCGTCGCACAGGGCCAGATCGGGAGCCAGCACGCTGCCCCGCGGCGGCAACTCCGCGCCGAGCAGCGTCTCGACCGCGTTGTGGACAATCTTCGGCATGGGCGGGCACCCGGGAACGTAGTAGTCGACTTCCACCACCTGATCGAGCGCCCGCACGCGGTCCTGAAAGACCGGCAGCTCCAGCGCGTGCCCGTCGCTGCGCGAGTGCACCGCGGGCAATACATGGTCCGGGTTCGCCATTGTCGGCGGTTCCAGATACGCCGCGCTGATGATGTCCGCCCGGCTGTACAGATTGGCCAGACCGGGTATGCCGCCAAGCTGCGCGCAGCTTCCGAACGCGATCACCACCTTCGCCTTGCGTCGCAGCAGTTGGGCCATCTCTTCCTGCTCGCTGTTGCGCACAGCCCCGTTGATGAAAGCCGCGAACACCGAGCCGTCGGGCAGCGCCTCCACGTCCTTGCGCTTGAAGTCCAGCGCCACCGGCCAGAAAACGATATCGATGGCCCCGGCCACGTCGAGAAAGCGCTCCGCCAGATCGAGGACCGCTTCCTCGCACCCGCCGCACGAAGCGCACCAGTAAAACGCAACTTTCGGTTTTTCCGGCATCAGACTGGCGCCTCCTCAAGCTCTTCGGCTTCGATGTACTTCGGGACCTGCTCCAGCTTGAGCGGTCCGAGCGCGCGCACCTTCTCCACCATGTCGTTCACCGCCGTGCGCAGGCGGTCGGCCTCGGCGGCGGAGATCCACTCCAGGCGGAAGCGGTCCTCCTCGATTCCCATCTGCTTGAGCATGCGCCGCAGCAGCAGGAAGCGGCGGAGGGCCTTGTAGTTGCCTTCCTGGTAATGGCAATCGCCGAGGTGACAGCCGCCGATGAGCACCCCGTCGGCGCCCTCGGCGAAGGCCTTGAGCACGAACTGCGGGTCCACTCGGCCCGAGCACATCAGCCGGATCACGCGTATGTTCGGCTCGTATTTCATTCGGGAAGTGCCCGCCAGATCCGCCGCCAGGTAGGTGCACCAGTTGCAGAAGAAAGCGACGATCCTCGGCTCGAACGCCGCGCCGGGTACTTCGGGAGGAATCGTTCTGCGGTTAAGCATAGGCCAGCAACCCCTCAATCTCCTCTTCGATTTCGCTGTCCTCGAAGAAATTCTGCCGTATGGCGCCGGACGGACATGATGCGACGCACGTCCCGCACCCTTTGCACAACACTTCGTTGATGCTGCCGCCGCCCGGCGCAATGGCCGAGTATGGGCAAAGCGTGAAGCAGACGCCGCATTTCGAGCAGGCCGCCTCGTCGACGGTGGCGGTGTACGGCTCCAGTTCCACCACTCCCGCGTCGATCAGCGCCAGCGCCTCGGCCGACGCCGCGCCCGCCTGCGCCACCGCTTCGGGAATATCGCGGGGTCCCTGGCAGGCGCCGGCGATGAACACGCCCTCGGTAAACGTGCTGACCGGAGCGAGTTTGGGATGCCGTTCCAGGAACCAGCCCTCCGACGCACAACTGATGTTGAACAACCGGCGCACCTGCTGCGCGTCCGGCTGGGGCTCCAGTCCCACCGACAGGATCACCATGTCCACCGGGATGCGCCGCACGAAGCCGGCCAGCGTGTCTTCCGCGCGGATCACCAGCTTGCCCTCTTCCGACGGGTGCACGGCCCAGTCGCTCACGTCGGCTACGCGCCCGCGGATGAAGTGGACCCCTTCGTCCAGCAGCCGGTCGTAGAACTCCTCGTAGCCCTTGCCCGGCGTGCGCATGTCGATGTAGAAGTTGTACACCTCCGCGCCGGTTCGTTCCTTCACCAGGTGCGCCAGCTTCAGCGAGTACATGCAGCACACCTTCGAGCACCAGCGGTTTGTATTGGCGTCGCGCGAACCGACGCAGTGCACGATGCCCACCGCCTTCGGAGGCGTGCCGTCGCGAAGGACCAGCTCTCCGTTAGTGGGTCCGGAGGCGTTGATGAGCCGCTCTATTTCGAGCGAGGTGTAGATGTTGGGATATTTCCCGTACCCGAGGTAGGGCTTGCGGACCGGATCGAAGGTGGCGAAGCCGGTGGCCAGGATGATGGCGCCCACTTCGATCTCCTCGAAGGTCTCCTTCTGCTTGAGATCGATGGCTCCGCGCTCGCCGCACGCCTCGATGCAGGTCTTCTTGCACTTGCCCGACTTGAATTCGATGCACGCCTCGGGGTCGATGACAACCTTCTGCGGAACGGCTTGTGGAAACGGCAGATACACCGGCTTGCGCTTGCTCAGGCCGAGGTTGAACTCGTCGGGCGTCTTGCCCGCTTTGAACACGCACGCGGTGACGCACTCCTGGCAGCCGATGCACAAATCGTCGATGACGTACCGCGGCTTGTGCTTCACCTTCACTTTGTAGTTGCCGACGTATCCATCCACCTGAACCACCTCCGAATACGTCCAGAGGCTGATTTTGGGATGGCAGCCCACCGAGGTCATCTTCGGCGTCAGGATGCAGGCGGCGCAGTCCAGAGTGGGGAAGGTCTTGTCGAACATGGCCATGTGGCCGCCGATGGAAGGCTCGCGCTCGACAAGATACACATGCTTGCCCGCGTCGGCCAGCGTGAGCGCGGCGTGGATGCCCGCAATGCCGCCGCCCACCACCAGCACGTTCGGGTTGATGGGGACTTTCCTTTTCTCCAGCGGCTTGTGCAGAAACACGCGCCGCACCGCCGCGCGAACCAAATCTTTCGCCTTCGCGGTGGCCTCGCCCTTGTCCGTATGAACCCACGAAACATGCTCGCGGATGTTCACCACCTGCAGGAAAAACGGGTTCAGGCCGGCGCGTGCGATGGCTCTGCGGAAGGTGGGCTCGTGCAGCAGCGGCGAGCAGGCGGCCACAACAACGCGGTCGAGGCCGTACTCGCGAATATCCTGGGCAATCAGATCCTGCCCCGGATCCGAGCACATGTACTTGTAGTCCCGCGCCACCACCACGCCCGGAAGCCCGAGCGCATAGCTGGATAGCGCCGCTACATCCACCGTGGACGCGATGTTGGTGCCGCAGTGGCAGACATACACGCCCACCCGGCAGCCGCTGTGACCGTTGCCGGAGGGGAAACCGTCAGGCATAAGCGATCTCCTTTTCCGCGAGCAGCGGTTCCACGGACACCAGGCATCGCCGCAGACCGATGTCGCCGGCCGAACAGCCCAGCGCCAGCCCCATGAGCTGGCTGAAATAGAGCACCGGCATGGAGACCGTGGGGCGGGAACTGGCGGCGTCCTGCTGGAACGCCTCCACGTTGAACTGGCAGAGCGGGCACACCGTGGCCATGACGTCCGCGCCCTGCCGCTTCGCTTCGGTGATCAGGTAATGGATGAGATCGAGACCCACCTCCGGCAGCGCGCCCTTCTGGCTGCCGCCGCAGCAGGTTGTCTTCAGCGGGTAGTGCACCACCTTCGCGCCGCAGGCCTCCAGCAGGCGATCCATGGCCACCGGGTTCGCCTGGTCGTCGAAGGTTGCGTAGGGGCGCACAATCTGGCAGCCGTAATACGGTGCCACTTTCAGCCCCTTCAATGGTTTGGTGACCTTCTCCTTGATCGCCTTCACGCCGACATCGTTCAGCAGAACATCCAGAGGGTGCCGCACCTTGACACGGTCGTCGTAGACAAGACCGATCGCCTCCATGGCCCGGTTCACCGCCAGGCGCACGTCGGGGTAGTCGTCCACGTAATGCTGGGTCTTGTTCAGAACCATGTAGCAGGCGGCGCACGGCGCGACGATATCCCTGTGCTCGCGTCCGGCCAGCGCCAGGTTCCGCGCCACCAGCGCATAGGAGGTCAACTCGTCGACGGAGAGATAGGTGGTGGAACCGCAGCAGTTCCAGTCCTTGAGCTCGGCCACCTCCACGCCCAGCGCCTTGAACACGGCCAGCAGAGATTCTTCGTAGGCCCGTCCGGTGCCGCGCAGGGAACACCCGGGATACCAGGCGTAAGTCATAGCGCCAGCTCCTTCCGCGTGTTCCGCACGGATTCGATCACTTTGACGAGGTCGGCCCTCGCTTCGATGTGCTCCTGGCCGAAACTCATCCGTCCCGTGCGCAGAAGTCCCCATCCGATCCCGGTCATACCCAGAATGCGGGCCACGGCCGTCCGCAGGCACACCTTTATCATCAGGCGGCTCTCGGTCACCCGCCCCGATTTGTTTACCATGAGCGCGAACTGACGGGCCAGCACCGCGACGGGGAAGCGCTTCGGGTACCGGCCCTCGGTAATGGCCCGCTCCTTGAACGCATAAAGAAGGTGAGTGATGTTGATCTTCTTTGGGCACTTGACCATGCACGCGTAACACGACGTGCACATCCAGATCGCCGAACTGGTCAGGACCTCTTCTTTGAAGCCCTCACGCGCCAGGTACATGAGCTGCCGCGGCGTGTGATCCATGTAAAGCGATAGAGGGCAGGTGCCGCTGCACTGCCCGCATTGCAGGCAATGCCGAATCCGTTCACCTCCGGCCATGCGCGTCACCCAGTTTGCAAAACCCGGGTCGCGCTCGGCCTCGAACTTCACGATGCGCCTGATGACCATGCCAGACTCTCGCTCGTTCCGGACTTCGGACGTGAGCGCGCCAGCATGCTCGCGGCCGGAGACCGTTTTGTCAGAGTTGCCAGGAATTAGGTTGCGGGCTCTGCGCCCGTCGATTGCACAAACCTGCCGCCTCGGAAAAAAGACGCGTATACATTCACCTACGCCTCACTTCCGCCATGCGGCTGCTTTCTCGACTACCCGGTCGAATCGCGTTGCTGCGGAACGTGTGTTCGTGCGAGGCCTGCAGCGCGGACGCAGAGGATGAAAATATCAGGCCGTTCTACCAGCTCCGGAAAACGGTGGCCTGACCCCGAGATACCCTCGAGACCGCAGCAACTCCGGGCTTCAGCCTGAGTTGGAGGCCAATGAGCCGTATTCCCCGGCGCCATCCTGCTGCCCGCCGAACCAGCCACGTGCTTCTTAAGTTGTCGTTATCTACCACAAATTATACGCGCGACGGCTCCAAACCGAGCCGCCGATTTTAACCGAATTGTCATCACGCCGGTACACAGTAGAGTTCCACCACGCGCGACCGCGTGGCCTCCAGGCGATGTTCCAGTAGCATGGAAAAACGTTGCAGAAGCTGGTACCCGAGTTCGTGATCCAGCTCACACTTCGTGCGCACACAGCGCCCGTCCAGTACGATCACGTTGACTGGCTCGCACGCCCGCGCATCGGAATGCCACCGATGCGGACCCACCAGCCACGACCAGCCCAGGGCGTCGCCGGCGCCAAGTTTGTCAACCACCATCGCCCCGTGATGCGGGGCATGGATCTCGAGTATTACTTTCCCGGATTCAATCAGGTAAAAGGCGTCGGCCGGCTCGCCCTCGCGTGCCAGGTATTCGCCTCGTTCGAACCTCGCGCTCTTTCCACAGGAAATCAGCATTTCCACGTGATGGGCAGCGAGGTCCACCACAAACGGATGGTTACTCAAGGCCTCCCTGAGCGACTCCATTGCTGTTCTCTCAAAGGTGGGCCGTGCGGTGGGTGCGACTTCGCGCGGGTATTTCAGTGCCGCCGGGTTCTTCAGCAGAATCACCGGCCCACGTCCCGGCGTCCGAGCTGGCAGTCGCACGTGCCAGCCTTCCGCGTGAGTCGGCGGCGGGGGCACACTCCTTCCCCCCAAACCAGGACCTTTAGCACGAACCATGCCAAATTCGTGCCGTAGAATTGCGCAACGCCAGCAAGAGGCGCCTGGTGAAAAATGCATCTTGCTACCGCTTGCTGAGGCGCGCGGCTCCGTAAACTGCGCATTATGAACGAGCTGTTTGTGTGGGGCGGCTCCCCTGAGCCGAAACCCGACCCTCAGGTCGGATTTGGCTGGGTTAAGGGACCCAGCGCGGTCCCGGGGGACCGCCCCACATGAAGCCCAGGATTATCGCCGCAGTACACTAACCGGGTCCGACCTGCGGCAAATACCCCAGCGTTTGCGGCAAACCCTGTGTGAGGAGAGCCAGGTGAGCGCATTCTCGCGCCAGCGTTCCTCAGTCCTGATATCCTTGACCCTCATGGGTGTCCTGCGTGGTTTCGCCCTCGCGCTATGCTGCGGCTTGCTGACAGCCCAGGCGGGCGATCTGCGCGTCAACTGGCCCGCCGTCCAGCCGGAACTCCTCGATTATTACCGCGCATTGCTTCGAATCGACACCAGCAACCCGCCGGGCAACGAAACGCGCGCCGTGAACTACCTGCGTCAGGTACTCGACCGCGAGCACATCCCTTATCAGGTGTTTACACTCGCCCCCCATCGCGCCAATCTGGTAGCGCGGCTGAAGGGGAACGGTTCGAAGCGGCCGGTGCTCCTCATGGGCCACACCGACGTGGTGGGCGTGGAACGCGACAAGTGGCGGGTCGATCCGTTTGCCGCCATCCTTCGCGACGGCTGGATTCTGGGACGCGGGTCCATCGACGACAAGAGCCACGTCGCCGTTTCGCTGATGACCGTCGTCCTGCTGCATCGCATGCGGGTGCCGCTCGACCGCGATGTCATTTTTTTGGCGGAAGCCGGTGAGGAGGGCGCCACGCAATGGGGCATCGATTTTTTGGTGCGCCAACATTGGGACAACATCGCCGCCGAGTTTGCACTGGCTGAGGGCGGCCAGGTCACGGTGCGCGGCAGCACGGTCCGCTATGTGGAGATCACCACCACCGAGAAAGTGGTGCGGCCGGTGCGCCTGATCGCGCACGGAACCTCCGGCCATGGGTCGCAGCCGCGCCTGGACAACCCGATTGTGCATCTGGCCAACGCGGTGTCGCGCCTCAGCCGCTGGCAGCCGCCCATGCGCCTGAACGCGACCACCCGCGCCTGGTTCGAGGGTCTGGCGAAGATCAGCGCGCCCGACGATGCGTTCCGCTATGCGCACATCGGCGATCCTGAACCGAGCGCCTCCATCCAGAGATACTTGGCCGAACACGAAGTCGCGAACTACGCCGTCCTGCGAACCTCCATTGCGCCCACCGTGATCCGGGGCGGCTTCCGCAGTAACGTGATTCCGTCCGAAGCCGAAGCCGTGCTCGACATTCGAGCGCTTCCCGACGAGGACCTGGCCCAGCTCTGGGCCGAGTTGCGCCGCATCATCGCCGACCCGAGCATCGAGGTGAAACCGGTGGAAACGGCCACGCGCCCCGCGGCGCCGCCGTCGCGCATCGATACGGAGATGTTCCGCGCACTCGAGCGCGCCCAGAGGAAACTGTTCCCCGGCAGCGTCACGTTGCCAGCCATGGCCACCGGGGCTACCGATCTGGCGCAGCTCCGCGCGAAGGGCGTCCAGGGCTACGGCTACGGCCCGGAAATGGACGAACTGACCCGGGTGTCCGGCGGCGGCCCGCATTCCGACGATGAGCGCCTGCGCGAGGACTCGCTCTACAAGATGGCCGAGTTCCTCTGGCTTGCGCTCACCGAAGTGGCCGCGTCGAAACCCGAGTCTTCATTGCGGCCGTAGCGACGTCGTAGCCAGCAGCCCCCCCAACCCCATCGTCTCCACCGCTGAGGAGGGCACAATGACCATCGCGCCCTTCTCCTTGATGGCCTCGTAGAGCATGTTCATGGCGCGCAGATGCAGCGCCACGGGATTGTTGACGTAAACCGTCGACGCTTCCGAGAACTTGGCCGCGATCTCCGTCTCCGCCGTGCCCAGGATGATTCTGGCCTGCCGCTCGCGCTCCGCCTGGGCCTGCCGCGACATGGCGTCCTCGAGCGCGGTAGGAATGTGCACGTCGCGAATCTCGACGCTCTGTACGGTGATCCCCCACGGATTCGTTTTCTCGTCCAGTATTCGCTGCAGCTCCTTGCCCAGCATCTCCCGCTCGGTGATCATCTGCGCCAGGTCGTGCCGGCCAATCGATTCTCGCAGACCCGTCTGCGCGCTCAGGGTGATGGCCTGGTTGAAATCGGCGACCTCCAGAATCGATTTCTCGGCGTCCCACACCAGCCAGAAAACGATGGCGTCGACGTTCACCGGCACGGTGTCGCGCGTCAGGGCCGATTCCGCGCTGACGTCCGTCACCCGAACGCGCTGGTCCACATAGGCGCTGACGCTATCCACCACCGGAATGATGAAGAAGAGTCCCGGCCCGCGCAACCCGACGTATTTGCCGAAGCGCAATACCGCGGCCTTCTGCCACTGCGCCGCCACCTTGATGGCAAACAGCAGATAGAAGCCCACGGCCAAACCGGCGAAGACCGGCGCCGGATGATTCAGCAGAGCGGCCGTTCCGACCCCCGCCGCCATGCTGAGTAGAAAAGCGGTGACGCCAACCGAACTGGCATACTGCGACACGTTCATCCCGTCGCGGCCCAGCCTCTCCTGTGTTTTCAGAACACTCATATTCATTTCCCCTTTTCCGACGACATTTCTCGCAAACGGCGAATCAACTCCTGTAGCGTGAAACCTTCCGCGCCCGCCCGCGCCACCACCTCGCCCGCGATCTGCGAAAGACGGCGCTGGCGCTCCACGTCATCGCGTTCCGGTTTCCGGGCAGTCACGAACGTGCCGGTCCCCTGATGCGTGGTGAGGACCTCGCGAATCTCCAGCTCGCGGTAGGCGCGAATCACCGTATTGGGATTCACCGACAGGTCCACGGCGAGCTGGCGTACGGTGGGCAACTGGTCGCCCGCCCGCAGCCATCCGGCGGCGATGCCGCCCAGCACCTGGTCGATGATCTGGCGATAGACGGGAACTCCGCTGTGCAGGTCGAGGCGGAGAGCGAAGCGTTTCTCGCGGGCAGCCGTCATGTTTATATAGTGTACTACTTGACTAGAACAGTCAAGCACTTTTTGCGGGATGCGGCCCCCAGCGTGCACGCGCCCCTGCCGGTCTGCCGGGCGCGCTGCAAAGGGGCCGTCGGGGTATGCCTCGCGGTGAAACCACGGCACTACGCCGGGCCGTGTGTACGAAGGTCTTTCAGGATCGGGGCGTATCCGGCAGCGTGCGGACCGGCCCTCGCTTCCGCGTTGCCTCAGCGCATTCCCGGCGACACGTTGGGGGCAGGCCAGGCCGCTTCTTGCCGCACCTGATGACGCTGCCAGACGATTTCAAAGCGAAAGGAAGCGCCGCGCGCCCTGCTCCCCGGCCCCGGAAATCAGCGCGGGTATTGGCAGGCGCAGGTCTGAGGCAGGCGCGTCGGGAACGAGCGCCACCGCTTCTTCATAGCTCGACCAGGCCGACACCCGCAGCCTGCGCGGCTTTCACCAACGCTTTGTCGGAGGATGCGATCGCAAGGTTGTGGCGGATAGCCAGTTCGAGATAAGCGGCATCGTAAGCGGTGAGATCATACTGACCCACCAACGCCCGAACGGACACGAACATCTGCGGCAGGGGTCGGATTCTCTATGGCGATGGGCAGGTCGGCAAGGCTTTCCAGGAAGGCGTGCGCTTTCTCTGCGCTAATGCGCCCTTTCCGAACCGCCAGTTCGGTCACGTTCACGACTTCGTAGAGCCACAGTGCCGGAACAATCGCGATATCGGTCAAATTCGAGAGACGGCGCAGCAGCGTCTCCGTGAATCCCGTCGCCTCGCCGGTGAAGCACCAGGCCATCGTCACGGTGTTGTCGAGAACGAAGCGGCTCACGGATGGCCTTCGTCGATCAACTCCCTGATCGTCAGGCCTCCGAGCGTGACCCCTTTGCGCAGCTCGCGGATGCGCGCGCCCGCGGCTTGCGCGCGTTCTTTGTCGAAAGACGGCCGGTTCGTGCCGACAGGAAGAAGCGCCGCTTCTTCAAGCAGGCTGGCGGCATAGGTCTCGATCGCGCTCCCGTGGGCGGCAGCCTGACGGGCGAGTTCAGCCTGAACCTCGGGTCTGATGTCAACGGTGATTGTCATGGGCGCCCTTCCAAAACCTACCCTACCCCGCCGGGATTCCAGCGTCAAATCGCCCCCTACTTCAACTCCACCACCGTCGCGCCGGTTCCGCCCTCCGCCTGGGAGGCCGCGTAGAACTGCGCGACGTGCGGGTTCGCCGAGAGCAAATCCGCGATCGCCTTGCGCAGGATGCCCATGCCATGGCCGTGGACGATGCGCACGCGATCCACCGACGCCATCGCCGCCGTGTCGAGGAATTTGTCCACTTCGTCGCAGGCCTCCTCGGCGCGCTTGCCGATCACGTTGATCTCGCGATAGGTCACGTTCCACGCCGGACCGGACGGCTCGTAGGACACGCCCTGCGGCAGCCGCGACGTCTCCGCACCCGCAGGCAGCACTTCCTCCACGTCGTCGACGCCGATCTGCATCTTCATGAGGCCGGCCTGCACTTCGATGCGGTCGCCGGAGAGTTTTCGCAGCACGCGCGCCGGCTCGCGCACGCCGCGCAGACGTACACGCACACCTTCTTCGAGGCGAGGCGGCGGAACCTGCGCGGGTTTCGTCGCGCCCGGCACGGCCAGAACCGTACTCTGTACTTCCTCCTTGAACTCGCGGCGCGTGCGCGCCACCTTGCGCATGGCCTGGTCGGCGGCCTTGCGCTGCTGGCCACCCTCAGCGGCCCTGGAGATCTCTTCGATGGTCTCGCGAGCCTGCGCCTCAAACGCCGCCACCGCCTTGTCGCATCGCTGCTCCATCTCGCGGAGCTTCGCCGCCTCCCGCTGTTCCCACTCCTTCGCCAGAGAGCGCTCCCGTGCGGCCAGCGCTTCCCGCTCGCGTTCCAGCTCGCGCTCGTTCTCCGCAACGCGGTCGATGCGGTCATGCAATTCGCCGAGAAAGCGCGAGATGTCGCGTTCCTGGTGGGTCATCGCCAGTCGCGCGCGTTCGATCAGCTCCGGCGGCATGCCCAGCCGCCCCGCGGTTTCCAGACCGGCCGACTTGCCCGGCGCGCCCGTGCGCAGCACGTAAGTCGGCTCCAGCGTCGCGTCATCGAAGCCCATGGAAGCGTTCAGCACGCCCTCCGTGTTGGCCCCGTACACCTTCAACGCCAGCAGGTGCGTGGAGGCCAGCGTGAACGCGCCCGCCGTTCGGAACCGCTCGACAATGGCCACTCCCAGCGCGCCGCCCTCTTCGGGATCGGTGGCGCGGCCCAGTTCGTCCAGCAGCACCAGGGACTCGCGCGTCACCGCTTCCAGCATGGCCCGAATGTGCTCAATGTGCGCGGAGAACGTGCTCAGGTTCTCCGCAATGGACTGCTGATCGCCGATGTCCGCCAGCACCTCGTCGAACAGCGGGAACTCCGCGCGCGCGGCCGGCACCGGCAGTCCCGCCTGCGCCATCAGCGCGAGCAGCCCCACCGTCTTCATCGACACCGTCTTGCCGCCGGTGTTGGGACCGCTGATGAGCAGCGTCCGGCGCTTCTCCTCGAGCGTCAGCGATAACGGCAGAACCCGCTTGCGTTGCCGGCGCAGCACATCTTCGAGCAGCGGGTGCCGCGCGTCTTCCAGCAGCAGACGGCGATCCCACGCCGCGGTGAAGGACGGAATGCTGCAGCCGAAATCCACCGCGAAGTTCGCCTTAGCGAAAAGCAGATCCAGTTCGCCCAACACGCGCACGGTCTCGCGGACGCCGCCCGCGTGGGCCCGCAACAATTCGGTGAGCTCGCGCAGGATGCGCTGCACCTCGCGCTGTTCCTCCTCCCGCAGGCGCACCACTTCATTGTTCAGGTCGATGGTTTCCAGCGGCTCGATGAACAGCGTGTGGCCGGTATTGCTGGCCCCGTGCATCACGCCAGGCACGTGCCGCTGCTGACCGGAAGCCACCGGCACCACCAGACGATCGTTGCGGACGGTAATGAAATCCTCCTGGAGCACGCCGTCGTCGCGGTGCGCGCGCACAAAACGCTCCAGCGAAATCTGGATCTGCTTGCGCTGTTTCTCGATATCGCGGCGTATGCGGCGCAGCGCCACGCTGGCGTCGTCGGCAATGGTGCAATCGGGGAGGATCTTCCCGCGCAGCTCGCGCAGCACTTCGCGCAGGTCCACCAGTTGCTCCGCCCGGGCGCCCAGCAGCGGGAACCGCTCCGCGGCACTCAGCAGAATGCCGCGAATCTCCGCCGACCGCTCCAGCAGTTGCGTCATCTCCAGAATCTGTCGCGGTTCCAGAACGGCCCCTTCCACGCCCACCATGTGCGAAGCGGCGGCGACGTCGGGCACCGAATCGAAGCGTACGCGAATGGCCGCGCCGCGCGCCGGCTGCTGCGGCTCCATGGACAGGCGCACGTAGTCCAGAGCTTCCCGCACGCCGGCCAGCGTGCTCTCCAGAAACGCGCGGTCCGCCACCGGCTGCACTTGTTCCAGTTCGGCGCGGCCCAGCGGGCTCTGCACGAAACGCCCCAGCAGTTGCCGCAGGCCTTCGAACTCCAGCAGGTCGAGAGAAGTTCTGTTCATGTCTTTCGCGCGCGAAAAGCGCGTTGCACCACGGCGAGCGTGCCCTCGGTAATACGATATGCGGGGAGCTCGTCTTCGCGGACCCACACCGCGCCGCTCACGTCGCTGGCCGCCTGCAGCGCGCCTCCCACCACGCGGCATACGTAATCCACCAGCACGTAATGGTATTCGGTGCGGCCGGCCGCATCGGGCATAATCCGTTCGAACACTTCGAACATCGCCTCCGGCTCCACTTCCAGACCGGTCTCTTCGCGCACCTCCCGCCGAATTCCGTCGGCCAGCGTCTCGCCCGTTTCGAGTATCCCGCCCGGCAGCGACCACCATCCCTTGAGAGGCTCGTGGCCGCGCTCCACCAGCAGGATGGAATCGCCGTCGAAAATGAGCGCGCCGATGCCCAGGAACGGGCGGTCGGGATACCTGCGGTCGTCAGTGGCGCTCATGCTACGGTGTGGCGCCCTTCACGCCGAGCTGCACAAGATACACGGTGGTGCGCGCCGTGACAAACAGCAGATCCATTTCGGGCCCTCCAAAAGCGCAGTTGGAGGGCGTCTCGTCGAACTCCACCGCGCCCACCGGCTGCCCGCCGGGGCTGAAGATGTAGAGCTTCTTCGCGGCCACGTACAGGTTGCCCTTCTCGTCCACCTTGATGCCGTCGGGCACGCCTTCGATGCCGCTGACAAGAATGCGCTCGTTCGACGCCACCCCGTTGCGTGCAATGTCGTAGGCGCGGACATTGCGCTCGTCCGAATTCGTGACGTACAGAGTTCGGCCATCGGGCGCGAGCGCAATCCCGTTGGGCCGGCCGGTGGGCTTCGCGATCACCTCCAGCCCGCCCTTTGGCGCGATGTGATACACGCCGTAGAAGTCCAGCTCGCGGCGGTCGTTCGCGGGACCGAAGGCGGGGTCCGTGAACCACGCATGGCCGTCGCGCCGCACCACAATGTCGTTCGGCTCGTTCAACCTCTTGCCCTGCCACTTGTCCGCGATCACCTCGACGCGGCCGTTCTTTTCCGTGCGCACTACGCGGCGAGCATGTGCTTCGCAGGTATACAGCCGCCCCTGGGCGTCGAAAGCGTTGCCGTTGGCGCCGTTCGAATTCGGGCGCATCAGTTCGCGCTTCTGGCCCGGCTGCCAGCGCCAGATCTCGTTGTTCGGAATATCGCTGACCACCAGATAGCCGTCGCGCGACCAGGCCGGTCCTTCCACATAGATGAACCCGGTGGCCACGCGATCGATATGGATGTTATCGAGATCCTGGGCCACGCCCGCCGCGGCCAGCACGATCATCACACTGACTCCGGCAGTCGTCACTTCACCATTCTATGTGCCGCTGGACTCCGCCACGCGAATGCGCTACAAAGAATCGGATGCTCATAGGCCACTACGGTGCCGCCTTTGCCTTGAAGTCAGCCGAGCGCAGGGTCTCGCTGGGCGTGCTGTTCGTCGCCACCCAGTTTGTCGACATCCTGTGGATCGTGCTGGTGCTGGCGGGCGTGGAAAAGGTGCGTCTGGCTCCGGGCGGGCCCGCGGCAGCTCCCATCGAATTCACCGCGTATCCATGGTCGCACTCGCTGGTGATGTCCGTGGTGTGGGCGGCCGCCGCGTTCCTGCTGGTGCGTCTGCTGCCCATATACAAAGGTCCCCGGCACACCCGCGCCGCGCTGGTGGTTGCCGCCTGCGTGCTCTCCCACTGGTTCCTCGACCTGCCCATGCACCGGCCCGACCTGCCCGTTGGCTTCCACGGCCCGTACGTTGGGTTCGGCATCTGGAACAACCCCACCCTGGGCATTCTGGTGGAAGCGGCGGTACTGATCGCCGGGTTCTGGATCTATCGCCGCAAGGCGCAGCGGACCAACTACGGCCTGCTTGTACTGGCGCTGTTCCTGCTGGTGGTGCTCCTTATCAACACGTACGGTCCGCCGCCGCAGAACGTCGCCGCTCTGGCCAGTTCCGGCCTGGCTTTCTACATCTTCGTCGCGGCCGTGGCGTGGTGGCTGGATCGCCCCGCTAGCAGCCCGGCGCAATAACGGTCGTTCGGGCAATTCGGGGACAGGCGACGACATTCCCCACCGGAAAGCCCACTGAAAACAATCCACCGGTCGCTGCGGAATCTCGTGTCTGTCCCCGAATTGCCCGAGCTGCTATTACCGTGGATACGGGTGGCCACGAAGCGTCGTGAACGCGCGATAGATCTGTTCGGCCAGCATGGCGCGGGCCAGCTCGTGCGGCCAGGTCATCGCCGACAGGGACAGCAGCACGTCGGCCTGCTCGCGCCAGGAAGGTGGCAGACCATCCGCTCCGCCAATCACGAACACCAGGTCCCGCGCCTCTTCCTCGGACCTCCGTGCCAGTTCCGCGAACTGCTTCGAATCGAGCGAGCGGCCTTCGGGATCCAGCAACACCTTCGTTGCGCCGGCGTGCTTCGCCCGCAAATCCATTCGCCGTGGATCGATCTCCCGCATTTCGCAGGACGCGAAGCGCCCGGTGCGCTTCACGTACTCTTCGGCAATGGCGTGAGCGTTGCGGTCACGCACCTTGCCGATGAAATACAGATAGACTCGCACGGGCTCACTTCCGCAGCAGGTCCAGCACGGCCGCTGTCATCGCCATGACGCCGGTGCGGATGGCGGGTTCGGCCTCTGGATAGAAGAGGCTGGAATGCAGCGACGGCAGCGGCGTCCCCGTGCGCTTGCTCTCCTCCAGACGCGCGGGAGCGGTGGCGCCGAGCTTGAACATGAAGATCGGGATCTGGCGTCCGGCCAGCCCGAACAACCCGAAGTCTTCGCTGCCCATCTCCGGACCGGGATCCACTACGTTCCTCTCGCCCAGCGCCGCCACAAAAACGCCGTTCATCCGCACGGCCAGTTGTGGGTCGTTCCAGGTGACTGGAACGGCTTCGGTTTCACTCACTTTCACGATGGGCGCCCGATCCGCCGGAACGCCAGCCGCAAGAGCGATGCCGCGCGCCGTCCGCTCGATGTCCGCGAGGATATTCTTGCGGACATCCTCGTTGAACGCGCGCGTGGAAATCTGGAGTGTCACTTCGTCCGGGATGATGTTGTGCTTCGAGCCCCCGTGAATCGACCCGACGGTTACGACGGCGGGGTCCTGCGGCGAGATCTGCCGGCTGACAATCGTTTGCAGAGCCATGACGAATTCCGCCGCCATCACAATTGGATCCTTCGTCGCCTCCGGGTGGGCGCCGTGTCCTCCCATGCCACGAATGATCACATCCACCGAAGTGGAGCTGGCAAGCAGCGCACCCGCCACCACGCCCACCTTCCCCACTTCGATTCCCGGCGTGTCATGCAGCGCGATGGCGTAGTCCGGTTTCGGGAATCTCGAGTACAGGCCGTCGGCCAGCATCGCGCGCGAGCCGTCGATGGTCTCTTCCGAAGGCTGGCCGATCAGCATCAGGGTGCCACTCCACCGATCCTTCAGACTGGCCAGCATTCGCGCCGTTCCAAGAAACGATGTCATGTGCAGATCGTGCCCACAGGCATGCATCACACCGACGTCCTGACCCGCGGCGTTCCGGGTGCGAATCTGGCTGGCATAAGGCAGACCGGTTCTCTCCTCCACGGGCAACGCATCCAGTTCCGTGCGCACCAGCACCACCGGTCCCGGGCCGTTCTTCATCAGGGCCACGACGCCGAAGGCCGCTGTGCCGTCCGCATACCTGCCCACGTGTTCGGTGACCGTGAAGCCGGCCTTGCGCAGTTCGTCGGCCACAAACGCGGCGGTGTGTTCTTCGTGGTGGGACAGTTCGGGATGCGCGTGCAGATCCCTGTATATGGCCAACAACGACGGCAGTTGCTGATCCACCATCGGCTGCAACTCGGCGCCAGCCGCAACGAAGCTCAACAAAACGATCAGTCCCGCGGTTTTCATATGGTGACTCGGAGGTGCCAGTATAGCGCAGCCGGCGCGATCTTTACGGTTCCTCTGAAACCGGAACATCGCCGTACCCGTATAATCGAAGGACAGCCGGGCACGCACCCGTCACACTCAAAGGAGACACGAATGGGCCGGAAGCTCATCATTTCGTTATTGCTGCTTGCATTTGCGGCGTTCGCGCAGGACGCCAAACCCAATTTCTCGGGCACCTGGAAAATGAATGCCGGAAAGTGCGATTTCGGCCCGATGCCCCCGCCCGACAGCCGGACGGACACCATCGATCATAAGGACCCCGTGGTGAAAGAGTCCGTCAGCATGTCCAGCGGCCAGGGCGACCTGCAGTGGGACCTCACCTACACCACCGATGGCAAGGATTCGAAGAACACCATCATGGGCAGCGAGATGACCAGCAACGCCCATTGGGAAGGCAGGACGCTGGTTGTCGATTCGAAGGCGAACTTCGGCGGCAACGACATGACCATCCACGGGACCATGGTCCTCTCCGACGATGGGAAGACTCTGACGAGGCAGGCCCACATCGCCGGCCCCATGGGCGAAGGCGATCAGAAGCTGGTGTTCGACAAGCAGTAACGCAGTCAGTCTGTGGGGCCGGCCCGCGGCCCCGCGAGGGAGGATTCCCATGGCCGGGACGGCATCCCTGGCGGTCCTGAACGAGCTGTTCGACTATCATTACTGGGCCCGGGACCGCCAGCTTCAGGCCTGCGCCGCCCTCACCGAAGAGCAGTTTCTGCGGCCGCTGGGAGGCAGTTTCCCGTCGCTGCGCGATACCCTGGCGCATCTGGTGGCCGTGGAATGGTTGTGGCTGGAGCGCTGGCGGGGGCGATCGCCTCGATCCCTGCTCCCGCCCGAGGAGTTTCCCACGCTGGCTGCGGTGTGCGAGCGCTGGCGCGTGGTAGAGCGCGAGATGAGAGAGTACGTGGCCGGCCTGAGCGAGGAAGCTCTGGAGCGCCCCATGACCTGTATCAGCACGCGAGGACAACCCTGGACCTATGCGTTATGGCGCATGATTCTGCACCTGCTCAACCACCAGAGTTATCATCGCGGCCAGGTGACCACGTTGCTGCGCCAACTGGGGGCGCAACCGGCAAAAGTCGATTTTCTGGACGCGCACGACATGGGTTTCCGATTGGAATGACGCGAGAGTCGAAGCTATTCCCGCGATGTGGGGAAGGTTCGGGAGATGTGATCGTGCCAGGTGAGCGATTCTTCGTCGGCCAGCGCCCACAGCAGGCCCAGACCGGCCGCGAGGACGCTCAGCCATCCGGAGAACAGGCGCAGGAAGCGCTGGCGCCGGTTGGGCCTGCGGCCGTCCAGATCCACCAGGCGAAGCTGCATGGTCCGCATGCCCGGGCTGTCGCCATTGCCCAGACACCACAGCAGCCGGTACAGAAACACCGTTATCACCGCGATCATGATGTACACTGGCGTGCTCTGCCTGCTGAGCACCACCTCGCCGCCGAAGCCGTACAGAGTCCCCACAAAGGCGCCCAGCGCGAGGGCCACCACCGTGAAGTCCACAAAGGCCGCGAGGCTGCGGTGTTCGAGCGAGGCCACGCGCGCGTCGCAATAGATCACGCCCTCGCGAGCGGGCCGCGACACCGCCGGCGTCATCACCGGAGAGGTGAAATTCAGACTCTGCTGATTCGTCGAAACCGTCCGCCGAACTCTCGGACGTGTTGCCCGCCGCTGAACCGGCTTCTCACCGGCAGTAAACGCATTGAACGGGAGAACCTGGCCCATGTCCTTCGTCCCGAACAGCGTGCGCTGGTAGGACGGACTCTGCCGGCGCCCGGCTCCCGAACCCGGCACCAACTCCGGAGCCTGTGGAACGGCTCTGGTCTGGGCCTGCGGCCGCGGAGCCCGGTCTTCCGCCAGGGCGGTATGGGAAAACTGAGGGGCCGCCCCGATCGGAGCAGGGGCATAGTGCAGCCGGCGCCCGCAACGCTGGCAGCGATGTTCGTCGTCCGAGTTCCATGCGCGGCAGTAGAGGCAGTTCATGGTTGCTAACCGGTCCGCTCCTCTCTCATCTATCGGCCTGCGTCGTCTGTTGCGCTACAGCGAGTAGCCGTGATACCGTTTGCGTTGAGCCCCTCGCGACAGCGTCGCGTCCTCTCCGGGCGAAGAGGCCCACTGCACATTCCTACCATACTTGGCCGAGGATGTCACGAACTTTATTACAGTTGGCGACTTTTCCTCACCCTTCTCCTGAGCCTTGCCTTCGTAAGTGTTGCAACTGCGCAGACCTTTGAGCCGCCGGTGCCCCCAGCGCCCCAAACCACGGAGGCCCGGCCGCCGAGCCCGAATCCAGCGTTGAAGATACGGACGCCGCGGCCGAACACACCCGCGGAAGGCGAGGTTCTGGTTAGCGCCGTCACCCAGGAAATGGACTCCTCGTGGTATCGTCTGCGCGGGCACGCCCACGTCGAAACCACCACCATGGCGCTGGACGCCGATACCGTGGATTACAATCGCGATACCGGCGACGCGAAGGCCACCGGCCACGTCCGCTTCCAGAACTTCGTCAGCGGCGAGAAGCTCCAGTGCGACCACGCCGAGTACAACGTCAACGACGAGAAGGGCAAGTTCTTCGTTGTCAGCGGGAGCTCCCCGGCGAAAATCGAATCGAAGCCCGGCCTGCTGACCACCAGCAACCCCTTTTATTTCGAAGCCCGCTGGGCCGAGCGCCTGCAGGACCGGTACATCCTGCACCAGGGGTTCGTCACCGACTGCAAGGTCCCGAAACCGTGGTGGAGGTTGCGCGGACGAAGGTTCGTGATCGTTCCGGGCGAGAAGGCCCTTGCCTACCGTGCCGTTTTCTTCGTGCGCTGGGTGCCGCTGTTCTACATGCCAGTGTTCTACAAGTCGCTCGAGCGAAACCCCCGGGAGAGCGGGTTCCTGTCGCCCAACATCGGGAACAGTTCGCGGTTTGGCCAGATGTTCGGTATCGGGTACTACTGGGCCATCAACCCCAGCGCCGATCTGCTGTACCGGGCGCAGTATTTCACCAGCGCCGGCCTTGCCAGCAACTTCACGTTTCGGGAGAAGGTCAAGCCGGGTACCGACTTCTCCGTAACTGCGTTCGGCGTCAACGACCAGGGTTCCACCGGACGCTTGGCCACTCCGGGCTTTCTCATCAACGCCAAAGGGCGGTCGGACCTGGGCGACGGCTGGACCGCGGGCGGCGAACTGAACTACCTGAGCTCGTTCCAGTTCCGGCAGCAGTTCTCGGAGTCGTTTCACGAAGCGATCTTCAACGAATCGCACTCCGTCGGCTACCTGACCAAACACGAAGGGACCTGGGGCGTGAACGTCGTCGCCGACCGCATCCAGACCTTCGATTTCGTCCCCGCCGAGCCCAACGACGCGGTGGTCATCCGCCATCTGCCCGAAGGGGAATTCCTCATGCGGGAGACCGCGCTCCCCACGGCGATTCCTCTCTACTTCTCTTTGGATGCGACCGCCGGAGCCATGGACCGGTCCGAGCCCTCCGTGCCCAACGAGGTCACCTTCATCACGCGGCCGTTCGTCGACCGAATCGATGTGTGGCCGCGCCTCACCACCAGTCTTCGACTCGGCGACTTCGCGCTGGTGCCGAGCTTCGCCGTAAGAGAGACCGAGTACGGATCCAGCCTGAACGCCAACCGCTCGCTGGTGGGTGGCCTTCTGGTCAGCTCCCGCGAGTTGACCGTGGACATCATTCCGCCCTCGCTGGCCCGCGTTTTCGATGCGCCCTCCTGGCTGGGAAAGAAGATGAAGCACGTCATCGAGCCCAGGGCCGAGTTCCACTACGTAGGCGGTGTCGGTTCCGACGCGTTGCGCCTGATCCGTTTCGACGACACCGACCTGATGACCGACACGAAGGAACTGAAGATCTCGTTGACCAACCGTCTGTACGTAAAGCGCAAGCACGATGGCGTGGACGAGATTCTGAGCTGGCAGCTCAGC
Source organism: Bryobacteraceae bacterium (assembly GCA_049510065.1). GTDB lineage: Bacteria > Acidobacteriota > Terriglobia > Bryobacterales > Bryobacteraceae > CAWACP01. Next base: position 69,028 of record JBEKZH010000014.1, read on the forward strand.
CAGATCCGCTATTTCGACCCCACGTTCGGCGGCGCGGTGCTTCCCGGCCAGCGAAACGTGATCTGGAGCACTCTCTCATTGACTCCGTTCGCGTTCCTGGACGGGCCCCGGAACTACTCGCCGGTTACCTCGCTTCTGCGCTTCCAGAAGAAGGTCGGGCTGGAGTGGGAGACCGATTACGATCCGCTGCACAAGGCGGTAGTGGCCAACGTGGTCAGCGCGGATTACCGTCTCTCCCGCTATTCTGTTTCGATCGGCCAGGCGCAGGTGCGGGACGACCCGCCCGCGGGCCCGGCGACCATTCTCATACCCACCTCCGGCCAGTTCCGCGGCGTGGTGGGATTCGGCGAGCCGAACCGGCGCGGTGTGAACGCGGCGATGAGCTTCTACTACGACTACAAGAAGGGATTGCTGGAGTATATGGCCGCGCAGGCGAGTTACAACACGGATTGCTGCGGCTTCAGCGTGCAATATCGCCGGCTGAATTTCGGCGGGCGCGACGAATCGCAGATACTGGGATCTTTCGGCATTGCGAACATCGGTTCGGTGGGCACATTGAAGCGGCAGGAGAGGATATTCTGAAGACCGCCCGTCTGGTATACTGCGGGCAGTAAGCGCTATGTCTGACCTCCGCCTCGGAGACGTGATTGACGATTTCTGCGTCAAGTGCAAGCGACTGACCAACCATGCGATCGTATCCATCGTCGATGCACAGGCCGCGAAAGTCCGTTGCCGCACCTGTTATCACGACCACGATTATCGGCACGAACAGCCGCCACCCTCGAAAAAAGATCTGAAAAAGCAGGAACTGTTCGCTCAGGTGCTCGCCAGCGTGGCTCCCAAGAGCACCACCGCGGAAGAACCGGAAGAGCCGGTTGACAAGAAAAAGGCGCGCGCCCGCAAGGCCACCAGGTAGCTGCTTTCATGAAAGTCAGCATCATCGGAACGGGGTATGTCGGCCTCACCACGGGCGTTTGCCTGGCGTGGCTCGGCCACGAGGTGACGTGCGTCGACACGGATCAATCCAAGATCGAATCGCTCGAGCGGGGCATTCCCACCATCTATGAACCGTTCCTGGAACAGTTCATGGCCGAGGCGCGCGACAGAATCCGGTTCACCACCAGCTATGCATTGGCGATACCGGGGTCGCAGGTCATCTTTATCGCGGTGGGCACGCCTCCGGGGCCGGACGGCAATCCGGATCTGCAGTATCTGCAGGCCGCGGCAAAGGCGATTGGCCGGCACTTCGAGGGCGAGCACGCAGTGGTGGTGAACAAATCCACGGTGCCGATCGGCAGCGGGAACTGGGTGGACGCGTTGCTGCGCGAGTCGTACGAGGAGGCCCACGGCCGCCCGGCGGACGAACAGTTCTCGGTGGCTTCCAACCCCGAATTCCTGCGCGAGGGAACGGCCATCCACGACACGCTGTACGCGGATCGCGTGGTGGTGGGCTCCGACGACAGCCGTTCGCTCGAGGTGTTGTACACGTTGTACCGGCCCATCCTCGACCAGACCTTCGTGCCCCCCGCGTATCTGCCCCGCCCCGAGGATCTGGGAGCGGTGCCGCTGGTTTCCGCCGACCTGGCCTCGGCCGAGCTGATCAAGTACGCGGCGAACGCGTTTCTGGCGCTGAAGATCAGCTACATCAACGAGATTGGCCAGCTTGCCGAAAAAGTGGGCGCGGACATCACCCAGGTGGCGAAGGGGATCGGCCTCGATGCACGCATTGGCAGCCGTTTTCTGCAGGCCGGTCTGGGCTGGGGCGGCTCCTGCTTTGGCAAGGACACCGCCGCTCTGGTTTCCACCGCCGCCGAGTACGGACTCGGGATGCACATTGTCGAAGCCGCCCGCACCGTGAATGTGCGCCAGAGGGAACGCGTCATTGAGAAACTCCTGACCGAGCTGAAGATTCTGAAGGGCCGTACCGTGGCCCTGCTGGGCCTTGCCTTCAAACCGAATACGGACGATCTGCGCGAAGCGCCGGCCGTTGAGATCGCCCGGAAACTGGTGGAACGCGGCTGCCGGGTGAAGGTGCACGACCCGGTGGCGCTGGAGCGCTTCCGGCGCGAGTATCCCAATCTCGGTGTACTCTGCTGCGATACGCCGGAGCAGGCCGCCGAGGGAGCCGATGCCGTGGTGCTGGTGACCGAGTGGCCGCAGTACCGCGAGATGGACTGGGAAGCGCTCGCCGCCTCCATGCGCACGCGACTCGTGCTGGACGGCCGCAACGTGCTCGACCGCGCCCGGCTCACCAGCGCCGGATTCCACTATCTGAGCATGAACGGTAACGTCCAGGCGGCCGTCGAGAGCGCGCTGGCTTAGCGGGCGCTTCCGCCTGCGTTGGTCAGTTGCCGGCGATGCTGTAAGTCAGGCTGCGCTCCACCGAGGCGCGCCCCTGCGTCATGGCCACGCGCACTTCGTAGTTGCCGGGCTTCTGAACCGCGCTGATCAGCATCGGCACGCCTCCGGAGGCATCGGGCTCCCCGACCGCCACCGTCCGGTTTGTGATCAGCCGGCCATCCCGGAGAAACTGCACGCGCAGGCGCGTCTTTGCTGAGTTGTCTTTTTGCGGATACAGCACGAAATACAGGTACGGATTCCACCCGGCCGGCAGAGCGGCCAGAGCCAGCGGGATTACCCGGCGGCCTTCCACCTCGAACGGATCCGAGCCATCCATCGCCCGGCCCAGATCTTTTACTTCCTGTGCCAGCATGATGTCGCTCAGGTCGGGACCCGACGCAGCCGCGCTGTCCACCGGCAGCACACTGGTGCTGACCCGGTTGCCCTCTTCATCCACTACCGCGGTCTCAATGGTGTAGTGGCCGGGCGGAAGGTGGAAGGAGCGCTCATAAGTCATCTGACGGCGCTGCAGCGTCGGCACGTACTGGTCGGCGACATTGGACGGTACATCGCGGCTGAACCAGTCCTCCACCTGACCCTGCGAGTTCTTCGCCACGGCCAGCAATGACGCGTGGAAGCGATGCATTCTTGCCTCCGGCTCGGGGCTGGCGGTCAGATTGGCGATGGGGACGTTGAAGACCACCGCGTATTGCGAGGTTCCGGCCGCCGAGGCAAAACGCAGTGCCCGCGCCTGGTAGTCGAAGGCGTGCGGTTTGGGATTTGTGTCCAGCGCCTTCAGGCCGGCCATTTCGCCCGCTCCCAGCGAGTTCCCGCGCGCTTCCGGCAGGGAGAAATACCCGCTGCGCGTCCGCGCCTGCAGATCCACCCGGGCGAGCTTCACTTCCACCTTGCGGAAGCGGCCGTCATAACCGTTCGACAGGGGCTGGTAGGTGACCTCGTAGTGCGTGTCCACGTCCTCCATGACGTGCTTCATGAGTTGCTGGGTATTGTTGGTGTTGGCGATCAGGAACCCGCCGGTGCTCTCGGCAAGGTCGCGGAGGCCGGCCTGCCGGTTGGCGCTCAGTACGCCGTTGTGCAGGTAGTTGTCCTGATTCATCAGCTCCTGCATCTTTGCAGGCAAAGCGGTACTGCTATTCCCGCTCTGCTGGGAGGAGAGGCTCGCGGTCTTCTTCAGCACGTCGACAGCCGGCTGCAGCTCCGAGCTCGAAGTCAGACAGCCCACGCTCACGCTGTCCTGGCACACGTTCAGGCCGTACACATCCAGCCCGTAGAAAGTCACGCCGCCTTTGTTCGCCGACCGGATCACGGATCGCCAGTATTCCATCTGATCCGGAGGACGGGTGAGGCCGGTGCTCAGAAGCAGCACGGTCTTCTGAAAAGGCAGCGGACTGAGCTGCCGTACCAGCGAAGCCAGCGCATCCAGGTCGCGCATCCCGCCCAGGTTGTCGAGTTCCATGGACCCGCGGGGCCCCAGAGGATTCGTCGCATCCGCTTCGTACCCGGCTGCGCCGCTCGGAACCTGGCCGGCCGTATTGATCAACTCTCTGGCTATGGTACTCGTGCTCACTGCTCCCGGGCTGTTGATCGACGCCAGGAGAGAAGCGTTGGTCAGGGCAGCTCCCACGCCCGCCGAGGAACTCCCGGCGAGAGGCCCAAGCTGGTTCATTGCCGCCAGGTCCACCGCCTTCAGAAGATGCTCGCGGTTGTTGGAGAACGGCGACAGGGGTTTGAGGCCGGCATCATCCAGACCGAACACGCCAATGAAGGTGTTCGGGCGCAGTTCGTTGTCGACGAACTCTCGCGCGGCCTGCCGGGCCAGGGCTCTGGTCTCCGCGTTCAGACCGCTGAAAACCAGGCAGACCAGGTTCACCGTGCGCAGGGGGTTGAGCTTTGAGCCCACCGCGGGCTTCGTCTCCGCCGCCTCTTTCTCGTCCTCCGCACGCACGTCGCCGCCTTTCACCAGCCGGAAAGAGCGTACATTCTGGCGGACGCCGTCCTCGTAGACCTCTACCTGTTCCGGTTTGAGGTTGGTTACGGGTTTGCCGTGCTTGTCGCGAACCACGACATCCAGCAGGACCTCCCTTACCGAACTCCTGATCACGACGTTGTCTGCGGTCTGCCCGGCGGGCTCGTTCTGAGCCTGGGCGAAGCCGGTCCCCGATAGCGCGATGCCGGCTCCGCTGAGCAGTATGAACCTTACAAAGAATGACAATCGCACACTCCATTGACGTCGCCTTCGGGCGTAAAGGTTGCGGGTCAGGCGGCGCGCTCAGAGCAATTCACGGAACTGCTCGGGAATAGTTCCGTCTGTCATCACAATGTGCTTGCCCTGTCTGACTATCCGGAAACCCGCCTTTTCGAGCGCTTTTACCGCTCGAGGATGTGGGATGCCGGGAATCCTCGGCACTGCTACACCGGAACTTCCACTTCCCTCAGGTCACGCGCGTCGACGAGTTGCCTGGCCACTTCCAGATACTCGCTGATCGCGCTCCCAATGTTAGCCAGGGCTTCCGCTTCGGTGGAGCCCTGCGACCAGCATCCGGGCAGTCCGGGACAGGAGACGCTGTACCCCTCTTCGGTTCGGATCAGCGCAACCGGGTACTTCATGCCTCTCACTCTAACACTCCGTCGATCCGCGCCCTTCACCCCTCCAGGATCACGTAAGCCAGCGCTTCGGTGGCGGTGTGGGTGAGCGAGAGGGCGATGTTCTTCACTCCCAGCATTGCCGCGAACTGCGCCGCTTTGCCGTGCAGCCTGAGCGTGGGCTTTCCCGATGGCAGGTTGGTCACCTCGAAATCCTGCCAGCGGACGCCGCGCCGCCAGCCCGTGCCGATGGCCTTCATCCCCGCTTCCTTGGCGGCGAAGCGCGCGGCATAGCGCTCGTAGCGGCCCGCCTTGCGCCGCTCGACGTAGGCGATCTCGAGCGGCGTGTACACCCGCTCTATGAATCGGGCGCCGTACCGCTCGGCGGCGGCGCGGATGCGGTCCACTTCGGCGATGTCCACTCCGCTGCCAACAATCACAGCCCGGCTCCGGTGGAGGCCAGAGTCAGGCGGCCATGCTTCACGCCTTTGGTGCTGACCAGAGCGTCCGCAATCCGTTTCACCACGCCGGCCTTGCCCCGGACAATCAGCACCTCCAGACAGTTGTCGTGATCCAGATGCACGTGCAGGGTGGAGAGAATGTGGTGAAAGTTCGAGTGCTGGAAGTCCGTGAGCTTTTCGTTGAGCAGGCGGACGTGGTGATTGTAAACCAGGGTCACCGTGCCCACCACTTCGCTCTCCGGCTCCGCCCACGCTTCCTCCACCAGCTCGTCGCGAATCAGGTCGCGAAACGCTTCGGAACGGTTGGTGTAGCCGCGGCGGGCGATGAGCTTGTCGAACTTGTCCAGCAAGTCGGAATCGATGGCCACGCCAATCCGGCTGAGTTCGCTCATTTGTATACAGTGTAGGGGATCGGGCGCGGGCCGCGCCGCACGCCCGGCCGCGATGCGCTATCGTGGTTCGGAATGGCCCCTGTGTCGCGCGTTCCCGAACGCTTCCACCTGGCGTTGATCGTACCGTCGCACTACGACGACGACGGCTACGTGATCCAGTGGCTGCGCTCGGCGATTCCCTCGAACACGCTGGCGGTTCTCAACGGCCTGGCGCTCGATTGCGAACGGCGCCGCGTGCTGGGCGAAAACGTTCAAATTGAGGTCACCGCGCTCGACGAGATGAACACGCGCATCCGGCCGCGGCGCCTGATACGGCAACTGCGCGGCAAACGCGCGCTGGTGGGGATTCTGGGCGTGCAATCCAACCAGTTTCCGCGGGCCATGGATATCGCCCGTCCTCTGCGCGCCGCCGGCATCCAGGTGTGCATCGGCGGGTTTCACGTTTCCGGCTGCATCGCCATGCTGCCCCAGATGCCGCACGAGCTGAAGGAGGCCATGGATCTGGGCATCTCGCTGTTCGCGGGCGAGGCCGAGGGGCGCCTCGACGAAGTTCTGCGCGACGCCTGGAACGGCACGCTCAAGCCGCTGTACAACCACATGGACGACCTGCCCGCGCTCGAAGGAGCGCCCATTCCGCTGCTTCCGGCAAAACGCATTCGGCGGACCGGCGGCCGCATGACCAGTTTCGACGCCGGCCGCGGATGCCCCTTCCGCTGCTCCTTCTGCACCATCATCAACGTGCAGGGGCGCAAGTCCAGGCACCGCTCGCCCGACGACGTGGAGCGGATTGTGCGCAGCAACCTCGCCCAGGGGATCAACCGCTTCTTCATCACCGACGACAATTTCGCCCGCAACACGGACTGGGAGAGCATCTTCGACCGCCTCATCGCCATGCGCGAGAAGGAGCGGCTGAACATCAAGTTCGTCATCCAGGTGGATACCATGTGCCACCGCCTGCCGCGCTTCATCGAAAAGGCCGGCCGAGCGGGCGTCGCGCGCGTGTTCATCGGGCTCGAGAGCATCAACGCGGACAGCCTGCTGGGGGCCCGCAAGAAACAGAACAAGACCAGCGAGTACCGGAAGATGCTGCTGGAGTGGCGGCGCGCCGGAGTCACCACTTTCGCCGGCTATATTGTGGGCTTCCCTGGCGACACGCCGGAATCGGTACGGCGCGACATCGGGATCATTCAGCGCGAGCTGCCCATCGATCTGCTGGAGCCGCACTGCCTGACGCCGCTGCCCGGTTCGGAGGATCATCTGCGCCTCTACAACGCCGGCATCCCGCTCGATTCCGATCTGAACAAGTACGATCTGGAGCACGTGACCACCGCGCACGCCACCATGTCCAGCGCGCAGTTGGCCCAGGTGTACCGCGATTCGTGGCTCGACTATTACACGCCCGCGCACATGGAAACGGTGCTGCGGCGGGCGGCGGCGAGCAAGGGCATGAGCGCCGGCAACATGATGTTCCTGTTGATGTGGTTCTACACCTGCATCGTCCTTGAGAAGGTGGATCCACTGCAGGGCGGGTACCTGCGCCGCAAGTATCGCACGGACCGGCGCCCCAGCCTGCCGCGCGAAAACCCGCTGGTGTTTTATCCGCGCTTTGCCGCCGAGGTGCTGTGGAAGCATGTGCGGCTGGCTGGGCAGCTCTGGCGTCTCTATCGGCTGCGGTTGCGGCTCAAGCGCGATCCCGAGGCGCGCCAGTACACGGACACGGCGCTCACCCCTGTCGCCGACACCGAGGCCGAGTCGCTGGAAATGTTCCGGGTTGTGGGTGGGTGAGGGGGATGAATACACTACGGCCTCGGGTGGGGGTCGAAGTTTCGTTGATGTGCCGGACGCCGCGAGTTTGAACCCGCTGCGCCCGGCCGGTGTGGAAACTTCGCGCATTCCTGCGCGCGATCACCATTTATCAAATGCCGGCATCAGACCGGCGCCTTGCAGCGCCAGGACACCTGTTCGCACCCGCCCGTTGAGGCGGACACGTCAACGAAGAAGCTGGCCAGCTTCGATTTGAGTTATAGCAGGGGTGCGCGGCGGATCGGGATGT
>JBEKZH010000140.1:0-9128 GCA_049510065.1 Bryobacteraceae bacterium
TCATCCCGCCACTGTGGCGGAATGTCAGAGGGCCGGGGACAGGACGGTCGAAGTGCTTCTCGGCCTCTTCCAGTACCCCATCGCCCGAGGAACCTACTGCAATCCCCACGAGCCCGCCGTGTCGGGTGCGTGAAGAGGCGACCACCTGCAAACAGGACAGGGGTCGGTTCTCGATCATGCTCTTGATGATAAGGGTCAACCTATCGCGACCGATCCGCCGAAACTTCCCGTGGTGGAGTTCAGGCGCGAGATAAAAGTTGATCGCTGGCGCATTCCCGATACAACCCCTTGAACTAAGCCGCTGGCCCGGCGGACGCGGCTGCGTGCGTGTTCGGGGGAGTGAAGAGCGGTAGCTTCAGGTCACAGAAAGGAGCTTCTGTGACCCCACTTCGTCAACGGATGCTGGAGGAACTCCGGCGTCGTAACTACTCACCGGCCACCGCGCGTGGCTACATTCTTGCGGTCAGGCAGTTCGCCGAATACGGGAATTCACCTCCAGACAATCTGCTATGCCTCGCGCGCTCTACTCAAGTTCGAGGTCCCCAGGGCCGATGATTATAGAGACCTGACCCGTCAGGGAAAGATGCCACACGGACTGAAACACTCGGCCGCGGCGCGAAGGACGCAAAGCGTCGGCTCAGTCGGTGTGCTGCTGCTCGCCGTTGCTGCGGCATGCCTTCGAGCGAATGCCGCCGCCATGCCCACCCTCACCACGGCACGCGCGGTCCACAGCATGACCAACGAGGAGGCCGCTCGCAGGTATCCGGTACACCTGCACGACGCCTGCGTTCTCTACTACAACCCTGACATTGGCAATCTGTTTATCAGGGATTCCAGCGGGAGTGTCTACGTGGATATGCGGGGCCAGCCGCGGCTCTCCCTGCGCGCGGGCGACCTTCTGGAGATCGCAGGAATCAGCGGTGCGGGAGGTTTTGCGCCGCTTGTAAGTCGGCCAGTGATCCGGCTCACTGGACACCAGCCCCTCCCCCGTGCTCCCCGAGTCAGCATCGACCATCTGCTCACCGGGGTGGCCGACACAATCTGGGTGGAAGTGCAGGGAATCGTCCGGTCCGTTGTGGAATCCGACCACCTGACGGCATATGTTGATCAGGGCGCTTCGGGCAAGGGGAACATTCTGGTAACAATCGCGACTGGCGCCGGCCGCCTCGACGTGATCACGATGGAGTCCGGTGGCATCGACTACCACAACCTGGTGGACAGCGATGTCGTGGTGCGCGGCGTCTGCGGTCCGCGCTTCAATAAGAAGGGGCAACTCATTGGCGTGCATTTGTTTACGCCGAGTCTCACCGAGGTGCGGGTGGTGACGCAGGGCCCGAAAGATCCGTTTTCGCTTCCGATCCGCGAGGTGGGAACGGTGATGCAGTACGCGCCGGACGCCGTACCTGGCCACCGCATCCGGGTAAGAGGAGTGGTCACGTCCCACTGGGGCGGGCGGTGGATTTCCATCATGGACCACGGCCATGGCATGGTCCTTCAGAGTCCCGATGCCAGTCGCTTCGCGATTGGCGATCTGATCGACGTCGCGGGCTTTCCGGGGATAAGCGGCTATACCGCGACCCTGGAGGATGTCGAGTGCCGCCGAATCGGAAGGCAGGCGCCGCCGCCCGCGCGGGTCATCACCGCAGCGGACGCGTTCAAGGGGGACCCGGACTCCGAGCTGGTGCGAATCCGGGGACGACTGCTTGGCCAGACGATGGCACCGGATGAGTGGACTCTGCTGCTGTCGGCAGGCAGGCGGGCATTCACGGCCCTGCTTCCGGCTTCAGCCTCCGGGAGCTCGGCGGCTTCGCTGCGCGACGGGAGCACGCTGGAGCTGACCGGAATTTGCTCGGTGGAAGTCCTGCCCGACAAGACGCCCAAAGCAGTGCGGATCCTGCTGCGCTCGCCGGCCGACATCGCCGTTCTCGATCAGCCTTCCTGGTGGACAGCTCCGAGGATCCTAATCGTGCTGGGCATTTCCCTGGGAATCATTCTGCTGAGCGGCCTCTGGGTAATTGTGCTGCGCGGACAGGTGGATACTCGAACCGAAGCACTCCGCGCCACGCTGGAATCGACCGCCGACGGAATTCTGGTAGTCGACTCGGCCGGGAAGGTTGTCGCCTGGAACGGGAAGTTTGCGGAGATGTGGGGCATCCCGAGATCCGCTTTCGATCCGCGTGACGACGGCCGTCTGCTGAACTCGGTCTTGCCGCAACTCAGCGATCCCGACGCGTTTCTTTCCCGCGTGCGGGAGATTCATGCCGACCCGGAGTCCCACACCGACGACGCGGTCGATCTGAAAGACGGACGCATCTTCGAGCGCCATTCCGAGCCGCAGCACATTCGGGGAAAGAACATCGGAAGGGTCTGGGGGTTCCGAGACGTGACCACCGGCAGAAAACTCCAGGCGCGTCTGGATGAGGAGAGACATCTTCTCCATCAATTGATGGACAATCTGCCGGATCACATTTATTTCAAGGATCGGGAAAGTCGATTCGGGCTGGTGAACCGGTCGCACGTCGCGGGTTTCGGGTGCCGCGACGCGAGCGATCTGATCGGCAAAACCGACTTCGATTTCTTCACCCTGGAACACGCGCAGCCGGCGTGGGACGATGAGCACGACCTGATCCACGAGCGCACCCCCGTCGTATCCAAGGAGGAGAAGGAAACCTGGGCGGACGGCCGCGAGACCTGGGTTTTAACTACCAAGCTGCCGTTCCGGGACGCCGCCGGCCGGATCATCGGAACATTCGGCGTTTCGCGCGATATAACGGACCGCAAGCGGATTGAGTCGGAGCTCTCGGCAGCGAAAAAAGCCGCCGAAGATGCCAGCCATGCCAAGAGCGAGTTTCTGGCGAACATGAGCCACGAGATCCGCACGCCCATGAACGGCATTCTTGGCATGACCGAGCTGGCGCTTGAGACCGAGCTCTTGCCGGAACAGCGGGAGTACCTCGGGATGGTCCACTCGTCGGCTGAATCGCTGCTCACCATTATCAACGACATTCTGGACTTCTCCAAAATCGAGGCAGGCAGGCTTGAGATGGATCGGATCGAGTTCGACCTGCGGGATTCTCTCGAGGAAACGGCGCGCGCACTGGCCTTGCGAGCCGCCGACAAGAACCTCGAACTCATCTGCGACATCCGGCCGGAAGTCCCCGCCATAGTCGCCGGCGATCCGATCCGATTGCGCCAGGTTATTGTCAATCTGCTCAGCAATGCGATCAAATTCACAAGTTCCGGGGAGGTCGCCCTCACGGTGGAGGTTCAGGCCATTGACGGCGATCATGCAACGCTGCTTTTCACCGTGCGCGATACCGGCATCGGCATCCCGCACGAAAAGCGGAAACTCATCTTCGAAGCGTTTGCTCAGGCAGACGCCTCGACAACGCGGATGTTCGGCGGGACCGGTCTGGGCCTCTCCATAGCGTCCCGGCTCGTGGAGATGATGGGCGGAAGGATCTGGGTGGAAAGCGCTCTCGGAAAGGGCAGCCGGTTCCGCTTCACCGCACAGTTGGAGATCGTCCGGCGCTCCGCGGAATGGACTCCATCCGCCGACGAATCGAAACTGCGCGGTCTGCCCGTGCTGGTGGTCGACGACAACGCCACCAACAGACGACTGCTGGGCGATATCCTGGCCAACTGGGAGCTGCATCCGGTTTTCGCGGCCTCTGTCGAGGAAGCGCTCGAGATCCTGTATCGGGAGAATGGTGCGGGATCGGCGATTCCGCTGGTCCTCAGCGATGTGTTTCTGCCGGGCGAGGACGGTTTCGTCCTGGTGGCGCGCATCCGCAACGATCCGGAACTGTCGGCTACATCCATCATCATGCTGGCTTCCGGCGGACGCCGGGGCGACACCGCCCGGTGCCGCGAGCTGGGTGTAAGCGGCTATCTGATGAAGCCGGTCCGGAGATCGGAACTGCGCACCGCGATACTTGCTGCGCTGGGGGGGAACGGCTGCGCGCCGCGGCACGATGAACCCACCACCTGGGCCTCCTCGGCTGTTAGCCACCGTTCGTTGCGAGTCCTGGTAACGGAAGACAATGTTGTAAATCAGCGGCTCGTTCTCCGGTTTCTGGAGAAGCTTGGCCATTCCGCGATCCTGGCCTGCGATGGGCTCCAGGCCGTGGAAGCGATCTCGCGGGAAGACATCGATCTGGTGCTAATGGACGTTCAAATGCCAGAGATGGACGGCTTCCAGGCGACGGCCGCGATTAGGGCGCTGGAGGAGACAACGGGCACCCACCACCCCATCATTGCCATGACCGCACACGCCATGAAAGGCGATCACGAGCGCTGCCTGGCGGCAGGGATGGACGGATACCTGTCCAAACCGATTCAGCTCCACCTGCTCCGAGAGATTCTGGAGCGGGTAGAGACCAATGCCGGTGATCGCATTCCGGACGTCACGGAGCGTGGCCATCCAGAAACTCGTGCCCATTCGCTGTCTCTCCGTCGTTGAGCCGATCAAAAACCAGCCGGTCTGCCGACCGGGGCCGCCCATGTCGCGCGCTTCGTCAACTCCTGCTCGGAGGAGAACTACGCGACAGCGGCGGCGATCCGGGCTCCTGACTCTTCCACGTACCGCTGAGGGTTTCACGGTAGACGAAAATGTAGCTGTTCGGAGCATCAGGTTTCAACAAAGATCAACGGTCTGCAACTGTTGCGAGGAATTCAAGCCACTGAGAATAGAATGAATCTCAGAAGCGGACCTCCTGTAGTACTTGCAGGTGCCATTGATGTCCGTCCGGAAGGCGATCAGCGCGCTCATCTGCGCAACATCCGAATGTAGATAAAAACGTAGCTGTCGGGAGCACCCAGGTTCAACCGGGTTCAACAGCTTTCAACAAGCGCGGGACAACTGAATGAAACGTAAGTACTTGAAAACAGGCAACCCTCTCCGTCAAGCAGACACTGCCTTGGGCACAGTGGATCGCATGATTGTTTTCAATGACTTACAGATAGATCACCTGTCTAAAAGACAGGAGGTCGCTCCTGCCGAGCGAGCCTGGCCGCGCTTTCGGAGGTCCGGGTTGTTGAACCTTGAGGCAACGACCAGCTACATAATCGACTGCAGTGCCAACGAACCCTCCGTGCAGGATCGCTGTAACCAACTGGTTTTATTGGGAGATTGATCGGGGTGTGTGGAAACGCGACCGCCTGCAAACAGGACAGGGGGTTGGTTTTCCGACAGGTCGGGATGGATTGGGGGCGGTGGCGCCTGATGCTGGGGGCAGCGAGTTCGGGAGCGAGAAGCACGTTGTCGGCCGCCTCAACTGCCAGTTTCCGAACAGCGGTGGTCCGGACGGTGGCCTTCGTGAATCCGGGCGCGGTTCGCTGCCGTACCAGGCGAGGAACCCGTCCAGCCCAAGGTTGTAAACACGCTTGGTAATCGGAGAGGAGACACTGTCCAGAGCCAACGCTTCCAGCCGGCGCCACTCTGTGGCCCGATCTGCCAATGCCCAGTTCGTGCTCAGTCCTTTTAATGGGCCGGCGCCACTCTGTGGCCCGATCTGCCAATGCCCAGTTCGTGCTCAGTCCTTTTAATGGGCAATATCGGTAGCCATGTGGACCTTACCTCGGGGTGGCGGAGACATCAACCCAAACGAAGGCGTCCACGGCTGCGGATCATCGGGGTGGCGAATGGGCTCAGCCTGGAGAAGAGGGTGCGGGGCTCTCGACCGGCGCTGTGGGAACTGGTTGGGACTGGCAGGCCTTTGCGGAAATGCGGTCGCCGGTATATGCTCTTGGTGGCAATGGGCAATGGGCAATGGGCAATGGGCAATGGCACGGGCGCCGGGCGATCATGCGCGGCTCGATGCTCACGCCCGGCTTCTCCAGGAGGCTTCATGAGAGCGACCCCGATGGCGGTCCTGCTGCTCGCTGCGACGGCTTTGGCTGCGGCTCCGATACCACGGCTCGTCCAGGACAATGGTGGTTTTCAGTTTCTCGTTGACGACCGTCCCTTTCTGATTCTGGGGGTTCAAACCGGGAACTCCAGCGGATATCCCGGTGAACTGGAACGTACCTGGCCATTGGCCAGGCGCATCCATGTGAACACGGTGCAGGTTCCAATTCAATGGCAGAGCGTGGAGGCGGTGGAAGGGCGCTTTGATTTCACGGTCGTCGACGGTCTGGTGGCCGGGGCGAGGGCGAACAGCCTGCGCCTGATTCTGGCCTGGTTCGGCGGCTTCAAGAACGGCGCCATGCACTTCGCTCCGGCCTGGGTCAAGGAAGACGTTAAGAAATACCCGCGCGTGATTGACCAGACAGGCAGCCCCATCCGCGCACTGGCCACGCACGTCGAGGCGACTCAGGCCGCTGATGCCCACGCATTCGCGGCCTTCATGCGCCATCTCAAGGAGATTGACGGCGAGCAGCACACCGTCATCGCCATCCAGGTGGAGAACGAAGCCGGCGTGTTGGGCACTGATCGCGACCACTCCGAGAGCGCCAACCAGCTCTTTGCCCAACCGGTCCCGGTCGCGGTGGTGAAAGCTTTCGGCAAGGCCAACAGCGGCACCTGGACCGACGTGTTTGGCGCCTACGCCAGCGAGACCTTCGCCGCCTATTATCAGGCCCGATATCTCAACCGCGTGGCCGAGGCCGGCAAGCGCGAGTTTCCGCTCCCGATGTTCCTGAACGTCTGGACCGACATTCAGGACGGCTTCTATGAACCGGGCTTTTCGCACCCCAGCGGCGGCGCGACGACCCGCATGCTGCCTCTCTACAAGGCGATTGTGCCGGCAATTGACTGGATTTCCCCCGATGTCTACAAGCAGAGCTACGTTCAATACATCGAGGAATCCACGCCCTACAGCCGGCCCGACAACCCGCTGCTGATTCCCGAGACCGGCCATGACCTGGGCTTCTGCCGGCGCATGTTGTATGCTCTCGGCGAGCTGAAGGGGATCGGCGTGTCGGCGTTCGGCGTTGAGGGTTCGCGCGAAGGCGACAACTCCACGATTCCCGAAGACCTGAGCGACCTGGCCGCCACGTATCGCGTCGTGAGCGCTGCCACGCCGCTGCTGGCCGAAGCGAAAAGGTACGGTAAGCTGCACTCGGTAGTGGAAGAACAGGGCATTGCCACGCTGGTGGTCGACTTTGGCGAGTACGAAGCCATGGCTCAGTTCGGCCCCTCGCGCTGGGGCTACGGCGGCGCTCGGGCGGCGGGAACGGCGCGGACCACCGGACGCGCGCTGATCGGGCAGATCGGGCCCGAGGAGTTCGTGGTGGCCGGCTTCGATACGACGGTCAGTTTTCGGCCGAGATTTGGCTCGGCGGCACCGCGGGCCGACTTCGTCAGTGTCGAAGAGGGCGCATACGAGGACGGCGTGTGGAAACCCCGCCGACAGTTGAGCGGCGACGAGATCTTCTTCGGTTTGCGGTTGCCGGCGGCGGGAACCGTCGTCAAGCTGAAGTTGATGAAATACTGACCGCGCCCGACCCGGACGCTAAGCCTGACTCTTGTCGGCGCCGGGCTTCTGGGAACGGCCCCATTAATCGCGTCACGTCCGATCTGCCTCCGCGGTCGATTGCCGGTGCGTTATGTGGGGTTATCGGTAGCGGTCAGGTCGGGCAGTTCGGGTGCAGCCCGCCCCTTCTTACTCCGCCAGCGCCTTCAAGAAGAATGTCAACAACCGGGCGAAGGCGGCCCGGCTTGCGCGCACATCATAGTAGTTGGGTTTAGTATCACAGAAGAAGCCACGACCAGCCCCTTCATAAATGTGATACTCGAAGGACTTGCCCGCCTCGCGCATTGCTTCGGCAAACCCGGGTACACGTGCGCTGGTATGAGTGTCGTTGGCGCCGTAGAAAGCGATGAGGGGACAACGGATCTCGACAAGCCTGGCAGCGGGAGGCGCACTCGCGTAGAACACAGCAGCGCCGGAGAGCTCGGGTTCCCCGCAGGCCAGGAGTATCGACAGCTCTTCGCCCATGCAGGCCACCTTGTGCCCCAGGGTTTCGGGCCGCTCGCAGCGCAGGTGCCGCACGGCCTTCCTGAGAGCACCAACCAGGTCCTCCCACCGGCCAGGCGCGGCGAAAGCGAACAACTGCCCAATGCTCTCACCAATCCGAAGCCGCTCGGGCTCGGGAAGCCTGGCGAGTTCGGCTTCCCTGGCCGCGCGATCAGAGCGAGCCGCTTCAGACAACCGACTCAAGAAGGTCATAGCCTCCTGAATGCGCTCCTGGATGAGGGGAGCTGGGCGACCGCCCCCGCTCGCGAAGAGATCGGGGGCCAGGGCCACATAGCCCGCGGCGCAGATTCGGCGCGTCACATCCTCGATGTGGTCGTTCAGCCCCAGCAGATCATGGATGACCACCACCCCTGGCAGGGGTGTCGCGGCGTGCTCCGGCAAAGCCAGATAGCCGAGCTGATCCCCATACCGAACCCATTCACTTTTGATTGCCATAGTGCCTCCTTCTGGTCGGCGTCACACTGACCGTGACAGAACTAATCCGTGTGGACACCGAACTCCTCTTTATGTCCGATCTGGATGAAACCGGTCCAGGAAGCCTGAGACGAAACCGCCGGCAGCGAGCCCGGGCGGCTGGTCAGGAAAGATACCCCAACGTCGGCCAAACACGCATGTACGGACTTCACATCCAGTCTCGCGGTCGGTGGCGTGCGGTCGCCCGCCCTGAGTACCTGGTATCACACCCAGACGTCCGAATCAAGCTGGCCATTCTGCTGGCAGATGTGAACAGCCGGAGCGCCTCGGGCCTCCGCGACAACTGATGCGAGCAGCCCTTGGCGCCAACAATCGCAATGTGCCCCTGTCGTAGACCAGTGGTAGAAACTGGGAAAAAGAAGCGGAACGATATCAGGGAATATCGGAAGCTTACCGGGCGCCACGCTCACTTTCGCCGCGGTGTACTCGGTGTTCCTGTAGCCTACGCACGGCGCGGTTTCAGGGATGACAATCAGAAGGAGGATGAACATGGCTCCCAACCGAGAGGCACAAAGGAATCACGACGAACTGTTTCCCGGCCACGTCTCTACGCTGGCGGTGACCGATCCCGAGCTAATCGAGATTTTCGACAACTTCGCTTTCGACGAGGTGCTTCGAGACAGCAACCTGGACGTTCGGACGCGGCTGATGATTCAGCTTGCTTCCATGATTGCT
>JBEKZH010000141.1:0-5181 GCA_049510065.1 Bryobacteraceae bacterium
CAGCGCCAGGACACCTGTTCGCACCCGCCCGTTGAGGCGGACACGTCAACGAAGAAGCTGGCCAGCTTCGATTTGAGTTATAGCAGGGGTGCGCGGCGGATCGGGATGTAAGTTGTTGAGGCAGTATAGAAGAAAGGTGTGAACGGGCTGATCTCCCAACCGGCTGGACCGCTGAAAGCTTGCCCCACGCTTATGCCGGGATCTCGCGGTTGGTGCCGAAGTCGTTCTGCAGCACCAGGGCCACGGTTCCGCGCAGCCGGTCCATGCCGTTGTCGTGCGCGGGAATCACCAGTGGCGCGCACCCTCCAGGCAGGGTCTGCGCGTGCATCTCCGATTCAATCACCGGGCCAAAGTGGTTCCAGGAGCGGGTAAGATCGCCCACCATGATGATCCGTTCCGGCGCCAGCCCGGCCACGATCATCCGCGTGCCGCGCCCAAGGTAGTGGGCCATCCTGTTCAGCGCGCGCGCCGCTCGGGAATCGCCGTGGTCGGCGCGACTCAGCAAGTCCAGGAAAGTAAGATCGCCCGTGTCCGTCGTGGACTCGAAGTAGTATCGCAAAGCGGCACGATTGGAAGCGAACACCTCCCAACAGCCGCGAGCGCCGCAGCCGCACAGCGGACCTTCCGGATCGAGGGGCACGTGCCCGAACTCGCCGGCCATCCCATGCTGGCCACGCACCAGTCGCCCGTTGAGAAACACGCCGGCGCCGATACCCTCGGAAACGGTGATGACCACCAGGTTCCGGCTCTCCACGTGGTCAAACCAGACCGCCGCCAGAACACAGGCGTTCGCGGCGTTCTCCAACTCGACGTCGAGGCCGGTGGCGTTGGCGATGGGAGTTCGCAGGTCCAGCCCGGCCCATTTGAGGTTAGGAGAAAACACCAGGAGATTCGACCTCTCGTCGATGCGGCCGGGCACGCTGATCCCGATTCCCTCGATCTTCCTGCCTGTACAGCCCCGGACCGCCCGCTGAATCCGCTCGATGAGCTGGCTCAGGGCGAGGCGGGGATCGGCGGGCGTGGCCATTGTCTCCTGCGCGGTGAACTTCCCGTTGGCATCGGACACGGCCACGGTGATCTGCGTGGGACGAATATCCACCCCGATGATGACCCGTTCGTCGTTCAGGCGCAGGAACGTCGGGCGACGGCCCCGGGGCAGCCGGCCGGTGGGACCCTCTACGACCCACTGCTCTTCGATCAGTTGCTCGACGATCAGGGAAATGGTGCTACGCTGCAAGCCGGATACGCGGGCCAGGTCCGCGCGTGAGATGGGGTGCCGCCTGCGGATGAGGTTCAGGACGATCCGCCGGTTGATATCACGTGCTACTTCGCTGGACGCGGGCTGAATGCGCCCCGGTCCGGCAGCCCGCGTATTTGTGGGTGCAGAGACTATCGCCACGGTGCCTTCAACCAGCCCCGTGGGGCGGCCTTTCAGGCTGCGGACCCGCCTTCCAGGATTGCTCACCCCACCGCTCCGGATTCATCGGTCCGATTCCCTTCGATTGCCAGCCAGGCGAACCGCTCCCGCTGTTGACCTCGACTGTTACTTTGATCTGCTCCCCGGCGTTACCCTGTTTCGGCAAGTTCAGATTCCGCTACGTGAACGTCGTGTAACTCAACCCATACCCGAACGGATAGAGCGGTCGCCGTCGGAGAACCGGTATATTCTTCCCTTCATACTATAGTCCGTGAAAGGCGGGAGCTGATGGGCGGACTTGTAGAATGTGACCGGCAGCCGCCCGGCGGGATTGTAATCCCCGAACAGAACATCGGCGATCGCCGCGCCGCCGTTCTCTGGACCGCGAGCGCCGGCCGGCACTGCGTCGCGCGACCAGGGTAAAACACCTATATCATCGGCGGCCGGGGCTGCCGAATAACCAGGTATGAGGCTTGCCCTTCTCACCCTCGCCATACTCACTCTGGCTCTTGTGGCGGCACCCACGGTGTTCGCACAGGGCGCCATTACCAGCGTCTCCAGCTTTACCGAACCGGCTCTGTTTGCCGACGTGAGTTGCATAGGCAACGCCGACAGCAAGCCGGTCTCGGGCCTGCTGAGCTTCGATCCCCGTACGCAGGTGCGGTGCGAGGCGGCCGACGGCGCCGGATTCACTATTCCTTACGCCGCGGTCACCAGGCTCGTCCTGCATCAGGGAGAGAAGGCCGATACCAGCAGCCGTTTCAGCTTTCACGAACTCCTGCGGCACCGGGACATGCTGAAGTCGCTCGGAACGGACCGCTATCTGACGATATATTTCAACGACGCCGAAGGCCACGCTCGGTCGTCGGTGGTTCGCCTGGACAACAAGAACTGGCAGATCCTGGTGGCGGTTGCGGAGAACAAGACTGGCCGGATCGCGGAACGCCACGCCAGAGGCGACAACTGGAACTGGAACGGAAGCTGGTAGCCACCAGCCGCACAGCCCCGTAGTGCCGCACGGGCGTCAGAATGGATGGGGGCAGTAGCATGACCGCCTTCCGCCATTCCATCTGCAACGAGGCTTTCGAGAGGTGGCCCTTTGCCGCCGCCTGCAGGGCCATTCGCAAGGCCGGCTACACCGGAATCGAGATCGCGCCGTTTACGCTGGCCGCTGACCCCGCCCGCATCACCGCCGCTCAGCGCCGGGAGTACCGCGACGCGATGGCTTCCGAAGGGCTGACTTTCGCCGGCCTGCACTGGCTGATGGTCACGCCGAAAGGCCTGCACCTTACTGCGCCCGGCTCGGCGCTGCGCCAGCGGAGTTGGGATCACCTGCGCAACCTGATGGACCTCTGCGCGGACCTCGGCCCGGACAGCGTCATGGTGCTGGGTTCGCCCGACCAGCGCTCCACCACCGGCGGGCTCACGCGCGCGGAGGCCACGCGGAATCTGGTGGAGGGCCTGGCTTCCATCGCTCCGCAGGTGGCCGCGCGCCAGGTAACCGTTCTGCTGGAAGCCCTGCCGGCCAGCCAGTGCGACGTGGTGCGGACGCTGGACGAGGCCGCCGGCATTGTGCGTGAGATTGGCAGCTCATACCTTGCGACCTTGTTCGACGTGCACAACGCCATCGATGAGACGGAGCCGCACGCCGCGCTGGTGGAGCGGCATTTGCTTCATATCCGCCACGTGCACGTGAACGAGCTGGACGGGCGGCACTGTGGCTCCGGCAGCTACGACTACAAGCCTCTGCTCCGAGCGTTGCGCCGAGGCAATTACGCCGGCTGGATTTCGCTCGAAGCGTTCGATTTCACTCCGGGGGCGGAGCGGCTGGCCGCGGAATCGCTGCGTCACCTCGAATCCGAGATCGCCGGACTATCATGAATCGATGAAGCCTGTTGTCGCGTTGATCGCGCTCGCCCTGCCGGCCGCCGGCCAGGTGAAGATCACGGCGGGAGCGGAGAAGATCGCGATCGAGATCGCCGGCAAGCCCTTCACCGATTTCTGCGTCGCCGGACCCGACGTCACCAAACCGTACCTGCATCCGCTGCGCGCCGTCACCGGCACGTATGTCACGCGTATGTGGCCCATGGAGGACGTCCCCGAAGAGGAGGGTACGAAGAAGGACCACAAGCATCAGCGCGGGCTCTGGTTCGCCCATGAAGGCGTGAACGGTGTGGATTTCTGGAACAACGAGGCTTCGTACGCGACGCCGAACCGTGGCCGGATCGTTTTCCGGAAGCTCGGCACAATCACCAGTGGGCGGGACAAAGGAACGCTGGCGGCCACGTTCGAATGGACCGGCCCCACCGGCGAAGTGCTGGTTCGGGAAGACCGCGTCATGACCTTTTATTCCGGCCGCGCCCTGCGCATGATCGACTTTGATATCACGCTCACCGCTGTCCGCAAGGTCACCTTCGACGACAAAAAGGACGGCCTGTTCGGAATCCGCTTGCGACCTGCCCTGCAGGAGGACACCGGCACCGGCCACATCGGCAACGCCGATGCCCTGGCCGGCGAGAAGCAGGTGTGGGGCAAGCCGTCGGACTGGTGCGACTATTCCGGCCAGATCGACGGCGAGAAGCTGGGCATCGCGATCTTCGACCACCCCGAAAACCCGCGTCACCCGCCGCGCTGGCACGCCCGCGCATACGGCCTGTTCGCGGGAAACCCGTTCGGCTTGGCGGTGTTCACCGGAGACGCTTCACAAAATGGCTCCCTGGTCCTGCAAGCCGGCCGTCAGTTGCGCTTCCGTTATCGCGTGGTCATTCACCCGGGCGACGCGAAATCCGCCGGCGTCGCGGGCCTGTGGAAGAAGTACGCGGCCGCGCGATAGTCGCGGGAACAGATCGGCAATCTGCACTGTATCCCGCAGGCATGAACTCTCCGCAAAAGCTCATTCTGTTGTCGGCGGTGATGCTCGGCGCCGCAGCTCTTTCGGCGGCGTCCAAACCGGACTTCACCGGCACATGGAAACTCAATTTGGAATCCATCCCTGGATCTCGACCCAAAGACACAGGCGTCTATACTGAAACAGGCAGGCCTGAAATGAACAGGTACACGGTCTTGTTCGAACAGACGGCGACCGGCTGCAGCGCGCACGTGCCGGACCTTCCTGGTTGCATCGCGGCCGGCGCAACGCTGGACGAAACGCGCCAGTTGATCCGGGAGGCGATCGAATTCCACCTGGAAGGCATGCGGCTGCACGGGGAGGCGATCCCTCTGCCCACGACACGCGGCGAAGAGGTCGAGGTTCCGGCCTGAGTGGAGACCAGCGCCCCTGGCCGCAGTCCCATACAATGAAAATCGTCCGCCTGCTATATTAAAGAGACGGCGCGCCGGTGTTCTGCCCTCCCGGTTGATCCCTCGTTTCCATACGAATGATGCTGTTGGGGGTCAGGCCTGCGCTTTGGACAGGTGGCCGAGTGGTTAATGGCAGCAGACTGTAAATCTGCCGCTCCTTGCGAGCTACGGAGGTTCGAATCCTCCCCTGTCCACCAGAGTTCACGAGGCCGATGTAGCTCAGTTGGTAGAGCGCGTCCTTGGTAAGGACGAGGTCACCAGTTCAATCCTGGTCATCGGCTCCAGGTTTTCGAAGCGGTCCTGAGGGCCGCCGGGCAGTCATCATTTCAGACAAGCAGGGTTCAGAATGGCGAAGGAAAAATTCGATCGCAGTAAACCGCACGTAAACATCGGGACGATCGGGCACATCGATCACGGCAAGACGACGCTGACGGCGGCGATCACGCGCGTGCTGGGCAAGCACA
>JBEKZH010000142.1:0-5006 GCA_049510065.1 Bryobacteraceae bacterium
AATATCGTCCCCGGCATGGGTTATTCGCCGGATAAGATGCTGCAGGCCCGCCTGATCAGCTATCCCGACGCCCATCGCTACCGGCTCGGCGTCAATTTCGAGACGCTCCCGGTCAACCGGCCCCAGTGCCCCGTGCACACCTACAACCGCGATGGCTTCATGCGCGCCGACGAAAACGGCGGCGACAGCCCGAACTACGAACCGAACAGCTTCGGTGGAGCCGTCCAGGACCCTCGCTACCGCGAGCTCCCCTACAAGGTCTCCGGCGACGTCAACCGCTATGACCACAGAGAGGGGAATGACGATTACAAGCAGGCCGGCGACCTCTTCCGCCTCATGACCCCGGCGGAAAGGAAGGCGCTCATCGGTAACCTCGCGGGTCACATGAAGGGTATCCCGGAGCGCATCGCCAAGCTCCAGATTGAACACTTCACCAAAGCCGATCCTGCTTATGGCCGTGGCGTTGCGGAAGCCCTTGGAATCACAGTTCCCGAACCCGCGCTCGCATCCGTGAAGTAGTACTTACAGGTTTGCGGCTCGAACTGGGAGTACCAGCGGCGGCAGTGCCCCTTGCGGTCAATGCCCAGGACCGGCGCCGATCCGTTCACCGGACAGTGGTGAGGGGGGCGAAAGTACCGGCTATGGTTGCCTTCCTGAAGGAGTATCTCACTTCTGCTTCTTCTTGCCGAGGAGGCCGTTCAGGAGGTCCACTGCCGACTGCGCGGCGCCATCGCGACTGATCGCCGCTTTGATTTCCCCCGTGGCCAGCCCTTTCACGTCGGGTTGGAAACTCGGCGCGGAAGCGGTCCCCCTGATGAAGAAGGGAATGCTCCTGCCGAGCACGGCCTGCAGCTCACCGGAGGATTGCAGTTTTACCGCCATGCGAAAGTCGAGAGCGTTGGCCGGGCTGATGGTGCCACCGCCACTCAGCTCGCCGATGGTTGGCGCGACGAACGCAAGGTCCTGCACGCTGACGCCGTCGGGTGCCGATCGCACGCGGGCGCTGAGCTTCTGAATGTCGGTGTCGGGTCCAACCCGAATCCCCGCAACGGCCGCGACGAACTTTATCTTCGACCCCAGATCAAAACCGGCAAGCCGCGTGTTGTCGATCTCGAGGCTCCCGGAGGTTACCAGTCGGTCGGTTGGTCCTTCCGTGACCAGATTGGCATGGGCAGTGCCCCCTTGGAGCGACGATCCCGAAGGAAGCGTCACGCCCACGGCTGGCAACAGGGCCGCGAGTTCCGGAACGGACATGTTCTGCCCCGCAAGCTTCATGTTCAAGTGGGCCGAATCCTCCGACAGCGTATATGTGCCGGAGAGCCTCGCCACCGCTTTGCCAATATGAATCTCCCCCTGGCTCAGCACGCCGGCGTGCCTGCGCAGGTCGTGCTGCAGAGTGAAATCGAACTCCACGGTCCGCCGCGCGGGCGATCCGTTTCTGGCCACCTTCAACCGATCCGCCTTGATGTGCCCGCTGAGGTTGGCCACCTGTCCGGTTGACGAGGCCCGGCCTTCAATGGACAAGAGGCCGCCAAAACCGGCGGAACTCCCCAGCAACCGCGAAGACGCCAGATCGAAATGAGTGACGCGCAGGCTGGCCTCGACCGGCGTGAGGGCGGTATCGGATGTGTCGATGGGTCCGGCCTTGCCTTCCAGTT
Organism: Bryobacteraceae bacterium; assembly: GCA_049510065.1. Lineage (GTDB taxonomy): Bacteria > Acidobacteriota > Terriglobia > Bryobacterales > Bryobacteraceae > CAWACP01. The sequence continues at coordinate 1,659 of JBEKZH010000142.1, forward strand.
TGACGTCGCCGCCGCCGGCCACCTCGGTGGAGAAGGTGAAGGGGAACTGGGACGCTGCGGAGAAGTCGCGCAGCTCGATGTTCACTTTGTTAAACACTCGAGGCTTCGCGTTGCCCGGGACATTGCCGATCAAAACCCGCCCATTGCTGATCTTCAGGAGCTTCACAGACAGATCCAGGGAGGAGCTGAAGCCGCTGCCGGAGGAGGACGAAGGCGCCGCCGGAGCCGTAGTTGCCCCGAGACTGGAGAAGTTCCACGTGCCCGAGGGCGCTTCGAGCAGCACGATCTCGGGCTCGTCGATGGTGATGCGCGTCACGTTGAGTTTGCGGGAGAGAACGAGGGAGATCAAATCCACCCCGACGGTCAACGATTTCGTGCGCAGGAAAGGATCGCGGCTGAAAGACGGGTCGTCGGCGACCGACAGATCGCCGGCCGCCACACCGCCGGATAGAAGCGCCAGTTTCAGGTCGCCAACCTTCACGTCCCGCCCCAGCGCCTTCGTGAGCTCGGATTCAAGAGCCGGGCGGAACTGGTTTGCGTTGACGAAGAAGGAGAGGCCGGCAATCGCCAGCACCAGCACCGCAACAATTACTACGACCGCGCGAACGATTCGCTTAACGATTCGATTCACAAGGCACCTCCCTCAGACCGCAGCATTGGAGAGTATAGCAGCGCGTCCCCGAATTGGCCCTCGAACCTGTGCCGCCATCGCGAACTTATTAAGTCAGGTTTTCCGTTTCTGCCTCCTGGCCTCCAGCGATTATACATCCAACCGCCTCCATTGGAGCCGTTTCTCTCATCTCTTCCATCCCGAGCGACTCCAGCGGCCCAGGAAGAGGCCAACTCTGGCTCCTCGGGGTACGTAGAAACCTGGAAGCGCCTCATTTCAAGCGATTTCTCAGATACCTCTCCGTCCCTCCCTCCTTCGCCCGGTTGGCTTCCCCTTCGCCGCCGCACCCTATCCGGCTGGCACCGGCAGAGCCTTCTCCAGACTGTCGTTGGCCGGGATGCGAATCGCGTACTTCACGCCCCGCTCCTACAGCGCCTCGTAGATCTCCGGCTTGGCGAAGGTCGATTCTGTTTCTCACCCATTGGGTGTCGTCCTCCGGAGTGTCCTCATCGCGTCCATACCGCTACCCCTATGAACATTGATGCTGACGAGGGTCCGGCGATTCGTCTCCCAAGTTGAAAACGGAAATGTAGGCTAAGTCAGCTTGACCACCACCAGTACGGCGATCACCGTCCAATTCACATCCTGGTCTGCCCCGGTGTTTGGATGTGGCCTCAGAACACCGGCAACATTGTCCTGGTTCTGAGTCGTCAGTCTGTTTCCCGAGGCATTGACAAGGAGGCCCCGGTGATGGTGACGCCGTAGGGGTCGTGGGGCGCGGTCCGAGGTTCCCTTTACACTGACTGTGTATGCTGTCAGCCAGAGAAGCCTTCGGGATTCGGGGACTCGGGAAGGAGCTCCGCGAGGTTCCCTCTGCTGTGGATGTGATCGTGATTGGAGCTGGTTTCGCCGGCGCGTCAACTGCCGCTGCGCTGGCGCGATCAGGCGTGAGAAGCGGGCTCCTCGTGGAACGGGAGTCGCTCCCCGGAAGCCACGCATCCGGCCGCAACGCAGCAATGGCTCGGCAACTGGAGTCTGATCCTGCAGTCGGCAAGCTTGCAGTGGAAGGCGTTCGTCGGCTCCGCGCCAGGCGTGTCCATGGCTGCCCCGTGCTCTGGCAGACCGGCGGCCTGTATCTGGTTCACGAGGACCAGCCCGTCCGAGCGACGCAGTGGATTGCGCGGCTCGGAGAGCAAGACGTCCCCTCCGAGCTCCTGCCGATGGTCGAGGCGCAGAAACGCTTCCCGTTTCTCTGCGGGTTTGACTTTGACTTCTCCATCTTCTGCCCAACGGATGGAGTCGTGGATATCCATGCACTGCTGACAGATCTCCTGGCGGAGGCCGGGCAGGGTGGCTTTGAGACAGTGACGAACTGTGCCGTTGAATCCCTCATCGTCGAGGGGGCAGTCGTGCGCGGGGTATGGACGTCGCATGGCGCAATCGGAACTCGTGTGGTCATCGATGCGACAGGGGCCTGGGCTGGGCACCTTGGCCGCACAACTCCATTACCACTGAAGCCGTGCCGGCGACATCTGTTTTTCGGCGGCGAAACGGGCATGCTGCCCCGTGATGCTCCGTTGGTGTGGGATTTGGACGTTGGGTATTACGTAAGAACGGAAGGGGCGGGCCTGCTCCTGTGTCCCTGCGACGAAAACGAACACCCGCCGGGAATCCCGGCCGTCGATTTTGATGTCGCAGCTCTTCTTGCCGACAAGCTCCTGCGGTATGCTCCCGGATTATCAGACGTAACCCTGCGCCGCGGCTGGGCGTGTCTTCGGACATTTGCGCCCGACCGGCGACCGGTTATCGGTTGGGATCCAAACACCCATGGTCTGTTTCACGTTTCCGGTATTGGTGGTTTCGGGGTTACGGCCAGCCTGGCAGTCGGCGAGATCGCGTCGGCGCTGATCTGCGGCGGTGCGGCAGACTGGGTCGACTTCAGTTGCTTCGACGCGGGACGAGAGGCCCTCACTTCGCGAGGGTGCTGCTGACGCTTTTGTTACTTCTGCGAGGCTGCTCCGACGAGTGTCTCGCAACGCGCTCGGACGCTCTTCGGAGTCATGTTGCGGCGACGCAGGCTTTCGCTCGTAGCGGTCCGTAAGTCATTATCTTGACATCCATACGCGTCGTGCATTGAAGCAAGCGCGAGATTCGCGAGCTCCATTCCCCATCCACGTTGAACTTCAGCGGTCTGCTACCTGCTCAGAAAGGATAGCGACTATGGCGAGGAGGCCGAGGGAGCCAACAAGGACGCCGGACTGTAAGGTCTCGCTCTTGGCTTGCGTGCCGCCGTTATAGCACCAGTCGGTGAAGTGCTCGCAGTTCGCTTTGGTCGCATCGTAAGGATGGCCTTTTACGCTCTCCGCCAGAGCAAGAATCTGACGGGCATGGTCCGGCGATGACGGACGGCGGCGAAGGCAGACCGGTTGACCTTGAGCGAAGTCATCCCAGATCACAACGCAGACGCCGCCACCGCGCTTGCTGCTATGGATGATCTCGGTCATGGACAGCCTTGGCGTGAGCTCCCGGCATGCGGTCGAACTGCTGCTGCGGGTGGTTCTAACAATGCAGGTGAACGGGACCGCCAGGCACGCAAGGAACGACTTTCATCCTGCCTAGTACTACTGTGTTATAAACAGAACATTCTGGTGTAGAATTGTTTTGTGGGTACACAACCGACGCCAGGCCCACAGGAGAAGCGCTTTGCGGCATACACGGACAGCCTGGCGAAAGCCGCA
>JBEKZH010000143.1:0-4975 GCA_049510065.1 Bryobacteraceae bacterium
AGAAGGCCCGGCGGGGCTGCCAGCTTATCACCGGATGTTTCAATATCTCCAGTGAGGAAGATGACCGAATCGACCAGTTCCCCGTTCTGCCAAAGGCTAAAGGAGTTACCGTCGGTGTACATCAGGTTCGGGAGCGCGCGTAGCCTGTCCCACTGAGCCTTATCGTGAGGGTCCTTGAACCTGCGCGGGTCGGCGCCTTTACCGGGCGCTTTCAGTTCGACGAATCCAACGAGTGCGTTCTGGACGGAGATGGCGTAATCAGGGCGAGTCTTGAGGTCGGACACCGACGATTCCCCTACGGCAGCGACGGCGCTGTTCGGCAGACAACAGAGCTGCGCCAATTCCTCGAGCAGATGTTCGAATGGTGCGCGGATCTGATCTTCCGGCTGACCGATCACGGCGGCGTTGGTTAGCTTCGCTTTTGCCTTTGCGCCGAATGATGCAATTGCTGATTCCAGGGTTAGCTTCATTGATGTGGATCGGCCCGCGGGCCCTCATTGTGAGTCGAGAGATGCCCTCGCGGCCGCGTCCTCGGTCTTCACGCACAAACCATCTCGCTGCTGCGTTATTTTCGAGCATACAGCATCGTATGGACGAACTGTGCGCCATCAACACGGCATGCACGTTCAGTGCTTCCACAGTGGGCGAGTCGGCGCACTGGGCGAAACCGGACACCCTGATACTGCGACGACAGGCCGGGAACGATATTCGGCAGTATCGGTAGGTAACCCACGGCGGCCTTGGGTCGCCAGTGCCCAGAGGGGCCCGCCTTTCGCGCACAGTTGGCCTACGTTGCGCCCCGGAACGGCAGGTTGGTCCATCCCGCCAGACTGGCGCGCCTGGCGCAAAGCCGGGGAGCATTGCCGCTCAAACGTCAGGACTACAAATTGTTCCAGACGCCCAGCAGGGCTACACTGGGGGCAGAACCATGAGAATTGAGACGCGCATCCGCAAGCTGGAAGCAAAGATGATCACGGACCCGATCATCCTGCACTTCGCCGACGGCACCACGCGGGAGCTTTGCTGGCGAGGGACCTATCTGCTGAGCTTGATGCGGGACGTATGCCGCGGAGAGGATCTCAGCCCCTGGCAGGCCGAGCAACTGGAGCTGGTCCGCCGGTCTGTGTGGGCGGAGGAGCCGGGCGGCGCGCGCCTGACTGAGGTGGTGCGTTGTCTCCTGCATGCGCAGGCCGTGGAGTGAAGCAGCCATGGGTGACTTTCTCGCCGAACTCTTCGAGCAATTCGATGAGGAAGAACGGGCGAGGATCAGAGAAGCCGAAGCGTCAGCCCTCGAGAAGATCGAGCAGGGGACTACCGCGGTCAACGACCGGCGGCGGGCATCTGGGTCGCGGGAGGACAACGATTGGGTGCTTCAGCCAGAGCATGACGCGCGAGCAGATGCAGCCGGCGTTGTCTTTGTTGCATACGTCAACGCGCTCTGGCGGAAGACGGATGCGGCCCGCGCCGAATCTATTGACGACTTCCTTGCAACGGTAGAGAAGCTGATTGCCCCGGTTCTCACAAGGTATGGCTGGGAAGGTAACGGCCTAATAGACGAGTTGCACGGGCTATGCCGGAGGAACGCGACGCTGGTCCCCTTCACGCAGCCGACGAACGCTGCAAGTACGACGTTTTCCACGGGAGATTCCGCGGCTGATTCACTGCAAGGGAGTGATCACGCCGACGGGCACACCGAAGCACCAGATGCCACTGAGCAACGGGAGACGAGAACAGGCGAATCCCGTGACACGGACCGTTCCACCATCTACTTCCCGCCCCAGGCAATCTTGGGTTCTCCCGACTCATGGCGCAAGAGTCAGAGGCGATACGCAGATCTTTCTGCGTGGTATGCGCGCCAAAACGGCCGGCATCCCACTGAAGCCAAGCGACGGGAGGAGCTACTGAAAGATGCTCGCAACTGGGCGGAGGGGTTAGTAAGAGAACTCGCGACCGACGTACAACAAGATGTGTTCGAGCTCAGAAGCCGAGTCGTGAAGCATGCATATGATAGGTTCGTTCCAACTGATCGTCACGACCGCAACTTCTGGCACTTCGCGGAATTCGCGTCAGCGTTGTGGGAAGAGGGATGGCCCTCGCTAGAAGATCTCGCAATTCGCGCAATTCTGGCCAGCCAGGAGCGTGCGGCGTCGTCGGCAGCCATAGCAGTGAGCAGCATTGGGGCGCCGCTGGTGCGGCGGGCAGGAAGAGAGGCTGATAGCAGCCGCCCCCAGGGAATCCCGGAGGGAGCGATGGCTGACACCGAGTTTTGGCGCAGGACTGCAGCCGCGTTCCGGAGGCTTCAGCCACCCCACCCCCAGCCGGGACAGGCCCAGCGCGACAGCGACAACGGTTTGTGCGCCCGTTGGAATCCCGACGGGTGGGGCAACGCCGGTGAAACGTGGCATCTGCGCAATGCTGACGAAGTGACCAAGACGAGTTTCAAGTGGGTTGCTCGGAGTGCTGCGGTTGAACTTGGGCATCTCAACGACGGGTCGTCACTCACCTTCTGGCTGGACCTCCTGAGACGCGACAGTCCCTACTTCAAGCATTTTGTATCGGGGGGCTACATCCCTCGGGTTTGTGACGTTTCGGCAGAATACTGCCTGAAGTGCGAAACCGATGCCAAAGCGGTGGCACGGGAGCGGGCGCGATCTGACTCAACCGACGATCCCGAACGGCCCAGTTCTATCTCTTTATCCGCTTGGTCTCGGGTGAAGGCTCTCAATTCATCGCTCAAGACCCAGTTGAATCAGGGCACGGACAAAGATCACGTTGTTTGCGAGCACTTGCAGAGGTGCTTCGATGTGCTCGCAGAAGATCACGCCGAAGAAGGCGCGACCCTCGATTTTGGCACGCTACGTCAGACACTGCCGAACGCCGTGCTCGACGTCGCGGTAAAGCTGGAATGGTTGCCGCCAGCGATGGCGTCGAATCTCATTGCGTGGGTTCATCGGGAGTGGCTGATGCGCCTCCTCGAAGGACGTATCGAATATTTCGAAGCGTGGCAGATCGGCCGGCGCTTCGGCCGTCAGCACACCAAGCCGGATTTCGTGGTGATTCCAGTGCCAGAGACCGATCCTCTGCACGTTATGGTCAAGGTTTTCGAAGACCTGAAGGCGCTGAATGCCAAACCGCCGTTCGAAGTTCCCGAAGAGGTTGTTCGGAGGGGAGTTGAGGCCCGCGGGGTGCCGCGTGACAGTCCCGACTTCGAACGACACTTTCAGATCGCCTGCGCCGGCCTGGCAGCAAGGCACGGCCGTGTTTGTCGTGTGATACCTACGGTACAGCCAACGGGAGAATCGTCGGGCACGCCAACCTCCCCTTTGCAGTCGAGTGATTCCGACCATTCCGTTGCCAGCCTTCGGGGTCAGATTACCAGCAAGGCTGAGACGACCGAGCCCCAGGAATTGCCCAGCCAATTGGAGGCCGAGAGCGCTTCTGTCGAGATGAGCCGGCCACTCGAAGGGATCGATCCGGACGAGGTAATCAAAGCTCTTCAGCCGTCACCGGCAGCCACGGGTGTGATCGAGGCCTTGGGAAAGTGCAGCGAGGATCTCGTCGGTCGCCATGATTCGACACAGGTAGGGATTTCGGGCATCGAAGGATTGTCGTCCCTGCAGGCATCTGCCCGAAAGGGTGATCTTGGAGTACCGGGCGCACGTGCTTCTGGCCTGACGCCGCGGCGCACTCCCGACCTCAAGTCCAGCAGGGAACGACTATTGTTGGTCGACACGCTCGCTCGCGAACTGGCTACCGTCAAGCTAGAGGTCAAGGTGTACTGCACGCCTGAAGGGTTGAAGCGAAAACACCCAACGTTTACTCTGTGGACGATCATTGATGATGGCCAGCTCAGAGAACTCGTGGATGGTGAGCCGTTCACGCCAAAAGCATACGCCGAGCATCTCACTCTGATGAAGTTCGGGCTCACTAGTCGAGAGACGCTGAAGAAGGACCGAAGCAAGCTCCGCAAAGCAGAAAAAGCCGGCGGTCAATAGCTCTCAACCAGCAGCGTCCCCATCTTTACCCTCTTAACTGTATCCATCCTTACCCGTTTTTACCCGTGATTCGGCTGGTGTACTTGAATCATGAGTTGTTTGTTAGAGCCCCTGCTGGAAACCGCAAAGGTGGCACGTCTTCTCGGTGTTGAAGTAGAAACCCTTGGGGCCTGGCGCCGAAGAGGTTATGGCCCTTGCTGGTACCGGATCGGAAAGAAGATCAAATACGCCGAGTCCGATCTGCGAGCCCGGATGAGCGCGCAGGCGAGCGCTGGCGTTTCCCTCCGTCCGAGTGAAGTTCAGCAGGATCTCGGCGACCTTGATAAGGCGAAAGGTCAAGGGCAATGAAGGCCGATGATTTGGCCGTCTTGCTGGCATCACGCGTGATGGGCTGGGGCGTCGGGCCTGACCGCTTTCTCTTAGGCAACCGGTGCTGGCAGCCTCGCTGGCGCTTCCAGCCCACAGAGAGCCTCGATGACGCCTTCAAGCTCCTGGAGAAGGCTGCTCCCCAGGAATATGCCATGGGAGCCGACGGCAAGGGCTTCTGGGTGCGCGTTCGCATCGGAAAGACCACAGGCGAGGCACGCGACAGATCCAAGCCGCGGGCGATCACGTTAGCGCTGGCGCGCGCGCTCGGGCTGGAGGTGGATTCGTGAAAGGGCTCCAGCCGGATCCTTCTGAGATCCGACGGGCATTAAGCCTGCTCGCGGAACCCGGCCAGATAGTCGAATTGCGCCTGCTCGAGGTTCAACGCGAGGGACAGCGTTTTTCCGCCACGATGAGTGGCTATTTCGATGATTTCAAGCTTTTGGCCGCCAGCGCGAGCAAGCATGGCGGCACTGCGAAGGGAGTCTATGTCACCCTTAACCCGGTCAAGCCGGCGCTTCTCGCGCGCGCCTCCAACCGTCTCCGCACGGCAGGCCGAAATGACCCATTGACCAGCGATGCAGACATCACAAAGCGTCGCTGGCTGCCGATTG
>JBEKZH010000144.1:0-4929 GCA_049510065.1 Bryobacteraceae bacterium
CGCCGTACCACAGAGCTTCCTGCCGCTCCCTCTTCCTGCGCGTGCCCATCGCCATACGTCGATTCTAAAGGCAAAACATTTTCAGGGCCAGGTGTTTCTTGCCTTTAGACACGGGCTGCTAACTCCCGCAAGGAAGCAAACAAGATCAAAAGGGAAGAGCCGATCACTGTGGTCATCGGCAATCCTCCTTACAAAGAGAAAGCGAAGGGGCAGGGTGGGTGGATCGAGAACGGAAGCGCGAACGAGAAGACCGGTGCACAATTGGCGGCGTGGATGCCGCCGGCCGATTGGGGTGTGGGCGTGCACGCGAAGCACCTGCGCAATCTGTACGTGTACTTCTGGCGTTGGGCGACTTGGAAAGTTTTTGATCACGACCCGGCTCACAGCACCGGTATCGTATGCTTTATCACGGTGGCGGGCTTCCTGAACGGGCCGGGGTTTCAGAGGATGCGCGACTATCTGCGACGTACATGTGACGATATTTGGGTCATAGACTGTTCACCGGAAGGCCACCAACCGGAAGTCAATACCCGAATATTCCAAGGCGTCCAGCAACCTGTTTGCATTGTTCTGGCATCGCGTTCCACGAAGAACGACGCGATTATCCCGGCGAGAGTGATGTTCCATGCCTTACCGGAGGGAGTTCGCGAGGCAAAGTTCAGGGCCCTCGGTGCGTTGAGCTTGACAGCACCAGCGTGGACTGAATGTCCGGCCAATTGGCGGGCACCGTTCCTGCCTGTTTCACAGGGTGCCTGGGTTACCTACCCGAAACTGGAGGACCTCTTTGTCTACAACGGTTCAGGGACAATGCCAGGACGGACTTGGATAATTGCTCCAGATACGCAATCCCTGCAGGAACGCTGGCAGAACCTCATCAACGCGCCGCCAGACAGAATGGATACCCTCTTCCATCCCCATATGGCAGCCGGCCGGCTTGGTGATAGGCATAGTAAGCGGATTCTGCATGACGGCTTGCCAGGATACGAATCGCCGATGTGGTCAGTTGCCGATGAGAGTGGCTTCTGCATTCCACCAGTGCGGTATGGCTATCGGTCCTTCGACCGTCAATGGATTATTCCCGACAACCGTCTTATCAACAGACCAAATCCTGAGTTATGGACCATTCGCTCGGATCGTCAGGTCTATTTGACGGCGCTGTCGCGGACATGCCCCTGGGCCGGGCCAGCGCTGGCGTTCACCGGACTGGTCCCAGACCTTGATCATTACAATGGCCGGGGCGGACGGGTGTTTCCGCTGTGGCGTGATTCGGAAGGTACTATTTCAAACTTGCGTCCACAATTGCTCGGTTATCTGTCCGGGAGATACCGCGATGCGGTCAGTGCCGAAGATCTGATGGCATATATCGCCGCCACCGCAGCTCATCCGGCGTTCACTAAGCGTTTTCAGGACGACCTCTCGACTCCAGGGCTTCGAATCCCGCTCACAGCAGATGCAACTACGTTCAGGAAATCTGTCGAGGTGGGCCGCATGGTCATCTGGCTCCACACCTTTGGCGAAAGAATGGTGGACCCAAGTAGTGGCCGTCCTGCGCAGCCCCCACGACTGCCAGCTGACCGAGCTCCTCGTGTACCCACAGCGGGCGAGATTCCCCAAGACCCGTCACTCATGCCCGACACGATTAATTACGACGCCGGCAAGAAACGCCTGCTGATCGGAACGGGCTATGTTGAGCCCGTCGATCTCGGCGTGTGGAATTACGAGGTTTCCGGTAAACACGCACTGTCGCAGTGGTTCAGCTACCGAAAAGCGAACCGAGAGCGGCCTTTGATCGGCGATCATCGTCCGCCATCGCCTCTTTGCGGCATTCAGCCCAACTACTGGCTCGCTGAGTACACAACCGAATTGATAAACGTTCTCAACGTGCTCGCCATGCTGGTCGATCTTGAACCTGTACAAGCAGAATTACTGGATACGATCTGTACTGGTCTAGCGATCTCGACCGAGGAACTGAACGCCGCGGGCGTATTCGCCATATCTGCGACATCGAAACGGATCAGCGGCCCGCAGGGGCCGGACCTTTTCGGCAATCTGCACTGACACCGGTGGCGTCACTGTGACGGAAGACGCCTGATCCATCCAACCACGTGGAGTATTCGCGTTTGCTCCCGATGGGGCAAATGGGTGCCTGAGATGGAATCAGACCGCCACCCTCAGCTTGATTCCATCGTTCGGCGAGTGCACCAAGTCCTGCTTCGTCCCGAGATATCGTTCCGTCGTCTGGACGGACGCATGGCCCAGCAGTAATTGGATCTGTTCCAGTTCGCCGCCGGCGGCCCGGCACATCTTTGCGCAGCTGCGACGCAAGTCGTGGGGCGCAATGCCCGGCACGCCCGCAGCCGCCGCGTACGGCTGGAGTAATTGCCAAACAACTTTCTCCGTGAGACGTTCCCCTGTGATCTGGTCACCACGGTTCACCGGTCGCAAGACGTGGCCCTCGGTCACACATGCCGCCGCAGTCCATGCATCTATGGCTCCCTTCACCCACGTCGGCATTGGGATCGTGCGCACGCGCCCGTGCTTCCCGACCAGATCCACGATGCACCAGCGGTTATCTCGCTGCTGAATGTGCTTGAGCGTCAGCGCGGCCACCTCGGACCGCCGCAGTCCGCAGCCCAGTAACACTGCAAGCATCGCACGGTCGCGCAGACCCTTCTTCGTGGTGACGTCGGGCGCGTTCAGAAGCTTCTGCGCCTGCTGGACGGATAGCCAGTTCCCGACGCGCATTCCCTTGGATGCTGCGCCCTTGACTCTTGTGATGCCAGCGGCTAGTTCCGGCGCGAGTAGTCCGTTGTCGGCGGCCTCGACCGCCAGCTTCCGAACGGCGGTGATCCGGACGTTGATTGACACCGACCCGAGGCCTCGGGTCTCCAGTTCCGCCCGCCAGGCGTTCACCGTGGCCTTGGTGAAACCGGGCCGTGGCTCCAGGCCGTACCATGCGAAGAACTCGTTCAGCCCGAGATTGTACACGCGTTTCGTGATCGGCGAGGAGACGCTGTCGAGCACCAGCGTCTTCAATCTGCGCCAATCCGCCGCCCTGTTCGCCAAAGCTAACTCATTCATTTCAGTCCTCTTAATGGGCCATATCGGTAGCCACATGGACCTTACCTCGTGAAACGCCGAGGTTCAAGCGGGATAGAGAGGGTCAGTCTTCCTGCGTCGCAGAATGGTCTATAATCTGGCAGGAGCGGCTCAAATTCTGATGAAACTCGCCAACGCCTATCTGTTGGGCATTCATCTGACGTTCGGAGAACGGCCAGTGATACTTGTTGGCGAAGGCACGCTCGGGGAAGCAGGTCGTTATCTGCAGACCTATGTCGAAGGAGGTTTGACTTGGGGCTCGTTTCGGCTCGGTGAGCTGCGGCCCGCCTTGCCTAGCTTCTGGCGCGATCTCATTGAACGTATCGACGTCAAGCGCCTTCCGGACCGAATAGGTGGTTACAACGTATATCATTCGATCACCTGCTTAAAACCCGAATCGATCAACGAGCTGGCCGGGCTCAAGAGTACGTTTCCAGACCGCCTGAATGAGCTTAGTGACGCGATGTTCCCATGGTTTCCCACTGCGCACTTAGACGGGCATACATTTCCAAATGTGTTGTTTTGCCAGCCTGTTCCTGAAGAACTCTCTCACTCCCGCGATCGCATCGCTTCCGACGCTGTCGCACTGATGGGCTTCGACGCCTGTGCAATTCAGCCCGCTGTTCTCGATAACTCGCTATTTGTAACCGGGCCCTATAGTCTCTCCGAGTTTGAGTCTGTCGGAGCGCTGGCGCTCGAACCCAAGGGGCCGGGAGACGAGATTCGCATCCCGCGGATTGTGTATGATCTTCTTGGCTATCAAGGCCTGATTTTGATACTCAAGGATCTCCGTTCGCGCGCTTCACGCGTTTCGTTTGTGAAGACACCCGTAGCCGAATACCTCCGTCGTCGGGCGGATGCTCGGCCGAGGACATCAAACTCACAACGATTCCTAGCGTTTCTCAGCGACTGGGAGGAGTCGGCCAGAGAGTTAAGGAGCATCGAGGATATGCTTCGGACCATCTCAGTCGAACGAGATCAAAACATCTTCCCATCGAAGTGCCAGACTGCCACTGTGTTTTATGTGAGAGTAGCCCCCATAACCTTGGGTCCGATAACCAATCTGGTATATCGGGATTACATAGATGCAGAAACTGGCGTCGCGAATGATGTCAGTCTCGGTACGGATCGGCAGAGGTCCGTTGGCGACTACCTTCGGGACGCCGCGAACGCTGAGGCGACATTGGTCAATTTGCGTTTGCAGCGTCTAGTGATCGTGCTTGCCGTTTTCACAGTACTCTTCGGCGCATTGGCGCTTATCGCCACCTTACTGACCGAGGAACAAAAGAAATGGGTCTGGGAACGTGGAGCCAAGTCGCCCACCACGACCCAGACCCGTCCAGCTTCCGCGTTACAGGCACGCCCCGCTAGATGATGTACCTGAGTGCGCGCTGCGTTAAGTGGGGATATCGGTAGCCAGTCTTGCGGAGTACGTGCGATCTCCAGAAGATTGCGGATGCGGCCCTTCCCATTAGCATGGAACCTATGCCCGAGCCGGAAATGATCGAGGCGGGCGCATGCGCCTCCCGGCCCTCAGGCCGCGGCCAGGCTGGGCTGCGGACGACGCAAGCGGCTGGGCTGCCGCGCGGTCGCCGGTGATATGCTTCACGGGGGCACCGTCATGCCCGCGAATCTGACGCCCGAGTACCTCGCCGCCGAGCAAGCGTGGAAATGCGCGGAGACGCAACAGGAAAAGGTCGCCGCCCTTGAGCACATGTTGGCCTTGCTGCCCAAACATAAGGGCACGGAGAAGATGCAGGCCGACCTGAGGCGAAGGCTCTCGCAGGCGCGGAGAGAATCGCAGAAGAAGGGCGGCGCGCACGCAACCCC
>JBEKZH010000145.1:0-4835 GCA_049510065.1 Bryobacteraceae bacterium
ACGGCCAGCGTTTGCCCCTTCCTGACCCGGGAGCCCACGTCCACATAGATCTCTTTCACGAAGCCGGCCACCTTGGCGTGGACATCAATCTCCTGGAAGGGTCTGAATTCCGCGGCTACGCGGAGGTCCTGCGAAAGGTTGGCGCGTTCGACCTTGGCAAAGGCCACGGTCGCCATCCTGCCGGTTGTCCCAGCATGCACCTCCTGCTCGCGTGAGCAGCTCACCGTCAGAAAGAGAGTACCCACCAACAAAGTCGCAACGGCGACTACCTCGAATCTGTTATGGCTCATGTTTGTATTCGGGCTCACCGGGATCGCCGCCCGGAACTGCTCTGTTGCACGGATTGCTGTACCACCCTGCGCAGATCCTCGATCGAGGGATGGGAAGAATCCGCCACGTCGAGCACGCTGCGCTCGAGCACGGCAATCCGATCAGCAGCGGCCGGGAGTTCGCTTGCGATCGAAGGCGGAATGCTTACCACTCCGTGCCGGTCGCCGTGGAGCAGATCTCCGGGCCTGACTTTCAGGTCGGCAACCTCCACCGGCACGCCAAACTCGAGCAGGTGAAAGTAGACGTGCGACACCGCGACACTGCCAGCGAATAGCGGGAAACCGATGGATTCCACAGCATGCAAGTCCCGCGCCGCGCCGTTGGTGATCAGCCCCACACAGCCCAGCGCTCTGAAGATGTGGGCATGAACCTCCCCAGCACATGATCCACGTCCGGGGCGCCGATCCAAGTCCTCCAGCACGACCACCCGGGGAGCTGGGATCGACTGCAGATAGTTCCACCAATCCGTGCGGCCCGGATAGGATCTCTCGGTCATCGGAGGCTCCGAAGTCCGGATCCGAGCTGTGACCGCGTACCCCACCATGGGAGGGAGTTGCGGAAACAGGCATCGGACACTCGCATCCATAAAGCCCTCGTTGCGCAGTCGCACGGCGAACGTCTCGATGGCATCGGAGATCTGGCACGTGGTGAAACGCCGGAGTGACTCCAGTTCTTCCGGGCGCAGCGCTTCAGAAACCATCGCCGGCCTCCGGAGTGTCGTAATCAGGAACCTGAGGCGGTTCGTTTTTGTCAGGCATTCTTATCCGGTGCGTCCGCCGCCGGATTGCAGAAGCAGCTGAACGACGGGCGCGCAAAGGTGGTTGGCCTGGTCGTTCGGCCAGGGCAGTCTCTTAGTGAACCTCAAGCCAGGTATCGATTGCCTTGGATTGGTGAAGGCTCCAGCCATCGTCGGTGGTGTGTTCACCCTCGGTGGTGGTGACCGCGCAGGATCCGGTGTTCTTCAGTTTCAAGTGCTTTTCCGATTGCGCGACGGCGCAGACAGTCTGCTTCCCACCGGCTTCGTAGACCACTGAGCGTGTCGTGGGGTTCCATGTGAGGCCCTGAATCTGCACAGTTGTGGAATTCGGTCCCGGGTCAACGGCGCTCGGGTTAGCGTTCTGGTCGACCATGATCTGGTCCCGATAAGTGTAATCGACGACCACGCGGGCGCGGCCGGTCTCTTCATTGACCTCAAAGCGGTAACCTGCCATCGACACCGGCTGGCCATACATTCCCTCGACAGGTAGATATGTCGCTGGCACCGTGTCAATCCTGATCCTCGAATCGGCCAGGGCAGGAACAGCAAGTCCCATAGCCATGCAGGACGCGAAAAGTGTTGTGGTTCTCCAAGGTCTCATAAGTTGTGCCGTCGGATGTGCTCCTGTTTGCACTATAGGACGTCGGCGGGTTACGCACCGCTGAAGAGATCCTGAAGTTCAGGACAGGGTCGCTGTGGGGGGAGAGACAGCAACGGTGTGTTATTTACCCGGCTGACTGGAATCGAATTCGGCGAACGGAAAGCTGAAGGGAATTTCAGGCGAACGTAAGAAAGTCTTCAGTCAAACAGAGGGGACCATATGCCAGACTTCAGATTATCGGCGCTCTATGGCAAAGTACCCACGCAACTCCCTTTCGCGGACGAAACTGCGACAGAGTCACGAGCACCGTCCCGGAACCACTGTCACTCAGACAAAGGCTGGCACCGGGCCTGCACGCGGCCAGACGCCCTTGATGCTTGCGTCGGCATTGGGCCGGGAGGACGTCGTAATCGGCCTGCTCGGTCACCAGGCGGCACTCGAAGCGAAAGATAGCACCGGCGCCACCGCATTGATGAAGGCCGTTCTGCAGAGCCAGCCCGAAATCGCAAAAATCCTGTTGTCCGCTGGCGCCAACCCGAATACCGCAAATCATCAGAGGATGACCCCGCTCATGGCCGCGATCATGAACGGCGATGACGCCATGGTCGACCTTCTGATCGCGTGCTGCTCGGACATCGAAACCCGAACCACAGCAGGCATCACGCCGCTGCTTCTGGCGGTCTCGGAAGGACATGTTGCCCTGGCACGTCGCCTGCTGAACGCCGGCGCGGACGCAAACAAACCGGATCACAACGGCTGGACTCCGCTCGTGGCCGCTGCTGCTCGTGGCCATCTTGAGATCGTGGAAGTACTCATTGAGAAGGGCGCCGATATCGATGCCACGCTGAAGAAGGGGGCATCGGCCATTGATTTCGCGCGGGCCGGCAACCACTCAAAGGTGGAGGAACTCCTGCGGCATGCGGCGATTGAGAAGGCCATCCGCACCGACATCGAATCGCGGGAGTTTCGCCAGCTACGGACGAACCTGTATGCTATGGAGCATCCTTCGGGATGGCAGACATTCCGCGACAACGAATCGCCGGAGATCTGCATCGCCTCGCGTGGGGCAGTGCTCCAGAGCGAGGGTGACGGAGTGCAGGTCGGCTACGGCTTGATTCTCAGCTACTATCCCCCGCAGGACGGTCGGGGGACGCTGGCCGACTCCACTAGCGACCTGATCCGCGACCTCCTGAAAGAGAATCCGGATATGTGTCTCGAATCCGGCCAGTGGTCCGCGACGCCCCATGGTCATCAGGCACTCGTCACACCGCTCGTGGGAAACTCGCCATTCGGAGGTTCCGTCAAGCAGCTTGTCGTGACGATCACTCGCCCGGAGGGTCTGTTCTGTATGTTCTTTGTCGCGCCCCCCTATGCGTGGCCAGGGATACGGAATGTCTTCGACCGCATGCTCGGATCGTTGCAGTTCTCCATGAACGCGAACAGCTTCTCCGTGTGAGATCGGACCGCGTCTTCAAGTGTTGGAAGCGCAGGACGCAGCGGGGAGTCGAATCCAGAAAGTGGATCCGCCACCAGGCGGACTGACGAGGCCGATTTCACCTTTGTTCGCGCGCACAGCCCACTGGGCAATCGAAAGACCCAGACCGGCCGCTTTCCCTTCAAATCGCGTCTCATCGGCGCGGTAGAAGCGCTCAAACACGTGTTCGGCATGTTCGAGCGGGATGCCCGGTCCATCGTCGGTGATGGAAACTTGCGCCCAGGAAGATCCCTGACGGTCAATGCGGGCGGATATCGTTCCGCCAACCGGCGTGAACTTGACGGCGTTGTGAAGAACGTTTACGACGGCCTGGCGCACATGCTGGCGGTCGGATCGCACGCACACGCCTTCGTCGCCCGCCAGGGTGAGCATCAGTTTCTTTTCTTCGATGAGCACGTCCAGCAGACTGACCGTTTCCCGCACGAGTGGCATGAGCGGGAAAACCGAGGGCCGCATGGGGATCTGACCGGCATCGGCACGCGACAACATGAGTAGACTATCCACCAGTCCCGTAAGGTAGTTCACTTCCTCGATCATGCTGCCGACGGTTTCCCGGTACTCCTCCGGTTCTGCGTCCTTCTGCAGTACAATCTCGCCGACGCTGCGGATCGACGCCAGAGGTGCGCGCAACTCGTGGGAAGCATTGGCGGTAAAACGCCGCAATTGCTCGAACGACTGCTCAATGCGCGAAAACGCGTCATTGAAGGCCGTGGCCAGATGGCCCAGCTCGTCCTCGGGGTTGTCGACGCGCAGGCGTTCGGTGAGCCGTTCCGAGTTGATCCGTTGCGCTTGTTGCGCCATCTTCTCGATCGGGTTGAGAGCCCGGGCCGCCATCTTGTAGCTGGTCAGGGCGGTTGCGGCGAGTGCCAGCGGCAAGGCCATCAGCAGAATCGAAAGCGTCTCCCTCAACCGGCCCCAGACCAAGTATTCGCCGTAGGCTACTCGAATCAGAATGGGCCGGCCCTGCAATTCATACCTGCCGCTGACCAGCACCACTGCAGTTCCATCGGACAGTCTTGCCGAACGACCCGAGTAGCCACCCACACCTTCCGCGGGAAAGGGCGGCTCACCGAGCGTCCGCATTCCCAGCCTGGCGTTCTGAAAGAGAATCCGGCCGCCCGGGTCCAGGACCTCGAGAAACCGTTCTTCCACCTGCTTCCACGCCGTATGGTGGTGGTAATCTTCGCGCAGATCTAACCTTCCGTCGGCCCGTACGTACAACAGCCCCTTGACTGTTTCCAGATCCTCAGTGGCAAGGCGCTTTAACACCCTGTTCATCTGCCACACCGACAGCAGCGACACCCCCGCCAGGTACACCACGAGCACGACTGCCAGCAGTCCGACGTACCACAGCGTGAGGCGGGTCCGGACGCGCCGCGGGCGGAGGCGAATCACGAAGCCTCCTCGCGCAGCACGAATCCCACGCCACGGATCGTGTGAAGAAGTTTGGTGTCGGAATTGTCATCCAGTTTCCGGCGCAGTCGTGCGACGTGGACGTCGATAACATTATCAAGCGGTCACTACTGTCCGGCTAACAGCCCGTGTCTAAACCGCCCGATTTTCGGCCGACCGGACGAATGAGCACCGTCTCCGAGGGCGGTGGAAGTAGCCCCGCGGACCGGTGTGGTGGGCGGACCTGGTCGGCGAGAAGC
>JBEKZH010000146.1:0-4386 GCA_049510065.1 Bryobacteraceae bacterium
ATGTACACCGACGGTAACTCCTTTAGCCTTTGGCAGAACGGGGAACTGGTCGATTCGGTCATCTTCCTCACTGGAGATATTGAAACATCCGGTGATAAGCTGGCAGCCCCGCCGGGCCTTCTAGGGCTATTCGAGAGCTTTCTGAAATGGCAACCCATCCCACCGCGCAGCGCGAAGGAACTTGCCGAATCCACGGCTCGATTGTGCAGGTTGCTTCGCGACGAAGTGACTGAGCAGCTTGCCCTGAAAAGCCCGGCTCTGACCGAGCTGGCAACGGACTGGCGGAAGCTGCTCTTTCCAGAGGCAACCGACGAACGATTTGCCGACGGCTACGCACAAGCTGTCACGTTCGGGCTTCTAATGGCCCGTGCGAAGAACATAGAGTTATCAACTGGTCTCCAGCAGGTCGGCGTTCTGCTGAGCCAGACCAGTTCTCTGATCGGGTCTGCGCTCCGGCTTCTCACTGATAACACGGAAAACCAAGCGACTCTCAAGACGGCGCTCGGAACCCCTACACGTGTTCTTGACGCCATTGACTGGTCCAAAATCAGCAAAGGCGAGCCCGATGCCTGGCTGTATTTTTACGAGGATTTTCTGGAGATCTATGACAACCAACTCCGAAAACAGACCGGGTCGTACTACACGCCGCCCGAGGTGGTCGGCGCGATGGTCGGCCTCGTCGATGAGGTGTTGAGATCATCACGGTTCGGGCAACATGCTGGCCTCGCGGCACCGTTGGTGACCGTTGCGGACCCGGCGACCGGCACCGGCACATTCCTCTTGGGCGTGCTTCGGAGAATTGCGGCAACTATCGAGAAAGACGAAGGTGCTGGCTCCATTAAGGGAGCCATCAACGCGGCGGTGAAGCGCGTGATCGGTTTCGAGATGCAACTGGGGCCCTTCGCGGTCGCGCAGCTTCGCCTTCTCGCCGAGATAGTCGAATTGACCGGTAGTCCTCCCAACACACCCGTCCGCATGTTTGTGACGAACACGTTGGGCAATCCGCACGATGACGAGGGATGGATTCCGGGCATTCTGGCGCCGATCGCGAACTCTCGGAAGGAAGCCAACAAGATCAAGCGGGAGGAGCCGATAACCGTCGTGATCGGGAATCCGCCATACAAGGAGAAAGCCAAGGGTCAGGGCGGGTGGATCGAGAACGGCAGCAAGAACGAAAAGACCTCAGCCCCTCTGTCGCTATGGATGCCGCCGGCAGAGTGGGGCGCAGGCCTGCATAGCAAGCATCTGCGGAATTTATACGTGTATTTCTGGCGCTGGGCGACATGGAAGGTTTTTGATCACGATCCCGCTCACAATACAGGCATCGTGTGCTTCATCACGGTGGCAGGCTTCCTGAACGGACCGGGGTTTCAAAAGATGCGCGATTATCTGCGTCGCGCCTGCGACGACATCTGGGTCATCGACTGCTCGCCGGAAGGCCATCAGCCCGAAGTCAACACCCGAGTATTCCAAGGCGTGCAACAACCGGTCTGTATCGTCTTGGCGTCTCGTTCTTCAAAGAGCGCTGCGGATACACCCGCCAAGGTGTTATTTCATGAGTTACCGATCGGCCATCGCCAAGAAAAGTTCAAGGCCTTGGGCGCGCTGAGCCTGGCGGGCCCCGCATGGACGGAATGCCCGTCACAATGGCGCGCCCCGTTCTTGCCAGCATCGGCCGGTGCTTGGTCCACCTACCCAAAGTTGGAGGAGTTGTTTGTCTATAACGGCTCCGGCGTTCAGCCGATGCGTACCTGGGTAATCGCGCCGGATGAGGAGTCACTGCTAAGACGCTAGAGGAAACTGATCGATGCTCCTCCAGATGACAAAGAGCACCTGTTTCATCCGACGATGCGGAACGGTATTCCAGCCGACCGCCAGGTTGGTTCGGTCGTGAAGGAAAGCATTCCCGGATACAGGCCCAATCTGACGCCGCTGACGAAAGAGAAAGGAGTATGTCTAGAGCCGGTCCAACTCGGGTTCCGCTCCTTCAACCGCCAATGGATCATCCCTGATATCCGAGTTATCACCCAGCCTAATGCAGAACTCTGGGGTTCCCGTTCCGATCATCAAATCTACTTGACAGCACCAACTGATGTGTCGCCGACCAGCGGGCCCGCTCTAACGTTTACGGCGTTGGTCCCGGACAAGCACCATTACAACGGCCGCGGCGGCCGTGCTTTTCCGCTTTGGCGCGACCAGAAGGCCACCGTTCCAAACATGCCGCAGAATCTGCTGGTATATCTCTCTCTCCGATATGGTGGCCCCATTATGCCTGACGATTTGATGGCGTACATCGCAGCGACCGCTGCGCACCCGGCGTTTGTCAAACGTTTCCGAAACGATCTATCAACTCCGGGCGTTCGTATTCCGATCCCAGCGGATGCAGCCACTTTTAGGGAAGCTGTCGAGCTCGGCCGCACAGTCATCTGGCTCCATACCTTCGGTGAGAGAATGGCGGACCCGAATAATGGCCGCCCTGCGCAGCCCCCACGACTGCCAGATACGCGAGCTCCTCGTTTACCCGCAACGGGCGAAATTCCCCAAGACCCGTCACTTATGCCCGACACGATTAATTACGATGCCAGCAAGAAACGCCTGCTGATCGGGACGGGTTACGTAGAGCCCGTCGAGCCCGGCGTGTGGAATTACGAGGTTTCCGGTAAACAGGTACTGTCGCAGTGGTTCAGTTACCGGAAAGCGAATCGGGAGCGGCCGTTGATCGGCGACCGTCGTCCCCCATCGCCTCTGTGCGGCATTCAGCCTGACTACTGGCTCGCTGAATACACAACCGAATTGATAAACGTTCTCAACGTACTCGGCATGCTGGTCGATCTTGAACCTGTACAGGCGAAATTGCTGGAAACGATCTGTACTGGTCCAACGATCTCGACCGAGGAACTGAACGCCGTGGGCGCGTTCGCCGCATCCGCGAAATCCAAAAAGATCAGCGGACCGCAGGGGCCGGACCTCTTCGGCAATGTGCAGTGACACCGCTGGCGTCGGTTTGACGGAAAACGCGCTGACCGTATATGTGGCCGGTCCCGATGTCTGGCTCCCGATAACCGGAGCGCTATCCCATGGTCAGAAGAGCTGGACCCGTCAGTCGATCTCCCAAAGGACTCGTGGGTTTCTGTCCTGCATGAGCAGACCGGCGGCTGAGACCGAATCATACGGCCAACCTTAGCTTGATTCCATCGTTCGGCGCGTGAACAAGATCCTGCCTCGTGCCAAGGTATCGCTCGGTCGTCTGTACGGATGCGTGCCCGAGTAGCAACTGGATCTGCTCAAGCTCGCCGCCGGCAGCCCGGCACATCTTCGCGCAACTGCGACGCAGGTCGTGAGGAGCGATTCCCGGCACGCCCGCAGCCATCGCGTACGGCTGAAGGAGCTGCCAGACGACCTTCTCAGTCAGGCGCTCGCCCGTGACCAAGTCCCCGCGGTTCACGGGTCGCAGGACGTGGCCCTCGGCCAAGCCCGCCGCTGACGTCCAGACATCGATGGCGCCCTTCACCCACGTAGGCATCGGGATCGTGCGCACGCGACCGTGCTTCCCCACGAGATCGACGATGCACCAGCGGTTGTCCCGCTGCTGGATGTGCTTCAGCGTCAGTGCCGCCACCTCCGACCGGCGCAGTCCGCAGCCGAGCAACACGGCTAGCATCGCCCGATCTCGCAGTCCCTTCTTGGTAGTCACGTCGGGCGCATTCAGGAGCCTCTGCGCCTGCTGGACGGACAGCCAGTTCCCAACGCGTACTCCCTGGGACTTGGCGCCCTTGACGCGCGTGATGCCGGCAGCCAGCTCCGGTGCGAGCAGCCCGTTGTCGGCGGCCTCGACCGCGAGTTTCCGGACGGCGGTGATCCGGACGTTGATGGAGACCGAGCCGAGGCCGCGGGCCTCCAGTTCCGTTCGCCAGGCGTTCACGGTGGCCTTGGTAAAGCCGGGGCGCGGCTCCTGGCCGTACCATGCGAAGAACTCGTCCAGCCCGAGATTGTACACGCGCTTCGTGATCGGCGAGGAGACGCTGTCCAGCACGAGCGTCTTCAATCTGCGCCAATCCGCCGCCCTGTTCGCCAACGCTAACTCATTCATTTCAGTCCTCTTAATGGGCCATATCGGTAGCCATGTGAACCTTACCTCGATGTGGTGAAGACATCAAGCGAAATTGGGACGGGTGGCTCAATTCCGTAGACGGCGCGTCACGGGACGATCGAGACCCACAGATTCGTTTGGGATCGAACAAAGGATCGTCCGCCGGGTCGGCTCTTTCCGAGTGGCGCGTAAACCAGGACTTTACCGCCTCCTGATCGGCTACACTAGCTCTGACGTTAACCTGATCGGGCCGACAGGAGGGTACCGTGCGTTTTGCTTCGATTGTTGTTCTTGGA
>JBEKZH010000147.1:0-4370 GCA_049510065.1 Bryobacteraceae bacterium
GGGGTTGGGCGCGTTCGGTGTCGATGCCATGGCTATTCCAGGACGACCAGCAGTTCCACATCGGGTTCCGGCAACTCGCCCGGCACATAGAGACTGAGTTGCCTTGTCGTCACCATGTGCTCCCAGCAGGGGCCGGCTTTATCGATGGCAAAATACTGCGTCTCCAGACGCGGCGAAACCGCCGGCGGAGGCATGGGCATATGGCTCAGCCGCAGACCGGGAAGCGCGCGGCTCACCAGCTTCGGCAGGAACTCACGCGAGCAGATCTTGACCAGGCGCGGCGTGCTTTCGATGAGCTCGGCCTCGCCGATGCGAGGAGTGTGGATGGCGAAGATCCAGCGCGAGCGGCTGAGTACCCGCTGATCGGTAATCTCTCCCTCCCAGAAGTAGCGCGCGGCGGCCTTCAGCGGGATCGGCACGCAGTTGCTGGGAACCACCAGCTCGAGGTGCGTACGGATGTGGTATTCCAACTGTTCCATGCACTCGGCCAGTTGGTCGTGCGAGTACGCCGGCAGCGTGGAGGGATGGGAATCGAGACCGAACGTGCACAGCGCGCCGGCCAGACGCGAGAGCTCCACGAACACTTCCTCCGGATGCGGCCGCTTGGCGAAGCAGAGGTGGCGCAACGGTCCAATGCTCGAATTCACGCAGTGCAGAAACCACGCGTTGCTGATGCCCTGGGCGGAGAAGCCGGAGGTAGTGCCCGCGGCCAGCTCCTTGGGCCGGATCACCGTGCGTGCCTTCTCTTCCAGCATCTCGACGATGCGGCGCAGCAGAATCATCATGCGCTCGCTGGCGTTGATCCGCAGGCAGGGAGGGATGAAGGCCTGGTCGAGGACGAAGTTTCCCGCCCCGTCGCGGCGCACGCGTCCCACCGGAAGCTTCACCGAATGCTCGTCCACTTCCGTGTCGAGCTTCAACTCGATGTTCTTGCGGCCCACCATCACCGGCTTCTCGTCGATGCCGGTGTTCTCGTCGGGCCGGATGGCCTGCTCGGCGATGTAGCGCACGCCGGGTCCCATCTCCTCCGGCGTCAGCGCGCAAATGGCGCCGCGCTCGGAGCGTGCCGGCACGGTGAGCAGGACGTCCACGGTGTCGCGCATGGGCGGGAACAGTTCGGCCATGCGCCGCGGCGGCGGCAGCGGCTCGCACTCGGGCATGTGAAAGGTGAGCCCGTCCGGAAAAATGCCGCGCGCGTGGATCAGCGACAGCGTGCCATTGCGCAGCGCCTCCGCGTCGAACTGGCAGCCGATCAGTCCGTAGTCCCCGAACCAGAGGCTCGAGGTGGTGAAGTGGATGACATCTTCAAAGTAGCGGCTCTGGAGCTGGAAGTGATGCGGGCCCAGGTGCATGCCTTCCGACCACACCACTCGCGAAAGCGTCTTCATGCGTCAGGTATCCTCCGCCCGTGACAGCATACCCCGGGGCCGGGCTCCTCTCAGTTTACCCGTACAAGCGAGCGCGCTGGCGGCGTCCGACCTTCCGGGAGCGCATTTCATGTGCGAATATAATAGCACTGGCTGCGCCGGAATGAGCTTCTATCGCAAGTATGAACTGGAGCGACTCGTCCAGAAGGCCGAGCCAAAGACGTTTCGAGCCCGCGAGGTGGCGGGCGGCCGGCCGGTCTACCTGCATCTGCTGGCCGGCATGGACGCGGTTTCCCGCAAGATCCTGCTGCAGAGGGTCCGGGGGCTGGCAACTGCGGGGAACCCTGCCGTCATCGAAGTGGACGACAACGAGTTTGCCCCCTATGTGGTCACCGGTGTTCTGGAGGACTTTGAAGGACTGCCGGCATGGCTGGACCGCCTTTCGCTGACGCCTTCTCCGCCACCTACATCTCTGTCGCCGGATGCCCTGGACACGCAGACCATCGCTCTCCCCGGTGCGCGTCCGCAGGCGCCGGAGCCGCCTCCGGTTGAGCCAGCGCAGCCGGCAGGTGAGTTTACGGCTCGTTTCGCCCCGCGCTCGGCTGCTCCCGGCAGGAAGCCGCCCGCCCCGGCGCCGCGAGCGCCCAGGCCCGCTCCTGCAGCTTCGCCCGCTGCGGTTTCCCCTCCGGTTGCGGCGCCGGGCCCGGCCCCGGCTATTGAGGCCGGCGAGTTTACGCGAATGTTCGCCGCCTCCGGGGGCCAGCCACCCCCCCCGGCGCAGCCACCTCCGGCCGCGCCTGGCGGAAGCGAATTCTCAAGGCTGTTTGGTGCAGGTCCGGCGAGCCAGCCACCTCCGCCCCCGGGCGGGGAAGAGCCGGGCGAGTTTTCCCGGCTGTTCGGCGCGCCACCCGCGGCGCCGGCCGA
The DNA here is from genome assembly GCA_049510065.1 of Bryobacteraceae bacterium. GTDB lineage: Bacteria > Acidobacteriota > Terriglobia > Bryobacterales > Bryobacteraceae > CAWACP01. Next base: position 2,292 of record JBEKZH010000147.1, read on the forward strand.
CAATCCGGCGGGATTCGCGCCACCTCCGGCGGTGAAGCGGCGTCCGCCGGAGGCTCCGTTGCCCTGGGAGCCGCAGCCCCCGGCGCCTGCGCAGCCGATAGTTCCTCTACAGCCGAAAGTCCCGCCGCGGCCGGTTGTGGAGACGCCCGACACGCAGAAAATGCAGGCGTATGCTCCTCCTCACCCGGCTCCGGCAAAACCCCCGGCAGCTGCGCCTCCGCCGGCTCTGGAAGAATCGGCGTCAATGTGGAATAGCGCGTTCCCTCCATCGCCGCCGCAGCGCCATCCCGACAAGACCGGACCGGGTGAGTTTACGCGCTTCTTCGCTTCGCCGCTGGCGTCCAGTTCACTGCCCATCGAAGAGATCGAGCAGGGCCGCATGCCCGAGGCGCAGGCCCCGGCGAATCGGCCGTTCGCGGGTCCTGGCGAGTTTACGCGGTGGTTTGGTTCGGCGAAAGGCGGCGACAGCACGCCGCCACCGGCGCCTCCCGCGCAACGCCCGACTTTTTCGGGCGCGGCAACCGGCCTGTTCGCAACTCCGCAACAACCCGGCGCCCAGGCCACATCGGCCCCCGCGGAACAGGCGGGGCCGAGCGAATACACGAAAATGCTGGCGGCTCAGCAGGCCCCGGCGGCCGCGGAACCCGCTGCTTACGTACCCGGAGCGAAGCCGGGACGCGGGCCGCTCATCGCGATCATCATCGTCATCGCGGTGGTCATGGTGTTGCTGGTCGTCACCGTTGTTTTCACGATGCGGCACTGACCCGGGCAAAACGAACGCGGCTCATCGCCGCGTGTCCGGACGCTGCGTGGTTACAGCGCGGCCTCGCCCCGGTCTTCATTGCGGATGCGAATGACGTCGGCGCATTCGCAAATGAAGATTTTTCCGTCGCCGATGCGTCCGGTCCTCGCCGCGGCGCCAACCACCCGGGCTACCTCCTCCATCCGCGCGTCGGAAACTACCAGCTCGATCTTGATCTTGGGCAGAAAGTCCACTTCGTATTCCTGACCGCGATACACCTCCTTGTGTCCTTTCTGGCGGCCATGCCCGCGGACCTCTGAGATCGTCATACCATCCACGCCGATCCCCAGCAGGGCGTCTTTCACTTCGTCCAGTTTGTGCGGCTGGACGACAGCTTCGATTTTCTTCATCTCGCTGATTGCATGATCCTCCCAAAGCCCGGCCGGCCCAAGCGCAACGTTTGGATCAGCATGATCGAATTTTTCTATTGGATTACGACATAAGGAAATCGTAAGATTCTCACAAAGCCCCCGTCGCGCTTCCACCAAATTTTCCGAGGAGAACAATAATGGTGTCTTTGCGAGCTATGAGTGTGTCCGTGTGCGCGCTGGCCCTGGCCGGCGCATCGATTCGAGCCTGGGGTCAGGCGGCTCCGGCTGGTTCCGACAGCGGCCAGACACCTGCGGCCGCCCCGGCGCAGACATCCGCCCCGGCTTCGACAGCGGCGCAGACTCCGGCGCCGGCGCCCGCCCCCTCGCCAACCTGGTCGATCGGTCCGATCGACTTCAGCGGGCTCATTGACGGCTACTACAGCGCGAACCTGAACAGCCCTTCCACGCGAACCAACCAGCTCTACAACTTCGACGTGCAGTCCCAGCAGTTCAGCCTCAACATGGCCAAACTGAGCCTGTCGCACTCACCCGATCCGGTGGGCTTCCAGGTGGACTTCGGCTTCGGCAAAGCGTTCACCATCGTCCATAGCGGTGAGAGTGAGCCGCAGATCTTCCAGTATCTGGAGCAGGCGTACGTCAGCTTCAAGCCGCCCAAAGCGAAGGGCCTGGAGATCGATTTTGGCGAATTCGTGACTACCGCCGGCGCGGAGGTGATCGAGTCGAACGCGAATTGGAACTACTCGCGTTCGCTGCTGTTCGCCTGGGCGATCCCGTACTACCATTTCGGCCTGCGCACCTCGTTCCCCGTCGGTAAGCACTTCAGCGGCGGCGTCCAGGTAGTGAACGGGTGGAACAACATCGAGGACAACAACAGCGGCAAGACTCTTGGCTTCACCGGCACCGTCACGTACGCCAAGTGGAACTGGGCCAATACGTACTACGTCG
>JBEKZH010000148.1:0-4326 GCA_049510065.1 Bryobacteraceae bacterium
CGTCACCATTTTCGAGCGCGCGCCCATTTTACAGGCCCTTCAGCCTGAAGATAATCAGGATAAATCAGGGCTAATTGTCAACCAACTGAATCTATGGGACTTATAGCCGGACAGCAGTGACTCGCTTCCTAATCTGAGAGGAGACGCTGACCGGCACCACCGCTTTTGAACAGGGCATCCGCGGCCCGGTCCGTCAACGCAAGTTCGTTCATTCCAAGGTCCTGTTAATGGGCATTATCGGCAGCCATGTGGACATTACCTCGGGGCCGCGGGGACATCAAGCAAAACTGGGACGGAGGAGAGTCCGCCTCCGGATTCGGTAGACTCCGCGCATCGGCCTGGGCGCGAGACGCTGCGCAACAAGGCGGGATTCAATTCCGCTGTCGACGTTTAGCCGGGGTTGCCCCTGTTAGGCTTATGGAGAGATAAGGGCAATCGTTGATCGCTTGCGAAACTGAGGTGCCGAGATGGCGAAGAAATTCTTTCCCCTGTCCAAGGTCTATGGGTTGCTTGAGCCGGGGCCGGTCGTGATGGTCACGACCGTTCGCAAGGGGCGGCCGAACATCATGACCATGTCGTGGCACACGATGATCGAGTTTGAGCCGCCGCTCGTGGGTTGCGTGATCAGCAACCGGAACTACACGTTCGACATCTTGAAGGCGACCAAAGAATGCGTCATCAACATCCCGACGGTGGAGTTGGCGGTAAAGGTGGTGGGCTGCGGGAATACCTCCGGGGCAAAAACCGACAAGTTCGCGACCTTTAGTCTCACGCCGACGGCGGCCGGGCGAGTCAAGGCACCGCTCATCGACGAGTGCTATGCGAATCTCGAATGCAAGGTCGTCGATACGAGGATGACGGCCAAATACTGCCTCTTTATCGTTGAAGTAATCAAAGCGTGGATCGATCCCTCAGTGAAACGCCCGCGGACGATTCATCATCTCGGAAGGGGCACCTTCATGGTTGCCGGCAGGACAATTAAGTTGCCTTCCAAAATGAAATAGCTTCCCTTTCGGAACGGGGATACCCAGAAAGGAAGTCTTCCCGCAGCCGTTCGCCTCATTGTGGGACGACGTTGGCGCGCCTCGCTTCGCGGGCACATATGCGGCGCGAGGCGCAACGGAGATTTCTAGTCTGACGGCCTGCCGAGCTTGCAAGCTTTTTGTGACGCCGCTCGATCAACGGACCCCAAGCCGGATGATCTCCACAACAGCCCGAGCAGTCAACAGGCACGCGGAGACGGAGACGGCCCCGCACGACGCAGCGCCTCGGGGAACAGGCGATAACCGCGGTTCGGCGGTCGAGGGATTGAACAGCGCAGCGGATTCCAAAGAGTATTCGGCGAGGAAATAGGAGCCGATCAACAGCCGTCTTTCTTCGGAGAGGCCCTCCTCGGTCAATAACATCTCGCGGACTTGTTCAAAGCGTTCCAGGAAGAGGTTGCGGATCTGCTGATGCCGCTGCGAGAACTCGGCGGAGACTTCCTCGAGGAGGAGACCGACCCGGTCTTCCGGAATCGACATGATCCGGGACAGGATCATGCCGACCCGCTGGGAGTCTCCCAGACTGAATGGCCGCAGAAGTACACGCGACTGGTCGGGCTTGAGGATCGTGGGCGTGCGCCTGACGTGAATCGAATTGACGTGAATTGAGTTGGCGTTCATGTAGGGGTTGTTTCAGGCAGAACTCAGGAGGCGTCCATCACGCCCCAATGGCGATCGGTTCCCTGAAGCTCGTCACCATGTTTTGCGCCAGGCGCATTTCCGTTAGTGAAAGCAGGAAGGCAAGGGTGGACTCCGCTCCCTGATTTCCACTCACCCGATCCACGTGCAATCCATCTCCGCAGCCGCCGCTCTCAGGCGAGTAAAGTTCCAGGCCGAGATCGTTCCAGCCGATGAACCAGTCGAAGGCGCATTCGGCCTGTTCGTACCACCACAAGTCCGATGTGGCGCGATAGGCTTCAAGACAGGCCGAGACCATTGCCTGGGCTTCGATGGGCTGCTGGTCGAAATTGGCACGCGTACCGCCACGGTGGTAGAAACCATTGCTGCCAATCGGCCGAAAGTGACCGTTCTCTGAGATCTGCACCTCGTTCAACCAGCGTAATGCATGCAAGCCGCGCTCAAAGACTTCCGGTTGTCCGGTCGCGCGTCCGCTCAAAATCAAGGCATGGGCGAGCTTCGCATTGTCGTAAGATAGATCCTCTTCGAACCAGCACCAGTCCGGCTTGGCATTCCTTTCGAAAAGTTCCATGAGCCGGCGAGTGAGTGTATCGCGGGTCTGATTGACGAGGCTGTCACCGCGCAAGCGCCGCAGGTATTCATGGATTCCGATCAGGCCGAATGCCCAGGCCCGCGGCGACGTGAACTCGGCCAGGGCTGGCAATGCGAGCGCGAAGAGTTGGCCCGCCATCATCTGGAAGCTTCTGAACGGTGAACGCCCAACGCCGATGCCGAGGGCCCAGAGCGCTCGACCCTGGCAGTCCTCAGATCCCTGGGCGTCGAGCCAGCGGCGATCAAAACTCATATCGTTGTGGAAGCGTCGAGTCTTGGTGTCGAAGGCGTGATGCAGAAAGGCGGCGTAGGTGGTGGCAACAGTCCGCAGCCGTTCCGGCTCCTCTCCCAATTCGCCGAGTAGTACCGCGAGGATAAATGCACGCGCATTATCGTCGGTGGAATAACCTTCGGAAAAATTCGGAACGTCGAAAACCGCGCGCTGAAAGACTCCCGTCGAATCGGTCATCCGCGCGAGATGATGCAACTTCAACTCGGGCAGTACCCGAGGCCTCTGGTCGAGCGTCTTCGTGACGAGAGATTTCCGGGAGAGAGCCGCCCCCTCAAGCCGCGCCAACTCAAACGAACGCATGTAGAGCTGTGCGACGTTGCTCCAGACCATCTCACGCCCGATCCTGTAAGCCTTCTTGCGAATAGCATGCCGGCGCGTGTCGTCCCGCAGCAAGCCAATCACTTCACGTGCGATAGCCTGGGCATCGCCGAATGGGACCAGAACACCGCGGTCCTCGGCCAATAATTCTGCTGCATGCCAATATGGCGTGGAAACGACTGCTTTGCCTGCGCCAAACGTGTAGGCCAGCGTGCCAGAAGTGATCTGCGCTTCGTTGAGGTAAGGCGTTAGGTACAGGTCGGCGGCTCCGATGAACTCCTTCAGATTCTCAAGGTCTACGAAATCGTTGTAGAAGATGACGCTCTTCTCGATCTTGTTCTTCTTGGCAAGCATTTCGAGGCTAACCCGGTAGGCTTCGCCATGCTCGCGCAGTTCGTTCGGATGGGTGGCGCCCAGGACGATGTAAACGACGTCCGGAAACTCCGCCAGAATCTGCGGCAGAGCGTTGAGCACGTATTCGATGCCCTTGTTGGGCGAAAGCAGGCCGAAGGTGAGCAGTACCACCTTTCCTTCCACACCAAACTGGTCTTTGAAGTATGTCGGATCGACGAACCCCACATCGGGAATCCCATGTGCGATCAGATCGATCTTCGCCGATGGCGCCCCGTAGATGTCCTGCAACATCCGTCGCCCGTGCTCAGCCATGACAACGACCCGCGTCGAAAGAGAGATTAACTCCTGCATGACGCGCCGTTGTTCCGCTCTCGGCTCACGCAAAACAGTATGAAGCGTCGTGACAACCGGCATCCTCAGTTCGCGCAGGAATGCCAGAATGTGACCGCCGGCTAGCCCGCCGAAAATGCCGAACTCGTGCTGCAAACAAACGATGTCTACGTTGCCGATGTTAAGGAAGTCTGCGGCACGTAAATAGGACGACAAGTCCTGCTCCTCAATCTCAAAGCGAACTACTTCCGGGTAATCGTAACCGCCTTTGATGTCGTTAACGGACACTGAGAAACACTGGCTTTGAGGATGCGCGGTTGCGACGGCCGCCAGCAGATCGGACGTGAAAGTGGCAATGCCGCACCTGCGCGGCAAATGGCCGCCGACAAAAGCGATCTTGCGAACTTTAGAGGTTTGTTGCATGAGATATTCCTTTGCCCAACGTCCCCGCTTCCTCGTCGATCCCCCGCTGCGATACTCGCACCGAGCCCGAAATGGTAGCCGAGTTCACTTCGGAACTGTGGTCGGGCGCCTCGACGGCGTGGTTATTCCCTGACTAGCACTTACTCGGTCTTCTTCGTGATGTCGATGCCGCCGCGGAAGTAGGCCCCGTCCTCGATGACGATGCCGGCGGTCTGAATGTCGCCAATGAGACTGGCATCCTTGCGGATGTGCACCTTGTCGACGACCTCCACCTTGCCGGTCAGGCTTCCGAACAGGATGAGGGTGTGGGCCTTCACCATGCTGACCCCGGCTCGC
>JBEKZH010000149.1:0-6819 GCA_049510065.1 Bryobacteraceae bacterium
CTAGCCTCGATTTCCACGCGTGATAAGGCGGGTCGAGGCTGCGGGCGTCTTTTGGCCAAGGCCGCGCTATTCGCTCCCTCAGCGTCGCGCCGTGTTAACCACATCAAGTTCTGAAACAATTTTTCACATGTTTGTTATGTCCAAACACCCGCCGCCGATCGTTTCCGGCCTACAGTGCCTTATTACCCAGTGAAATCGATGCGATCTGCCATTCAACGCATAAATAGATTGACTGTGTCGTGTTTTGGTAGCACTGTATGATCATGGCATCCAGTTCTGATAAAGCGCTAACGGACTCCCGGGCCGCCGCCTTCTTCCTCTCCCCCGAAGGGCCGTTGCATCGCCAGTACGAAGCCCTCCGCGCCTACTTCGTCGAGCAGCTCCCTTCCGCCGAGGCGGCTCGGCGGTTCAGCTATTCCCCCGGCGCCTTCCGCGTCCTCTGTCACCAGTTCCGCCACGACCTCGAGAAGCGCTCTGCCTTCTTCCGCTCCCGCCCCCGCGCGCACTCCGCACCCGCCCGCGATCCGGTCCGCGAGCTGGTGGTGTCGCTGCGCAAGCGCAACCTCTCGGTCTACGACATTCAACGCGAGCTGGCCGCGGGCCAGCACCCCATCAGCATCAATGCCCTCACGGTACTGCTGCGCGAGGAGGGCTTCGTCCGGCTGCCGCGCCGTCGCGACGAGGAACGCCCCGCCGCCATCAGGGCCGACTGCGCCGAGGTCGCCGATGTGCGCCGCCTGGATCTGTCGCCGCGTTCGTTTCGCACCACCGCCGCCGGTCTGTTCCTGTTCGTCCCGTTGCTGGAAGGCATCGATTTCGGCCGGGTGGTCGAGGCCGGTCGTTTGCCCGGCTCGCAAATGATCCCCGCCGAACAAGCGGTGCGCAGCCTGCTGGCGCTCAAGCTGCTGGGCACGGAGCGGAAAAGCCATGTCATGGAACTGGTCTTCGATCCGGCCATCGCCCTGTTTGCCGGACTCAATGTGGTTCCCAAACGCAGCTATCTGGCGGCTTATAGTTCGCGGGTGGACCACCGCGCCAACGTGCGGCTGATGGATGCCTGGTTCGAGCAACTCGAGAAGGCCGGCTTCCCGCACGGTAACTCGCTGGATCTGGACTTTCACACGGTGCCCGCCAACACCGCCACCGAGCCGCTGGAGAAGCACTACGTTTCCAGCCGCAGCCGAAGCCAGCAGGGCATTCTGGTCTTTCTGGCGCGCGATGCCGAGCAGCGCGTGTTCCGCTACGCCAACGCCGGTGTTCCCAAAGCCGGGCAGTCCGACGAGATCCTGCGCTTCATCGAGTACTGGGAGAGCCACACCGGAGCCCGCCCCGAAGAACTAATCTTCGATTCCCAGCTCACCACCCACGAGAATCTTTCCCGGTTGAATCGGCAGGGCATTGGCTTCATTACCCTGCGCCGCCGCTCGCGCAAGATGCTGGCCGAGATTTACAGCCGACCGGCCTCGGCCTGGCAGCGGATTACTCTGGACTCGCTGACTCGCACTTTCCGCACGCCGCGGGTGCTGGATGAGTATGTCGCTCTACCGGGCTATGAAGGTCTGCTGCGGCAGTTGACGGTGATCGATCTCGGCCATGAAGAACCTACTCTGTTGCTGACCAACCATCTCAAACTCGCTCCGGCGACGCTGGTGACGCGCTACGCGCAACGGATGCTGATCGAAAACAACATCTCCGAGTCCATCCAGTTCTTCCACATGGATGCACTCTCTTCGATGGTCGGCCTGAAGGTGGACTTCGATCTGCAACTCACCCTGATGGCTGGCTCCCTATACCGGCTGATGGCTCGCCGCATCGGCCGGGAGTACGAGCGAGCGCAACCGAAGACGATCTTCCGCAACCTGCTGGATCTTTCGGCCAGAGTTGAGATCGACGCTGAGCGCGTCGTGGTGACCATCGACAAACGCGCCCACAACCCTTATCTGGTCGCATCCGGCCTGACCGACAAGCCCAAACCCATGCCCTGGTTTGGCAACAAGCAGCTTCACATCCGCTTTGCCTGAAAACCCGCAACCAGCGAAATGTTAGCTCAGGGTAGTACCGTGGAAATCGAGGCTAGACTAAGAATAGCCAAGAGCTGTGCCCTTGAAATCCCGCGGAGGCAGACTTCCGGAACCCCGCTCATGGCGGCGGTTGATCCCAATGGGTGCAACGGCGGGGCCGCCCGAGGATGATGTTAAACGATGAAGTAGCAATGTCACCGGATGACCGGAATCTGAGAGATGAATTCTCAGACTGGCCGGTGCTAGAAACTAGGACGTCGGCGTCTCGTAGAAATGACGCCGCGGACTGACTTTCCCCGAATCGCCCGCGACTGATCGCGTAGCGCTTACCGACGTTTCAACGAGCGACCGTGTGCTCCGATCGAATAATAACGGGGCACTCGGAAGTTGAGCCGATTTGTCACGGACCGACCCATGACGCCAGGCGGTCCCGAGGTCGGGTTGTGGGAAGGTTCGCTTGACCTGTCAGCACGTCGTTGGGAATGGTGCATGTCGCGCGTTGGAATGATATTTCGTATTATCGGAAGCCAACGGACGCCGGGCACTTCTACGAGAAGGCGTTTTCCGTCAACTGCCCGCCTCTGCCCAACTTGCGAATGGCCCGTCGCGCTCAATCTGTGGCCGCGCTCTCGCGCGGTACGCGGTACAATCGTTCGACGCGCCATGCTCTTAGCTACCGGAAATCGGCTGGGGCCCTACGAGATTTTGGGGCTCATCGGGGCTGGCGGCATGGGGGAAGTCTACAGGGCTCGCGACACACGGCTGGGACGCAGCGTCGCAGTGAAAGTTACGAAAACGGAATTCAGTGAGCGGTTCGAACGCGAGGCGCGAGCCGTGGCCTCCCTCAATCATCCGAATATCGCCACCCTCTATGATGTCGGGCCGAACTACTTCGTCATGGAATATGTCGATGGCAAGCCGCTTCAGCACGTGATCCCACGCAAAGGGTTGAGCTTCGGCGAGACGCTCAGCTTCGCCGCGCAAATCGCTGACGCATTGGGAGCCGCCCACGCGGCCGGCATCGTTCACCGCGATTTGAAGCCGGGGAACGTCATGATTACATCCAGCGGCCAGGTAAAGGTAGTGGATTTCGGCCTGGCGCTGATGGAGGCCCCTCCAAAGCCGGGGCCCGAAGATGCTACGTTCACGCGGACCGCTGAGGGCGTCATCGCGGGCACGGTCGCTTACATGTCGCCGGAGCAGGCCCAGGGCCGGGCCGTGGATGCGCGTTCGGATATCTTCTCATTTGGCGCGGTTCTGTACGAGATGCTCGCCGGCGCGCGTGCCTTCCAGGGCGATTCGCCCGCGGCGATCCTGTCTGAAATCCTCACCAGGGAGCCACCTCCCATAAAGGACCTTCCGCGCGACGTGGAAAGGCTGTTGAATCGGTGTCTGCGGAAAGACCCTGCGCGCCGCGCGCAGAGTATGGCCGATGTCAGGGTGGCGCTGCTGGAACTCAAGGAGGATTCCGATTCGGGCAGGCTCTATACTTCGGCGCCCTTCGTTCAGGAGGGCCGCCACGGTAAGGCCAGGCGGTGGCCGCCGTGGGCGGCGGCAGGAATCGGAATATCGGCGTTAGCTATCTTTGGCGCGCTTGCGTATCCGTTCCGCCCCACCCTCCCGCCGCCAACGGTTTCCGATTACACGCAGCTCACCAATGACGCGGTACCCAAGACATTGATAGGAACGGACGGCTCGCGGCTCTACTTACAAGAGATCGGGACCGGATTCAGTTTTCCGATCGCGCAGGTCTCGGTCAGCGGTGGGACTGTGGCGCCGATAACGGCTCCTTCACCGACCATGGGCCCTCTGAACATCTCGCCGGACGGCTCCAGGCTGCTCGTGACAGATCGGCCGGGCACACTTCTGACAGGGCCGCTCTGGGCCTTACCGGTGCTGGGCGGCCCGCCGCAACGGCTCGGGGACGCGATGGGCAACGACGGCGCATGGTCGCCGGACGGGAAGATGCTGTTTTACACTCGGGGGTACGAACTGGACCTTGCGAATGCGGATGGCTCCGAACCTCATAAGATCACTTCCCTGCCCAGCCGAGCATTCGCTCCTGTATGGTCGCCCGATGGCAGCCTGATTCGTTTCTCCGTTACCGATTCCAGGACCGGTTCCACGACCGGGGTCAATACCCTCTGGCAGATTTCCGCCGACGGCTCCAACCTCCATCAACTGCTGGCCGACTGGCATCCCGGCGCCGGCCGGTGCTGCGGCTCATGGATGAAGGGCGGCGACTATTTTGTCTTCCAGTCGGGGGGCCAGATATGGGCCCGGCGCGAGACCGGGAGCTTGCTGCGCAAGACCAATCGCGCGCCCGTGCAATTGACCTCCGGGGTGACCACGTATTCCGACCCATTGCCCAGCGAAGACGGTAAACGACTCTTTGCAGTCGCAGGATCCCGCCGCGGAGAACTCGAACGCTGCAATGCCAGGACCAGGACATTCGAGCCGTACCTCGACGGGATTTCGGCGCAGGATGCGGCTTTCTCAAGGGACGGGCAATGGGTGGCTTATGCAACCTTTCCGCAGGGAACACTCTGGCGAAGCAAACTGGATGGCAGCGATAAGCTCCAGCTCAGCGCCGCTCCGTTTTACGCCATGCTGCCCCGATGGTCCCCGAACGGCCGAGAGATTGTCTATTGTGGCCGTGAGCAGGGCAAACCATTTCGCATTTATAGGGTCGCGACCGCCGGAGGCGAGCCAGAGCTATTGATGCCCAACCAGAGTGGCAGCCAGGCGGACCCCACCTGGTCGCCGGACGGCAATTCGGTCGCTTTCGCAGGTCTCTCGGCCATGCAGGAATCCGTTACGGCCGTCCGTATTTTTGATCTGAATACAAATAATACTTACGCACTCCCGGCTTCCGAAGGTATGTTCAGCCCGCGCTGGTCGCCGGATGGGCGATACATCGTCGCTGTGCTCGCCAATTCCCAGGGCCTGACGATCTTCGATTTCAGAACCCGGAAGTGGTCGGCGCTGGCCACAGGAAACCTGGCTTATCCTTGCTGGTCTCGCGACGGGCAGTATGTTTACTTTCTCCAACCGGCGTCGAACCCGGCAGTCATGCGCGTGGGAATACGCGATCGAAAACTCGAGCGAGTGGTGAGCCTGAACGCGTTCCACATGACGGGCTTCTGGGGCCTCTGGTTGGGCCTCGCGCCGGATGATTCGCCGCTGCTGCTCCGGGACGCCGGCACGCACGAAATCGTCAGCATGGAATGGCACCAGCCGTAGCCACTGATTGGCGCGAGGGCTTTGGCGCTTCACTAGGATCAACAAATGACGCGAACGGGCGGTGAAAGACGATGGGCCCCTTTCCGAACGGTGGCGTTTGCTCGAAGAACTCTACCGGAGCGCCCTCCCGGCCAGCGCGCCGCGTTTCTCGAAGACTTTTCCCCGGATGGCAACGAAGTGGCATTCTCCCTGGGATGGCGGCGATCTGAGCAACGTCGACATCTACATTGAACAGGTGGACGGCCTGGCTCCGGTGCGGCTCACCACCAATCCAGCGGTGGACTGTTACCCGGCATGGTCTCCGGACGGCCGCAACATTGCCTTTACACGGTTCCTGGCCGGACGGCAGGCGGTGATGACGATTCCATCCATCGGAGCCGGAACGCAAGCTGTTCGAGATTACCGGAAGCAGTGTCGCGTGGTCACCGGACGCGAAATGGCTTAGTCCAACTCTGCTTTGTCGCACGCTTAGAAGTTGAATCATAGGCGGTGCTCTCAGAAGAACCGTCGGAGTGGCGACTTGGAATAGCTGGCGCGAATCCCCTTCCCTACACCAAGCGCCCCGGAAGGCTTTAGGCTGGCAAGTTGACCTCGCGGGTTCTGGCCGGATGATGGGGCACTCGGAAACAGCGCCAATGGCAGGAAAAACTGGATTATTGGGAACTTGGCGGGTGTCAGGCCGAGGCTGGAGCGATATCCGTCATTATCGGTAGCGATTCCCGGTGCGTTTCCAGCGCCACGAATCGCGCCACGGGACATTCGGGCTGGCCGGAATCGTGTACGTTGGTCCTTTTCTCACGCTTCCGTCCGGCATGACGTACTCGACCTGAAGCACCTTCGGCTCTCCAGCGGGCTGGAAACGGTATTCCAGTTGGTCCAATCGTGCCGAGAGCCTCCTGTTGATCATCTTCGTCACCATCGATTCAGGCCGGCGCGACGCCTCAGCTCATCGCGAATCTGCCGCGGAGTCCTTCCGATGGCCCGCCCCAGTGTCTCGATCACGCTTTCGTTCGGCTCCCTGACAACTCCCCATCGGTCGAGCAGTTCCACAATCATCGGCACCGGCGAAGGACGCGGAGGCTGCATTGCCGCAATCGCGGACTCGAATCGGGTTTCCAGTCGCCGCAGCCGGGTGAGCAGAGCCTTCATATTGGCCTCTCCATCCTGGGGACCTCTATCGGAAAGCCGGCAACCCACTGGTCCAGTTCCTCGGCGGTTACGCTTTCCGGTCCATCGTTGCTCCCGTAAAGTTCCACGAGCTCCATCACAGTGCCGTCGGGACCGAGTGTCCTTTTGCACTTAGCATCCTTCAGGCTCGTCTTCGCGCCATACCGGCACACGATCAGACGAAAACACTTCCGCGCCTTCTGGTCCGGAGGGACAAACTGGTCCTCCAGCCGGGCGAGCCTCTTGATGACGGTCTTCATGGTCCTACGCAACAGAAATCCATTCAGCCGGGTTGCACGGGGTAGCTGGCCAGCCAACGTTCCAACTCTTCGTCGCCGCCCGCCGCCCAGATCTCGTCGATGGCCTCCATGGGGATGCCGCCCGGTTC
>JBEKZH010000015.1:0-87908 GCA_049510065.1 Bryobacteraceae bacterium
CGGCGGCAAGCGCGCTCCAGCCGTACGGGATCGACCTCGCCAGCTATCGCCAGGCCGCCGCGGGCCTCCTGCTCGGGGCGCGGCCACCCAGGGTGCCGGCCAGCTATCGCCAGGCGGCCGCGGGCCTCCCGCCAGGGACGCGGCCGCCCAGAGCGCCGGCCAGTCAGTCGCTGGCGGAGATGATTGCCGCCGTCGACGCGCTGCTGGAGCGGACCGACGACCTCGACATTCTCTCTCCGGCCGCCGGCGAGCAGCGCCTCAGGCGCAAACCGTGGTCGCGCAAGGAGGCGCTCGGCCATCTGGTCGACTGGGCCACCGCGCATCACCAATGGTTCGCGCGCGCGCTGACGGAGCCGAAGCTGGCGGCCGCCGGGTACCCGGATGACAACTGGGTTGCCCTCGAGCGCTATGCGGACCTGCCGTGGCAGCAGATTGTGGATCTCTGGGCCGCGCTCAATCGCCTGCTGGTGCACGTTCTGCGGCAAATCCCGGAGGAGAAGCTGAACCTGCCGTGCCGGATCGGCATCGCGGAACCCATTCCGCTGGAACGCCTCGTTGCCAACTACCTCGATCACCTCGAGGACGTGCTGGGACAAATCCTCATGCGCGGCCAGGCCGGCTGAGAGCTGAGAACCTACGCGCCCGCCTGCTTCAGCAGCTTCCGGGCCTCTTCGCGCGAGGGATCGTCCGGCGTCAGATCGCTCCGCAGATACTGCTGCAACAGCGTGCGAGCCTGGTCGAGATTGCGGCGAGTCTCCACGTAGATCCGCGCGCGGCCGTACAGCAGGCGCGGATTGCCGGGAGCCGCCCTTTCCGCCTGCGCCAGCAGCGCGTCGCTCTCCTGTGTGCGCCCCTGATGCGCGAGGAACCTGGCCAGGGCCATCAGATGCCCGACCTCGCGCGGCCCCAGTTGCACCGCCCGCCGAAGCTCCTGCTCGGACTCGCCGAACTCCTTGCGCTTGCGGGCGATCTCGGCCCGGTCATAGTGACCCTGCGCGGGGTCCATCCGCTCAATCCGGGCCGCCAGAGCCTCGGCTTTGTCGAACCCGCCGCCGAGGAACCCGGGCGCATCCAGGTAGAAGTCGAAAAGGTCGTCCATCGCCTCGTGGCTCTTCGGGTTGGTGTTGAGCGCCACCGCCTGTTCGAAGTAGTTCCGCGCCCGCGAAGCGTTCATCGGGGCCACCAGCGGGCTGGCCGTCTCGGCGCGGCGTGCCCAGCTCCGGCCCAGCCAGAGCATGGCATCGGCGTTCTTCGGGTTGAGTGTTACGGCTTTCTGGAAGTGGTCGGTGGCCTTCTTAAACTCGCCCTGCATCAGGCTGCACTTGCCCATCAGCAGGTACGCCTCGACGCCCGGCGATTTCACCGCGCGCAACACGCGCAACGCGCCATCGTAGTCGGTGTGTTTGTACAACTGCTCGGCTTCCTTCAGTTCCTGTCCCTGAAGGGTCAGGCCGAAGGCAAGCGCCAGAATTGCTCCCGCTCGCGTCATCTTCCTTCTTGAAAGATGCGTGGGCCCCACGTTTCGGTACCAGAAAGTGCTCGCACGGCGAACCCGGCCTCCCGTAAGGCGCGCGCCACCGCCGCGGCGATCTCGGGTGCACCGGGCGTGTCGCCGTGTATGCAGATGGTCCGGGCGGCGCCTTGTTCGGCAATCCGGACTGCCTGGAGGGCGGCTTCGGCGGGATCGCGGATCACCGCGTCCTCGAATCTTCGCGACCGCAAACTGCCATCGGGCTCGTAGCGCCGATCGGCGAACGCCTCGGCGGCGACGGCAAAGCCGGCCGCGCGGTACACCTCCAGCCCGGGCGATCCGGCCAGACCGAACAACACCACATCGCGGCTCCAATGGGCCACACCGGCGGCCACGGCTTTGGCTACGTCCTCCTGCCGCGCCGCCTGGTTGTAGAGGGCACCGTGCGGTTTCACGTGGGTGAGCCGCGCCCCGCAACGGGCGGCCACCTCGGCCAGTCTCAGAATCTGCTCGAGCACGGAATCGGCCAGAATGTCCGGCGGCAGGTTCCATTCCAGGCGGCCGAAGTTGGCCGGGTCCGGGTAACCCGGATGCGCGCCCACCGCCAGATTCCAGCGCAGCGCCTGCTCGATGGTGGTCTTCATGGAGTGCTCGTCGCCGGCATGCCCGCCGCAGGCGATACTCACCGAGCTGAGCGATGGCATCAGCGCTTCCTGCGTGCCGTCGGCGATGGCTTCGGGCATCTCGCCCATGTCGCAATTGAGGTCAATGAATCCCACGGATCACTTCCTCCTGCTCCCGCAACAGAGCCCGCGCGGCGGCCAGATCGACGCGCTCGAAGCGAACCTGGTCGCGCGGCCGAAGCTGCCCCACGCTGGCCAGATCGGCCGCGATGACATTGGCAATCTTAGGATAGCCGCCGGTGGTCTGTTGCTCCACGAAAAGAATGATGGGCTGGCCGCCGGCCGGCACCTGAATGGCCCCCAGCGCCACGCCTTCGGTGATCATGTGGCCGCCGGAGCGCACCGCCACCACGGCGCCCTCCAGGCGAAGTCCCATGCGGTTGGCTTCTTCCGTCACCCTATACACACTAGTGTAGAAGATGCTCCGGGACTCTTCGGGGAACCAGTCGCTCTGCGGACCCTCGGTAACGCGCAGCACCTTGCGGGGCGCCAGCCGCCCGAGAGCCTCCGCGGGAATAGTTCGCTCGCGAAAGGCGGTAACGGTTGCGGGACCGACCGTGAGAACGTCGCCTTTTCGGAGCGCTCTGCCGTCCAGACCGCCCAGGCCGCTCAGGACATGGGTGGACGCGCTGCCCAGGAACGGCTTCACCGCAATCCCGCCGTGCACGCAGAGACAGCAACGCGCGCCCGAGCGCGTGGGCCCGATCCGCAGCATGCCGCCGGGGGGGACGTGGAAGGAGGTCCACAGGGGAGCCGGAGTGCCGTCCAGCGTGGCGCCGAAATCCGAGCCCGCCAGCGCCGCCCTCGCCCCTTCCGGGAACAGGAACGCGCCGCCGAGCAGGGTCATCTCCAACGCGGCCGCCCCTTCCGGGTTGTCCACCAGCCGGTTTCCGACGCGCAGTGCGATGGGGTCCGCCGCACCCGAGGCCGAGACCCCGATGGGTCCGTAGCGCGGACGCCCGAGATCCTGCACGGTGGTGAACAGGCCTGGCGTCTCCACGCGAATCAGCGGCATGTACCGGCCAGTTTCGCAAAATCCCCGGCTGGGATGGGCCGGAAGCGAACGCGATCTCCAATCGCGAGCAGGCTCATGGCGCGCTCGCCGGGGCGGAAGAGCGGGACGGGAGTGCGTCCAATCAGCCTCCAGCCACCGGCAGTGGCGAACGGATACACGCCGGTCTGGTTGCCGGCGATTCCCACGCTGCCCGCCGGCACCGTGCGCCGCGGAGATGCCAGGCGCGGTGTGGCCAGCGCTTCCGGCAGCCCGCCAAGATAGGCGAAGCCGGGAGTGAAACCGAGGAAGTAAGCCGTGTACCTCGCCGAAGCGTGCAGGGCGGCAACCTGGTCCGGGGTCATGCCGTGCATATCGGCCAGCTCCGCCAGATCGGCGCCAAACTCGCCTCCGTAACAGACCGGGATCTCCACCTCGCGCGGCTCGGGCAGCGGCATGTCGTCGATGCGGGCGAGATGGGACCGCAGAATGGCCTCCAGCTCATCGTGTTCTACGGCCAGCGCGTCGAAACGGATGAGCAGGGAGCAGTATGCGGGATGCAGGTTGCAGACGGCCGGAACGCGCTCCGATTCCAGCAGGCGCAACAGACGGCGCACCCGGTCGTGCGCGGCGGGCGTGATCTCGTCGCCGAAGGAAACCAGCAGCGACTGGTCGCTGGCGGGCTGGAAACGCACCGGGTCCGGATGACTCACCAGCAGCCCGCTCCGAGGATTGGTGGGGCAGCACTTAACCCGGGCGAAGCCGCGGTGGTCTCCTTATCCGCGGATAAAGTCGGCTTCGTCTCTCGGCCGTGGTCAAGGCTGCGGACCCGCTTTCCAGCGGGTCCAGCCGGCCGGAAGGCCGGCTGGCGGGCAGGATTGCCCGCCCCACGACGCGTCCTAACGCAGGATGCTGATTTGCGCGGGATCGGCTTCGTAGCCCTCATCGCGTACAGTCTGTTCCGCCTCCGAGCGGAGCCGCTGTTCGTCCGCGTCGCGCGGCGCGCTGCAATGACGGCGGATTACTTCCTCACCAACCCTGATCCGGACCAGCCACTTCTTCTTGTCCGGTCCCCATGAAAGTTCCACGTGGTCGGCACGCATAGACCCTCCGTCCATATCATCGCTCGGTTCGCGTCCGGATGCGTCGGTTTTCCGTGCCGGGGAGCGTGCGTGGACCGTCGGGGAGTGGTCCACGCCGCCTTGTCTACCGCCAGCCGTCGGGCCGCGGCGCCGGAATTCCGCCACCCGGTCCCCCGTGAGCGTGGTGCGCTCCCGGCCCTTCCGCCTGCAGCTTCTTCCACTGGTCCGGGGTGAGCGCGCGGCGAATCCCCAGCAGCATTCTGGCGTTGGCTTTCTCCAACTCGGCGCGAGCCTGGGCCACGCGATCGATCTGCTCGAGGATCTTCGCTTCGTCGGGCTGATCCGCTCCCATCAGCGGCTCCATGATCGTCTCCTCTTTTTGCAGCGAGGCATTGAGGTCGATCAGTTTCAGGCGGCTCTGCTGGAAGATGTCATCCATCTTCTTCTGCTGGTCCGCGGTGAGCCCCAGCTTCTGCGCCATTTCCGGATTGTTCCACCATCGGCCGGGCGCGCCGTGGTGAAACGCGCGCTCCATCGGCGGGCGTCTGGCATGCGCGAAGGGCGGAGCGTCGCCGCCGGGCGCGCCGGGAGGAGGAGGTCCTTCCGGATCGGCCGGCGGAGGCGCCGCCTGTTGCGCCAGCGCGGCGGTGCCGGCCAGCAGCAGTGTTAGCACAAGTTTCCTGGTGTAGCGTTTCATCGAGCTTCTCCCTTTCTGTGAATTGTCATTTCTTCTGTTGCGATTGCCTGCCGGTGGCCGTCGAGCCCGTGGAGCCCCACGACACCAGACCGGTCAACGGTTCCATGGGCGCCGGGATGGACCGCGACACACCCGCATCAATCTGTTCCAGCAACACCGCGTCTTCGAGGTTGGTGTCCACCTGGTGTTGCTGCACACGGCTCCGGTAAAACGGGATCGCCGCGAGAAGAACCATGGTCACGGCCACCAGCGCCCAGCGCAGCCGGTGAGCGCCCAGCGGGCTCTCGGTCAGCCACACGGGCCGCGGCGCCGAACCGCCCTGCGCGGCGCTCCAGTACCGCAGCGAATCGCGAAACTCCGAGAACACTCCCTGCAGCCGGGTCAACTCGCCCCGGCATTCGGCGCACTCGTGCAGATGATTCTCGCTCTCCGGAGTGCGCGTCCCGGCGGCCCACTCCGAAATCTCCAGCGAAGACAGATGCCGGCTCATTCGGTTCCTCCCAGCCGTTCCCGCACGGACTCGACCGCGCGGAACAGATGCACTTTCACGGTCCCCTCCTGCAGGCCCATCGCCGCAGCGATCTCCCGAAGGTCCATGTCCTCCACGAAGCGGAGCAGAAAGACCGTCCTTTGTCTTTCTGGCAGAGTCGCGCTGACATCCCACACCGCCCGGATCCGCTCGTTCCTCAGGACTCGCGCTTCCGAGGAGATCTGTTCGTCGGGGATGCGCTCGCCGGCCGCCTGAATATCCAGCGCTCGCGCCGTGGTGCGCTTCCAGAATTGCAGACGGCGGTTGCGGGCATGGTCGCGGACCAGATTCACGGCGATGCGCATGATCCAGGTCTTTACCGTGGACCCGCCGCGAAACGTCCCGCGGCCGCGCCAGGCGTTCATGAAGCAATCCTGGGTCAGGGTTTGCGCGGCGTCTCTGTCCCGCAGCGATGCCAGGGTGAAGCGAAACACCGCCGGCCAGTGGAGCCGTACGACGGCGTCGAAATCGTCAAGCTCTTCAGCGGCACTTTCAAAGGCGGTGGTCAGGAATCCGGAAGCTGCCACTGGCTCCATCGCACGTATAGACGAGATTGCCGCAAAGAGGGTTTACATCGCGCCCCGGAATTGTCACGTCACGTGTTCCCGAGTGACTCCAGGTGTGAAGGTAGTGGGACAACACTCGTCCATGGTGCGTATGTTGCACGTAAAACTTTGCAAAGAGGGCCCTCCAACCTCGACAAAAGCACCGTGAGCGTCGTCACAGCGGGTATGAGTACGAACTTCATCAGTGTCAGCCCCACCGGCTTCAGCCCAGCGGTTTCCACGCGCTTCGAGGACGAGCCACGCTGGACGGCTCCGCAGGCTGCCGTACATGCCGCACTCACTCTGCAATTCGCCGCGGACATGTACAAGCTGCTCGATTGCACCTGGATCGTTGCCATGAATGCGGACCGCGGGGCGTTGCACCCGGTGGCTGTGTTCGGTACGCATCCTGGCCACGAAATCGCCGGAGCGATCCCCGCGGCGAACGAGCCGGCGCCTTGCGCCACCTGCAGTCTGCTGGTGCACGGCCGAACCGCGGGCGTGCTCGCCCTGGGGCCGAAACGGAACTCTCCGCGCTACACCGCCTCCGACCTGAACCTTCTCACCGAAGCCGCCGCGCACATCGGCAGCTTGCTCGAGAACGAGCGGCTGTCCTGGCACCTCGCGGCAAACATACTCGAGGCCGAACGAACACGGCGCGAACTGGAGACCGCGCGCGAGGTGCAGAACCGTTTCTTCCCAACGCGATTCTCCGCGGTGCAGGGCATCGACTATTACGGCGAATGCGAGCCGTGTAGCGAGGTGGGCGGCGACTTCTTCGATTTCACGCCGCTGCCCGGCAACGGGCTCGCCATCGCCATCGGCGACGTGTCGGGCCACGGCGTGCCGGCCGCGATCATCATGGCCGCTCTGCAGGCCGCCCTGCGCAGCATCTCGGCAAGGAATGCCGCCAGGCCGGCGCAAATCGTAGCCGAGCTGAATGGTCTGGTTTGCGATCTCTGCCCCGACAATTTCTACGCGACGCTGCTTTACGCCCGCATCGATCCGGAGAAGGGTTCTCTCACCTACGTGAATGCCGGTCATGAACCCGCTCTGCTGCTGCGGTCCGATGCCCGCCGGCTCTATCGATTGAACGTTGGCGGCACCGTGCTCGGCCTCAGCCGGCAGTCCGCCTACCAGCAGGCCGCCATCCCGCTTCACGGCGGCGACACACTGGTGGCATTCACGGACGGCATCACGGAGACTGCGAACGCGTGCGGTGAGGAACACGGCGCCGATCGCATCGCCGGCTATCTTCGCGCGCACCCGGAGATTGCGGCACGCGACCTGGTAGCCGAGATCATGCGTGGAGCCGATGACTTTCGCGGCCGGTCTGCGCGCATCGACGACCGCACGGCCGTTGCCGCCCGCATCCGCAAGAGCGAGGAACAAGCTCCCCTTTTCGCCGTGGCGCCGTGGGAGCGCGAGCGAATTCACGAAACTGTAGCAGCCTGATTCGGCGCCTGCGCGATAATGGGCGGTTGCGTCGCGCCGCCTTCACGATCGCCTTCGGCTGTTTCGTGTCCCTGCCGGTTGCCCGCGCTCAGGACGCCACTCCCGGCGAGCGCTGGAATCTGTTCTGGCAGGCGACTTCCATTGGCCAGTCCCACGGGGCTTTTCCGGCGGCGTACAGCGGCGCGCTCAGCCTCGCCGATCACCCGGAGCGGGAGGCGTCCCTCACCACCACGTTGTTTCTCGGGCTTCGGCTGGACCGGGACACCGCCATTTACGTCGACGCCGAGATGGCCGGCGGGCGCGGCTTCAGCAACGTGGCGGGCATAGCCAACGCTCCCAACGGCGAACTGCCGCGGGTGGCCAGCGCGACACCCAAACCGTATCTGGCCCGCGCCTACATCCAGCACGATTTCGGTTTCGGCAGCGCGCGCGAGTCCGTGGACAGCGACGAGAATCAACTGGCCGGCTCGCGCCCCATGACGCGCTATACCATCTACGCCGGCCGCTTCACCGTCACCGATTTCTTCGACGACAACCGCTACAGCCACGACCCGCGTACGCAGTTCACGGGCTGGGCCGTCATGTACAACGGCGCGTGGGACTACCCGGCCGACACCCGCGGCTACACCTGGGGATGGGTGCACGAGTTACACACGCGCAACTGGTCGTGGCGCTACGGCAGCGCCGCCGAGCCGAAGGTGGCCAACGGCATCAGTTTCGACCGCCGGCTGTTTCGCGATCGCGCCGACATGTTCGAGAGCGAGCGCCGCTACGCCATCCGCAAGCACACCGGCGCCGTTCGCCTGCTTGGTTTCCTGCTGCACACGGACTCGGGAACCTATGCCGACGCCCTGCGCCTGGCCGACCGGACCGGCACCACGCCCGACATCACAGCAGTGCGGCACGTGGGCACGCTCAAGTACGGCGCGGGCATCAGCTTCGACCAGGAGATTGCGGCGGACCTCGGCGTGTTCGCCCGGCTGGGCTGGAACGACGGCAAGACGGAGTCGTTCGCGTTCACCGCTGTCGACCGGCTGGCCACCGGCGGCGTGTCCATCACGGGGCGGCGCTGGCATCGCCAGTTCGACACCGCGGCCAGTGAGCTGACGGTGGCCGGCATCTCCGGCGTTCACGCGTCATATCTGGCCCGCGGCGGCCTCGACTTCCTGATCGGCGACGGCGCGCTTCGCTACGCGCCCGAGTACGTGTGGGAGAGTTACTACAGCGCGCGCCTGTTCCCGGGCTTCTTCGCGACCTTCGACGTGCAACACGTCAACAACCCGGCCTACAACCAGGACCGCGGCCCGTTGTGGATCGAGAGCATCCGGCTGCATCTGGAGTACGGGAAGAAGTAGGATTGGATGAATGCTGGAACCGGCTGAGTTCGAGGCGAGAGTGGAGAAAGCAGTGACGGACTATTACGACTCGCTCTCGCGCGAAGAGGCAGAAGAGCAAAGCAGCTGGGGCGAGTTCGCATTGCGCGAGTTCCCGCAAGAAGCTGTCTGAGCTCCGTGGCGGGTCAGGTTCATTCCTTTCCGGGCATGCCAGAAACGCCGGATGCCCCCGCACGTTGCGCACGCCGAACGAAGGACTTGTCAAAAGAGACGAAAACAGCGCCAGGTGGCCTGCTGCCCAGGTGCATCGCGTCGGCGAACTCGATGCCCTGTTCCATCAGCGCCAGGGCCGCGGCCACTGCGGCCTCGTCCTCCACATGCACGTTCTGAAGGCCGAGCAGCTTTGCGAGCGCATCGCGGACAGCTCTCTCCCCATATCCATATGAGCTGCCCAGAACCCATGCGGCCTCCAACAAAACGGTCTTTGCGATCCAAACAGGCCCGGCGGCAAACAGAGACCGGGTCGCTGCTTCCTGTTTGGGGTCGTCGCCGGTGAGCAGCCGGACCAGGATGTTAGCATCGACCGCGGTCATGACGGCGCGCCACCTCGCGTTTAATGGCGGCATCCATCTGCGCGAGCGTTTTCGCTTTGCCCTTGAACCGCAGACAACCGGCGACCTCATCAAGAGCGGTTCTGGGGAAAAGTCCAGCCGGACGCAACAGAACTCCGTCGCCGGTTTCCTCTACCGTAAATTCGGTGCCCGGCTGCCATGCCCGCGAAACACGAATAGTTCTGGGCAGTACGATCTGGCCCTTGGTCGAAAGCCGGGTGGTTTCCATCGGTAAGACTCCAGTAAGAATATGGCACGCGAAGCGACCCCTCTTCCAAATCGGGCAGTTCCTCCCGAGGGATCAGCAGACGAATCGACCGGCCCTGGCCCGGAACCCGCTCGATGAAGCCACTGGCCTCCAACCTGAGCACCATGTCATGCACCGATGGCGGAGTCACTCTGAAATACCTCTGCATGTCCAATTCGGTTGGGGCGAGTCCGTGCATCTTCGTGTAGTAGAAGATGAACGCCAGGTACTGCCCTTGCCTTGCGGTGTACGGCTTCTTCGGTCTTTGACCGCATTATTCGGTGTGATTTGGAAACCGCTTGCTGACGCGCGCGGCTCGGAACTGAGCCGTGACCGTAAGGGAGCGGTCTCCCTTAAGAGCACATCATCACGCGGTCAAAGCCCTAGAACGGGACGTCGTCGTCCGTAATCCCGTGCTCGGCGGGCGCCGGCTCTTCCGCCGGCCGCGAACCGCCGCCACCACCCGTCTGAGGCGCTCGCGAGGTGCGCGGCGCCGACACCGGCCCCGAGCCTTCCGCCGAACCTTCCCCGCGGCCCAGCAGAATCACGTCGTCGGCCACCACTTCCGTGGCCCACACCTTCTTGCCGTCCTTGTCCTCGTAGCTGCGGGTCTGCAGCCGGCCCTCCACATATACCTGCTTGCCGCGCGTCAGGTAGTTGGCCAGGTTCTCCTGGCGCCAGAGGACCACGTTCGTCCAGTCCGTCTCTTCCTTCCAGTCGCCGGTCTGCTGGTCCTTCCAGCGCCGGTTCGTCGCCACCGAGAACTTCGTCACGGAAACGCCGGAGGGAGTAAATTTGGTTTCGGCATCCCTGCCCAGATGGCCGATCAGAATGACCTTGTTTACGCTGCGTGACGCCATAACACACGAACTGTATCACAAACGCACCCGCGGAACGCGCGAAACTAACCGGCCCGCACGGAGTCCACCAGGCGGACCGAGGTTTTTTGCATCCCTCTGGTACAATTCCAGCGGGATGCCGATAGAATAGAACACACGGCTGTCCCGGGTGAGCGGCATGCACTTCCTCCGCGGTGCTGAATTCGGACTCTGGCGTGGTGTAGCCGCCACTCTCCTGCTGTCCGCCTGCCTGGCTGGCTCCGGGGCGCCCGCCCAGACCATCCTGCGGGATTCCTCCCCGACCCCCCTCAACATCTTTCCCAGCGACCTGGCGGTGCTCGAGGCCGGCGAGGTGCGCAAGGACCTGTCCTGTACGGTGACGCCGCAGAAGCCCCAGCTCGGCTTCGACCTGCGCCTGCACGCCGGCTACGATGTTGCCGTGCCCCTCGATGAGTTTGCCGGGTCCGACAATATCCTTACCATCGTGTTCCGGGTGATTCCGGCCGCGCACAAGAGCGAGCCGGTCTACTTCGAGCAGAAAGTGCGAGTCCCCTTCATTGAGGAAGACGCCCGTGGCGACGCCACGCTCGCGGGAGCTTTCGACGTCGGCGAAGGCGCCTACCACGTGGACTGGCTCATGCGGGACCGCGCCGAGCGCGTGTGCGCCTCGAACTGGGATACCGACGCCGAGCTGCCGCCGCGCGACCGCGACGTCGCCCTCACCATACCCCCGAACGACGTGGAGCGGACCGAAGCCGAACAGTTTCAGGAGGAGCCGCCGGTCCAGCGGGCCCACGACCGGGCGCCCCTCAACGTCAAGGTGCTCATCAACTTCGCCCCGGAGGACGCGCTCGCGCCCACGCTGCATGCGGTGGATACCAGCGCCCTGGTCTCCATTCTGCGGAGCATCTCCCGCGACCCGCACTTCGGCCGGTTTTCGCTGGTTGCCTTCAATATGCAGGAGCAGCGCGTCATGTACCGGCAGGAAGACGCCGACAGGATCGACTTCCCGGCTCTGGGGACGGCGCTGGGCGCGCTCAAGCTGGGGACCGTCAACCTCCACCAGCTCAGCGACAGGCACGCCGACACCGGTTTTCTGAGCCAGCTCATCCGCCAGGAGATCGGCGACGCCCGGGACCACCCCGATGCCCTCATCTTCGCCGGCCCCAAGGTGATGCTCGACCAGAACGTACCCGCCGAGACGCTCCGGGACATCGGCACCGTCAACTTCCCGATGTTCTACATGAATTACAACTCCAACCCGCAGCAGGTACCGTGGCGGGACGCCATTGGCCGGACGGTGCGCTTCTTCCATGGGATTGAGTTCACCATCACCCGCCCGCGCGATCTTTGGTACGCTGTGAACGAGATGTGTACGCGGATCGTAAAATCAAGGAACGAAAAAGCGACCGCATCCATCTCTAGTCAATAGAATGAGGGTCACGTATAGTCTCGTCCTGGCCATGGTACTGCTCGGGGGGAGCGGTTCCGTTTTTGCCCAGGGTTCCAGGTCTTCCCCCTACGCGAATTCGCTGGCTCCCTATATCCCCTCCCCGCAGATGATTGTGGAGCGCATGCTGGGGCTGGCCAGCGTCCAGCCCGGCGAGACGGTCTACGATCTGGGCAGTGGGGACGGCCGGGTCCTGATTACCGCCGTGCAGCAGTTCAAGGCGCGCGCGGTGGGGGTGGAACTGGTCCCCGACATCGCCCGGAAGGCCTCGGAACGGATCGCCAAACTGGGCCTGCAGAACCAGGCGCGGGTCATCCAGGGCGACATCCGGGACGCCGACCTGAGCGGCGCCGACGTGGTCACCATGTACCTGCCCACCGACAGCAATGAGATGCTGCGCCCCAAGCTGGAGAAGTCCCTGAAGCCCGGAACCAGGGTGGTCTCCTACAGTTTCAAGGTTCCCGGCTGGAAGTACAACAGGCTGGAAGAGGCCGACCCGTACGGCAACGGCCGCCAGCACGCCATCTACCTCTACGTGATGCCGCCGCACAAGTAAAGGGAATAAAGGGAATAAAGGGATTAAGGGGAGTAGAAGGAGTGCGTCGACGCACAATCTGCGTCTACCCCCATTACTCCTTGTACTCCCCTTACTCCCTCTGGCTTCCAGGTCTTTGACCGCATTATTCGGTGTGCTATGGAAACCGCTTGCTGACGCGCGCGGCTCGGAACTGAGCCGTGACCGTAAGGGAGCGGTCTCCGGTAAGAGCACACCATCACGCGGTCAAGTCAAAGCCCTAGTTCTCGATCTTCTTCGCTTCCGGTTCCCCGGCTTTCGCCGTGGCCTTCTCGTCGGCGCCGGCCTTGCGGACGGTCACCGTACCCCGGTCGGTGGTGATGTGCACCACGGGCCCGTTGCCCACCATTCCGGCGATGGAGCCGCCGTTGCCGCCCTCGGTCTGGTGCACCTCCAGCGGTGCGCCGAACTCGTTGCGCAACTCGCCCCGATCCGTGCTGGCCTTCAGGTCGAACTTCGCCTGGGGGGGCAGCGCCAGGTCGACGTCGCCGCTCCGCACCCGCACTTCCATCTTCGGTACGCCCGATTTGGCCGGCCGCAGCTCGACGTCACCGCGATCGACGTCCAGGTCGAGTCCCTGGGAGAAATCGGTCAACTGGATGTCCCTTGCCTGGGCGCTCACCCGAATCGGTCCCACCACGGTGTTCCCGGTGAGATCGCTTCCTGACAAGCGCACCTGTCCGGGGATCTTCGCGGCCTCGAACTCGAAGTTGGAACCTTCGAACTTCACCGCCTGGGCGAGGTTCCGAAGCTCCACTTCGCCGGACCACGTGCCGCTGGCCGTCACTACGCCGGCGATGTTATCCAGCTCCACGTCGTCGCCGCGCGACGCCCGCAGGTCCACCTTGCCCTTCACGCCGACGGCCCGCACCATGTCGCTCTTGTCCAACTGCACCCGCACGTCGCCGCCGATGTTCTGCAGGCGCACGCCGGCGTTGTCGCTGGCGATGTCGACGCTGCCGTTGACGTCGGTAATATCGAAGTCGCCGGTGAGCCCGTGCGCCTCGATGGTGGCGCCCTTCGGCACCGCAATCTCCAGCTCCTCGGTCACCTTGAGGCGGCCGTTGGCCTTGTCCTGATTCGTGCGCACGGTGATCCTGCCTTCCTTGTCGCTCAGGACCTCCAGCGGCGTCTGTTTGTTGGCGTCGTCGGCTTCCTTCTGCGACAGCGAGCGAATCGACTTCCGGCCGTCCACTTTCACGTCGGTCGCACTGTCCACGCCGGTAATGCGCGCGTTGCCGCGGAACGCTTCAATCACCACTCGCGGCGTCTTGCCGGCGGTTGCCGTCGCCGGCGCCAGCCCGTAGTCGTAGTTCTCGCCCATGTCGGCGACAATGCCGCGCCATGGTCCTCCGTTCCACCAACTGTGCCGATGAGCCGCCCATGCCGTGGAGCCGATGATGCAGATGAATACCACCAGCACCCACTCTCCGCCGGAGATGCCATTGCAGGATAGCGGTTTGTCGCCCGCCGCCTGCACCGCGATCTCGATCAGCCGCAACGCGCCCCAGCCAATCAGCAGGACCGGCCACCACGTCGCCAGCATTTCCCAAAGGGGGATCTGCGGCCACAGACTCCGCGTGAGGAACATCGCGCCGATCGCAATCAATATCAGCGGACCGATTACCGAACCTCGCCTCATGACGCGCCTCCCGCCGGATGCTCCGGGCTGGACGGCGTTTCCGGCCGCACGGCCCGCTCCAGCAGCTTCAACAGACCAAACACGATAATCAGAACCGGCCAGGTGCGCCAGAATGGGAATGGACCGAAGTGATCCACCGCCAGAAGAACACCCAGCGTAATCAGCAGCAGCGGCCCGCGGACCGCCTGCATCACCGTCGCGCCGCCGTAGTGGTTCATTTCCGCTCCTCCGATTCGTTGCCCGCACCGGCCGGCATGAGCCGCTCGTAGAGCAGATAGGCGCCCAGCGCGATCAGCAGCAGCGGCCAGTAGCGCGCCACCTGGTTGATCCGCAACAGGTCCATGGTGTTCAACAGGAACAACACGCCGATGGCCATCAACAGCACCGGGCCGGCGGGAAATCCGTGCTTGCGCCGCCCGGGAACCAGACCCGAGAACTCGTCCACGCTGTAACCGTACAGCCGCCTCTTCGCGGTGTGATACGCCTCAAAGGCCTGGTAGAGGATCCACGCGGGAATCATGAAGCCGAACAGCGGCTCGAATCCCGGAGCGGCGCCGGAGCTCAGGATGCTGATAATCATCCCGAAGACCACCACGTGCACCAGCCCTTTCACGTATTGGCTGTTGTAAATGGCGCCGACCCCGGGGATCAGGCCCAGCACGAACGCGAGGCCAGGTGACGGCGCTCCTTCCGGCAGCGGTGGTGGAGGCGCCGGAGCGTTATACGGAGACCATTCCTGGGCTCGCGGGGGCGGCGGCGCCATTCCCGGAACGGACGCCTCGGCTGCCGCTGTTGCCTGCTTCATGGCAGCGGCCGTCAGCCGTTCGCGAAGGTCCGCCGCCGCGGCTTCCGCCGTGGCCGATTGCGCGGGTGCGTGTTCGGCGCAGAAGAGCGTCCCCTGTGCCGTGTGCTGACACGCGGAGCAAAGCGGCTTCCCGCACGCGCGACAATAGCCCGTAGCTTCTGTTTCGGTATGGATTGCGCAGTTCATTTTCGTTCACTCCGCCCCGCCGAACTATTGCCTGGGGCGCCCTTCGTCTGATTTCCGCCGGCATCCGCTTTCTTCGCCGGCGCGTTGGAATCCTGTTCGGTCCACTCCTTCAGCCGGCTCTGGACTTCGATCACCAGCTTCAGGTTGTCGTAATACTTCACGGTCTTGTCCCAGGCGCGGTGCGCGCGGTCGTCCACCGCCATCCAGATCTTCACCGGGTCCAGATCCGACGGCTTCAACTGCCGCGGCTCGATGCCGGCAAAGCGCGCCAGCATGGAGAACGAAAGCACCGTCATGGCCATGCCCATGGCATAACGCGGCTGCAGAATCGGCTCGATCCAGCGCCGCCGCCACCACGGCCGTTTTCCAGCCGCGTTATTGCCGGGGATGTCATGCAGAATCCGCGTCAGCAATTCCGCAGGCGGCTCCACGGCCGCGGCCCTCTCCACCAGGCTCAGGGCGCTGCGCACATCGGCGGTCAGTTCCGCGCACAGGGGGCAGGCCTGCATGTGTCGCTCGAGGTCGCGCCGGCGTTCCTGGTCGAGCGTGCCGTCGAGATAGTCGCACAGAAGGATTTCAAAATCGGCGCAGTTCATATGGCCACCTTCTGTCTCTTCAGCACTCTTGCCAGTTCCGCGCGCCCGCGGTTCAACCGCGATTTCACGGTTCCCTCGGGCACGTTCAACACCTGGGCGATCTCCCGATACTCCATCTCTTCCAGATCGCGCAGAACCACCGTTTCCCGCAGCTCCGGCGACAGCCGGCGCAACGCGCCCTGCAACACCTCACTGGCCTCGCGCCCGGCCAGCACGCTGTCGGCATGACCGAGGGAAACGGTTTTCTCTTCGAGCATGGCGAGCTGATCTTCGATGGAATCCGTGGTACGCTCGGCGCGCGTGCGGCGATAGTTGTCGATCAGCAGATTGCGCGTGAGCCGGGTCAGCCACACCACAAAAGACCCCTCACCGGACCGGAAGCTGCGCAGGTTGCGGAAGATGCGCAGGAACACTTCCTGCGACAGATCCTGCGACTCCGAGTCCCGGCCGGTGAAGCGATAACAAATGGAATACACGCGACGCGTGTGCAGGCGGACGAGGCCTTCCCAGGCCGTTTCGTCGCCACCAAGGCACCGCTCCACGAGTTGAGTGTCGGCGTCCACGGCGTTACGTCCGTTTCCGTCCACGGCTGCACCGGGCGGTGCCCAGGTCCATTTCGCCTGGGGTATCGCGAGTTGTGCAACCGTCGCCATGGGGGCCATGCTCCTCGTTGTCAGGGCTTTGCCGCGACGAGGGCCACACGTCTCGAATTTGGACCGTGTCGCCATCCCGCCGGCTCCGCGGTATCGCTAGCAGCGATTTCCGCTTCCACTCAGTAGAACGAGGAACTATCATAAGAAGTTCGCTGAAAACAACTTTACTGTGTTCCAGGACTTACCATTCTATACGCCACACCCGCTCCGCAGAACGGCCAATCGGTGAGCGCCATGCCACGCCGGGCCAACAGCATCCGTCCACCGGTGGCGCGGCGCGGGGAGTGGGGCAGGCTCTCAGCTTGGCTCTCAGCCTGCGGCGGGTCCCCGACCCGCCTGCCGATGAGGAGGGCCGACCGGGGGTCGGCCGCAGCCCTGGCCACGGGCGAAAGACAAATGGCGGCCTTATCCGGGGACAAGGAGACCACTGCGGCTTCCCCCGGGTCAAGGGCTGCCCCGCAGAGCAGCATAGCCGCAGCCAGGGGGCAGGGCGGCCTGAGAGGCCGCCGCAGGCTACGAGCCTGCCCCACACGGAATCGTCGCGCGCTGCGAAGGTTCTCGGGTGTAGTAGTACAACGTTGTGCAGGTGTTCAGTGACGGGAGGGAGGCCATTATAGGACTGATCGGAAGCAGGAATCGCAGGCTGCTGGCGGCGCTTGCCGTCATCGCGGCCGTCGCCGGCATCGTTTTGTGGCGGTGGCGGGGCAGCAGCTTTCATTGGGATGAGTTCGCGCACGCCTTTCGCGGGCTCGATGTGTTCTGGCTTACTCTCTCCATCGTTCTCATCCTTGCCACCTACTATGGCCGGGCTCTGCGCTGGGAGGTGATGTTGCGGCCTATCCAGCCTAACGCCAGCATTGCCCGGGTATTATCGGCCACCATCATCGGCTTCACCGCCATCGTCCTGCTGGGCCGGGCCGGCGAACTGGTCCGCCCCTATCTTATCTCCCAGAAGGAACGGGTGCCGTTTCCTTCCCAGGTGGCTGCCTGGGTGTTGGAGCGCATCTACGACCTTCTCATGGTGCTGGCGATCTTCGGTTTCGCTCTGGCGAAGGTCCCGTGGGCCACCCTGCCCCTCAAACACGGCCTGGCCCAACTGTTCCGAACCGGCGGCTGGGTGGTTGGCATCATAGCCGCCATCTGCATTGTGTTTTTGGTGGGCTTTGGCAGGTATTCGCACGTGGCGCGGAAGTGGGTGGGGTGGCTGAGCCGTGCCCTGCCGGAGCGCTTTCGCCCGCGCGTGGAGCACCTGTTCGGCGCGTTTCTGGATGGGATGCAGTCCACTTCAAACACTACATCTGTAGCTCTTATCTCCTTGTACACGGTACTGGAGTGGGCGCTCATCTTCGGGTGTTACTATTGCCTGTTTCGCGCGTTCCCGGCGACCTCCCACTTCAACCTCGCCGAGATCTCGACTTTCCTGGGGGTGGTCGCTTTCGGGAGCATTCTGCAGATCCCCGGCATCGGGGGCGGCGTGCAGGTAGCCGCCGTGCTCGCCCTGACCGAGATCTTCGGCCTTCCCATTGAGGCGGCCACCGGCATGGCCCTGTTGATCTGGGCGGTCAGTTTCCTGACGGTGGTTCCCATCGGCCTCGGCCTGGCCCTTCACGACGGAATTAACTGGAGCAAATTCAGACATTTGCCCGAAGACGTACAGCTATGATCTGCCCGTTCTGCGGTTTCCGGGAGGATCGCGTCATTGACTCGCGGGAGAGCCGCGAAGGCGACTCCATCCGCCGCCGCCGGCAGTGCCTCAGTTGCGAACGCCGCTTCACAACCTATGAGCGCACCGACGAGATCCCCTACATGGTGGTCAAGAAGGATGGCCGGCGCGAGAAATTCGACCGGCAGAAAGTCCTGGCCGGGCTACTAAAAGCCTGCGAAAAACGTCCTGTAAGTATGGCCAGACTGGCCGAGCTTGTCGATGAGGTAGAAGCGAAGCTCGTCGACAACGCCGACCGGGAACTGTCTACTACACAGATAGGAGAAATCCTGATGGGGCGCCTGGCGAATCTGGACAAGATCGCCTATGTGCGATTCGCCTCCGTCTATCGCGACTTTCAGGATGTCGAGACGTTTTTCAATGAGCTGCGGAACCTGGTGCATCAGAAGAAGCCCTGACCCGCATCTAATAGCCAGGTTGGGGATTATGAAGGCAGGCTTGTCCGGGCGCCACCACCTCGCCGTGGAACCATGGCAGTCCCTTGTAACCAAAACACTTCCGAAACATCTTCTAAATAGGCACTTAACTTCATTGGCAAGCGGTGCTATAATCGACCAGACCGGCCGTCGGCGTGGAGACTCCCGTTTCGGCGAGGCAGTGTGCCTCACAACTATAACAAATACAACAACTACGGACGGCCAGGTGCGGTCCCTTTTCCCCCGTCAGGTGAGGTGAGCTTTCAGTGGATCAATTCGAGGATCACTTCCTAACAGAGAACCACGAGGGTCTGAACATCCCTTTCGACGAGGAAGGGCATTTCTTCCATGCCGAAGAGGCCCCCGAGGGTGAGGAGTTTGCGGCCCAGGCGCCGGAAGAGTCCATCTACACGGACGACCCGGTACGGGTATATCTGCGCGAGATGGGCGCGGTACCGCTGCTAACCCGTGAAGGCGAAGTCAATCTGGCCCGCCGCATGGAACGCGGCAAGTTGCGCATGCAGAAGGCCATCAGCCGCTCGGCTCTGGTGCAGCGTATGATCCTCGAAATCGCGGAAGCCATCCGGCGGGGCGAGGATATAGAAGACCACGTGGATCTGGGCGACGTGGAAGAAGGCAGCCCGGCGCAGGCCAAGCGGCAGGCGGAGGTGCACGAGCTGTTCTCCGCGCTTCTCGGGTTGCACAAGAAGCAGCTCCAGCTCACCGAAAAGATGAACGCGGTGACCATGAGCAACAAGAAGATCCGGCGCCGCTGGCAGGGTAAGGTGATGCGCGCCGCGGTGGAGATCTCGCAGACCATCCGGCGGATTCCGTGGCAGCTCCCCAAGTGGCGCGTTTTCGCGCGCGAGATCGAACACGTGGCCGAGGAGATGTCGCATCTCGAGAACGAGATGCGCAAGCTGGACGAGCGTCCCACACCGGCCGCGCAGAACCGCATTCGCGAGATCAAGCGCGAGATTCGCAAGCGCGAGGCGGCCGCCAACGCGACGCTCTCCGCCCTGCGGCACAGCCTGGCGGTGATCCGGCACGGCGAGGCCGAAGCCGAGCGCGCCAAGAAGGACCTGGTGGAGGCCAACCTCCGCCTGGTGGTTTCGGTGGCCAAGAAGTACGTCAATCGCGGGCTGCACCTCCTCGATCTGATCCAGGAGGGCAACATCGGCCTGATGCGCGCGGCCGACAAGTTCGAGTACCGCCGCGGCTACAAGTTCTCGACGTACGCCACGTGGTGGATCCGGCAGGCGATCACCCGCGCGATCGCGGACCAGTCGCGGACCATCCGCATCCCGGTGCACATGAACGAGAGCATGAACAAGTTCCTGCGCGCCACGCGCGAGCTGGAGAAGGAACTGGGCCGTGCTCCTACCAACGAAGAAATTGGCCGGCGCATGGACATTCCGGTGGAGAAGGTCCAGAAGCTGAAGACCATTTCCCGCGACCCGGTATCGCTGGAAACGCCGGTGGGCCGCGATGGCGAATCCGCGCTGGGCGACCTGATTGAGGACCGCTGGGTGGGGTCGCCGGTGGACGCCGTGATCGATTCCAACGTGCGCGACGAGACCGCGAACATCCTGAAGACGCTTTCTCCGAAGGAGGAGAAGGTGATCCGGCTGAGGTTCGGCATCGGCTGCGAGCGGGAGCACACGCTGGAGGAGATCGGCCAGGAGTTCGACGTCACGCGCGAGCGGATTCGGCAGATTGAGGCCAAGGCGCTGCGGCAGTTGCGGTCGCCGGAGCGGGCGCGGCACTTGCGGGCGCTGTTGGCGGCGCGGTAAAGATCAAGTTTTGCCGGATCTATCCGGGCGTCCAACTTCCGGCTTCCTGTGTCGACGCGCCGCTTGAGCAGCGCCGCCGGCTACGGCGGCATGGGGAGCGGTTCGTGCCTTCCGCAGAGCCGCTGGTTATTCGCGTCGTCGATGTTGTTCCGGAAGGCCAGAAGACGGACTCTTACAGCTTCCCGACCAAGAGAAACAGACGATGGACTCGTGCCAACACACTCACGGCCGACTGAAAGTTAAAAAGTAGTTAAAGAAATTGCTTCCCGTCGATTGGCTGGGCAGCGTGATCACGCTTGGATTCGGAGGAAGCGAGTTGAGCAGATGGCAATTGACCTGGGTCACGCCGGCCAACTCGTATGGTGCCGGTCCGGCATAGTCGATCCCGAGAACGCCACTTTGCTCGAGGGTGGGCAATGGTGGACCCATGGTAAAGACACCCACTGGAATCACGTTCACCGGCAAGGGCAGCCCAACGAGTGAACCGTCGGCTTGTGACGGACTGATGGGACCCAGACCGGTGGCGTAGACCGTGATCTCCGACTCAAAGTAGTCCGGGTTACCTGGCGAGTTGACGGTCCCATCCTGGTTGAGCGCCGCCGCAGATATGCCATCCACGGTGAATACTCCCGGTGCCGACTGTGCCACCGGCAAGCTCAGGCAATTTGTTCTTACGCTGTCATTCGAGACGCAAATGCTGGTGTTCTGGCCCGCGGTAAGCGACCACGGCACAACGGCATTGATCTGGCCATCCTGCACCCATAACAGTGGGGCCGCCTTGTCGTCGAACGTCACCGTCACGTTCCCCGCCAGCGTCGGGAAGGGGGTTTGCATTGTAGCCTGCGTCTGAATCCCGGCTTGCGGCCCGAGGCCGTTTCCGTATAAGACAACAATCTCGCCCGGCGCCACCGCTCCGGTGGCGTAGCTTGCCGCATTGGCGACGCACGCCAGCGGAAGAGGCTTGGCTTCGGCGTTAGGCGAAAGACGTATCAGCGGGCCACTCGTGCCCACGTAGACAACTGAACGCGGACTGACGGAGAGCAAAGGTTTGTAGGCGGCCCACTGGGGAAAATTAGGCGGGCCGAGGTTTTCGGGAGGCTCCAGGGTATCCGGCAGGTACGTCGACTGCAGAAGCGAGCCGTCCGGACCATACACCATTAGCGAGCTTCCCCCACAAGCACCCAGGCTGTTCTTCACAGCATGCGCCAGGTGGGCACCGACTGCGACATACGTGTTCCCTCCGGCATCGATGGCTACGGAAGGAAACTCCTGTGCTTGCGTCACTTCGGGCATGTCGGCGTAAGGGCTGATTACCCAGGGGATTCCGGGAAGGGTTTCGGAGAAGGTCTGCACGCCATGTGGATCAAAATGCAGAAGCGCGAAAGACATATTCGAGTTCGAGTATGTCATTATGCCGACATCGCCGGCGGGATCTGCAGCCATGGCTGTTGGGCAACTGTCAAGGGACGCCGTGTACGGTTGACTCGACCCGTCCGCCGACAACCACGTCAGGACACAATTGGAGCCTGATGACGCTTCGGTCACGAGGATGGCTGAGCCGGAGCCACTTGCGGCAAGATAATCGGGTTGGCCGGGCAACTGCACCATGTAGTCACGCCCGCTGCCATCGGCGCTTACGCGCACCACGAATGTCTGGCTTAGCTCGTAGTAGGCGACATATGCACGGCCCGTCGAGTCCACGGTCAACAGCGGGTTCCCGGACCACAGGCCCCATGCGACCGGGACTTTCCAGACGATGCTGGTTCCATCGGCGCTCAGCTTATCTACCCAGAAAAGGCCGGAGGTGGTCGGGTCCGGCACAGTGACATATACACCACCCGCCGGATCCACGGCAATCGCGCCCGCAATTAGTCCGAGCGAGTACTGCCAGGTCATGGTCTTGCCGTCCGTCAGCTTCGTGACACAGGAGGAGGACGAGGAGGCCGGACAATTCCCCAGAAAATAGAACGCGCCGGAACCATCGGTGGCCATTTGAGTGCCGTAGTTGTATCCCGTCGTCGTGAAGTCAATACCAAGCAGAAACCCGGAATTGGCCCCTATGCACTCGCCCGCGCTGCACAGCGCCAGAAAAACGAACACAATTACGCGCATAACTTTCATTAATGCACGCCGCGTGCCACGATCCCGGCATGGACACTGATGGTTTCCCGCCGGGAATGCGCGTCACTCTGACACGGAAGCGGTCCCCCACCGACTCAGGCCGAGGAACTGCCTCACTTTCCCAGGGAACCAAAACGGGTCACGTTCGTATATTGGGAATGGCAACCCTCTGGCGTGACTTCTGCTTTGGCTTCCGGCTTCTCGGCAAGAACAAAGGCTTCACCTTCATTGCCATCCTGGCGCTGGCGCTGGGCATTGGGCCCAACACCGCCATCTTCAGCGTGATCTACGCGACACTGTTCGCGCCGATGCCCTACCCGCATCCCGAGCAACTGGTGATGGTGTGGTCGAAGATCCAGGGCCATCGCAACGGCATTGCCGCGGGCGATTATCAGGACTGGGTGCGCGACAACAAGTCGTTCCAGGGGTTGTGGGCGTGGTCGGGATTCAGCGCGAACCTGTCGGGGACGGAAGAACCTGAGGTGATCGACGGCACGCAGCTTACGCCGGGAATGCTCACCGGGTGGGGATCGAAGCCGATGCTGGGGCGCGATTTCCTGCCGGAAGAGGGCCAGCCGGGCCGGGATCACGAGGTGATCCTGATGCACAGGCTGTGGGTGCGGCGCTTCGGCTCGCGGCGCGACATCATCGGCACGCAGATCCGCCTGAACGGCGAACGCTACACCGTCGTCGGAGTGCTGGCGCCGGGACAGCAGGACCGCATGCCCAATCAGTTATACGCGCCGCTCGCGTTCAAGCCGGACCAGATCAATCACGATTTCCACTGGCTGCTGGTGATGGGGCGGCTGAAACCGGGCGTGACCGTCAAGCAGGCACAGGCGGACATGGACGCGGTGACGCGGCACATCGGCGAAGTCTATCCGCAGGACAAGGGATGGGGCGCGAGCGTGGAGCCGCTGCGCAACGACTTCCTGCCGCGCCAGAGGATCTCGGGGCTGTGGCTGATGATGGGCGCCGTGGGTTTCGTACTGCTGATCGCCTGCGCGAATGTGGCGAATCTGCTGCTGGCGCGGGGGACGGCGCGGCAGAGGGAAGTGGCGGTGCGGGCGTCGCTGGGGGCGTCGCGCGGACGGCTGTTCAGCCAGTTGCTTACCGAGAGCCTGGCGCTGGCGCTGGCGGGCGGCGTGTTTGGAATCGGGCTCGGGTGGGGCATTCTGAAGGCCGTGACGGCGTTCATGCCGCCGGAGACGCTTCCCTCGGAAGCCGATCTCACACTGAACGTGCCGGTGCTGCTGTTCACGCTTGCCGCGACGGTGGTGGCGGGCGTGCTGGCGGGATGCGCGCCGGCGTGGCAGGCGGCGCGGCTGGACCTGAACGAAACGCTGAAGCAGGGGGGACGCTCCTTCACTTCAGGCCATCACTGGCTGCGGCGGACGCTGGTGGTGGGCGAGTTCGCGCTCGCTCTGACTCTGCTGGCGGGCGCGGGCCTGGCGATCCACAGCTTCTGGAAGATCACGCAGCTCGACCTGGGTGTGCGGACGGATCATGTGCTGACGTTCTATCTGCCGGTGCCGCGCGGGCAGATGACGCAACCCGACCGGATCCGCAATTTCTATCAGCAGATGCTGGCGCGCATGGAGGCGATCCCGGGCGTGATGAACGCGACGGCGACAACGGGGCTGCCGCTGCAGGGGCCTGGCTTTGGCATGCCGTTCCACCTTGCGGGCCATCCGTTCGCGAACCCCGCGGACCGGGCAGCCTGCGGTTTTCAGATGGTAACGCCGGGATACTTCAACACGTTCGGCATTCGCATGGTGCGCGGGCGACCGATTGACGAGCACGACATCGCCGGTGGCGTGCGCGTGGCGGTGGTGGACGAGAACTTCGTGAAGCGATATATGAAGGGCACGGATCCGCTGCAGCAGCGGCTGGTGGTGGAGGAACTGATCCCGGGCGTGCAGAGGCTGGGGCCGCCGCAGGAATGGCAGGTTGTGGGCGTGTTTCACCCGGTGCAGTATGGCGACCGGCCCTCGGACGACTTCCCGGTGATGTATGTGCCGTTCTGGCAGAGCCCGTGGCCGGGGGCGAACGTGGCGGTGCGGACCGGCGGCGATCCGGCGTCGCTGACGAAGAGCCTGGGAGCGGTGGTTCACTCGCTGGATCCGGAGTTGCCGATGGCGGGGGTGGAGACGATGGACCAGATTGTGACGGAGTCGCACGCGGGCGACCGCTTTGGCACGGTGTTGTACGGGAGCTTCGCCGCGGTGGCGCTGCTGCTGGCCGCGCTGGGGATTTATGGCGTGATCGCCTTTCTGGTGGAGCAGCGCACGCACGAGATTGGTCTGCGCATCGCGTTGGGGGCGGGGCAGATGGAGGTGCTGCGCCTGGTGCTTGGTGAAGGCATGGCGCTGGCGGGTGGTGGCCTGGCGCTGGGACTGGTGGGCGCCTGGCTGGTGGGGCGGGCCATGCAGTCGATGCTGTATGGGGTGACCGCGTTTGATTTCGGGGCGTTCGGTGCGGTGGGCGCGGTGCTGCTGGGATCCGCGTTGCTGGCCTGTTATGTGCCCGCGCGCCGGGCGGCTGCGGTGGATCCGATGATCGCGCTGCGGCAGGAGTAGAGCGCTACGGGGACAGTTTCACGCGAAGCACTTCCTTCGCCTCCACGTGCGTGAATTGCATGGGGAGGCTGTGGCCGTAGTAATACGTGTCCCACTGGTCGGAGTAGTGGCCCGAGAAAATGTTACTGCTCTCGCCGAGCGTGATGTTATTCACTGAGTTGTCCCAGTTCGACAGATCCGCCACAAAGTGCATGGAAGGGCCGATGCGGTGGCGAATCTGCTTCACCGTCTCCGGGCCGCCGCTCATCGGAAGCGGGCCGGTGTCGAAATAGCGGCCCACCAGCGGGAGTTTGCCGCCCACCGGCTGCTCGATGGTGACGGCATTGAACTCACCGTAGTTCCAGCGGGCGATACTGCTGCCCTGTTCGCGAACGCCGTCTTCGATCGCCTCGCCGAGAGCCTTCAGCAGCATCGCGTCTTTGTCCGCGAACCAACCCTTCGCGCCGGATTCGAGCAGCGTCTGAATCACCGACGGCGCGATGGCGTAGCTGTAGAGATCCCACTTCGCGGGCGAGGCGCTCTGGGCGAAGGCATCGCGAACGTGCTGGTACACCAGACGGGCGAGCATGGGCGCGGCGAGTGGAATCTCCATCTGCCCGTTCCACCCGCGCAACACGGAGACTGCTTCGGCGAGAGCCGCGCCGGCGGGCCGTTTGCGATCGTATGCGGCCACCACCTGGCGCGCGAGAAAGCGCTCGAAACCCGAGTACACGTCCTTCTCCACCGTCAGCATGTCGGCGGGCTTCCAGCGCTCGCGCGCGGCGAGCATGTCGCGAATCTGGTTGCAGCGGTACTCGGAAGCGTAGTTGCCGCTGACCTGGTAGTCGTACTTCTCCGGGAACGGATTCTGGTTGGCGGTGGCGATGCGGCCCTGTGCGGGATTGAAGAAGGCCGGAAGACGGTGGAAAGGAATCGGGCCCTGCCATTCGAACTGGCCCGAGCTGCCATCCACGGGCAGGGTTCCGTCGAAGGTGGTGCGAATGGGCAGACGGCCGGTGGCGTGATAGCCAATGTTGCCGTCGACGTCGGCGTAGACGAAGTTCTGCCCGGGACCGGGGTAGCGCGCCAGCGCGGCGGTGAACTCGGACCAGTTCGCGGCGCGGTCGATATCGAGGAAGGGAAACTGGAAGGTGCCGGGTTCGTTCATGGTCCAGCGCAACGCATAGTAGTGCGAGCCGTCGCCGTAGATCACCGGGCCATGCCGGGTCACCCAGACCAGCAGCACGTCGGTGGGGCCTCCCTTGACGCGGATGAACTCGCGGTCGGGCCGCGCCTGCTCCACCTGACCGTTGAACAGATACCGGCCGGTGCGCGGGTCCAGCTTCTCGTCGTAGAGATCCTGCACGTCGAACTGGAGGTTGGTGACGCCCCAGGCGATGCGCTCGTTGTGGCCGACGATGACGGCGGGCAGGCCGGGCAACGAGACGCCAATGACGTTCAGGCCGGGCGCCTTCAGGTGGATCATGTACCAGGCGGATGGCGAGCTGAACTCGAGGTGCGGGTCGTTGGCGAGAATCGGCTTGCCGCTGGCGGTGTGTGCGCCGGAGACGGCCCAGGCGTTGGAACCCGGCTGGAATTCGCGACCGGAACGGGGCGGGTAGAGGGCGTTCACTTTGGCGGCATCGCCACCGGACAGCATTTCGAACTTGCGCAGGTCGTTTTTCCAGCTCTCGGTGAGGACGCGGTACATCTGCAGGCCGGCCAGCATGGAATCCACCGGGGTCCACGGGCGAGGATCGTAGCCCAGCAGCGTGAACTCCAGCGGATAACGGCCGCGGTACGCGTCAATATAGTAATTCACGCCGCGCGCGTAGGCCACGAGCAAAGCGCGGTCGGCCGCGGGCAGCGTGCGGTACTGTTCCTCGGCCACACGGCGCATGCGCAGCCGGCGGACATCGCGGTCCGATTCGAGGGCCACCGGTCCCACGACTTCCGCCAGTTCGCCACCCGCCAGCCGACGCAGGGCGTCCATCTGCCACATGCGATCCTGGGCGGTGACGAAGCCCTGCAGCACCATGGCATCCTCGATGGACGCGGCGGCGATGTGCGGGACGCCGAAGCGGTCGCGTGCGATGGTGGCTTCACCGCCGATGGGGAGGGAAATTGAACCCGTGGTTTGCGGCAGGGGACGCCAGGCGACCCACCACACAACCACCGCGAGCGCGATGAGCAAAACCGCTATGCTCAGATTAATCGTTCTCAGGAATCTGCCGGAGGCCACCGGTTGATTCTATCAGCAGATGGTTTACCGTCTCTTCATTCTCGCCGCCATCATCGCCGTGAACGCATTCTTCGCGGCGTCGGAGGTCGCGCTGGTCTCGGTGCGCCGGAGCCGGCTGCGGGCCATGGCCGAGCGCGGTATGACCGGGGCTCAGGCCGCGTTGAGCCTGCTGGCCAGACCCGAACGCCTGCTGTCGGTGACGCAGGTGGGCGTGACCCTGGCCTCGCTGGCGCTGGGCTGGGCCGGCGAACCGACCTTCGACGCGATCCTCACCCGGCTGCTGGGACCGCTGGCGTCGACGTCCACCGCGCCGTATCTGCACGCCGTGAGTTTCACGCTGGCCTTCGTGCTGATGACCTGGGCGCACGTGGTGATTGGCGAAGTGGTCCCCAAAAACCTGGCCATGGAGAAGGCCGACCGGCTGGCTCTGCTGGTGGCCCCGGTGCTGCTGCTGGTCTTCCGCGTCATTGAACCGTTCGTGTACGTGATCGAGCGCTCGGCCATGACGCTCTCTCGCGCGCTGGGTCTGCGGGGCACCGGCGGCGGCGTGCATTCGGCCGAAGAACTCAAGTTCATCATCAGCCTGAGCCGCGCCGAAGGGCACCTGCACCAGTTCGAGGAAGACGCGATCCAGAGCCTGCTGGATCTGCAGAACTACAGCGTGCGCGAGATCATGACGCCGCGCAACGCCATCGCTTCGGTGTCCGCCGAGGCCACGCTCGATCAGGTGCTGCGGATCATGCGCGTGCAGAAATATTCGCGCGTCCCGGTGTACGAAGGCCGGCCCGAGCACATTGTCGGGTTCGTGCACATCAAGGACCTGCTGGGCATTCTGGAACAACAGCGGATCGCGCTGGAAAAAAGGCGGGAGCCGCGGGCGTTTCATTTGCGCAGCATGCTGCGGAAGCATATGGTGGCGCCCGAGACCAAACCACTCAACGAGCTGGTGGACGAGTTCCGCAGGACGCACACGCACATGGCCATGGTGGTGGACGAGTTCGGCACCATCTCCGGCCTGGTGACGCTGGAGGACGTGCTGGAGCAGGTGTTCGGCGAAATCGGCGACGAGCACGACGTGAAGCGGCCCGCGCCGCAGTTGGAAGCGCCGGTGCTGGATCTGGACGGGACCACGCTGATCCGCGATCTGGACACGCAGTACGGGATCGAATTACCGGCCGACGCCGGGTTTGAGACGCTGGCCGGGTTCCTGCTGTTCCAGGTGGGCGATATTCCGAAGGAAGGCGATGCGGTGGAGTACGCGGGGCGGCGGTTTGCGATTACGCGGATGAGCGGGAATCGGATCGCGCGGGTGCGGATTGAGAAGTTAGGTCCGTCGTCATGAGTGTTTGTAGACCTGACCACGGGTATCAACAGTGAGGATGTAGATCACTTTGGCCTCACGGTCCGCGGTGAACAGGATGCGCCAGCCGCCAACGCGGGACTTTCGGATTCCGGGCTTGTCGGCGAGAGGAGCAGACAGGCGCGAGTCGAAAGGGTCGAGAGCAATTTGCACAAAGCGAGCCCGAACACGCTGTTCAGTTGGCCGGTCAAGGCGGTCAAGAATCTTTTCCGCTTCGTGAGCGACGCTGACTCGAAAATTCACAGGCCGCGTTCGCGCTCGTATTCGGCGAGAGGCTTCACACGACCTGCCGCAAGATCTGCAAGACCGCGATCCAGAGAGGCGAGCGCCTCGTGGTCGAGCGGTGGCCCGTCTTCATCGGCGGCATCGCGGAGGTCCTGGAGCCACGCGTGCGCGAGTTCCGCCCGGTCTTCCGGCAATTCGTCCACGAGTTGGTGCAGCGCTTCGCGTGTCGTCATGCCTGGGCCTCCTTT
The DNA here is from genome assembly GCA_049510065.1 of Bryobacteraceae bacterium. GTDB lineage: Bacteria > Acidobacteriota > Terriglobia > Bryobacterales > Bryobacteraceae > CAWACP01. Next base: position 29,077 of record JBEKZH010000015.1, read on the forward strand.
CGTTTCATCATAACTCCGCTACCGTCTTCCGTTATTGCCGCCTGGTGGATGGCGAGGGTCGTCTGAGCGTAGCCTGGATAACTCCAGACTCCGTGGACACGCGGCGGCAATCGGCAGTGGCTCTGCGCTGCGAATAGAGGCGTCGTTCGCACGAAGATCCCATACGTCCCTGGAGTTCCGGGAACCCGGCCCGGGGGGGGTTCGTAATACAACTCAATGCGCACTCTGCTGGCGGCGCTTCTCGGCGTGGTGTGCTCGGAATGTCCGGGCCAGACCACCATCAAGGTGGACGTGCAACTGGTGAACGTCGCCTTCGCCGTTCGTGACTCGCGGGGCGCGCTGGTCATGAACCTGAACAAGGACGACTTCGAGGTATTGGAGGATGGGATCACGCAGGACATCTCCTTCTTTGCCCGGAGCGCCGATATTCCCCTGACGATCGGGCTGATCGTCGACCTCAGCGGCAGCCAGGATCACTTCGACAAGCAGCACCGGCGTGACCTTCTGGCGTTCCTGAAGAGCGTGCTGGGTGCGCGCGACCGCGCCTTTCTGGTAGGCTTCGGCAACCACCTGCGGCTGCTTAGCGACCTCACCGCCGACAGCGCGGCGATCCTCGACCGGCTCGACCGGTTCAAGCACGGCAAGGACGAGGACGATCCGCCCGAACTCGGCCCGCGCGGCGAGATTCGGGAGCTGGGGACGGCTTTCTACGATGCCATCTACTACTCGATCACCGAGAGGCTCGCGAAAACCGAGGAGGCCCGGCGAGCGGTGATTCTGTTCAGCGACGGCGAGGACAACTCGAGCGCGCACCACATGCTGGATGCCATCGAAGCGGCGCAGGCCGAGAACGTTCTCTGTTTCTCGCTCCGCTATACCGAGTCGCCGCATGGCCGCCTGACCGCACGGAACAAGTATGGAACCAGCGTGATGGAGCGGCTCGCGCGCGAGACCGGCGCACTGCAGTTTGACGCGCGGCAGGGGGACTTGCGCACGCACTTCGAGGAGATCGGCGACGTGCTGCGATCTTCCTACGAGCTGGCCTATCACTCGACCAATGCGGTCCGCGACGGGACGTTTCGCAAGATCGTTATCCGCGCGAAACGGCCGGAGCTGACAGTGCGCGCGAAGACGGGCTACTTCGCCCGGTAGCTTCCTGGCTCGTAACATGAAAATGGAATGTCCACCGCCGTCCTCGCCATGAAGTTTGCGCGCCGCCTACGCCTCTGGCCCGTACTCATCGTGGCGATTGCTGCCGGCATGGTTGGCGCGACGGTTCTTGCGGGTATTGTCCTGTGCGAGGAGGCGTTGCATGCGACTCGGGTCAGCGTGACGCCGGAACCCGCGCTGGCTCTGGCGAGCGAACTGGGCGGGAGCGTTCGCGACGTTCAGATTGTCGCGTTCGATTCCGTTCCGCTGCGCGCCTGGGTCTTCGAACCGGAGCATCCCGGCGGCGGCGCGGTGATGTTGTTCCACGGCATGGCCGATTCGCGCCTCAGCGGGCTGGGATACGCGAGGCTCCTGCTCAGGCATGGCTATCGCGTGCTGGCGGCCGACGAGCGCGGCAATGGATCGAGCGGCGGGGCGATTGAGACCTTTGGCGTGCTGGAGCGGCGGGACACGCACGCCTGGGCCGACTGGCTGTTTGCGAACACGCCCACCACTCGGCTCTACGGACTCGGCGAGAGCATGGGCGCCGGGGTGTTGCTGGAATCGCTCGCCAGCGAGCGCCGGTTCCGCGCCGTGGTCGCCGAATGCGCCTTCCAGAACTTTCGCGAGGTCGCCTACGATCGGGTGTCGCAGCATTTTGGAACGCGGCTGGCGTTCAAGCGCCCGCTCTATTTCGGCGTGATCGAGAGCGGGTTCCTCTATGCGCGCTGGCGCTACGGGATCGACCTCGACGACGCGTCGCCCGAGGATGCCGTGGCCGCGACGCGCACCCCGGTGCTGCTCGTCCACGGCCTGGCCGATGACAACGTGTATCCGGTGCAATCGGAGCGGATGGCGGCGCGCAACCCCGCGCGGGTCTCGCTGTGGGAGCCGCCGAAGAGCTGCCATACCTGCGCGCTGGGCGCCGTGCCCGAGGAATTCGAGCGCCGGGTGATAGGTTGGTTCCAGGGTCATCCATGAACAACCAGGCGCTGGAACTGGCCGCTTCCATTCGCGCTCGTCTGGAAGCGGTGGCGCAGCCGGAATTTGCCGCGGGAGCAGGCAACTTCTTTCGCGAGCCGGTGGATCCCATTGGCGTGCGCTCGCGGGACCTGCAGAAAGTGGTCGCGGGGGTCTACCGGGCGGTGAAGAAATGGCCGGCCGCCGAGCGCAACCGCCTGTGCACGCTGTTGTGGGAAGGCGGAAAGATGGAGGAGGGCGTGCTGGTATGCCACCTCTACCGGAGGCTCGCGAAGCAGTGCGCGGGGCCGGAATTCCGCATGTTCGAGCGCTGGATGGACCGCTACGTGCACAACTGGGCGCACTGCGACGGTGTGTCGTCCTGGTTGCTCGCCGCCTGCGTCGCCAACGAGCCGGCGCTGACGGACAAGCTGCCGCCGTGGACGCGCTCGAAGAACCGCTGGAAGAGGCGCGCCGCCGCGGTGTCCCTGCTGCAGGAAGCGAAGAAGGGGCGGAGCACGCGGACGATCTTCGCGATTGCCGGCATGCTGCGCGACGATCCCGACGACATGGTGCAGAAGGGCGTGGGCTGGCTGCTGAAGGAGACCTACCCGCGCCGGCCGCGCGAAGTGGTCAGCCTGCTGGCGGGCTGGAGCGGGGCGCCGCGGCTGATGTTGCGCTACGCCTGCGAGAAAATGACGCCGGCCGATCGCGCCAGAGTGCTGGGGCAGGGACCTGGGGCTCCCGGACGACGTGGGCGTGCGTCTGCCCTCGCGCGTGGCGGCTTCCTCACTGACCACTTCGTCACCGGCGTGGCTCGGTAACTGAGCCGCGCGCGTCAGCAAGCGGTTGCGCCTACTTCCGGAACATCGCACCGATTACGGCAAACAGCAGACCGATCAGCCAGGCTGGCGCCGTGGCAAAGAAGGCCTTGCCCTTCGAGACCTTTGCCAGGTATGAGTACGTCAGTGCCAGGATCACGATGTACCAGATCATGAAGATGGAAAAGAAGTTCAGCGCTCCGCCCAGCGCCCCGGTAGCGTTGATGAAGATATCCAGACCGAGCGGCACCTGTAATTGCTGCCTGTTCTGAATGTCCTCCAGCCCCTTCGACCTGAGCACGATCACCATGGCCACCTGCTGCAGCACGGAGATCATGCCGCATGTAAGCAGGAGACTGAGCAGATGCTGGAAGCGAACGCGCGCGTCGATAATGGCCCCGACCGCCATCACCAGCAGCGCGGTGACGGAGGTGAAGAGCAGAATGAGGACTGGGGTACAGTACGCCCCTATAGTCATGCCAATGGAGGTCCAGGAAAGCGCCTGTTCCAGTTGCGCTCCGCTGATGCCATTTGGCGGATCCATGCGAGTCGCTTGCAGAGTGAACGGGATGAGCTGCAGTGTCACGATCATGCTGATGATGCTGAGCACCACCAACGGGTACACCCAGAACCACTTCAATAGCACGCGCCGGGCGGTGCTCACGGGGTCGATGTAAACGTTGACCAGTCCGAGGAGGCCCTCTTTGAGACTGGCGGTGGGTTGCGCCGGCGGCGCGGCGGGGCTTGTGGCGTTGTCGGTCATGGTCGGCTCCTGGTTTGCTTCGATTGGGGGATTATATCGCGTCTGCGTTACGCTGGGGTGTAATAACGGCCGCGGAGGTACGGACGCGCCCGCGCCGTTCACGACGGTACTGGAGCGCCAGGCAACTCGTACCAGGAGTCACCCCATGGAACCCCCCCAAAAAACCGGCCTGGTTGCCACAATGGCGGCGTACACGGTTCTCGCCGCATTGGCCACCCTCACACTCACCGGGAAGATGCGCATTGCCGTGTGGATCTTTCTCGGTGGTATGGCGGTGAAAACCTGGCTCTCTTCCCTGCACCAGTCATAAATTCACTCTAAAACCACCTAAGCATACCGATATAGCAAGTAAGGCCGGCGGGATCCATGCCGCGTTTCATTTTGGAACTCGCCGTTCCGAATTGAAATGTGGTCGGAGTTGGCCCGTTCCAGAACGAGACTGGGCGGGCGAGGCGCAGGGTTGGCCGGCCGATAGGAAAAGTAGGTTGCGATGGCCAGGACCAGGTGGCCAAGTACCTCAGTTATAAGACTTACTTTTCACATAGCTCGAATTGGCTACGACGCGATTCGGCGCCCTCTCAGGGTTCCTGAGTTGTGGACTAAGGTTTGCATCGGATGAGGTAACGACGCGAACGCGCAGAGAATGCAGAAAGGGTTGGTGAGTACGATGAAGGCTAACAAGACCGACAAGGAACAGACAGCCCGGACAGCCTGGCGCGACCGTATCATCCTCGACCATCTGCCGCTGGTGAAGGCCATCGCGATCCGGGTTCACGAGAATCTGCCGGTGCACGTGGAACTGGACGATCTGGTCCATGCCGGGGTTCTGGGACTGTTCGACGCCGCGGAAAAGTACAATCCCGGGAAGCAGGTGATTTTCTCCAGCTACGCCAAGCATCGTATCAAGGGGGCCATTCTCGACAGTCTCCGCCAGCTCGACTGGGCCTCGCGCGATCTGCGCCGCCGGCACAAGCAGGTGGAAGCGGTCACGCGCGACCTTGCCTCCGCCCTGCAGCGCATGCCCACCGAGAGCGAAGTGGCCGCGAAGATCGGCGTCGACGTCGAGCGCTGGCGCCACATGATGATGGATCTCCGCAATGTCGGGCTGGTCTCGGCGTCGGCTCGCAACACCGACCACGAAGACCTTCCCGCGCCGGAGTTTCCGAGCAAGCCGGAGACCCATCCGGACAACCTCTGCGCCCGTTCGCAGATGCGCACCGTGCTGGGCACGGCCATGAAGGCTCTGCCGGAGAGATACCAGAAAGTTGTGGTCCTTTATTACACGAACGAGATGACCATGAAAGAGATCGGCGGCGTTCTGGGCATCAACGAGAGCCGGGTGTCACAGATCCACAAATCGGCGTTGGAGAAGATGGCCGCCGTGCTGGAATCGAGCGGCATCCACTCCAGCTACGCTTTCTGCTGAGAAGTGGGGCAGGCTCTCCGGCTGGGTGCCCTCTGGGCCGGGGTCCCCGACCCGCCAGGGAAAAGGCCGCCTGCAAGACGGCTGCAGCCAGGATTGGCTGCCCCACAGAGCAGCATAGCCGCAACCAGGGGGCAGGGCGGCCTGAGAGGCCGCCGCAGGCTACGAGCCTGCCCCACACGGAATCGTCGCGCGCTGCGAAGATTCTCGGGTGTAGTAGTACATGCGAGGAGTCATGAGAGACAGCAGCAGCAATATCCGCCGCCATGAGCGCACTGCATGCGATACGAAGGGCCGCGCCACCTGGGCGGACCGGTCCGGCCAGGACAAGTGGGCCATCGTGCGCATTTTCGATCTCTCCGAATCCGGAGTACGGATGGAGCTGCCCGAACCGGTAGAAGCCCGTTCGGTGATCAGTTTCAGTTCCGACGACATGAAAGTGCAGGGCCAGGCAACCGTCCGATTCTGCCGGCACCAGGGGACGAAATATGTCGTTGGCGCGGAGTTCGTGGGCGGCACCTCCTGGCACCGGCGCGAGCTAAGGTACAAGTAACCTCCCTGACCCGCCCGCCTGGTCGAAAAATCAAATCGCCCCGATAAAATTTTCCTGGTTCCGTCTTTCCATCGCCGCCCGGCATAATCGGTGTTATGCCACGTCGCTACCTCTCTGCCCTGTTGCTGTGTGCGCTCACGTTGCTGGCGCCCGCATTCGCGTGGGCTCAATCCATACCACCGGCCACGGAAGCGCGCATCTCGGCGGTGGAAACCGCGGTCAAGTCGGCCCAGAGCGCCGGCGACAACGCCTGGATGCTGGTGAGCGCGGCTCTGGTGCTCATGATGACGGGGCCCGGTCTGGCTCTGTTCTACGGCGGCCTGGTAAGGCCGAAAAACGTGCTCAGCAGCATGATGCACAGCTTCATCCTGATGGCTGTAGTCACGGTGATCTGGGCGCTGGTGGGTTACAGTCTGGCTTTTGGGGAAGGGTCGTGGTTCCTGGGCGACCTGCGATACGCGTTTCTGAACGGTGTGGGCGCGGCGCCGAACGCGGACTATGCGCCAACCATCCCGCACCAGACATTCATGATCTATCAGTTGATGTTCGCCATCATCACGCCGGCGCTGATCTCGGGCGCCTACGCCGAGCGCATGAAGTTCAGCGCCATGCTGCTGTTCACGGTGCTGTGGATGCTGCTGGTGTACTTCCCGCTGGCGCACATTGTGTGGGGCAAGGGCGGGCTTCTGAACGCCTTCCTGGGAGGCAGGATACCCTGTCTCGATTTTGCCGGAGGAACGGTGGTGCACATCAGTTCCGGCGTGTCCGCGCTGGTATCGGCTCTGTATCTGGGCAAGCGCATCGGCTATCCCACCGAGCCGATGAAGCCGCACAATCTCACGCTGAGCTTCATTGGAGCGTGCCTGCTATGGGTGGGCTGGTTCGGTTTCAACGCCGGTAGCGCGCTGGCCGCGTCGCCGCTGGCCACCAGCGCCTTCGTGGCAACGCATTTCGCCACGGCGGCCGCGGTTCTCGGCTGGCTGCTCGCCGAATGGCTGCGCAACGGCAAGCCGAGCGTCCTTGGTGGCATCTCCGGGGCGGTGGCTGGTCTGGTGGCCATCACGCCGGCATCCGGGTTTGTGAAGCCGATGCCCGCGCTGGCGATTGGGTTCGCGGCCGGCCTTGTCTGCTACTTCATGGTGGCGGCGGTGAAACAGAAGCTCGGCTACGACGATTCTCTCGATGCCTTTGGCGTCCACGGCATCGGCGGAACCCTGGGGGCCATCCTTACGGGCGTCTTCGCCACCCGCCTGGTCAACGACGGTTTGAACGGGAAGCCGCTCGGGCTTGTGGACGGCCACCCGTCCCAGGTGCTGAATCAGTGTATCGGGGTGCTCATCTCATGGGGCCTGGCCGCAGTGGGCACTCTTGTCATTTTGAAGATTTGCGATTTGCTGCTCGGCGTACGCGTAGATGCGGAGCAGGAGACGGAAGGTCTGGATCTCAGCTTGCACGGCGAAGAAGGATATAATCTCGAAGCGTGATCTATGAAGAAGATTGAAGCCGTGATTCAGCCGCACAAGCTGGAAGACGTCAAGGCCGCGCTGAAGGCCATCGGCGTCGATGGGATGACCATCACCGAGGTTCGCGGGCACGGGCGCCAGAAGGGGCACAAGGAGATCTATCGGGGCATGGAGTACGAAGTGGACCTCCTGCCCAAGATGAAGATCGAAATGGTGGTGTCCACGGCGCGGTCCGAGGAAGTGATTCAGACCATTCTGAACTCCGCGCGGACGGGCAAGATCGGCGACGGAAAGATATTCATCTACGATGTCGCCGAGGCCATCCGAATACGCAACGACGAGCGCGGAGAGGGCGCGCTCTGACACCGAACATACGAACCCACGAACAACCCGCATCCCACACGCAGGCTTCGGCAGCCGCCGCACCGGCGCTGGTGTGGACGCCCGACGGCGCGCGCGAGGAACTTCTGCGCCGCTCCGACGAGGTGGACCAGATGGTGGCCACGGCGTTCCGGAACATTCGTCCGCCGGTCACCGTGGTGGCGGTGGGTGGATACGGGCGGCGAGAACTGTTCCCGTATTCCGACGTCGATCTGCTGCTGCTCAACGCGGCGCCGGACGAAACAAAGGAGCAGCGCGAGCTGATTGCGGAGTTTTTGCGCGCGCTGTGGGACGCCGGTCTGCGGGTGAGCCAGTCGGTGCACACCGTGGAGGACTGCCTGGAGCTGCATCAGGGCAATCTCGAGCTGACCATCAGCGTGCTCGACCATCGCTTCCTCTGTGGCGACCGCGCGCGCCATGGCCGGCTGGCCGCCGAACTGCCGAAGTTTCTGCATCGCGAACGGGCCGTCCTGATGGATCAGCTCTGCAAAATGACCCGCGCGCGCCGCGCCAAGTTCGCGGACACCATCTATCACCTCGAACCCAACGTGAAGGAACACCCCGGCGCCCTGCGCGACCTGCATGTCATCCGCTGGCTGGCCGTACTGAGGGAAGCGCCGGCCGACTACACCCCCGAGACGGCCGCCGCGTTTTTGTATTCCATTCGCCTCTTCCTGCATCGCTCCATGGGCCGCGACGCCAATCTGCTCACCTTCGACCTGCAGGAGGCGATCTCCCCGGAAGCCGCCGTTTGGATGAGAGAGTACTATCGCGGCGCCCGCGAGATCTGGCGCGCCGCCAACCAGGCCATGGAGGCCTCCGAGCGCCGCGATCTCGGCCTGTTCTCGCAATTCCGCGACTGGCGGGGCCGTGTCTCCAACTCCGAATTCACCGTCTCGCGCGAGCGCGTGCTGCTGCGGGAGCCGCTGGAGCTGGAACGCGATCCGGAATACCCGATTCGCCTGCTGCAGTTCCTCGCGCGCCACAAGCTCGCTCTGGCCCGCGAGACGGAAAGCCGCATTACCGCCGCGCTGGGCGGCATGTGGGTGGACCGGCAGCCGTCCTGGCCGTCTCTGCGCGCCCTGCTGGCGTTGCCCTGGGCGGCCACCGCGCTCCGCGTCATGCACGATACCGGCCTGCTCACCCGGCTCATTCCGGAGTGGACGCGCATCGATTGCCTGGTGACCCGCGACTTCTATCATCAGTACACCGTGGACGAGCACACCCTGGTGACCCTCGAAGCGCTGGAGGAGCTGCGCGATTCCAAGGACGAAGAGCGGCAGCGGTTCCGCACCCTGCTCCATGAGACCGCCGCGTGGGAGACCCTGCGCCTTGCGCTGTTATTGCATGACATGGGCAAGGGTGGCGGGACGGGCGAACATACCGGCGAATCCGTTCGGCTGGCCGCCGTGGTGATGGAGCGCCTCGGCGTACCGCCGGGCGAGCGTGAGACCGTGCTGTTCCTGATCCGGCATCATCTGGACTTGTCCGGCATCATGAATTCGCGCGACCTCAGCGATCCCGGAACGGCCCTTTTCATAGCCGAACGCATCGGAACCGTGGAGCGGCTGCGCATGCTGACGCTGCTCACCTGGGCGGACATCAGCGCGGTGAATCCGTCGGCCATGACGCCGTGGCGCCTCGAGCAACTGTGGCTGACGTATCTGGCCGGCTACGATGAGTTCACCCGCGAACTGCACACCTCGCGCATCCGCGAGCCACGCCTCACCGCCGAAGTGTCCGCGTTTATCGAGGGCTTTCCCACGCGCTATCTGAACACCCACAGCGAGGACGACATTCGCGCGCACTACATCCTGTGGAGCGAGAACAAAGCGGCGGGCCTGGCCATCTCCATTGAGCGCTCCGAGGGAACATGGCGCATGACCGTCATCACCGGCGACCGCCCGTTCCTGCTGGCCTCGCTGTCCGGAACGCTGGCCGCCTTCGGGCTGAACATTCTGAAAGCCGAGGCGTTCTCGAATTCCCAGGGAATCATCCTCGACACGTTCGCTTTCGCCGACCCGCATCGCACGCTGGAGCTGAACGCTTCCGAAGTCGACCGGCTCCGCGATACCGTGCGCCGCGCCATCACCGGCAAGGTGGACGTGCGCAAGCTTCTGGCCGGCCGCAGGAAGCCGGCCATCACCAACGGCGCGCACATTCCCGCATCGGTGGCCTTCAACAACGACGCATCCGAGACGTCTTCGCTGATTGAGATCGTGGCCGTGGATCGTCCCGGCCTGTTGTACGACATGACCCAGGTGCTGTCATCCGCCGGCCTGAACATCGAGGTGGTGCTGATCGATACCGAAGCGCACAAGGCCATGGACGTGTTCTACGTGACGTTCGAAGGAGCAAGGGTGCCACTGGCCATGCAGCCGGAGATTCGGAAGAAGCTGCTGGAGGTTTGCGGGTAGAGACCACTCTCGTAATTGACGCCCGGGGAGTGCAGCAGCATTGTTGAAAGCCTGCATCGCAACTGGCCTCAGGTCATCGCGCGGTATCGAATCGCCGGCGTAAAAGGTGAAGTCCTGAATAAAACGCAGCGAAGGAACATGAGAAATCTGAACGCTCAGGATGCTATAGATGTAAGTGATGGGACTGTCTATCACGCCCTCGGCGGTGGTGTTATGGCTTCAGGCATTTCGTTCGAAGCGCTGAGCCGTGCAGACAGAATGTGTGTTGATGTGGAGCGGCTGCAGGACGCTGTGCAACAGCAGCTCGACAGGTTCATCGTTCACCTGCGGCCTCGCGGATATCCCGATGATCTTGATGTTAGAGCCAAGCTGGTCGGAATTACGCCGCAGGTGCATCGGGTGCTGTTTCCTGATTACGGCGTTCTCGCAGAGGTAACGCTTGAGAAAGGCGAACGCTAACGCGGCAAGCGTGGTTACGGCATTTTTGCCTCGCCGGCCCAGGTTCGCTTGATCGGAGCTGAAAAAATCTTTGCGGGGCGGTTTCGGGCGAGAAACAGGGGTGACCGCGCCGGTGCAGTCATCCCGAAACCCGCCCTTTACGAGATAGGAAACTCCGGCTTTGCCTTTGCCTGTCGTATAAGCGCTTCGATCTCTGAGGGAGATTGTTTGTAGTTCTGGGTCAGGAGCATCTTTACTTCCTCCTCTGTGCATTCCCCGTAGTTCGGAGAAAGATTGTAGTAATCCGTGTCCGGTACAATCACGGTGAATTTGCCGGGGCGGTTCTTAAGCCGCCAAACGTATATATCACCCATAACCTCAGTATCCCCTGTTTCTCGATGACGACACTCGCGCCCCATAGAAACTCGGTGGGGTAGACTCCTTCCAACTCCATCCAAGCGTCGGACGGATGTAGAGAAGGTTGAGGCCCGTCTTTCTGCGTCACCCGGGCAGGAGCGAGGGTGCTTGCTGGACATGCAACCGGAGATCTGGAAGAAGCTGCTGGAAGACGGTTCTCTAACGTTCGTGGCGCGGCAACCGCATTTCGTGCCCGGCATCATCGGACAAAAGCGGGCCTGTGCACGGCTCTGTTTGTAAGGCCGGCGCGTGACCTGAAACCCTTTGTGGAAGATTGTCCCGACCTTCGCTCGCGGCGCTCCGCGATCAGGCGCTCTTGCCGATGTTCTCCAGCATAGCTTCCCGGAGCATCCGGTTGAGATTGGTCTGATAGCCCTTCCCATGCTGGCGGAGCCATGCCACCACATCGGCGTCCAAACGCACGGTCAGTTGTTGTTTGACCGGCCGATAGAACGGATTGCGAACGGCGTTTTTCCAAAAGCTCTGTTTCAGCGGAGGAATATCCGAAAAATCGATCTCCGCATCGGGCCGTTCCGCAAGCCGTGCCAGCTTGCGCTTCCGTGCGGGCGTGATCGGATTGTCAGCCAGCGTCCTGGACACGAGTTTGGTCATAACGGTTTCTTTCCTTCCGGGTGGCGCGGCGGGCCGAAATCAGACGGACTACCTCGTCCCGGCCTTCTTCCCGCGCGGTGTGGACCACCAGCAGCAGGATTACCCCTCCAGCGAGGCCGAGCGCCTGCCAGCGCAACTCCCCGGCCGGGCCGCCGCGGTCCTGCTCGAACAGCGCGTATGGATCCTCGAAGACCAGCATGGCGTCGTCGAAGCTGACGTGGTGCTTCCGGCAATTGCTGCGCGCTTTGGCCGGGTCCCACTCGAACCGCAACATTCCAGTACGAGTATAACGCCAAAATTGTAGCTACGACAGTGATCGCGCTGCATGGCTGCATGGGCTTCGCTGTTGCCAGCCCCCCGCTTTCAACCTCCGGCCAATGTGCGAGTTTCCAGCAGCGCTACGCGTTGACGGGCTTTCCGGCATGCGGATGCCAGACCCCGGTCAAACGTCACGAGCGTAGCATCTGTGACCTGGCTGACCGCAAGCAGATAGCAATCGTCAAGCGCTTTCGGCGACGACAGCCGGGAAACCGAACGGGTTGCCGCACGGAAGGCCATGTCAAATTCAAACGGCTCCTGCCGGATTCCGACTCGCGAATCCTCAAGCCACCGGTCGTACACCTTCCAGGCCTGGCCGATGGTCCGCACATCCTTGCCCATCACCGCGGACGTTGCCAGCAGTCGCAACAGACCGAGTTGCGTGAACCGGCAAAAGAAGAAACGGTTGTCCTCCTGCCGGGAAAACCAGGCCCACGCGGCATCGGAGTGCATGTGCCTGGCCCAGCTCAAGGCAAGCCACACGTTCAAATCAGGCAAATAATACGTCGTACGGATTCTCCCTGTCGGGACTCCCAGCGGCGGGCTTGCCTTTCTTTCCCACCAGTGGTCCCGTCACGTACCGCGATGGCCGCGGCCGGAATTTGCTCTCGATGGCGCCGGTAATCAGCGAACGAATCGAGGTGCCCTCTGCCGCCGCACGCTGCCGGAGCGCGGCATGAAGATCGTTTGGAATATCGATGGTGGTTCGGACGCTCATGCCATAATTATGTCACTTCCCGTTTTCCGGCGCGATCTCCGCGGCCGCCACCGAGAACCGCGCCCGAACCTCCGCGCTGACGGCCGCCGGCTTTCCCGTTTGCGCATCCATGGGGCACCACACCGTGAGTGCCCTGGCGAGGATGCTGCCGTCGCTCGCGCGCAGTATCTCGGTGTGCCGTTCGAAGCGAATGCGGCTCGCGGTTCCCACCCACGTCCTGGCGATGACCGCGTCGCCGAGAACGGCCGGCCGTTTATAGTCGATCTCGTGGCGGACCACCACCCAAAACAGTCCTGCCTGATCCGCGGCGGCGGCGGACGCCGTCCAATGGGCCACCGCGGCATCCTGCACCCAGCGCACGTAGGTGACGTTGTTGACGTGGCCGAGCTGGTCGATGTCGGCCGCCTCCACGGTGATGGCCAGTTCGAAAACTTCCGGGGGCTCGCTCATTACCTTCCAGTATCCCGCCGCAAAAGCACGTAATCTGGATTCGTGGACGTTATCGCAGGCATTCATCCGGTGCGCGAGGCGTTGCGCGCGGGGCGGCGTCTGGATCATGTGCTGATTGCGCGCGGAGCGGGCGGTCCGCGCATTCAGGAGCTGATCGATCTCTGCCGCCGCGACGGCACACCGATCCGCTTCGAGCCGCGCGAGGCTCTCGACCGGGCAGCGGCAAAAGCCGGTCATCAGGGCGTGGTCGCGTTCGCGGCCGAGCACGCTTATGCCGATCTCGAGTCCATCCCCGAGACGGCGAAGCTCGTCGTGGTGCTGGACGGCGTGGAGGACCCGCACAATCTTGGCGCGATCGTACGAACCGCGCACGCCGCCGGAGCCGACGCCGTAGTCATCCCCGAACGCCGTGCCACCGGCATCACCGGGACCGTGGCGAAAACGGCCGCCGGCGCAGTCGAGTACCTTCCCATCGTGAGGACAGGCAACATCAGCCAGGCACTCGAGAAACTGAAACAGCGCGGCTTCTGGGTGTATGGCCTCGATGAACGAGGAGACCGGCTGTACCACGAAACAGATTACGCCACGCCAGCCGCATTCGTGCTCGGCGGCGAGGGCCACGGTTTGCACCAGAACGTGCGCGCGCATTGCGACGTGGTGGTGCGCATTCCCATGGCCGGCCCGATTGCCTCGCTGAATGTTTCGGTGGCGGCTGGCGTCGTGCTGTTCGAATGGAGACGCCGCGCGGAATCTGCTGGCGGCGGCCCCGGACAGCGCTACACACAGCGTCATCAGTGATTGTGGATAGAACCACTCCGTCACCGTCGCGGCTCGGTGCCTGCGTTTCCGAGCCGCGACAGTAATGGAGCGGATGCGCAAGTACTTATGACGCTGTGTTTAACGATTCAGCCCGCCACCAGTGCGCGCACTTCCGCTTCCAGCGCGGGCACCGACAGCACGCCGCTTCCCGCGTAAATGTCCCGGCCGCCCGCGAAGTTGAAGAACACCGCGCCCGCTTCCTCGCCGATGATCTTCAGGGGCGCGAAATCCCACGGCTTCGCCACCGGTTCCATCCACACCTCCACTTCGCCCGCGGCCAGCATCATGGCATCGGCGGCGCCGCCCAGTCCGCGCACCGCCCAGTAGCGCGACATCCAATCGAGCAGACGATGGCGAAACGGCGCGCGGGAAAGATGGCCGTAGGCGTTGGCGCAGAAGATGGACTCCTCGATGCGCGTTCTCGACGACACGCGCATGCGCTGCCCGTTGCGATATGCGCCGGCGCCCGCGATCGCGTGGCAGAACCAGCCGAGACAAGGGAGGTTCACCACCCCCAGCACCACCTCGCCATCCTGCTCCAGCGCGACGAGGTTGGCCCAGAGCGGCGTGCCGCGCACGAAATCGCGCGTGCCGTCGATCGGGTCGACAATCCACTTGCGCCCGTTCCGGCTTTCCGCGGAACTGCCTTCTTCGGCAAGAATGCCGTCGTCCGGAAACGAGCGGCGAATTCGTTCCACCATGGCGCGCTCGCATTGCCTGTCGGCCTCGGTTACCGGAGTCGCATCCGGCTTCTCCTCGGCCACGATGTCCGGTTGCATCCGCCGGGCGATCTCCGCGGCGGTCTCGACGGCCTCGCGAGCGACAATCAATTCCTGCTCAAAGGGCATGCCTCCATTCTCCGATACCGGGTCTCCGCTGCCGGGGAGCACCGGAGAGTGTTAGCATTTCTATACAATGACGTCACGGACCGTCTACACGGTTCTGGAGGAAACGGCACGGCGCTGGGGTGACAAACCGGCGCTGCATCAGCCCGACGGAACAGGCAGCTACCGGACCTGGACGTGGGGCGAGTATTGCCGCATTGCGCGCGAGATCGCCTGCGGTCTGCGCCGGCTCGGCATCGGGAAGGACGACAAGGTTGCGCTCTTCGCCGAGACTCGCGCGGAGTTTTATCTGGCCGACGTGGGCATCATGGCGGCGGGCGCGGTGGCGGCCGCCCTCTACACCAGCTACCCGCTTCCCGATCAGATCCGCAACCTGCGGCACAGCGACGCGCGAATGATCTTCGCCGAAGACGCCACCGCCATGCGCGCGCTCAAGGGCGCGGCCGAGCCCGACGGTTTAAACGTGCGCTGGGTTCTGCTCACCGGCGCCGTGGAACCCGGCCAGGAGGCCATCACGCTCGACGAGCTGTGCGATGCCGGGCGCCGCGCCATGGCCGAAGATCCCGCCTTCTTCGATCGGATTCGCGAGGAGACGCGGCCGGAAGACCCGGCCATCCTGTACCTGACCTCGGGAGCCACCGGGGAGCCCAAAATGGGCCTGGTCTCGCACGGCGCGCTGGTGAGCAATATCGACATGGGTCCGGTGGTGCTGCCGCTGACGCCCGACGATTGCGCCATCGCGTTTCTTCCCTCGGCGCACATCGCGCAACGCGTGGGGGTGGAGCTGGTGCCCATTGGCGTAGGCTGCGCGGTCTGGTTTTCGGAAGGGTTGTCCAGGATGCCCTCCGAGTTCCGCCGGATTCGTCCCACTTTTTTTCTGGCGCCTCCGCGCGTCTGGGAGCGCGTCTACGCCAGCGTCAGCAACGAAATCAGGAAGCGCGGCACGGTGGCGCGGCGCATGTTCTATTTCTCGCTCGGGCTGGGCATGGAAGCGGGGCGGCTGCGCCAGCAGGGGAAGCCGGTCCCGGCCTGGATGGAGCGCGCGCTGAAAATCGCCAACCGCCTGGTCTTCTCGAAAATTCGCGAGCGCCTGGGGGGGCGGATCCGCGTCGCCGCTTCCGGAGCGGCGCCGCTGGGACGCGAACTCGCCGAGTTCTACTCCGCCATCGGCATGCCGCTCATCGAAGGCTACGGCCTCACCGAAGGCGGAGTGGTTTCGTTCAACCCTGTGGACCGCCCCAAGCCGGGCAGTATCGGCTTGCCTCTGCCCGGCGTCGAGCTGCGCCTGGCCGACGATGGCGAGCTTCTGGTGAAGAGCCCGTGCCTGTTCCTCGGCTACTACAAAGACCCCGCCTCCACCGCGGCAGTGCTGCGCGACGGCTGGCTCTACACCGGCGACATCGCCGAAATCGATTCCGACGGATACGCCTACATCACCGGCCGCAAGAAGGAACTGATCGTGTCGTCCAACGGCAAGAAGATCTATCCGTCGCGCGTCGAGATGCTCTTGAAGAGCGAGCCGGTGATCAACCAGGTGGTGCTTATCGGCGACCGGCTTCCGTACGTCACCGCGCTGGTGACCATCAACACCTCCAATGCGGAGTCTCTATCGGGAATGGGCGAGTACAAGGGGCGGGACATGGCCGCCATCGCCGCCGCGCCGCCCGTGCGGCAGGCCGTGCAACGGGCCGTCACCAAAGCGAACCGCCAGCTTGCCGAATTCGAGCGCGTGCGCAAGTTCCGCATTCTCGATCGCGATTTCAGCATTGAGGCGGGCGAGCTGACGCCCACCATGAAGGTGCGCCGCAACCGCGTGCTGGAGAATTATCGCAGCACGGTCAGCGAACTGTACATGGGGCGCGAAGAAAGCCAGTAGGGACACGCGGCGCGGCCGCGTTCTACTCGTGGCGCAGCGTCTCCACCGGTTCGATGCGCGTGGCCCGGTGCGCCGGCAGCCAGCTCGCCAACACCGCCACCACCAGCATAATGACGGATACGGCCGCCAGCGTAAGAGGATTCGTGGCGTTGACGCCGTACAAGAGCGAAGCCAGCAGACGCGAAAGCACGAGCGAACCGCAAATGCCGAAGGCCACGCCGGTCAGGGCCAGCATCAGCCCGCGCCGGACCACCATCCGCTGCACGTCTCCGGGCATTGCGCCAATCGCCATGCGGATGCCGATCTCCCGCGTCTGCTGCACCACCGCCTGCGAGATCACGCCGTAGAGGCCCACCGCGGCCAGAATCACCGCCAGCAGCGCAAAACCGCCCAGTAATACGGCGCGGAAGCGCGGCCCCTCCGCCGCCTTGTAGACCTGCTCCTCCATGGTGCGCGCGCGATAAACCGGAAGACTTGAGTCGACGTCGCGTATGCCGGAGCGCACATCGGCGAGCAGCCGGTGCGGATCGGGGTACCGCGATGCGTCGGCGCGGGCAATCACGTGGAGGAACACCGAGTACATGGGCTCGGCCTGGCCAAGGGGCACAAACGCCATCGCGGCGGTCTCCCACGCCATGTCGTTGAACGCGCTGATACGCCTGGTGCTGCCCACAATTCCAACGATCTTCATCCACGCGGTGTGGTCGGAGGGCTCGCCGAACGCGATGCGCTGGCCGATCGGGTCTTTGCCGCCGAAGTAGCGCCGGGCCAGTTCCTGGTTGACCGCCACCACCTTTTCGCCGTGCTCGGCGTCCCGCTCATCCGGGTAGCGGCCGCGCAGTAACGGCACCCCGAGGATGCGAAAGTACGCCGGCGTGATGAACTCACCGTCGATCATCACGTAGGCGGCGGGCGAGGTCGGCATCGGTCTGCTTTCCACCAGCAGAATCTCGCGGACCGCGCTGGTGGTGAAAGCCGGTTCGACGCCGGGCAGCCCGCGCAGGCGTTCCAGTATACGATCCAGCAGCGCCAGGCGTTGCTCGAGTTTTGAGTAGACGTTCTCCGGGAAATCCACCGACATGTTGACCACGTGGTCCGTTCGGAAACCCAGAGGCTCGGTGCGCAGGCGGACAAAGCTCTCAATCACCAGACCGGCCGCGGCCAGCAACATCAACGAGAGCGCCACCTCGGTGACCACCAGAAGGCTACGGGCGCGCTGGCTGCGCAGGCCCTGGGACGATCTCCCGCTCTCCTTCAGAGCGCCGCTCAGATCCAGCAGCGAGGCCTTGAACGCCGGCAGGAATCCAAAGACGATCCCGGTTCCCAGAGCCAGCGATACCGTGAATAGCAACACCGGCAGGTCCATTCGGATATCGGCGCCGGCCGGAAGTGGAAATGGCGCGGCGCGACGGAACCAGTACAACCCGCCCCAGGCGGCGATCGCGCCCAGCGCCGTTCCCACCGCGGACAACAGCACACTCTCGGTCAGCATGTGGCGCATCATCCGCCAGCGCCCGCACCCGAGCGCGGCCCGCAGCGCAATCTCCTTCTGGCGTTCGGCGGCGCGCCCCAGCATCAGGCTGGCCACATTCGCGCACGCGATCAGCAGTACGAACACCACGGCGGCAAACAGCGTCAGCAGCGCGGGCCGCAGATCCCCCTCCAGGGCGGCGAGGTCTTCCTGTAACGGGGTCACCGAGACATCGGCATCGGTGATGAACTCCGGCTCGGTCTCTTCGAGAGCTCGCCGGATTCGCAGCAGGTCAGTCCGCGCCGCCGCGGTGGTGATGCCGGGGCGCAGCCGCCCGAACAGAAGGAACACGTGCTCCAGTGGCGGGCAACGGCGGTAGTAATCGCTGGAGGGCGTGAACAAAGTCCAGAGGGTGGCCCGTGGCGGTTGAAACTGGAACCGGGGGGGCATCACGCCGATGATGGTGTGCGGCGTCCCGTCCAGAATCAGGCTGCGTCCGAGGACGTCTTCCGCGCCCCCCAGTTGCGTCCTCCAGAAGGTGTCGCTGATCACCACGCCAGCGGGACCGTTCATATCCCGCGAGTCAAACAGCCGGCCGCGCGCCGGCGAGACCCCAAGTCCGGAGAAGAAACCCAGCGTGACGATTTCGCCGGACACTTTTCGCGCGTCGGAAATGCCCGTCCAACTGTATTCCCAGGGACGGTAACCGGCAAGCGATTCGAAACTCTGATTGCGGCGCTGCCACGCTTCCAGATCGCGCGGCGAGATCATCGTCTTCGGATCGAGGTTCTTCGCGCTCTCCCAGATGGCCACAAGCCGGCCAGGCTCGCGAAAGGGCAACGGGCGAAGCAGAACCGCATTGGTAATGCTGAAAATCGCGGTGTTCGCGCCTGCGCCAAGCGCAAGCACCAGAAGAGCGACCGCGGTGAAGCCGGGGCTTCTGACGAAACCGCGCGCCGCGTACCGAATATCCTGGGAAAGCGTAGCGATCATGATTGGCGGAAACAACAGATTACACGAAATCGGCGAATGAATGAATAAGCGATTTTCTCGATTGCGAGAGGTGACTAATAGTAGCAGGATTAGCGCTTCCCGACCGTTGCCACGCCTCCGCCTCCGCCCGCCGTCTCCCCGAAACGGCTATCCTGTCCAGAGGGTCTAAACCCCCGGTGACTATATGTTCAAACAGCTTGCAGTGACCACGGCAGTTGCAACGGCCCTGCTCATGGGCCAGAACGAACCACCCAGCCCGGCTCCGAACCCCACTTCCACGCCGGCCCCGGCATCGGACCAGGCGGAAGACATGGGCACGATCTTCAAGGTTGAGGTTGTCGCGCGAACGACGCAGGCTGTGAACTACCTGCATCGTGGCGGCTCCACGAAGATCAACTTCAAGGGTACGGCGCTCATGCCCGCGGGCAAGGGCGATGCCACCGTCGAGAGCGAAAAAGGCGTCATCCGGATCACGGCGAGCTTTCGCAATCTGGTCGCGCCGCAGACCTACGGTCCGGAGTACCTGACCTACGTTCTGTGGGCCATTTCGCCCGATGGACGCGCCCTGCCGCTCGGCGAGCTCACGCTGAGCGAATGGGGCATGGGTTCCGAGAGCAGCATCAGGACAACCAGCGATATTCAGACCTTCGGCATGATTGTCACGGCTGAACCCTACTACGCGGTCACGCAGCCCAGCGACGTCGTGGTAATGGAGAACGAGGTCCGCGCGGACACCCGCGGCGTCATCGAAGCCATCGAGGCCAAGTACGAGTTGCTCCCGCGCGGCGCCTACACGATGAAGGGGCATGCGCCCGGCTTCGTGCCGGTGAACGTGGGGAAGAAGCTGCCGCGCGAGTTGCTGGAGGCCGAGAACGCGGTGCAGATCGCGAAGGTGGCCGCCGCCGACCAGTACGCCCCGGACAGCTACCTGAAGGCCGACGCGGCCCTGCAGCAGGCTGAGAAGTACCAGGTACAGAAGCCTGGTCAGAAGCCGGTGATCACCATGGCTCGTGAAGCGGCCGTGCGCGCCGAGGACGCCCGCGTCATCGCCATTCGCCGCCAGATCGCCGAGCATCAGGAGCAGGAACGCCAGGCGGCCGCGGCCCGGGAGAAGGAAGCGCGAGACAAGGCCGAGGCCGAGGCGCAGCAGCGTGCGAAGGCGGAAGCGGAGGCTCGCGCCGAGGCCGAGCGTCGCGCGCAAGCCGAAGCGGACCGTTCCGCCGCTGAGAAGGCCAGGGGTGAGGCGCAGGCCGCAGCGCAGGAAGCGGATCGCCAGCGAGCCGCGGCGGAACAGGCGAAGGCTGCGGCGGAACAGGCCAGAGCCGAAGCCGATGCCGCGCGCCAGCAACTCGCCGTGGAAGCCGACAAGGCTCGCCAGGCGGCCGCGGAGGCGGACCGTCTGCGCCAGAAAGCTGAACAGGACCAGACGCAACTTCGCCAGCAGTTGCTCGATCAGTTCAACCAGGTGCTGCAGACCCGCGACACCGCGCGCGGCCTGATCATCAACATGTCCGACGTGCTGTTCGCCACCGGCCGCTGGGACCTGAAGCCTGGCACGCAAGTGAAGCTGGCGCGGTTGGCGGGTATCATCGTGTCTCATCCCGGATTGCGGCTGCAGGTGGAAGGCTACACCGACAACGTGGGTTCGGATGCTATGAATCAGCGCCTCTCCGAACATCGCGCCGATTCGGTCCGCGATTTCCTGGTCTCTCAGGGCATCGACGACGCCAACATCACCGCGCAGGGCTTTGGCAAGACCAGTTTCGTGGCGGACAATCGCACCGCCGCGGGCAGGCAACAGAACCGGCGCGTCGAGTTGGTGGTGTCGGGAGAAATCATCGGCACGAACATCAACACGATTCGAACGCAGCCGGCGGTGCCGGCCGAGCCGCGACAGTGATGGAGCGGTTTCTCAGAACTTGTAATCGGTCGGCTTGATGCCCTTCAACCGCAAATACACGATCAACTGACCGCGATGGTGCGTGGTATGATCCCACGCCAGCATCAGCACTTCGTGGCCGGACATCTGCTGGCCCTCCATCGGATACGTCTTGTGCATTTGTTCGTCGGTGACCTTGGCCAGTTCCGCGCTGGCCCAGTCGAATGACGCGCGCACGAACTTCACCACGTTGTCCTTGTCCAGGCTCGCGGGTTTCTCCTGCGGCGCCTTGTCACCGGTGAGCATGGAGAAGAAGTAGTTGTTCGCCCCGACGATGTGCACCAGTTGTTCCGCGAAACTCATCTGCTCGGGCACGGGCTTGAAGCTGTAGGATTCCGCCGGCATCTGCTCGGCGATGGCCACCGTGTAGTCTCCGGCGGTCTTCCAGTGTTTCGCGAACACGTCGGAATGCGTCGACCTGGGCGCATCGGCGGCGAACGCGCACATGGCGAACACCGCGCATACTGCAACAATGATCAGACTTCTCATGGATCTCCTTTGGGATGAAAAGCGTACTGCTCTACAGGAATAGCGCGGCAACCGCGCCGCGCGCAACTGGTTGGACGTGCGCCCGGAAGATTCGTGACGACGAATATGGCATAATCGCACAGTGATCCCATGAACAAAACCCTGATGTTTTGCCTTTCTGTTGCCGCTGCGACGTGCTTCGCGCAGCAGCCACCCGCCAATCCGCTCAGCGGCGGGGAAAAGATGCTCTACTCCGGAGCCAGCGCCTATGTCGTTGGCTCCGCCGAGAAGATGCCGGAAGAAAACTATTCCTTCAAGCCGACGCCGGACGTGCGCAGCTTCGGCCAACTCGTCGGCCACGTCGCCGATGCCAACAACATGTTTTGCGGTATGTTGCTCGGCGAGCCAAGGTCCACTACGAGCGTTGAGAAAACCAAAATTACCAAGGCCGACCTGGTGCAGGCGCTGAAGGATGCTGTCGCCCACTGCAACAAGGCCTACGATGGGATGACCGACGCCCAGGCGGTCGAGATCCTGAAGTTCATGGGTCGCGACATGCCGAAGCTGACCGTGCTGTCCGTGAATACCATGCACACCGCCGAGCACTACGGCAATATGATCACTTACCTGCGCCTCAAGGGCATCGTGCCGCCGAGCAGCGAGCCGCGCCCGGCGCCGGCCGCCAAACCGGCCACCGACGAGAAGAAGTAGCGGTCAGCCTCTGGCTCCGGCCTCAACAGCCGCCCGCCGCACGTTCACCGTCGACAGCAGCAGCAGCCCGCCGATGAAGAACGTCACCAGCGAGAGAATGGCCAGCCGGTAGCTCCCGGTGAGCTGAAGCGCCAGACCGAACAGCAGCGGGCACAGCCAGCTCGTACCCTTGTCGCTGATCTCGTACACGCTGAAGTACTCGCCCTCCCGGCCCTTCGGGATCATCTGCGCGAACAGCGACCGGCTCAGCGCCTGTGTGCCGCCCAGGACGATGGCCACCACCGCGGCCGCGACGAAGAACTGAGTTCGATTGCGCACCGAGACGTACATCGCCACCAGCACACCCGTCCAGATCAGCAGGCTGACCATCACGGCGGGCTTCGCTCCCATCCATTGCGCCACCCAGTTGAACAGAATGTTGCCGAAGAACGCGACGAACTGCACCATCAGAATCACCATGGTCAGGTCCGCCATGGAGAGCTTCAGCTCGTCGTTTCCGAACTGCGCGGCCAGCGTGATCACCGTCTGCACGGCGTCGTTGTAGATGAGGTAAGCCAGCAGGAACCGCAGCGTCTGTGGATAGCGGCGCATCTCGCTGAGCGTGGCCGCGAATGCGCGGAAGGTGCTGATGAGCCCTTCGCTGCCGCCACGCACGCGGCCGGGCGGACGGTCGCGAATGCACGCCAGCGGGATCAACGTGAACAGCGCCCACCACACGCCCGCCGACGCCAGGTTGATGCGCACCGCCAGGCCTTCCGAGATACCCAGCGACTTCGACTTCGCGAACAGCAGCAGGTTCAGAGCCAGCAGCAGGCCGCCGCCGAGGTATCCGATGCCCCACGCCTTTGACGAAACCGCGTCGCGTTCTTCCGGTGGTGCGATGTCCGGCAGGAACGAATTGTAGACCACGATCGAGGCGCCGAACGCCAGATTCGCGACCAGGAACAAGAGGCCGCCGGTGAGCCAGGCTCCGCCGGTCAGCAGGAACATCGCCGTCGTCGCCAGCGCTCCGGCATAGGCGAACACACCCATCAGCCGTTTCTTGTGCGCGCTGAAATCCGCGACGGTGCCCAGAATCGGCAGCACGACGACCTGCGTCAGAACGGAGAGCGAGACCAAGTAACTCCACCACGACCGCGGGTCCACGGGAATGCCCAGCGGGTGGATCCGCCCGTCCGCCCCGGCGCCGGCCTTCGCGAGAGCGGTGAGATAGGGCCCCAGAAACAGGGTGACGACGGTGGTGGCGAAGGTGGAGTTCGCCCAGTCGTACATGTACCAGCCGCGCTGTTCGCGCTTGCTGTAAGGCAGTTGTGCCATGGCTGTGGGGCTATTATCGCCGATCCACTTCCATTCTCACGGCGGCTAGGCCGGGCCAGCGAATGCAAGATCGGCAACTCGTCGCACTGCCTCCTCCACGTTCATAGCGGCGAGCACAGTTGTTCGCTCCAGACTCTGTTCCCACGCGCCACGATGGACCTCGCTTCGTCGCCATTGAGAGATCAAGTACGTATCTGCGCTTTGACCGAAGGACCAAAGCTGTGCTGTTCGTTCAAATGCGGACAGGGAGCGCATGCCGCAGTAGCGGCGCATCACATCAGGTGGAAAGTGGTCGCGGCCTGGAGTCGGTACAACTGGGTTGCCGCGCTCGATCGCGCGGAGCAGCACGAGCTTCAGGGCCTCGGCATCCGCGACTGGTGCTACGTCTACGGGTTCAACGCTGAGCCAGAATCCTGCTTGCGTTCGTGCCATTGTCGGCACGTAGGCGGTGCGCTTGCGCAAATAGAACATGCAATACACACGTCGAATTCTATCAACACGGCGTTGGGCCGACGAAACGTCTCTGCGCCTCGCTACTCCACCACCCCGTGCACCTTGCCGCGCACGATGCCCAGCGCGCGGATGCGCTTGTGCAGGTTGGTGCGCTCCATGCCCAGCACGCGCGCGGCGCCGGAGACGTTCCAACTGGTCTCCTCCAGCACGCGGACGATGTGCTCGCGCTCAGCCGAGGCGCGGGTCTCCTTCAGATTCGACGGCGGCGGCACGTCCAGCGCGATGCGAATCTCCACCGGCACCGATTCCTCCGTCAGCACGTTCCCCGCCGTAAGAATGGCCATGCGCTCCACCGCATTGCGCAACTCGCGCGCATTGCCCGGCCAGTGCCACGATTCCAGCAGCGGATACACGTCCGCATCCAGCCGTTTCGGACGAAAATTGTTGCGCGTGCAGAACTCCTCGAGGAAATACTCGGCCATCGGTCGAATATCGCCCGGCCTTTCTCGTAATGACGGCACACGAATGGGCACCACGCACAGCCGATAGTACAAATCCTCGCGAAACTTCTGCTGCTCCACCAGGTCGGTGAGGCTGCGATTCGTGGCCGAAATCACGCGCACGCTGACGCGGATGGCCTGCTCGCCGCCGACGCGATGGAACTCGCCCTCCTGCAACACCCGCAGCAGCTTGGCCTGGGAGGACGCGTGCAGATCGCCCACCTCGTCGAGAAAGATCGTGCCGCCGTTGGCCAGTTCGAACTTGCCCTTGCGCGCAGTGACGGCGCCCGTGAACGAGCCCTTCTCGTGCCCGAACAGCTCGCTCTCCAGCAGCTCGCCGGGAATGGCCGCGCAGTTCACCTTGACGAACGGCCCGTCCGCGAACGGACTCTCGCGATGCACGTGCGCGGCCAGCAGCTCCTTGCCGGTACCGGATTCGCCCATCAGCAGAATGCGCGCGTCGGACCGTGCGGCCATGGTGGCCTGCTCCAGCACGCGCTGGAACACCGGTGACGACCCGATCATGCGCGGCCCCGAGCCAGTCAGCTCACGCAGCCGCTCGTTCTCGCGGCGCAGCTTCGAGCTCTCCAGCGCGTTGCGCAACGCCAACAACACGCGATCGCGGCTCAGCGGCTTCTCCAGAAAATCGAACGCGCCGGCACGAGTCGCTTCCACCGCGTCGGCGATGGTGCCGTGCCCGGAAATCATGATGACCGGCGTTTCGCTGTCCACCTGCCGCACCTGGCGCAGAAAATCGATGCCGCTGCCATCGGGCAAACGCACGTCAAGGAGCATGGCATCGGCGCGCGGAACCTCGCCTTTCGCTTCCGCCAGCGACGAGGCGGTGGACACCGCGTATCCCTCGTGCTCGAGAATCAGCCGCAGCGTGCGGCAGATGTTCTGCTCGTCGTCGAGGATCAGAATTCGTCGGGGAGTCATGTCTCCTGTTTCGCCCGCGGCAGCAGCACGCGAAACGCCGCGCCGCCCAGCTCGCCGGGCACCAGTTGAATATCGCCGCCCGAAAGCACCGCGCCTTTGTGCGCGATGGAAAGTCCCAGGCCCATGCCGTTCTGCTTGAACGAAATGGTGGGCTGGAACAGAGTGCTACGCGCCAGCGCGCTCAGCCCGGGCCCGGAATCGTGCACCTCGATGCGCACGTGGCCGTTCTCGGTGGCGGTCATGCTCAGCACGCTACCGCCGGGGCGCGCGGCTTGCGCGGCGTTCTCAAGCAGATTAGTCACCACGCCGCGCACCAGATCCTCATCCGCAAACGCCAGCGGGTGGCCGTCGCAAAGCCGAATCTGATAGCTTACCTCCGGGTGCGACTTGCGCAGAAACGCGATGCGGTCTTCCAACAGCGAATTGACGTCCACCGGGCTCGGGCACACCGGCGGCTCGTTGGCGAATTGCGAGAACGCGCTCACGCGCCGCTCCAGCGCCGTCACTTCGTCCACCACAATCTGCGCGGCCTGCTGCAAAAACTCTGGTTGGTTGTCGCTCCCGCGCGCGGCGATCTCCTCCATGGTGAGGCGGATCGGCGTCAGCGAGTTCTTTACTTCGTGCGCCATCTTGCGAGCCACCGCCTGCCAGCTTTCCAGACGCGTGGCCTGCACCAGGCGGTCGCGCGCATGCTGCAGTTCCGAAGTCATGCGGTTGAACGCGTGTACGGCCGCGCCGATCTCGTCGTCGCCGGACGATGCCACGCGATATTCCAGATTGCCGCCGGCCACTTCCGAAAGTCCGCTGGTGAGCTCGCGGATCGGCTGGCTGATGCGGTGCGCCCAGTAGACCACCACCGCCAGCGACGCCAGCCACACCGCGATGGCGATTGCCAGAAACGCTCCGAACAGGCCTCGGCGCGGATTGCCCAGCCTGTCAAGCACGGCCCGCGAGCGGCTGTACACGGCCGAGAGCCGGCCCATGGACACGCCATTGAGGGGCATGGAATACCGCAGCACGTCGTCGCCGCGCCGGAGCAGGTAATCGAGCCGGTCTCCCTGGTTGCCCGCCAGCGCGAAGCTCTCCGCCTCGCCGCCGTCGTGGAAGTCGCGGACGTCGGCGGGCCACTGGGCCGCCTGCGCCGCCGGATACGCCACCGGCTCCAGCTTCTTCTCGGCGACGTGCTGCTTCAGAAGCGTGCGCGCGGCGCGGTAATACTCGCGGCCGGTCTGCGCCAGCGCCTGCGAGGTCTCGTCCAGTTCGCGGATGGCGTTGTATTCGAGGCTGCGGTCCAGCAGCGACAGCGACACCCAGAAAGTGATGGCCACCGGCACCAGCGTGGACGCCGCAAACGCGAAGATCAGCCTGGTCCGCAGCCGCCGCATGTCAGCGATCCAGATCTTCGAGGTGAAACGCGGTGGAGTCCAGCATCCAGTGCTGCGGATTCCTGGCCGGCCGCCCGAAAAGCTCTACCAGACTGGTCAGGCTGATGCCCGGGTCGTCGCCCGCCGACGCCCCCTCGGGCGAATCCTGCGCCCGGATCTCCAGGCGGACCCACAGCTTGTTGCCGGGCGGAATCCCCGCCGTCGAAACTGCCAGGTTCTCCAGACACCAGCGCTCCACGCCACTGGCCGAGAGTCCCGTCCGGCGGGCGCCGCGAACGCGCGCCACCTTGAAATTCTCCTCCCAGAGATCGTAGCTGACCACAAAGCGCTCCACGGCGCGGCGATATGGGGTGTCTCGCGTGCCGTTGAACAGGGTCAACTGAAAATCGAACGGAACGCTCACGCCGTCGTGCAGGCGCGTGAGCGGACGTCCGGAGAGGAAATGAATGCGCGGCGCGGAAACTCGCAGGTCGTCGTTTGCCCGCAGCACGTACAGGTCTTCGTTCGACACGCGCATCGGATACAACTCCGCCGTGCACGCGACGGCAAAAAGCAGCGCGCGCCCAGCCAGCCGGGCTGTCCGTGACCGTGCCAAAAGAATCAGAAGTTCATACCAGCTACAAACATCGGCTCCATGCGGCCCTGATTCAGCGGAAACGCGAAGGCCAGCAGGAATTCGTTATGCCCGAGGATGCCCAGGTTCCCTTCGAGCCCGGCCCCCAGAGACTGCTTCGGCTCCACGCGCCCGCCGCGATCCCACACCGCGCCCGCGTCGTAGAAGACGCGCACCGCGCGGTACTTCCAGGACAGCGACCCGTCCACCACTCTGGTTCCGCCCAACGGATCGAGATTGAACTTGTCCCAGCCTCGCAGGGTGCCGGAATTGCCGAGCGCGAACCGTTCGAACATGGGCGCCGTCCCAAGGATGGCCCCGCCCTCGAAGCCCACCTCCACCTGGTACCGGTTGTGCGCGGCCGTGTACCTGGCCTTTACCCGATGTCGAGTGTACACGAAATCGGAACCGAGATCCCGGTTCGCCGCGCGCACGCTGTAGCTGGCATCCACCGCCTGATTCAGGGACGACTTCTCGATAGTCTTGTGATAGCGGACCGTGCCGGTTACCGAATTGGCCGATTTCTCCCGCGCCCCGGCGGTTTCGGGCTGCATCGCCTCCATGCTGACGCCCGCGCTGAACTCGAGCTCGCGGGAAAGGACGTATGTCAACTCCGGCTCCACATTCCGCCGGCTGCGATAGAAGAACAGCGGCTCCGAACCGGTGGCCGCGGAAAGGGTGGCCCGGTTCCACTCCTGATGGTAGTCCTCGAAAGTCAAAGCGAAGTTCACTTTGTCGGACCCGAGCGAGCGCCGATGGAAAGACGCGTTGTAGCCGGCGTATCGCTCCACCAGGTCGTCCCCATTGCTTAACAGGCCGAATGAGACCGAGTTGTTTCCGAGGGTGGCCGTGGCCTGGCCCTCCGCCGTCCAGCCTTCACTGGAGTGCCAGAGGAACTTCGGAACGGAGACGTCGAACCGGCTGCGGCCTTCGTTGACGTCCAGAATCACCCGCACGTACTCCGGCTCGGACCCGCGCATCACCCGCACCGACACTCCCCGCGCGTGCACTTCCCGGGTGATCGCGCGCGCGAGGCCGCTGAGGGCCTCGAAATTCAGCTTCGTCCCCACCAGCCCGTGGATCTGCTGCAGAACCGGCTGGCTGAGCGTGTAATCGTGCTGTCCGGCGACGTCGATGCTTTCCACGGTGTAACGAGAGTTGACGTTCGCCTCGTCCACCGCGTTCCCTCCATCCGGATCCGACGCGTCTTCGGCCACGGCCCGAACGACGAATACGCATGCCGCGCACAGCAGCAGGAAGCGGAGATACTTCATATACTCTCCGAGTGTTGCACGCCGCTAACCGGCAGTCAAGTCTTTTGTTTACTTATACTTAAGTTGATCGCAGGTGTGAAAGTGAGGCACGCTGTGAAACGGGAATTGGGTTCGTTTCGTAGTACGGGATCTACGAGTTCCCGGTCGCGTGCATGGTGCGCTGCTGGGCCGCGGTTCGCACGTGGTCCACGGACGTGATCACCAGCAGGCGGCGCCCCAGGCGGACCAGACCGCGCCGGGCCAGCGAGTTCAGCGTGGTGGAGGTGGTCTCCCGCGTTGCCCCGATCAGGCTGGCCAACTCGCTCTGCGACAGCGGAATCGAGTACTCCTGCAGTCCGTTGTTCCGGGATCCGAGCAGCGTCGCGAGCTCACCGAGGTAGTACAGAATCCGGTACTCCACGTCCTGCAGGCAGAGCAATTCCACCTTCTTCTCGAGTTCCCGCTGCCGTGCGGTCAGGGTCTCCGCCAGGAGGCGCCAGACGTGCGGACGGGTTTCGCACCATGCCAGGAACACGGCCCTCGGAATGACGTGGATTACGCCCTCCTGCAGCACTTCCGCCGAGACGTTACGCACGTCCCGAGCCTCCTCGCCGGGAAGAGCCTGTTCGCCGAACAGCTCGCCAGGCGCCACGATGCGGAGGATAATCTCCTTTCCATCCTCACCGCGTTTAAACAGCTTGACGAGCCCGGAATCGAGGAAATACAGCGAATCCGATGGGCTGGAGTCCGAAAACAGAGACGCGAAACGGCGGCTGGGGGCAAATCTCGAAACGCCCTCGAGATGCACAACTTCGTTTCGGAGGATAGTAGCAAGCGCGGCAGTCGAAGCAGTGTGCATGGAAAGACTCGAATTATTATAGTCCGAGTGTCAAGTAAATTATAGAAGAATGTTATGCTGGCTGTCGGTTTGAAGCGTCTCGCAAAGACCTCGCAAAGGCGCTACCTCGTTCAAAAAGCTGACAGATATCCAAATTTGCGGAGGTGACAACTTCCCTGTGAACGGTCTCCAGCGCGGCAATGTAGGCTTCCAGCGCGGAGGCGACGTTGTCGCGGTTGCTGGCGAGGATGTCCGCCCAGATGTCAAACGAGCTGAGGGCCAGCCGGGTCATGTCTTCGAGGCCTGGGCCGTGGACCGCCGGAGTACCCGACGTCCTTTCCGCCAGCGTGGCCGCCAGCGCGGTGGACGCCAGTTGCGGCAAATGGGAGGTCAGGGCCACGATGCGATCATGCTCGGCGGCATTGAGGACCAGGGGAACCGCGCCAATCCTCTCCAGCCATTGGACGAACTCGCGGCACTGCGGCTGCTGGAGATCCTCGGGACGCGCCGGCGTCAGCCCCCACACACGGCCTCGGAAAAGGCCGGCGCAGGCCGCTTCCACCCCGCGTGCCTCCTTGCCGGCCATGGGGTGCCCGCCCATAAACAGACTCCCCGCCATCTTCCCTGCCGCCGCGGCCATGATGGCGGATTTCGTGCTGCCTGCATCGGTCACCAGGGCCTTGCTCGGGAGGTTTGCGGCAATGCTCCCGATAGCGCCGATGGTTTGAATAATGACGCCGATCGGCTGGGCCAGAAAAACCAGGTCGGCGTGGGAGGCGGCTTCGGCGGGCGGCAGTCCCTCGTCGATCACGCCCAGCGCGATCGCCCGGGCGATGGTTGCCGGCGAGCTGACGCCGACGATGCGGCCCGCGTAGCCGGCCTCGCGCAAGGCGAGCGCGAAGGAGCCCCCAATGAGGCCTACGCCGAAAACAGCGACCGTTTGCACGTTAGTGTCCTGAGGTAGAAACTCGTGGAACAATTCCCCAGTGTGGAGTCGCCAATCGCGCCGGCGCGGACCCGCTGAAAGCGGGTCCGCACAGGCTAAAGCCTGTGCCACCCTGTGCTGACAAGTTTCCGACAAAAGGTGGCACAGACTTCAGTCTGTGTAGATGTAGAAACTCCGTGGACTCGCTGAAAGCCTGCCGCCCAGAGCAGCATAGCGGCAACCCAGGGGCCGGGCGGCCTGAAGGCCGCCGCAGGCTGAAGCCTGCCTCACATTGAATCGTCGTGTAGTAATACTGTAAGCCCTGACTCATTAAACTCATTTCTAACTCAGGACACTAAAGAGTTCGCCCCACTGCAGGCGCGATGATCCGAAGCTGCTCCATGAGCTCCTGGAACTGCTGCGGGAACAGCGACTGCGCGCCGTCGCTCAGGGCCCTGTCCGGGTCGTCGTGCACTTCGATGATCAGGCCGTCGGCTCCGGCCGCCACCGCCGCGCGGGCCATCGGCAGCACTTTATCGCGCCGGCCCGTGCCGTGGGACGGATCGGCAATCATGGGCAGGTGTGACAACTTTTTCACCACCGGGATGGCGGAGATGTCCATGGTGTTGCGCGTGTAGCTTTCAAACGTGCGGATGCCCCGCTCGCACAGGATGACGTCGTAGTTGCCGCCGGCGAGGATGTACTCGGCCGAGAGCAGCAGTTCCTCGATGGTGGCGGAGATGCCCCGCTTCAGCAGAACCGGTTTCCGGCGGTCGCCCAGCTCGCGCAGCAGATTGAAGTTCTGCATGTTGCGCGCGCCCACCTGCAGGATGTCGGCGTACTCGGCCACCAGCGGAATCTGCGTCAGGTCCATCACCTCGCTCACCACCAGCAGACCGTACCGGTCGGCGGCCGCGCGTATCAGCCGCAACCCCTCCTCGCCGAGCCCCTGAAAGCTGTAGGGCGAGGTGCGCGGTTTGAAAGCACCGCCGCGAAGCACCGTTGCGCCGGCCGCCGCCACCTGTTCGGCGACCCGGTTGATCTGCTCTTCGCTTTCGACGCTGCAGGGTCCGGCCATCACCACGATCTTCGTGGCGCCGATCTCCACATTGCCCACACGTACCGTACTGCCGGCCGGGCGGAAATTGCGGCTCGCCAGCTTGTAGGGGGAGACGATGCGGTGGCATTCTTTCACCCCCTCCAGCACCTCGAAATCGGCCGGTTCAAACTCGTCGACGGGGCCGACGCCACCCAGAACCGTATGGCGGACGCCGGTGGACCGGTGCACGGTGAAACCCATGGCCACCAGCCGGCCGATCACTTTCTCGATCTGGGACTCGCTGGCCCCTTCCTGCATGACGACAAGCATAAGGAAATACCAATATACGGTAATGGTGGGGGCGCCGGAGCAACCGGCCAGAGTCCGGTGCGACGGGCAAGCAACCAGACCCTGCAATGCGGCGTCGGAAGGGATAGAATCGGGTCGTAATCCTACAGTTTTGATACGCTGCGCCGCCGACCGGGGATGTCGGGTTCCGAGGCGCGCCCAAAAGGAGCTGTCATGAACAGACAATTCGCACTGTTACTACTCGGCCTCACCTTCATGATTGCGGCTGTGGCCCAACCGGTGATCCGCTCAAGTACGCCGGTTCTGAATTCCGCCAGTTACATCGGCCCGGAACTGACGGGCTCGGGCTCGGGAATCGCACAGGGGTCTCTCTTTGCGCTCTACGGAAGTGGCTTCGGACCTTCCGACTCCTATGCAAATGCCACGACATTCCCTTTGCCTACGGTACTGGCGGACGTTTCGGTTACGGTCACGGTGGGCAACACGTCCAGCAGCGCCATCATTCTCGGTGTCTATTACGGATATCAGGTCAACGCGGTCCTGCCATCGGCGACGCCGGTGGGCACCGGGACCATCACCGTGACGTATGGCGGCCTGACCAGCGCGCCCGCGCCCATCCAGGTGGTGCCCGCCTCGTTCGGGATCTACACAGCCAATTCCCAGGGCAAGGGACAGGCCGCCGCGACAGACCCGGCCTTCAACCAGAACAGCATCATTCACACCTTTCATCCCGGCGACGTCGTGATCCTGTGGGGAACGGGACTAGGAGGCGTCAGTTGGAACGAGACTCAGCTTCCTCCTCCATCGCAGCTCGTCAGCCTTGCCGCTCCGGTGCAAGTGTACGTCGGCAACACGGTCGCGCCCCCTGCACCCAGCGACTACCACGGCCGGTCCGGCTGTTGCGCGGGTCTCGATGAGGTGGTTTTCACCGCGCCCGCGGGAGTGGAGGGTTGCCACGTTCCGGTCGGCGTCAAGGCCGGCGCGGTGATGAGCAACGTCGCCACCATCGCCATCTCCAATACGGGCCAGACGTGTTCGGATTCCCCCATGGGCCAGGATCTGGTGGACAAGCTGGCTGCGGGAGAGAATGTCAAGTTCGGATGGATTCGTCTGGAAGGGGGCGCCGGCACCGGTGATTACGCTGGCGGCACGTTCAACGAGTTCTCTCCAGCCACGGCCAAACTCGCGTCTTACGGAGTCTCCTCCGGCTACTGCATCGCATTGGAGTGGGGAGGCAACAACGGACTCTTCCTGACCGATTTGACCTTGCCGTTCCTGAATGCCGGCCCGGCGCTGACTGCGCAAGGGCCACTCGGGACATACCAGATTCCGGAATTTACTTTCCCCCCCGGCGCCTACTACACTGTGCTCTCCACCAACGCCAGGGTCCTTTGGGCGGGATCCAACTTCACCGTCTCTGGCGCGGGAGGCCCGGATGTCGTCGCCTTCACCACGTCCAAGACAATGCCTGTCCTCGGGTCTCCGATCACGAACATCGCCTACTTCTCGGACCTGTCTCGCAGCGATGACCTTGCGATAGAGTGGGCCCCCAACCAGTTCTCTCAGCCGAACGGCGTGGCCACGCTGGGCGGCCTGTCACTGGACTATAACTCGGACGGCTCCTTCCATACTGTTGCCGAGATCCAATGCACCGTCCCTGTGGCGCCGGGTCACTTCACGATCCCCGCATGGGTTCTTTCCGTATTGCCGCCGAGCGGTACAGCGCCACCAAACGGAGGGGTAACCGGCTTCCTTTGGCTCGGACAGTACGACACACCCACGCCGTTCACGGCAACGGGCCTCGACAAGGGAATCATCTCGGCCGCAACCTTCTCACTCAATGTCGTGAAGTTCCACTGAGCCGCTGACGTATTGCATTGATGTGGATCACGTAAGGAGTCCAGCGAAGCTTCGCGCTGGTCAAGGCGACCGCAGGCTCTTAGCCTGACTATGAGCCTGCCCCGCTGAGCAGCAGAGTCGCAACCAGACGGGAAGGCAGGCCTGAAGGCCGCGCGGGAGCCTTCGCTGAAGCCCGCCCCACCTTAAATCGCAGGCCCACGGAGATTGCGCGCGTTCGGCGGGCTGCTTACCGGAACTGCAACCAGTTCAGGTTGGCAATGCCGCCGGACGCTCCGCCGCTCCTGAACACCACGAACAGGTTCCTGATGCCGGTTGCTCCGGAGATGGGCGCCGCCACCGTGGTCCAGTTCTGCCAGCCGCCGGTTACCGGGAGAGTCGCGGCGCCGGCGAGCGGCCCGCTTACCGAGTCCAGGTGGAACTCCAGGGTCCCTCCGCTGCCGCCGCTGGCCACCCGGACACTTACCGAGCTTACTCCGGAAGCGAAGTCGATGTTCCGATACTCGGCCCAACTGCCGTTGGCGGAATAACCCAGATCGTATCCGCCGTCTGTATCGGAGGTGGATTCGGTTTCGAGGCCGGACATATCGCTGTAACTCGATGCCTGGATCTGTTGCGACGTTGCGCTCACGGCGTATACGGCGGGCGGGGAACGCCGGCCAGGCGCTGCCTGCATCGTAAGTCGGCCGGCAAGTCCACGCTGTTCCCGCGTCCAGAGGAACGTGGCGCCCGCCAGCGCGGGCAGCGTATAGACAAAGGAGCGGTCGTGTGAGGTTACCTGGAATGTGCGGCTGGACGAAGAGTCGTTGTAGGTGACAAGAGCCTCCGTACCGTTCGGGTTCATAAACGCCGCGCTGACGATACCCGGCGCATTACTCGACCAGACTCGAACCGCCGCCGGAAGCACGAACTTACTGAAGTGGCCGAGCGTGTAGTAATCGATGTTGTAAGTGATCGCGCCGGAGCTTTCGTTCACCGTAATCAGTCCGGTGCAAGTGCCGCAGCCCCCCGTGTGCGGGCCTCTGTTCTCATCCAGAGCCAGACCCCACTTGACGAAGGAGCTGCTCCAGTTCCGCATGGACTGGATGATGGTCTCGAAATCCGTCCGCACTTCATCGGAGATCCAGGTTCCACCCGAGGCCTCGGTGACGTAGTTGTTCCGGTTCGGATACTGGTTGTGCAACAGGCTCATCGCGCCCGGGGTGCCTAAGTACCAATGCCAGGCGACGCCGCCAATCTGCGCCGACGCCGCCAGCGTGAGGTCGGCGAGAACCGTCTGGGGATACGCGGGCGTGTCCCAGTTGTGGTCGTAGATCAGCACTTTCGTAGTGAGCTGACTGGCGGCCAGAGCGGGGAGCAGATGGTCTCTGAGAATGACGGTCTGGTCGGCGGCCGGCATGGACATGCCGGGATAGTCGGCGGGGACAACGAGCGGTTCGTTTTGCACGCTGATGTAATCCACCGGCACGCCGGCCGCTGCGTAGTCCTGCAGGTAACGGACGAAGTAATTCGCGAATGACTCGTAGTTACTGGCGAGCAGCGAACCGCCGATCATGGAGCCGGACGATTTCATCCAGCCGGGTGGGCTCCATGGGTTCGCCATCACCTTCAGGCGCGGGTTGATGAGTCTGGCCTGGCGAAGCAGGGGGATGATATCGGTCTGGTCGTGGGAGATGGAGAAGGAGGCGAGATTCGGATCGGTGGTCCCGGCGGACAGGTCGTCGTAGGAGTAGTCGTAGCGGGCCAGATCGGAAGCCCCCATGGGATTGCGTACGAAGCTGATGCCAATACCAGCGGTGTGATCGAACAGCGAGAGCATCACGCCATCGAGCGACGCCGCCGGGATCTTCTCCTTCATCAGCCAGGCCGAAGAATCGGTGAACGACGCCCCGAAGCCTTCAATCGACTGGTAGCTTCTGAATTCGTCGACAAACACCGTGGGGACGGCCGCGGACCCGCCGTTGGAAAAGGAAACCGGCTGCTGCGGCTGGAGCAGGACCGTCCGATCGTCGGTGGTCAGCCGGACGCTCACGGCCTGGGCATGCAACAAGCCAAAGGAAGCCAGGAGAAGGTTCGGGAGGAAGCGCAACTTCACACTTGCATCGTACCGCCGAGCGGGCCGGCGCCTGGCCCGGCGGTTGAGACTGTGGATAGAATGGTGACACCTATGAGTGGCGAGAACTCACCCGGGAGTCACTGGCGGCTCCTCAGTGCGCCTCTGGCGCGGCTCTCCAACAACCCGGTCAGTCTCGTGGGCGTGGTGTTCGTGACCACCGCGAGCGTCCTGTGGCTTTTTCTGCTGCCCATCTATGTGCGCGGCATGGTCCTGCATCCGTACGTGGGCATCCTGCTGTACCTGATGCTCCCCGGCGTGTTCTTCGGAGGGCTGGCGCTGATCCCGCTGGGCATCTGGGTGCGGTATCGGCGCGAGCGTAAGAAAGGCCCCGTGGCATGGACCGAGCCGGCCCGCTGGAACATGGCCGACGTGCGCCGCATTGTGGCGTTTGTCGCCGTCACCACGCTGGCGAATCTGGTCATCGGATCGCAATTCACCTACCGGGCCGTCAGCTACATGGACAGCGTCACGTTTTGCGGGCTCACCTGCCATCGCATCATGAGGCCCGAGTACACGGCCTATCAGCAATCGCCGCACTCGCGCGTGGAGTGCGTGAGTTGTCACATCGGTCCGGGCGCATCGTGGTTCGTCAAGAGCAAGCTGTCGGGTGTCAACCAGGTTTTCAACTATGTGCTGAACACCTACCCGCGGCCCGTCCCGACCCCGGTGGAGAGCCTGCGACCCGCCCGGGAAACCTGCGAGGCGTGCCACTGGCCCGACCGCTTCAGCGGCGACCGGCTGCGCGTCATCACGAAATTCGGGGACGACGAGCAGAATTCCCTGACGAAAACCGTGCTGCTCATGCATGTGGGCGGCGGGAACGGCGGACCGGGGATTCACGGGCGTCACGTGGGGGCGGGCGTTCAGGTGGAATACGCCTCCGACCCGAGCCGCCAGAACATCGCCTGGGTGCGTTACAAGAGCGCCGACGGCAAGGTCACCGAGTTCCGCTCGGCCGACGCCAAACCGGGCGCGGAGAACAAGCTGGAGCACCGCATCATGGATTGCATCGACTGCCACAACCGCCCATCGCACAATTACGAACTGCCCGAGCGAGCCGTGGACGCGGCGTTCACGAAGGGGCTGGTTCCGCAGTCGCTTCCCTTCATCCACAAGCAGGGCGTCGAAATCCTGAAGCGGCCCTGGAAATCCAAAGAGGAAGCGCTGGCCGGCATCCCCGCCGCCGTCGTCAGCTTCTACCGGCAGAATTACCCGGGCGTCTCCGCCGCCGACGTGCAACGCGCCGGTTCGGCTCTGGCGGTGGTGTGGGATCGCAACGTGTACCCGGAGCTGCGGATCAAATGGGGCACCTATCCGAACAATCTGGGGCACGCCGATTTTCCCGGCTGCTTCCGTTGCCACGACGGCTCGCACGCGAGCTCGTCGGGAGATACAATTGTGCAGGACTGCGAAAGCTGCCATCACGTGCTCGCGGTGGAGGAGGC
Organism: Bryobacteraceae bacterium; assembly: GCA_049510065.1. Taxonomy (GTDB): domain Bacteria; phylum Acidobacteriota; class Terriglobia; order Bryobacterales; family Bryobacteraceae; genus CAWACP01. The sequence goes on from JBEKZH010000015.1 coordinate 66,071, forward strand.
CTCTCCGAAGATCCTCTCGGACCTCGGAGTGGGACAGTAATCCGAGTTGTTTTCATTCGAAAGGAAAGTCACCATGAAGCTCTTTGTAATGACCACGATTCTCGCCCTGGCTGTGACGGGCTCCGCTCTGGCGGACGCCGCTGCCGGCAAGGCGGTGTACACGGCAAACTGCGAAAAGTGCCACGGGGCGAACGGCGAAGGGAAGGCAGTGATCGCCAAGATGCTCAACGCCACCATGAAGCCGCTGTCGTCGGCGGAGGTGAAGGCCCTGAGCGATGCCGCCCTGAAGAAAGACATCACCGAGGGCGTCGGCAAAATGAAGCCGGTGAAGATCACTGACGCACAAGTGAAGGATGTCATCGCTTACGTGCGTACGCTGAAGTAGACCGATTCTCCTCAGTTTATTCGTTGGAAGGGAAGGCATCAAATGCGAGTGTTTCTAACCGCATCCATTCTCGCGCTGGCTCTGGCGGGCTCCGCTCTGGCGGACGCCGCCGCGGGCAAAGCGCTGTACATGACCAAGTGCAAGGGCTGTCACGGAGCCAGCGGCGAAGGGAATCCGCAGATCGCCAAAATGCTCACCGTGACGCTGCGGCCGCTTGCGTCCAAAGCGGTGCAGGCGAAGAGCGACGCCGACCTGAAGAAGGACTCCACGGCGGGAACCGGCAAGATGAAGCCGGTGAAGCTCACCGACGCCGAAGCAGGCGACGTGGTGGCGTTCCTGCGCACCCTGAAGTAAACCGCTCCCCAGCGTGGACCGCTCCGTGACCGTCGCGGCTCGGTACTCCCCGATCCTCCGGCTCGCGCCAGGATGAAACCTATTGTGTGCGCGCGTGTCTACCTTACGGAGGACAGGCATGAAACTGATTATTCGCAGGTTGTTGTTCGGCTTTGCGGCGGTGCTGCTGGTGGTGGCGTGGGGCGAATCCCGCGCCATGGCCCAGGAGGGCGCGTACTCCGATGCGCGCCAGCTCGTACAGCGCGTGCAGCAGGATTTACATCACGTGATGCACAGGGGCACGAGAACTGACAAGGAGCGCGAGCGCATCGAGGCCGCGCAGAAGCACCTGTCGGACTTCGACCGCAATCTCAGCAACAACAAGTTCGCGAAGGACCGTCTCGACGAGGCCATCGACGACGTAAAGAACGTTGCGGACAACAACACCCTGGAGGCTCGCGACCGGGATGCGCTCAACGCCGACGTCAACGATCTGCGGCAACTGCGAGAAGTTCGCGGCAATATGTAAGTAGCGCCGGGTTTGCCCCGGTGCTGCTTGATGACCTTTCACATTCTCACCATCTTCCCCGAGTTCTTCCGCGGGCCGTTCGAGCACGGCGTGATCGGGCGCGCCGTCGAAGCAGGCCTGGTCCGGATCTGCGTGCACGACCTGCGGAACTGGACCTTCGATCGCCACCGCACCGTGGATGACCGCCCGTTCGGCGGCGGTGAAGGCATGCTGCTGAAGTGCGAGCCCATCTTTCTGGCCGTGGAACAGACCTGGCCGGAGTGGAAGCGCGACGATCCGGGCGACCGTGCCGTGGTGCTTCTCTCGGCGCAGGGGCGGAAATTCGACCAGGCCACCGCCCGGCGCTGGAGCGGCCTCAAAGAAGTATTCCTGCTCTGCGGGCGTTACGAGGGCGTGGACGAGCGCGTGACCGAGCATCTTGCCAGCGAGGAGGTCTCGGTAGGCGACTTCGTTCTCAGCGGCGGCGAGCTCGGCGCGGCGATGATTGTGGACGTGGTGGCTCGCCTGCTCCCCGGGGTGCTGGGCAATGAGGACTCGGCGGTGCAGGAATCCTTCAGCGAAGAGGGCCTGCTGGACTGTCCCCAGTACACGCGGCCGGCTGAGTTCCGCGGCTGGAGCGCGCCGGACGTGCTTCTGGGTGGCAACCACGCCGAGATCCGCAAATGGCGCCGGGAAGCCGCCCTGGCCAAAACCGCCCGAAACCGTCCCGATCTGAAGCCTGGACAAGACCCGGGTATCACTTAACCCTCACAATCGATTACAATAGATAGTTCGCGGTGGCTTGCCGGACGCGAGGGTGTTATGTGTGCGCTCGTCGGCCATCGATCCGACATTGTCCCGAGGATTACCCCCATGCAGAATGCGTTGATGGCGAAAGTACTGAATGCGAACAAGCGGACCGACGTGCCGGAATTCCGGCCCGGCGACACCATCCGAGTGCACGTGAAGATCAGGGAAGGCGACAAGGAGCGCCTGCAGGCGTTCGAAGGCACGGTCATCGCACGCAAGAACAGCGGCATGGGTGAGACCATCACCGTGCGCAAGATCAGTTTCGGACAGGGCGTCGAACGGATCTTTCCGATTCAGGCGCCGGTGATCGACCACATCGACGTGGTGCGGACCGGGCGCGTGCGGCGCGCGAAGCTGTACTATCTGCGCGGGCTGAAGGGCAAGGCCGCGCGCTTGAAAGAGCGCGAGTAGCCCGGAGCGGTAGCTTGCGCTGCCAGGGCAGGTATGAGCGCGAGGCCCGGTCCCAGGGCTATCGGTTCGCCGCGGGCGTGGACGAGGTTGGACGCGGCTCGCTGTTTGGGCCGGTATTCGCCGCCGCGGTGATCCTCTCCCCGGAGCGTCCCATCCGCGGACTGAGGGACAGCAAGGAACTCACGCCGGAACGCCGCGTGCAACTCGCCGAACGAATTCGCGAACGTGCCGTGGCGCACGCCGTAGCTGCCGCGGACGCCTACGAGATCGACCGCCTCAACATCCTGCAGGCCTCCCGGCTGGCCATGCGGCGCGCTATCGAGCGCCTGAACCCGGCGCCGGATTTTCTTCTGATCGATTTCGTCACCGTCGACCTGCCCATTGCGCAACGTTCTTTCCCGCATGGCGACGCGCTCTGCCAGTCGATCGCGGCGGCCTCCATCCTGGCGAAAGTCGAACGCGACGCGTGCGTTCGCGCCTGGGGCCGGGTTTTTCCGCAGTACGGCCTGGCCAGTCACAAAGGGTATTTCACGCCCGAGCACTTGCAGGCCCTCTCCGAGCATGGCCCCACGGCGCTGCATCGGTTCAGCTTCGAACCCGTTCGCGATTCCTGCCGTCACTTGTTGTGGGCCGGATACCCGGAACAAACCGAGCTGTTCCCGGCAAAGGAGATGGCCTTGTGGGGTTGAACGCGCCGAACGCCGCGGGCTCAGCCGAACCAGGGCGGCCCAGGCTCGCCTGGCACCAGAAGCTGGGCGTTCTGGTGTTCGTGTTGTTCTGCTTTGAAGTGGGGATGTTTCTGCTGGTGTTCCCGTGGCTGCAAGCGTGGGACGTCAGTTGGTTCGCGGGGATATCGCCGCGCATGCACGATGTCTGGCTCAGCCCCTTTTTCCGCGGCGCGCTCAGCGGCCTTGGTCTGTTGAACATCTACATTTCGCTTGGCGAGATCGGGCGCCTGCGAAGATAGTCACGCCGTGCGCGGCGTGAGGGGAGCGCAGCCGGCAGGGACGAACTTCGTCAGCATTGCAGCCAGCTCGTTCCTGGCAATCGGCTTCGACAAGTAGTCGTCCATACCGGCGTCAAGGCACCGCTGGCGGTCGCCCGACATGGCATGCGCGGTCATGGCGATAATCGGGACACGCCGGCGCGAATACTCCGTCGCGCGGATCAGGGCGGTAGCCTCGAAGCCGTCCACTTCGGGCATTTCGACGTCCATCAGGATGAGATCGAAGCAACCGGTACGCGCCGCTTCCACCGCTTCCCTTCCGTCGTTTACTACCGTCGCCACGTGCCCGAGTTTTTCCAGAACCCGAGTCACCAGCTTCTGATTTACGGCGTTGTCGTCAGCCAGGAGGATCCTCAGTTGGCGAGGTTCCTGCGGTTCCGCACCCGCGGTGCATGAGCCGGACGACGTCGCGACCGATGCCGCCGCGCTCGCGGTTACCGGAGACGCATGCACGGTAAAGGAGAAAGTACTTCCCTCGCCCGGTTTGCTTTCCACCCGGATGTCGCCGCCCATGAGCCCGACCAGACGCGAGCAGATCGCGAGACCCAAACCGCTGCCACCGTACTTTCGGGCCGTCGTGCCATCGGCCTGGCGGAATGCCTCGAACACCAGCTTCTGCTTGTCCTCCGGGATGCCGATCCCGGTGTCGGAAACGGCGAAGCGGATCAGCAGACCGTTGTCTGTCGCTGCGGGGCCGGGCTCCGCCACGTCAACCGTAACCTCAACCCACCCCTTCGCAGTGAACTTGATGGCATTCCCGATCAGATTCAGAAGTACCTGGCGGACGCGCGTGTAATCGCCCAACACCAGTCTGGGAACGCCGTCGTGTACGCGCGACAGCAGATCGATGCCCTTCTCCTTCGCTCTGACCTGCAGCACCTGTACGGCTTCAGCGACGCAGTCCCGGAGATCCAGCGGAGCCGTCTCGATTTCGAGCCTGGCTGCCTCGATCTTCGACAGATCGAGGATATCGTTCAGCAGGGTGAGCAGAGAGTGCGCGGAGTCTCTCGCCGTTTCCAGGTCCTCGCGCTGCTGGCCGGAAAGATCGCCATCGAGCACGAGTTCGGTCATCCCGAGCACTCCGTTCATGGGCGTGCGAATCTCGTGGCTCATGGTGGCCAGGAACTCGCTCTTCGCCCGGTTGGCCCCTTCGGCGTCGTCGCGGGCTTTTCTGAGGTCCGCCGTCTGCTGTTGCACCCGGCGCCGTAGGACGATGATCCAGGCAAACGCCATCAGCGCGATGGCCACCAGGATGCCCGTGACGCGGAGCATCCTGTCGAAGTTCAGCCAGGGTCCTTCCCGCAGGACAACGATGTCGCTGGGCGAGCGCAGCAGCAGCGAGAACCCTTTCGCCGTCAGAAGGTCGTGTGAGTCGTCGACGGCAATGGAACTGATACCGGTCAGGCGCAATAGCGCGCCGCTCTGGAGCGGGGGCATGCCGCCGCCGTCCATCCGGGCCTCAAAAACGGTGTCTCCGGACCGCAGAATGACGGAGTCTCCGGCGGCGCCCCCGACGCTGTTCACCACGAACGCGTCCACCTGCACCAGCTCGGAATCGTAGCCTTCCTGAAGAATCTCGGCCGGCGCCAGGCGCACCGGCGTTATTGGTTGATTTCGGCCGATCACGCTGATTCGGGCATCCCGCACGGTCGGGCTGAAAGAGCCGGGTTCGGCGAATCCGGTAACCTCGACGCTTTCCCCCGGTCGAAGGGAGACGGGGTCGTGGCTCTGGATCAACACACCGCCCTTCGAATCGCTCACCCAGGTGGGCCCGGTTGGATGCGACAGCGTGACCGTGCCCCGAAAACGAGAGAGCCGCTCGCCCACGGGCTGAGGAAAAATCTGTAGCAGTGTATTGATTGACTGCAGCGGAGGGTCCCGATGCTTTTCGCTATCGAGAAAAAGAAAGTCCGGACTGGGGACAAAGATCTGGATTCCGAGGAGCTGCCGCTTCGAGTTGAACCGGGCTCCGCAAACGCCCTGCAGGCGGATGTGCGAACCAACCCACGAGTCCGGAAGCTGGCGAGTCGTTCCGGCAACCCGCACGCGGAAGCGGTGGATTCCCCAGCCAACCAGAAGCACCGCATGGTCCCCGTCGAACCCGACGCTGCGCACGACGCCTCGAGCCTCCACCCATTGGCTCTCCGGCTCTCCGGCAAGCATTTCCTCCATGTCGCCCGTAAACGGCGCCGGCATGGCGCCCGGCCCCAGGGGTTCGAGGCGCGGATGCGCGATGACCGGCGCGATGTCGCCCGGGCCACTGAAGCCGGTCACATGAACACGCTCTCCGGTCGGCGGTAGCGCCGTGTCCACGGCCCACATATTGGCGTAGATTCCGTCGGTCTCGTCCTGCAGGAAGAGGTTGCGGCTTTGCTCGTCCGAGTAAGTGACCACGGCATCGAAGCTCACCGGAAACGCGCGGCCCGCCAGCTCGACGGGAAGAGAATGGACCTGTTTCGCGCTGGTCAGAATGACCGGTGCACCCTCTTTCGTCACTCTTCCGGCGGGAGAGCAGTACGCGAAAAGACGCCGGCCTTGTTCCTCAATAACGACTCCAGTCCAATCCGTCTCCGTTCCCGGCAATGGCGCATCGGTGCTTGCGGGGAGCACGGGGATCTCGCCGGTGCCGTCTCGCAGGACAAGCCCCTTCCGCTCTGCGACGACCAAGCCACGCACGTGCACGCGATGTTCGGGCAGGTCCGCACCCTGGGCCATAAGCAGGGATCGTACGGTTCGCGTGGGAATCAGCGGCAGAGCCGGTGCGGGCTTCAAGATCGTGATGTCATCCACGGTCTCCACCCATAGCCTGGGCTGCCCGGACTGACCCTCGGCATCCCGACTCGTGCTGAGCACTCCGCGAGGCGCGATCTCCGCATCCAGAAAAGCCCGATAGTCACCAACGACCTCGCGGATTCTCGCCCTGACATCGCCATTCTGCGTGTGCAGGAGGATGCTCAGCTTGCCGCTTCGATCCAGCTCCGCCGACCGGACGACTCCGCTCACTTCGACGCGGCGATATTGCAGGTTGGGATTGCCGAGCTCGCTGGCGGCGACTCTGACGAAGATCGGGGCCGACGCGCCGGCAATCGGCTTGATCTGCCGGGCTGTGACCGATGGCTGGTCCCCGCTGTTGCCGAGAACGCCCACCACCTCCGCAGCCTGCCCCACCGGAATAACGCCCGCAGCCAGCCAATTGGCGATCCGAACACCACCGGTGGCGTCTTCGAAAAAGACCAGATTCGAGGGAGCGTCGTTGTAGGTGATCTGCCCTTTCAGGCGCACCGGTATCCCTGCCGGGGTCCCGCGCAACGCCCGGATCTCGCGAACCGTTGTGATCTCGTGACGGGCGCGCGCAGTTCGATCACAGCCACCGAGAATGATTCCAAGTGCGCCAACCAACGCCCAGTATAGGAGGGGCGATTTCGGCTTTTGTGGATACACAACGACCTCTCCCAATCACTCTATCGGTACTTTTGCCGAGAAGATTTAGGTTTTTCCGCGCCACTCCCAGCGCGCGGCTCAGAAACGCGGCTACGTGTTTGCGAGCACTTACCGAGCCGCGACCATAAGGGAGTGAGCCATTTTCGAGAGAGGCAACGAGATTCCACAGCAGCCGATAGATTGTTTTCAGTGGTTTCCCGGTGCGGGAATCCGTCGCCTGTCCCCGAAACGGCCGACCGGCCACTTTTGCCATGGGCGGTTAGCCGTGTTCCTGTCAGGCGGGGAGAAACGCGACTGGCGTGGCGCGTGCAACGCTACGGCGTCTCGTCCAGCACCTCGATCGCCCGCACCTCCGCGTAGTTGACGAGCGGCGAAAACGATACCAGCAGCTTGCCCTGCCCGTTCGGGCGAAGGCCATGGAAACTCCGCACCACGAGCCGGAACGCGCCGCCTCCGGTCTGGAAAACGTCGAAATCGTGCAACAGGTTCACTCCGTTGCAGGTCACGTCGAACACCCGGCAACCCGGGCCACGGCACATGGAAGGGGGCGCCACGGGACTGAAGATCGTCTCCGCAAAGTACAGCGTCAGAGTGTAGGAGCCCGGCGGAACCGGAATCGAGTAACTGAAATTGCCGTAGCGCTCCTCGCGAAGCATTTCGGGAAGATCTCGTGCTGCCTCGGGCATGGCGTGCTGAACCCGCCGCCCTCCAACGAAATAGTTGTCAGGTCCCCAAATCTTCCCGTCAGGATCCTTGAAGGAGGACTGTCGCGCTGCAATGCGGATGAGGTTGGCGTGGCCCTGGCGGGATGGCACAAGCTCAATTGCGTTGACGAACGGACGGTGCGGGTTGGGGATGAACTCCAGATGGACTTTCCCGTCCGGGGCGGGAGTAATGTCCTTGAAGGCGCGTACGTCGACGTCGGCGGACCCTGCGTCGGCCACTGCGTCGAACTGCTCCACCAATGCCCGCCCATTGGCGTGGATCGTGAAGCGGCGCACGTTCTCACCATCCTCCCCGTCCGGCAGAAGCGAACTCTCCTTCAGCGGGTCGGCGAAATAGAGCCGGAGTTCGTAGGCTCCCGGCTGCACCGGTATGTCGTAGGTAAACGCCTGCCGGTCTTCCGGCAGGTCATCGGCGCCAGCTTCGCGCATGGTGCGAAACAGCCGGCGATCGGGGGGCGCTGGCCGCAGATCCTTCGGCCCAGGCTGGGACACGCCTCCTTTGAAATAGCGGTCCGGCTGCCACAGGCGGCCGGCGGCATCCGTCCAGGCGCTGCCCGAGAAGCCCGCCAGAATGTGCACTTCCGCATTCATGACAGGCACCGGCACAATGTTCGCGCGGGAAGCGCTCGTCCCTGGCTCCGCGCGCCGATGATTTCGGACCAGCCAGACGGCTCCGGCAATGACAATCAGCACGATCGCCACTACCGCGAGCAAAAGGCGTGGCCTGCCAGGTTCTCCGGCAGGTTCGGGCAACAGTTCGGCGTCTGCTTCCACCTCAGCCGGCAAAACGGCGGATCCACTGCTCACCGGCGAGAGGATCGCACCCGATTCCCCGTTCAGATGCTCCCCCGGCGGCGCCCCATACGCCTGAAAATCGGGCACGTAGCTGCCCGGCGGAATCACGATTCTCAGTCCGCGGCCGGCGCCTTCCTGGGCATAGAACGCCGCCAGCCGCTTCCGCAGCCGATGCACGTCCACGCGGACGCTGGAGTCTCTGCTCTCCCGGAAGCCCTCCGGCTTGCCGAACACGTCCACGGCAATCGTGTATTCAGTGACCTGTTCGGCTTCTCCCAGCAACGCCTTGTCGGAGACATACTGGAGCAGCCGCGAAAGCTGCTCCGCGTGGCGGAAGACGCGGGATGCCAGCACCACGCGCAACTCCTCGTGGCACTGGGCTATGGATGGCCTGCGAACACTCGACCGGGAACTCACTGCGAATCCAGTATATAACCAGTGCGCGGACGAGAGTTCAACGCGGGACTCTGGCCGCGGACATCACCGGGCCCATCGAGCGGGAGTTGCTCCGGGGAACGTCACGCCGATCCCGCCCGCGCCCGGCGCCAACAACCACACCTGGTACCGTCATTACACTCCGCTGGAACGTTTGCGGCCAGGTTAGTTTCCGCTGGAATGTGAGTGCCCGATGGTTACACAGTCGACGTTACAGGAATGGCCAATCGGCTTCGCTTCGTAGTGGTTGCACCGGTGAAACCGTTAAGCTGAAACAGTTATCAGTTGACCGCCCGCGGAGGCCATTCCATACTCCCTGACAAAGCATGTGCCAGCGCTACGTGTTTCCAAGGAAGCTGTGCGGCTGGCTCTTGATCGCATAAGCTCAGGGAGATAATCGTGAAGCATTTGAAGATGTCTCGCATTCTAATCCTCTGCTTGCTTGTCCTGGCTTTCGCCATGATCGCGTCAGCGCAGGAGGCAACAATCGTCGGAACGATTGCGGACCCGTCCGGGGCCGCCGTTCCAGGCGTACAAATCACTATCACGAACACCGAAACCGGCCAGGTTCGCCACGAAGTGAGCAACGACGCTGGCCAGTATGTCGTACCGAGTCTCGGAAACGGCAAGTACAGTGTTAAGGTCGAGGCCTCCGGTTTCAAGACCGCCGAACAAAAGGGCATCGTCCTGAACGTCGGCGATCGCCTTCGTGTCGATATCCAACTACAGGTCGGAGAAACCAGAGAGAGTGTCAATGTGGAAGCGATGGCCACCCGGGTCCAATCGGATTCCAGTGAAGTCAGCGAGGTGGTTACCGGAGAGCAGGTAACGCAACTGGCCTCCAACGGCCGCAACATGGTTTCCCTGGCTGCACTGATTCCGGGCGCATCCTCCAGCGTTCCGGCTTTCAACGGGCCCAGTGCGCAGGGCAGCAACTTCATCCTCAGCTTCAACGGCCAGCGTCCCGACCACAACCTCTGGTTGGCGGACGGTGGTGAGGACTATGATCGCGGCTCTGGCGGAAAGTTCGAAATCATGCCATCCATCGACGCCATTGTCGAGTTCACCACGCTGACCTCGAACTATGCCGCCGATTACGGAGGCAATTCCGGCGCCACCCTCTCCGTGGCCTTTAAATCAGGGACGAAGGACTTCCACGGCGGCGCGTGGGAATTCTTCCGTAATAACGACCTGGACGCCGCGAACTACTTCACCAACGCTTCCGGTGGAAAGCCCGCGGAGCTGCGTTACAACGTGTTTGGCTTCAACATCGGCGGTCCCGTGCGTCTGCCTCACTACAACAAGGATCGCAACAGGACCTTCTTCTTCTACAACCAGGAGTGGCGCCGTCAGATCGTGGGCGGCGTGTTCAGCACTGCGTCGCCCAACGACGCGATGCGCAGTGGCGCATTCCCGTCCAGCATGATCATCAAGGTGCCCACCGCCGTGAACGCCACGGAACTGGCCCGCTTTACCGCGCTGGGCCTCACCCCCGGCCAGCCCTTCCCCAATAACACTATTCCGTCCAGCCTGATCAGCCCGCTGTCCACGGCGTTCATCGCGACGGGCGCGTTTAATGAGCCCAACACCACCAGCAACGGCGTCCCTACGTTTATCGGCGGAGGAAACGCCCCCACGTATGTGGGTGAACAGATCGTTCGTGTCGACCACCAGTTCAGCGACAAGTTCTGGGTCTTTGGCCACTGGGTGTCGGAACAGCTCAGCCAGACCTACGGGACGTCCCTCTGGAGCGGCGATAGCTTCCCGAGCGTCGGCTCGGTGTTCAGCAACCCGACCTGGAGCGGTGTGGTTCACGCCACTTATGCCATCAGCCCGAACCTGGTCAACGAGGTGGCGTTTAACGCCAACGGCAATACCATCGATGTCGAGCCGGCCGGGATCTACAAGCGCACCACCGACGTCAACCCGCCTGAGTTGTTCCCGGGCAACACCGACAACCGTCTCCCGACCATAGGTCTCAGCAACGGCATCGGCGCCACATACGATGCGTCCAGCTATCCCTGGCTGAATGGCTACAAGAATTACCAGATCCGTGAGGACCTCTCATGGACCCATGGCCGGCACAGTTGGAAGTTTGGCGGCATGTATATGTATGCCACAAAGTACCAGGAACTCTTCGGCCAGACGCAGGGCAACTTCAGCTTTAATGGCACCTATACCGGCATCGGCTTCGCCGACTTCCTGCTGGGCTATGCCGCCTCGTATAACGAACTGGCCGTTCAGGACAGCGGACACTGGGCTAACAACACCATCGCCGCTTATGCCAAGGACGACTGGCGCGTGAATAATCGCCTCACCCTGAACCTCGGCCTGCGCTGGGAAGGCATCCCCCATACATACGAACAGAACAATCGTATGTCGGACTTCTATCCGCAAATGTACACCTCGGCAAACGCGGGAATCGTCAACCCCTCTACCGGGCTCATCAGCCCCAGCAGCCCGGGGCTTGCTCCCGGCGTAGGCGCGGCGTCCACCCTCCTGCTGTATCAGAATGGCATGGGCATTACCGGTGTGACCGCCGGCGCTCCCAACGATATCGTCGACAATCACTGGAACAACTGGGGCCCGCGCATTGGACTTGCCTATGACCTGACTGGTTCCGGCAAGACCGTGATCCGCGGTGGTTTCGGCATCATGTATGAACGCGTTCAGGGCAACGACGTGTACAACATGGGTCCGAACGTCCCGTTCAGCGCCAGCCCGACCGTGGGCAACGTGTACTTCAGCAACCCGGCAGTCAGTCTGCTCACGGGCACGGCCGCCGCGGCGCCGATTACGACTTCGTCGATCACCGGCGAGATGCAGACCAATTACAAGAACCCCACCTCGTATCAATGGAGCTTCGGCGTACAGCGCGAGCTCTGGCATGGAGTGGTTGCCACGGCGTCGTATGTTGGCAACGTCGGGACGCACCAGAACGAGGCGGTTGACATCAACGCCCCAATCTACAGCAACACCGCGGCCCAGCGCCTGCAAGTGATCGCGGGAACTTTGAACGTCGATTCCATCCGGCCCTACCCGGGCTACGGCCAGATCGTGCTGTACGAGAACGCGGGCCGCGAAAAGTACAACGGGTTACAGGCCGAACTCCGCATGCAGGCAACGAAGGGCCTCAGCCTGCAGGTTGGCTACACCTACTCGAAAACCTACGACACAGCGACCGGGCAGGCCGTCAACGGGAACTCAGGCGACCTGGCCAATCTCTCGAATCCTCAGAATCGCGCCTACGATTGGGGGCTCAGTTACAACGATCGCCCGAACATCTTCTTCGCCGACTACGTCTATCAACTTCCCTTCTTCACCCACGCGGCCACGCCCGCGTTGAAGACTCTTCTGGGCGGTTGGACACTGTCCGGCGTCTTCGTCGCGAACTCGGGTGTACCGTACACCGCGTTCCTGTCCGGGAACACTCTGGGCATGGGTGGCAACGTCACCAACCGGCCGAACCAGTCGGGGTCGGTTTCCACTAATGGAACGGAGGCCGAATGGTTTAACATTGGGGCGTTTACCGATCCCACCCTGGGGACCTGGGGCAGCGCGCCCAAGAGCACCATCCGCGGACCCGGACGGTGGAACCTCGACACGTCCCTGTTCAAGGACTTCGCCGGGATCAAGTGGTGGAATCCGGAAGGGGCCACCCTGCAGATCCGCTTTGAAACGTTCAACACACTCAACCACACCGAGTGGAGCGGTTTGTCCACCACGGCCTCGTTCAACAGCGCCGGCCAGATCAACAACAACTTCGGCGCGATCACTTCCGCGTTCGATCCGCGCACCATACAGATCGGCGCGAAGTTCCTCTTCTAACGGCTGTACGGTTCGTTCCTGCCCGCCTGCGCCAGCTCATGGCGCGGGCGGGCTTCTTTTTTCGGTAGTGTAGTGTAGTGTCTGCGGAATAGCCAGACAGATTGTGGGGCAGCCAATCATGGCTGCAACCGCCTTTCAGGCGGCTCCTTGCTGTTGCCTGTTTGCCCAGTTCTTTCGTGGACACTACAGTAGTGGTTTGACGGACACGCGGCGACAGCCGCGTCTTCTTCACTGCGTCGTGTAGACGCGCACCATAATCACGTCGTGCTTGTCGACGTCCACGAGAAACTCGGGCTCATTGGTGTCCATGACGCGGTGCTGCCAGAATCCCGAACGACGATCTTCGAATCGACGCCCCCTCGGCGAGACGGCGTGTACGGATCTCCGGACCGTTGCGAGCGCTCATGCGAACCCCGGGGGGTTCGGCCCGGGTCCTGATTCCGCCCGGATACCCTCGATCCGATGGCCAACATGCGCCGTCGGAGCGGGTTTTGCCACAGGCCGCCATGCCCCGCTGCATGCGTTCTGTATGGTATTCACGCGCGCGACGGAAAGTTCCGGAAAGTTGGCGGAAGGTCAGTGATCCGCGGCCTGCTCATTGGTATGGGCGTTCGGCGGCTCGGCGTGGACGGTCACGTCGGCATGGGGCACAACTCGTTGCACCGCGCACTCCACCTCCTCGGTAATCCGGTGCGCGTCGCGCAGGCTCTGATTGCCGTCCACCTCAATGCGCACGTCGACAAACAGCGTCGGCCCGGAGTAGCGCATGCGCAAATGATCGCAGGCGGCAATGCCCGGCACCGCGCAAACTTCCTCGAGGATCTTCTCCTCGAGGCCCAATGGCGCGGTGTCCACCAGCGCATAGACGGTGCGGAGACCGAGCCTCACGCAGATCCAGATGACAAGCAGCGCCACGGCGAGGGCAGCCACCGCGTCGGCATACCGCAGCCACGAAACCGATGGGTATCGCGCGGCTGCCAGCACGCCGCCCAGGCCCGCGATCACCACCGCCGAACTCCAGACGTCCGTCTCGAAGTGCAGCGCGTCGGCTTCGAGCGCCTGGCTGTTGTAAAGGATAGCTGTGCGACGCAGTACTCGCGAGCGCGACCAGTCCACCACGATGGACGTGATCATCACCGCGAAAGACCAGACGGTCACTTCCACTTCCACGGTGTGATGAACAAGGCGCAGCACGGCGGCACGGATGATCCAGCCGCAGGTCAGCAACAGCAGCGCGGTCTCGAACAGCGCCGACAGGTTCTCGATCTTGCCGTGGCCGTAGGTGTGCTCGCGGTCCGCCGGTTTGCTGGACATGCGAACGGCAAACAGGGTGATGAGCGCGGCCACCAGATCGAGAGCCGAGTGGGCGGCCTCGGCCAGGATGCCCAGGCTTCCCGTGAGCAGGCCCACCACGATCTTCAGCGCGGTGAGCGCCACCGAGGCCACCACGGAACTGCGGGCGGCCGCGCGCTTTTCCTCGAATTCGGGCATTGGCTTGTTACCAGTGTAGTGCGGCATCCTGTTGGGCAGGCTTTCAGCCGGCTGCGGGCAGAATTGCCCAGCCCACAGTTCTTCCCACCAGTATCGGATTGAACGAGGATAGGGGCAATCGTGTAACCTGACACCAACGGTGCATTCACTCAACGTGGCATGCCTGCTGTCATTCGCTGTGATGGCCGGCGAGCACGTCGTTCACATTGACGCGTCCCATCCCATGCGGACGTTCGACCCCGCGCGAGCGCTCGGCGCGGGCATCGACGGTCACGAGCAGGGCGACGTGCTCCGAATGCTCTCGCCGGCCAACGCGCGCGCCATGCGTTCGGCGGGGTTTCGCGCGCTGTCATACCGCCTGCGCACCGAACTGGCCGGTGAGGTCTGGCATTGGAATCCACGCGGAACGTGGAGCGACGCGCGGCGCCAGCAGGGCTACTGGGTCTCGGACGCGCGCTCGCCGCAGCCCATCCTGCTCTCGTACGGATACCGCCTGCCCCGTCGCGGCAACACGCGAGACCAGGCGAATGACGACGGCTACTCGCGCATCGACGACGGCGACCCCGCCACCTTCTGGAAAAGCAATCCCTATCTGGAACCCCGGTTCACCCATGAGCCGGCCAGCGCCCATCCGCAGTGGATCGTCATCGAAACAGGCGGCGCCGCCGTCAACGAGATCCACATCCAGTGGGGCGTTCCGTGGGCCCTCGACTACCGCGTCGAGTTCACCAACGAGACCGACGACCCGGAGGATTTCCAGAAGCCGGGGTTGTGGCACCCGTTCCCGCTCCAGCCCGCTGGCGGCACGGGCGGCACCACAACGCTGCGTTTGTCCGGCGCGACCATTGTTACGAAATATGTTCGCGTGCTGATGATGCGCTCGTCCGGGACCGCGCCGTCCGGCTCCACCGACATCCGCGATGGACTCGGCTACGCGGTTCGCGAGATCGGGCTGGGCGCGGTCGACGAAAACGGCACATATCATGAGCTGCTCGCGCACGGCGCCTCACGGGACGCGCAGAGCATCATCCGGGTGTCCTCCACGGACCCCTGGCATCGCGCCAGCGACCGCGACGATCGCGTCGAGCAACCCGGGTTCGACCTGCTGGCGCGCCGTTCGCTCTGGGGAAGCGCGCCGGCGATGGTTCCCGTCGGCCTGCTCTATGACACGCCCGAGAATGCCGCCGCCGAAGTGGAGTTCCTGCGGCATCGTGGCTATCCCGTGGGTCGCGTGGAGCTGGGAGAGGAACCCGAGGAGCAGTACGGCACCCCGGAGGACTACGGCGCGCTCTATCTTGAATGGGCCGACGCACTGCACCGAGGCGATCCGCAGCTTCCCCTGGGTGGCCCCAGCATGGTGGCCGACTCACTCACGCCGAACCCGCTCGCCCACTCGCCCTACCTGGGCCGGTTTCTCGACTACCTCAAGGCGCGCGGCCGCCTGGGCGATCTCCGCTTCTTCTCGTTCGAATGGTACCCGTTCGACGACGTGTGCGCGCCCGCGCCACCGCAGTTGCTGTCCGCGGCGGGTCTGCTGGCCGACACGCTCAAGCGCTTTCGCGGCGAAGGCCTTCCGGCGGACTTGCCCATCCTCATCAGCGAGTACGGCTGGTCTGCCTTTGGCGCGCAGGCGGAGGTGGACATGGAGGGCGCCCTGCTGAATGCGGAGATTGCCGCGCAGTTTCTGGCGCTCGGCGGCGAGCAGTCCTTCCTGTACGGCTGGGAGCCCAACGAGCTGCTCAACGAGCGCTCATGCGCGTGGGGCAACAACATGCTATTCCAAGTGACCGGGCGCGCGACCACCCCTGTGCCCATGGCCACCGGGCACGCGGCGCGTCTGATCGCCGGACGCTGGCTTCTGCCCAATGGCGTCCACCAACTACTGCCATCCGTTTCGGACCTCGCGAGTGTCGCGTCGTACGCGGTGCGCCGGCCCGACGGGAGCATCGCCGTACTCCTCCTCAACAAGGACGCCGAACACGACTACAGCGTGCGGCTGCCACTCACCGCCACAACGCTGTATCAGTTCTCGCGCAGACAGTACCGGTGGGTAGCGAGAGGCAGCAGGGGACACCCCGGGCGAAGCAGGCCCCCCGAGGTCCGCCCGCTTGCGGACGACGCGGCGTTCACGGTTCCAGCGTTGTCCATTACAGTGGCAGTAGGGCAGCCGGATCACGCGCCGCCGGCGAAGACCTTGCGCCGCAGCGCCCACTCCTCGCTGGAGAACTCCCGCGCGCCCTCCTCGATCAGGCGGGGCATCATGTCGAATACCGTTGTCGGCGACCACGGCCGGCCGTCACGCGTCTTGTATCCGCGGCGATTCAGTTCCAGCGCCACGTCGGTGACTCGCTGGTCCTGGACAATCATCTCCAGCATCAGCAGCAGGGCTTCCTTCTCCCCCTGATCTTCGGTGAGGTGGCGGCAATCGTCGGCCACCCGGAGACCGAAAGGAACGTCGATCTCGGGTTCCGGCTCGCGCGAGGCGGCGGTTTGGCGTTCCCAGATGACGCCGACCAGACTCCATCCGTCGGCCTTGCGCTTCTCCACGTGCTCCGCGTTGAGCGGCTCGGTGATGCGCTCGTGTAAATGTTCGTAATGCGCCAAGTCGGTCCTCCTGAGGTGCTGCAGGAACTCCGCTCAGTGGCGCGCACGGTTAGCGCCATCCTTCACGACGCAGGCTCAGGAGGTTACAGACACACGGCGGCGGCCGTCTGTTCGAATCCGGGACTGCGCTGCTCACCTCCGCACAGCCGTTTGGTATCATTTTCAAGGCAACCGTCGGACGCACGGGAGCGTCAAATACAACTTCCTATGTCATTGATTACCTGGAATAAAGCGATCCTCATGGCCGGACTATTAGCCGCGACTCTGAGCGCCCAGAACCCCATATGCGGCGACACGGATACTGGCCCCAGCTGTAATCTATTCGACGCCACCGGCAACGAAATGCTGAATGGCACGTACTTCGTCCGCGAGATTCAGCTTGCCGGGGTGAACACCACCGGTACGTCGGTGAACACCGCCTATAGCCTGCTGGGCACCATGACCTTCGATGGAGCTGGGAACTACAGTTTCACGGGACAGAAACTCGATTCGACGGTCACCACCGGGGTTGCCTCGTACACCACGACGGGCGGCTACGCAGTGTCCGCCAACGGGATGCTGGTGATTCAGGACCTTGTTTTCAGCGCCACGTCCGCCGCCTCGCTGGGAGCGGTAGGGGCCGCCGGACCGGGGGCATTCGTGGCCAGTCATCCGGGCGCCAACCCCGTGCTTATGGTTGGCATTCCGGTGGGCGGCACCGCTCTGAGCGGAGCCTATTACGGCAGCTACTTTGACTTCAACCAGGCCAACGTGACCACGATTCGTGAGGCCTGGTTTCCCTTCAATTCGGATGGGAGCGGGAATCTGGGAACACTGTCGGTTACGGGCAGCGGGACGGATCTGGGTGGCACCATCCAGACGCAACAACTCCCAGGCGTGACGTACTCATTCGCGGGCAACGCCGGCACCATGAATTTCGGGGGGGCCTCCGCATCCAACTTCATCAGCGGAAGCCAGACGTTCTATGTCTCAACGGACGGATCGCTGATCCTGGGGGGCACGCCGGGGGATTTCGACGTATTGGTGGGGATCAAGGCGCTGGCGGGCAGCGCGTCGAACGCCTCGCTGAGCGGCATCTACGTCCTGGGTGGTTTCGAGAACGACGCGTCGGTACCCGGCTGGAACATTCTCCATGCTTTCAACGGCTCCACCAGCGCCACGGGGTCCGGCACATCCATTACGCATCGGCAGCTCGTGCGTACCGACACCGTCACTCCCGCGTTCCGGGATTACACGACCGCTGCCACATACACGATACCGGAATCCGGCGTCTTTACGCCCAACGACGGCTATCAGTATGCTGTGGGCGCGAACGGGCAGACGTTCCTGGCGACGGGGCAGGCCGGACTGCAATCGGTGATGCTTGGGCTGAAGGCGCCGGCCTTTTCGGGAACGGGTGTGTGGCTGAACCCAATCGGGATTGTGAATGCGGCGAACTCTGCGCCCTTCACTAACCCGGTTGCTCCGAATGAGCTGGTGACGTTGTATGGATCGGGCATGGCGCCCAGCGGTCTGGTGTACGCTCCGAGCCTGCCCCTGCCAACGATTCTGAACGGGGTTCAGGTCTATGTGAATGGCTCACCCGCTCCCCTGTTTGCGGTGAGCCCGACGCTGATCCAGGTGCTGTCGCCATCGAGGTGGTCTCCGAATAACGGTTGGGGCTATGTGACGTTCCAGATCTGCCTCGGCGATAGTCAGGCCTGTAACGGCGGAACAGGAACCTATTCCAATGCCGTGCGGGTTTTGGCTCAGAACAGCGCGCCGGGGGTCTTCAACCTGACCGGCTCGGCGACCGGACCGGGGGCTGTGCGGCACGCCCTCGACAATACTCTGGTGGACTCATCCCACCCGGCGCATCCGGGCGAGATTGTGGCCATCTACGCGACTGGCCTTGGGATTACCGCCAACCAGCCAGCCGACGGCTCGGCGGGGCTTTACAGCCCACTCAGCCACGCGTGGCGGGCTTACATGGGCGGAGTGCAGTGCGATCCGTTGCAGGGCTCCAACTATGCGGGTCTTGCGCCCGGTTTCGCCGGCCTTTACCAGATCAACGTCACCGTGCCCAGCGGGACGGGTTTCGGCGATGTGCCGCTCGAGATCTGGTTGACTGAAGGCCAGACCATTGAGACGACCATCAACATAGAGGCAGTGGCGGGCGCGTCAGTTAAGTAGTTGGCTACGGCTCTCTGACTTTCGCGGCTCGGACGCAGCGTCGAGGTGACCGAGCCGCGACAGTTACGGAGCGGAGGCCATATGACACAACGGCCCGGAGCTCGTTGGAGCGCCGGGCCGTTTGCGTCAGAGCGATACTACTTCGTGTCTTCGATGCGCATGCCGTAGAACGACCGGTATACGAAGAACACCGAGACAAGGAAGAAAACCAGCGCCAGAATCCGAGTGAGTATGGCGCCCTGCGAATTGGTCAACGAGACGGCCAGCGAGACGGCGAGCAACCCGAATAGCGTCGTGAACTTGATGATGGGGTTCAGAGCCACCGAGGAGGTGTCCTTGAAAGGATCGCCCACGGTGTCGCCCACCACCGTGGCGGCGTGCAACTCGGTGCCCTTCTGCTTCAGTTCCGTCTCGACAATCTTCTTGGCGTTGTCCCAGGCGGCGCCGGCATCTGCCATGAACATGGCCTGGAACAGGCCAAACAGCGCTATCGAGATCAGATAACCGATGAAGAAGTACGGCTCCACGAAGGCAAACGCGAGGGTGGCGAAGAACACGGTCAGGAAGATGTTGAGCATCCCCTTTTGAGCGTACCTGGTACAGATCTCCACCACCTTCTTCGAGTCGGCCACCGATGCTTTCTCCGTGCTATCGAGCTTGATATTAGCCTTGATGAACTCCACCGCGCGATACGCCCCGGTGCTGACCGCCTGCGTGGAGGCGCCGGTAAACCAGTAAATCATGGCGCCGCCGGTGATCAGGCCGAGCAGGAAGGGAGCGTACAGGATGGACAGCTTGGCGAGCAGCTCGGGCTGGAGGCCGTTGGTCAGAGCTAACACGATGGAGAAGATCATGGTGGTGGCGCCCACCACGGCGGTGCCGATGAGCACCGGCTTCGCCGTCGCCTTGAAGGTATTGCCGGCGCCGTCGTTCTCTTCGAGGTTCTCCTTGGCGCGCTCGAAGTTCACGTCGATGTTGAAGTCCTTCTTCAGCTCTTCCCGGATGCCCGGAATGGTTTCGATGGTGGAAAGCTCGAACACGGATTGCGCGTTGTCGGTCACCGGGCCGTAGGAATCCACCGCGATGGTCACCGGCCCCATGCCCAGGAACCCGAAGGCCACCAGACCGAAAGCGAATACGGTTGGGGCCAGCATCAGTGTCACCGGCATAGTAGTGCTCACCAGGAAGGCCATGGACATCAGCAGCATCATGGCGAGTCCCAGCCAGTACGCGCTGAAATTGCCCGCCACGAAGCCGGCCAGAATGTTGAGGGAAGCGCCGCCCTCGCGCGAGGCGGTGACCACTTCCCGCACGTGCCGCGATTGGGTGGAGGTGAAAACCTTCACCAGCTCGGGAATAATCGCGCCCGCCAGCGTGCCGCAGGTGATTACGGAGGAGAGCTTCCACCACAGCGACGTATCGCCGGCCAGGTTGGGAATCAACAGAAAGGAGACCACGTAGGTGGCCGCCACCGAAATGATGGAGGTCATCCACACCAGCGTCGTCAGGGGCGTTTCGGCATTGAACTTGTCGGCATCGCGGTAGCGGGCCTTCGCGATCGCGTCGTTGATGAAGTAGGCCAGGCCGGAGGAGATGATCATCACCACCCTCATCACGAAGATCCAGACCAGAAGCTGAACCTTGATGTCGTCTTTGAAGACGGCCAGCAGGATGAAGGTGATCAGGGCAACGCCGGTGACGCCATACGTCTCGAAGCCGTCGGCGCTGGGCCCCACCGAGTCGCCCGCATTGTCGCCGGTGCAATCGGCGATCACGCCCGGGTTGCGGGCGTCGTCCTCCTTGATCTTGAACACGATCTTCATCAGATCCGAGCCGATATCGGCGATCTTGGTGAAGATGCCGCCGGCCACGCGCAACGCCGCCGCGCCCAGCGATTCACCGATGGCGAAGCCGATGAAGCACGGGCCGGCGTAATCGCCGGGGACGAACAGCAGGATGAACAGCATGATCAGCAGCTCCACGCTGATCAGCACCATGCCGATGCTCATGCCCGCCCGCAGCGGGATCTGGTAGCCCAGGAACGGTTTGCCGCCCAGACTTGAGTGGGCCGTGCGGGAGTTGGCGAACGTGTTCACGCGAATGCCGAACCAGGCCACGCTGTAGCTCCCGCCGATGCCTACCAGGCTGAACAGCAGGATGATGACCACCCGCTGCCATTCCATGCCGCGCAGCAGGCCAAAGTACACCACTATGACGCAGCCGATGAAGACTTCCAGCAACAGCAGAAACTTGCCCTGCGTAATCAGGTACGTTTTGCAGGTTTCGTAGATCAGCTCCGAGATCTCGCGCATGGAGCGGTGTACGGGCAGATCCCGCAGACGCGTATAGGTGAAGAAGCCGAAGATCAGACCCAGCGCCGCGATAATCATGCCGTACAGCAACAGGGTGCGCCCGTTCACCGCGCCGTTAAAGAAAGTGGCCTGGCCCAGGTTGGGAAGAATCAGTTCCGCTTCGCCGCCGGCCGCGTGGGACTCGGCAGCCATCGCCTGCACCGGTGCGCCGGCGAGGAAAATGGCTACCAGGAGTGCCGGAATCAGCAACGTGAGAAAATGCCGGCACGTCGCGATAAGACGTCGGCGCGTGGAAGAATCGAAAAGTGCACAGCTCGACTGCATTCAGAGGTGTCCTCCATCTCGGATTATGAGATTGGTACTAACCAACTAACTATAGTAGGGGCTAGCCCACTATTGTTTCACACCATGAGTTGGCCGGCAAACCACGTTCAGGGTGTGCCCTTTGTGGTCTGGCTAACTACTTTCTGGCGCAAAAGTCATTTTTGCGAAAAACGTGCCCAGAGCGGACTGATGGCGCTGGTCAGACGAACGCGAAAAGGCCCACCGGCATAACCGGTGGGCGGTGAGGAAGGAGTTGGT
>JBEKZH010000150.1:0-4207 GCA_049510065.1 Bryobacteraceae bacterium
AGCGTCACCATTTTCGAGCGCGCGCCCATTTTACAGGCCCTTCAGCCTGAAGATAATCAGGATAAATCAGGGCTAATTGTCAACCAACTGAATCTATGGGACTTATAGCCGGACAGCAGTGGGTTCATGGGATTCGAGATGATCCAGCCGCGCCGCGCGTGGCGCGCGAGCAGGTTCAGTATATCCCGAATTGCCGGTCCTCCGATCACAAACCAATGCTGCAATTCTTTCAGCCGGATCTCCCGGCAGGGCCGCGCAGGCGGTGAGCTCTGCGTCAATGCACCGGCAACTACCTTCGCCACGTAGAACGCCACGTCAGTGGGGGTGGTTTCGACCGCGGCATCCGAATCGTCACCACTGGCTCCTCTCGCGCTCTTTCATCTCTGGTGTTAGTAATAATGGAGCAAGACTATGACGATGAAGGTTCGGGACGTGATCCGGCTGCTGGAGTCAAATGGCTGGCGGTTCGCCAGACAGAACGGTACCAATCACCGGCAATTCGTCAAGCCAGGCGTTGCGAAGACCATTACGGTTGTCGGAGAAGGCGGCGACGACGTTGGCGCCGGGCTGCTCGGTAAGATCCCGCGCGACGCTGGCCTGAAAGGAGCGGTGTAATTATGGGCATGAAGCGGTATTCCGTGGTTCTGGAGAGGGGCGAGAACAACTGGGGGGCATATTCTCCCGACGTGCCGGGCTGTTTCGCTGTGGGCGATACGGTGGAAGAGGTCCGGCAGAGGTTCGCGTCCGCATTGGAGTTTCACTTCGAGGGCATGAGACTGGAAGGGTTTCCTATACCTGAGCCGTCAACACAGGTTGAGTACGTGGAAGTGGCGGCCTGAACCCACTCTGGCTCCCAGACGCGTTCACAGCTATCTTCCGTGTCGCTTCAACACGTTCCGCAATACCCGGCGCGCAGGTCTGGTACAACTCAAATCGAATCTGGCCAGGTTCACGTTGAACGCGCCCGCTGTTGTGCGGCGGGTGCGGACAGATGTTTCCATCGCGCAAGGCGGTGGATAGGATACCGGTATTCACAAAAAGACGAATCGCGCACGGTGCTGTGCGCCGTCCACATCGGCCGGGCGCGGCGGAGTTCATTCTTCGTCCGCCCGGCTTCAACGAACGTCCACCCCACCCGAGGCCGTAGTGTCTCTGGTTTTGCCCGCTGAATCGTTGACACTACCACCGGCCGTGAGCCGATCAACCTACAACCGCGCCGCCTCGCGCGTTCCGTAATTACGCTCGTACCAATTGCGGTATTCGCCCGATTTCACTCGATCCACCCAGGCGCTATTGTCGCGGTACCACGCGACGGTCCGGGCCAGCCCTTCCTCGAAGCTCACCCGCGGCTTCCAGCCGGTCTCGCGTTCCAGCTTCGCGCTGGAGAGCGCGTAACGGCGGTCGTGTCCGGGGCGGTCTGTGACGTGCGCAATCAGATCGCTGGAGCGGCCCGTCGCCGCCAGAATCTTCTCCACCACTTCGCGGTTGGTCAGCGAACGGTTGCCGCCGATGTTGTAGATCTGCCCGGCCCGGCCCTTCTCGATGACGGAGAAGATGGCGCGGCAGTGGTCTTCCACATGCAGCCAGTCGCGGACCTGCAGGCCATCGCCGTAGAGCGGCAGGGGTTTTCCCTCAAGCGCGTTGGAAATCATCAGCGGAATCAGCTTCTCGGGAAACTGATAGAGCCCGTAGTTGTTGGACGCGCGAGTGACGGTGACATTCAACCCCCAGGTGCGGTGGTAAGACAGTGCCAGAAGGTCCGAGCCCGCCTTCGATGCCGAGTAGGGGCTGCTCGGGCGCAGCGGGTAATCCTCATCGGCTTCGTGTGGCGGCGCGAGGTCGCCATACACCTCATCGGTGGAGATGTGAATGAACTGTGACACGCAGTGGCGGCGGGCCGCTTCGAGCAGCGTGAAGGTGCCGCGCAGGTTGGTGTCGATGGCCGCCGCGGGCGAGTGGATGCTTCGGTCCACGTGCGATTCGGCCGCGAAGTGCACCACCAGACCAGGCCTTTCCGCGGCAAAGACCTGATCCATCGCCTGGTCGTCGGTGATGTCGGCGCGCACAAAAACATACCTGGGATCTGCCGCCACCGACTGTACATTTTCGAGATTTCCTGCGTAGGTGAGCTTATCCACGTTGACAATTCGGGAAAAACGTTCCATTTCGGAACTTCCCCGAACGAAGCAGGAGCCGATGAAGCCGGCCCCTCCGGTGATGAGAACTCGGAGATTCTGCGCCATTTGCGGTTCCGTGTCTCCATCGTAGCGCACGCCGCCGGCGCCGCCGTGCGGCATGGCACAAGGCTTGCATCGTTGGAGGCGGATGGTTCAGATCGACACAAGGCGAATCGACAGCGTTTCCAGGGTACCGATCCTGGGAATCGACCCTGCCGGCGGTCTGTCGGAATGGAAGGAACTGCGCCAGTTCGATTTGGATGAGGCGGGTCCGCCCGCAACCGGAACGCGCACCGCTCCGTGGGCGCTTACGGCGGCGTACGGCAGTCGCATCACATCAAGGAGACCATTGTGGCTTTCAGCATAAACACGAACGTGGCGTCTCTTCAGGCGCAGAACTACCTTCGCACCAGCAGCGATTTCCAGAGCAAGACCATTAACGAGGTGACCTCGGGTCTGCGCATCGTGCAGAGCGGCGACGACGCCGCGGGGCTGGCCATCGCCAACGGCTATCGTTCCGACGTCGCCGTGCTGACACAGGGTATCCAGAACGCGAACAACGGCCTGAGCCAGTTGCAGATCATTGATGGCGGCATGAACAACATCTCGCAACTGCTGGACCGCGCCCGCACGCTGGCCACCGAATCCGCCACGGGCACGTTCACGGGTGATCGCAATGTTCTGAACAGCGAGTTCCAGAACGTGCTCACCGAAATCAATCGCCAGGCGCAGTCCATCGGCCTGAACACCGGCGGCACGTTCGCCAAAGCGCTGTCGGTATTCGTGGGCGGAGGCAAGGGCACTACGGGCGCCGCCGCCATCGAGAACGGCTCCATCTCGCTGGATCTGAGCCGGTCGACGATTGACGCCAGGAGCCTCGGCCTCGGGGGAGTGCAGGCGAGCGGCATGGCCGGCACCGATATCGGTCCGGGTTCGGCCAACACGAGCGTGAGCAGGATTCTGGCCGACATCGCCAACGGCGCCAGCGGCTATTCGGACTTCTACATTTCAGGCCCCGGTTTCAGCGGCGCCGACAGAATCCAGGTTCACGTGAACCTCTCCGCCGTAACCGACGCGGACACGCTGGTGGGCGCAATCAACGACGCGCTTCAGAACGCGGGCAACGCCACCACCCCGGCGGCGACCGCGTTCAAGAACGCCAACGTCACAGCGGCCGTCTCCACCGACACACAAGGGCGCGCACAGCTTACCTTTTCCTCCAGCAGCACCTCTTTCCAGGTTTCGGCGGGCGACCAGATGTCCAACGCGCTGATGGGCAATTTCGGCGCCAAGGCGGTGATGAGCGGAACGGCGGCGGGAAACAGCTACACCACAACCAACACCAACGACGACTACCTCGCGCTATCGTTCAACGGCGGACCGACGATGAACTTCCACATCGGGACGGCGGTGACGGCCGCTACGGCCGGTACGGTGGCGGGCCTTCTGAACGCTATTTCTTCCTTCTCCGCCAACGCAGTTGCGTCCGCAGTGGACGGAACGGGCAAACTCGTCATCACCTCGGCGAATGACAATGCCAACTCCTCCATCACCGTGGGCGCCTCGACACTGGCCAACAACCTTGGCCTCACCCCAGGCACCGCCACTGCCCCGGCCACCACTGGCAAGTCGCTGGCCCAGACCCTCACCGTCAACGAAGGCGCGACGGGCAGCAACAGCCTGGTCGGAACGATCGTGCGTTTCTCGGGCGGCGGACTGGCTAGTCCGGTCAACATCACTCTGGGCAGCACGGCCCTCACCTATGCCACTGCTCAGACCGATCTGATCAATCAGGTTACCGCGAACGCGACCCTCAAGGCTGCCGGAATCTCCGTGAGTGGCACGGCCACCTCGCTGACCTTCAGCAGCAACCTCGGCCAGAACTTCTCCGTGTCCGCCTCGGGCGATACCAACAACAGCATCGGCCTGGGGAACTACAAGACGGGCGCAAACAGCGCCTTCGACTACACCACCATCACCGGCGGCGTCAGCGCCACCGGCGTCCTCACAGACAAGCTGGAGATCTCCGT